>JAIPIA010000003.1 GCA_021734945.1 Minisyncoccota bacterium | reverse complement strand
ATCTACTTAAGAGTGATCTACAGGTTGAGTCTACTGGCTCCATAGGGGCCATAGAGAAGGTGGATGTGACGTTTACACAAGGTATAAGTGTTGCGTCTGGACCTCTCATTCCAAGTCAGAATTCGTTGAGTAGTTATCCATATGCTGAAGGAGTAGTAAATACAGCATTGTTAAGTTCTGGAATATCAAGTGGGGGAGGTAATTGTAAAAAAGGACCAAACGGAATAAACACATCTGGTAGTAAAATAAAACCTCGAAATATTCCAAACCTAAACTGGTCTGCTTACGCCTTAGATTTAATAAAAAAATCACGACTACCTCAAACTCGACCTACTGATGCTGGTTCATATTTTGTAGGTGGACAAGTTTCAGCTGAGGGATGGCTACTTATTTTAGGGGGAATGATAGAGTGTGAATCTAGTTTTAATCCAAACACAACTTATCAAGAACCAGGTGGAAGCAAGGGTCCTGGAACACTTTCAGTTGGTCTCTTACAGATGTCAAAAGAGGACCCTGAAGCTTCTAGAAAGGGATATAGTAGTAACGACTTAAAAGATCCTTATAAAAACCTTGAGGTAGGAATTGGGAGACTTGAATCTTTAATAGTAAGAGACAACTGTATTACGTGCTGGAATGGACCAGCTGGATGGAGAGGAGGTTCAGCTTATTGGTCAGTACTTAGAAATTAATCTAATTTAATTTTAAGATAATAAAACTGCAGATATTTCACTAGCTCCAGAATGTATAAGAATGTATAATTAAAGAAATGATTTCCAAGAAAACCTCTTTAATTATTATTATTCTTGTTGTTAGTTTATTTGTAGGGGGACTTATTGGTTTTTACTTTTATACAAAAAATAAAAACCCAGGTTCTACTATTTTAGGAGGGCAAGTAAACAGAGGAAACTTTGGTGGTTATGATCCTAATAACCCTAATTCAAATAACAATAATAATGGAACAAGTAGCCCTATAATAAATACAGGGACTATTAGTGAAGTAAAAATACCAAAACTCAGACAAATAAGTGATGTTCCAACAGCTGGAACAGATTTTATTTCAACACCAATATATGAGGAAACAAATAAAAATGTAGAACCTGCAGATCTATCAGCTTCAAACTCAAAAAAGGTTGTACAAAAACAACCTAAAATTATTGATACTAAGGTAACAATTCGATATATAGAAAGAGGAACTGGACATATCTATGAAACAGCTACAAGCACTCTTGAAAAAACTCGTATATCAAACACAACCACACCTAAGATATATGAGGCATACTTTACAGACAAAGGAGACAATTTAATTTTAAGAGGTTTAATTGGAAGTTCTGACATTGTAAGTACACAGTATGCATCATTGGTTTTAGCCTCAACGTCAGAAGGTGAAGTAAAAAATCTTGAAGTTAAAGATTTACCTATTCAAATGTCTCAAATTGCTATATCACCTAGCAAAACACAGTTATTTTCGATAATGGAAACAGGGGTTAGAGGTTTGCTTTCAAAAATTGATGGGGGTTCAACAGTTGGTATTTTTGATACACCCTACAGAGAATGGATTCCTTCTTGGCCACAAGAAAAAAACATTACACTCACAACAAAAGCTTCTGGTTTTGCTCCTGGTTTTTCCTATATTCTCAATACTCAAAATAAACAAATTACACGAGTACTTGGAAATATTTATGGTTTAACAACATTAACATCTCCTAATTTATCAAAAGTTATTTATAGTGCTAGCGAGAAGGGAACTTTTTCACTTAACTACTTAGACCGTACAAGTGACATAGCAACAAACATTACTCTCACAACTCTTCCTGAAAAATGTATATGGTCTAAATTAGAAGAGTCAGTTATTTTCTGTGCTGTACCTGAAAACATTGCATTTAGTACATATCCAGATGTTTGGTACCAAGGTCTTATAAATTTTTCAGATTCAATATGGAAGATTGATGTTGATACAGGTGAATCAAGATTAATAATGAATATTCAAGAAGAAGCAGGGGATGTTATAGATGTAACAAATTTATATCTAAGTCCTAGTGAAGATTATCTTGTCTTTACAAACAAGGCTGACCTCACACTTTGGGGACTTCAACTAGTAGAACCCGTGAAGAAATTTGAAATTAATCCATTAGATTCAATCAATAGTACTTCAACCTCTTCTACAACATCTAATTAATACTGCTTCATCCTTATAAAGAAAGGTTTTATGCAGTCTTCTTAATATTCTTTCTAAAGTAGAGTTCCTGTGCAATTGTGAATAAACTACCTGTAATCCAATACAACGCTACTGCTCCAGAAACAGACAGACAAACAAAGAACATGAAAACAGGCATCACATATCTCATCTGAACATTCATACTTTTTGCCAAATCATCACCAAAAGAAGGATTCTTTGAAGGATCTTTTGAGGGTGTATAAGCAGGGACAGAGAGTCTTATTTGAACAAACTGAGCTAAACCAGCAATAATACTTAAAATAATACTCCTTCCTCCTACATCAACAAAACCTAAGAATAGTGTTGTTATAGCAGTAGGTATTTGTATAAAAGAATAGAGAATATCAGTCTTAATTGTTGGTAAACCTCCACTTATAAAAATATAAGCTAGGGCAATAATAACAGGAAGCTGGAGGAGTATAAGAAAAAAACTAGCAAATGGGTTCAGTTGATTGTTTCGATAGAATTCAAGTGTTTTTCTTCCAAATTCCTCTCTATTTGAGCCATATTTCTCTTTAATTTTAGCTATTTCAGGTTCTAAAACCTTCATTTTAAGCTGCGTTTTCGTAGCTTGTTTTGAAAGAGGAAAGAGTATCAACTTAACAATCAAAGTAACTATAATAGTAGCTAGACCCACATCACCTCCTGGTACATGTTGAATTACAAAAACTAGTAAGTTATATAATGGGTCATAAAAAAGACCATGAAATAAAGATGAAATCATACTTATATAATAACATTTTTAAGTAAACTTTGTTTAATTTCTACTATCAAATCCTTAAAATCAACTTTTTCAAAGCCTTTTTTAAGGCTAAAAATAAGGTTATACGAATTAAACTGAATCTTTTTTTCCTTTAAAAGACTTTTATTACCCTCTGAAATATCAGAAAAGATCCTATTTATAGAACTTCTAATCATCCTCCTAGCTTTATTACGTGAAACCGCTGTTTTAAAAATCTTCTTAGATACTAAAATAGCTATATTTTTAGACCTTTTTTGACCTTTTTTTACATTATTTATATCAAATTTTGAAAC
The DNA here is from genome assembly GCA_021734945.1 of Minisyncoccota bacterium. Classification (GTDB taxonomy): domain Bacteria; phylum Patescibacteriota; class Minisyncoccia; order Phycocordibacterales; family CAIZLB01; genus VEQN01. The sequence goes on along the minus strand of JAIPIA010000003.1, from coordinate 227,703 downwards.
ATACAACAAAAAAGAGCTTGAATTATAAGCTCTTTTTTGACCAATAAGTGTGCTAATCTCTTGGTTTTTCATATTTTAGAGGTTTAGATTCTTTAAAAATTCTAAATCACTTTAAATAAGACTATTTAGCCTTTTTAACAGTAAGTTGAGCTCGACCCTTTCGTCGTCGTGCAAGGAGAGTTCTTTTTCCACCATGAGTTTTTGATCTAACTAAAAAACCATGAGTTTTTGCTCTTTTTCTCTTTTTAGGTTGGTATGTTCGTGACATGAGTGTGATAATAGCTTATTTCTTAGTTTATTTCAAGTCTTAACCTTATCTTATAAAATTGTGTGTTATAAAAGTAAAAAATTAACCTTCAAACACAAGCTATTAAGTTATCAACAACTTATCAACATAACATTTTAAATAATTCAAGTTCTTTTATAAAAAGTAAACTATATAATATTGTTCATTATGGATAGCAAAACCTTATGGGATTCAGTTTTAGTAAAGATTGAGATTGATGTTACTAAGGCTACTTTTTCTACTTGGTTTAAAGATATTTATATTTCTAAGATTGATTCAGGTACTGTATATCTAGCAGTTCCAAATACTTTTGTAAAAGATTGGCTTATAAAAAGATTTCATAAACAAATTCTCGAAAATTTAAGAACAGCCCTCGAATCTGTTCGATCTATTGAATATGTTATTGCTCCAATTAATAAAAAGAAAGAAGAGTTTGTAACTGAAATACCAAGTCCAAATAAAGAATTACCTTTAAATTCTTTATATATCAATCCTGACGACAATCTAAATCCTCGTTATACATTCGAAACATTCGTAGTGGGTCCTTTTAATGAACTCGCATATGCAGCATCACAAGCTATTATTAAAAAACCTGTTGCTTACAATCCACTCTTCTTTTATGGAAATACAGGACTTGGAAAAACTCACCTTATGCAGGCGGTAGGGAACCATATCAAAAATCATCATAAAGAGAAACGTATTCATTATGTAACATCTGAACGTTTTACAATTGATTATATAAACTCTGTACAATCAAATAAGGTTAATAACTTCAAAGAAAAATATCGAAAATATGACGTTTTTATTATGGACGATATCCAATTCTTATCAAATAAAGAAAAAACTCAAGAGGAACTTTTTCATCTTTTTAACTATATGTATGATAGTAACAAGCAGATTATATTTTCATCTGATGTTCACCCAAACTATCTCCAAAACCTAGAGGATCGCCTCAAATCAAGGTTTTTAGCAGGTATGATTATTGATATTTCTCCTCTTGATACAGAATCAAAGATTGCGATACTCCAAACAAAGTCTCAATTAAACAATTTTAATCTTCTTCCTGAAGCAGCTTATTATATTGCGTCTATTGTTCATGGAAGTATTAGAGAGTTAGAAGGAACCCTCAACGCAGTAATATGTCAGTCCCAACTCAAAGGTAGAGATCTTTCTCTTAATGAAGTTAAACAACTTACAAAAGATTCTACAAAACCTCAAAAAACAATTTCTGTTAAGGATGTAGTAAAAGCTGTTTCATCTTTTTACAACATAGAAGAAGATAGTATTTATAATAAGACACGAAGACAAGAAGTTGTTAAACCTAGACAGCTTACAATGTATCTTCTTAGAGAGGACTACAATATTTCATTTCCATCTATAGGACAAAAACTTGGAAATAGAGATCACACAACTGTTATGCATTCATGTGACAAAATTAAAAACGAACTCAAGACTAATCCTGAACTAATTAATGAGTTAAATCAAATAAGAGCTCTCATTTAAAAGACGTCTTTTATTGTGTTCTTTAGAACTGTGGATAAAAATGTGGATAGTGTGTATAAAACATTTAATTTTCTGTATATAACTTTGTTTATAAAAATGTATAGTTTGGGAATAAGTACTAACTTTTCCACATATACAAAAAGTTATTCAATTTTATTAAATTAAAATCCACAGGTGTTGATAAAAAATATTTCATTTCACGCATGTATATTTAAGTTTCACAGTTATCCACTTTTCCACTGCCCTAATAGTACTAATAGTTTTAAATTAAAAAATAAGATAAGATTAATACAATGAAACTAGAAACCATCCGAGAAAGACTGGTAGAAGCAATTCAAAAAGCTGAAAAAGTCACTAGTAAGAATGCTACTCTACCTGTCCTTAAGTGTGTCTTATTGGAAGCTAAAGACAGTAGTCTCTTAGTGAGGTCAACAAACCTTGATATAGGACTAGAAATAAAGATACCTGTTAAAGTACAAGAAGAGGGTACTGTTGCTATTCCCGGTAATATTCTTTCAAGTTTTGTATCCCAACTTAGTAATGAAAAATCTGTAATTTTAGAGTCAAAAGAGGGTACATTATCTGTTAATTCGTCAAAAAATAGTACGGTTATAAAGTCTTTTCCATCTGAAGACTATCCGAGTATTCCTAAAGTTGATCAAGATACCTCTAAAAGCTTCAAAATTAGCTCTACAAGCCTTGTTTCTGGTCTTAAGGCTGTTTGGTATAGTTCTGCCACTTCAACGATTAAACCAGAGCTTTCTAGCGTTCGAATGTATCCTTTAGATGGTAATTTGGTTTTTGTAGCGACAGATGGATTTAGATTGGCTGAAAAGAGAATTCAGGCAAAAAACTTACCTGATTTTGTTCATGTTCTTATTCCAGTTAGAAATGCAGCTGAAATAATACGTATTTTTGAAGGTGTGGATGAAGAAATAACGGTTTTTATTGATGATAATCAAATTGCTGTAGTTTCTGAGGATATTTATCTAGTTTCTCGTACGATAGAGGGTAATTTCCCTGATTATAAGGCTATTATTCCTAAAGAATTCGTTACAGAGGCAGTTGTTTTGAAGCAGGATCTTTCAAACGCCCTTAAAATAAGCACTATTTTTAGTGATTCTTTCTTTCATGTGAAGTTTTTAGTAAATCCTAATGATAAAATTATGCAGATTACTACTAAAAATAATGAGGTAGGTGAGAGTTCTACAAATATTTCAGCTGCTCTTTCAGGACAAGATATAGATATTAACTTCAATTACAGATATATTAATGATGCAATGGTTTCTTTAGGGTCAGATAGTTTAAATTTCTCTTTTAGTGGAAGTAATAAACCTTTAGTTGTTAAACCTGGAGGAGATTCTAGTTTTACATACCTTGTAATGCCAATGAATAGATAGTTTGGGTGGCTCTAGAAAGAAAAATTTAAGGTTTTAATAGGTGTTATAATAATAAATATGAAAGGAATATCAGATTTTTTAGCAAAATTTAAGGTTATTCCTGATCCTAAGGATGAAAAAAAGATTTTAGCTGAAATAATCAATGCTGAAATTAAACAGAATATTGAGGATCTAGAAACTCTAATAGAGGTTAAGAATTATTCTATTGAAATAAATGTACACCCAGCCATAAAAAACCTTATTTTTCAACATAAAAGCGACATCTTGGAAAAAATAAATACTAGATTTAATGGAGAAAAAACCTTTAAAAATATTTATTGAACTGTAAAAATAGTTTTAGCTTCTAGGAATTTTCCTACTCTTTCTGTTGCTATAGCTTTGAGATCATTCTCAGGCTCTATCCCAGGGATAGAAGAGGGTATAAAAGAGAAACTATAAGGTGATTCTGTTGACTTTCCAACAATTTTATCATTTATATAATATTCAACTTGTGTGGTTTGGTTTCCAAAACCTTCTACTGTTATAGTACTTCTTTCATTTTTTAAAAGTAAGGTACCATTTAAAGGTGAGGTAATTTTAAAACCAGGAGTATTTAATGTGGTAGTTGGTTGAGTATTATTAATAAGTGTATATCCTTGATTGGCTGCCCAATTTTGAACACCGTTTTCATACAATTTGAATAATGAGTCTTTTGAATTATTACCAGGAACATCTCCTTGTATATCATTTTTGTTTAACCAATAAAGTTCTGAATGAATTTCATTTTGAGGTCCTTTCCATGTTCCAATTAAAAAAGGTTTTGTGCTACTTGAGATAGGTTCTGGTGCTTCAAATTTTTCATCTGGAATTTTTGTAAGTGCATAATCCATAAATTCCTTCCACATTGGACCAATTATTCGAGCAGAGGCTTGTTGAACCATTGGTGTATTGTTGTTGTTACCCATCCATGAACCAACAGAAATACTAGGAGTATAACCAAGTACCCAAGCGTCTCTAGAATTGTTTGTTGTTCCTGATTTGATTGCTACTTGTCTATCTCCAAAATATCTTGTTCCAAAAATAGAAGATCTTGCATAAGGATCAGATAAAATATCATCTATAAGTAGAGCTGATTGTTTAGGAATCACCTGTTTTGTTGTACTTGAGAATTCTTCCACAACCACCTCATCATTTGTTTCTATTTTTAAAATAGGAGTAACTTTAGCTTTTTCTCCACCATTTGCAAAAACACCATATGCACTAGTTATATCAAGTACTGAAACTTCAGCACCTCCAAGTGCGAGAGATAGTCCGTATTGAGCAGCTGATGAAAGGTTCTGAATACCCATATCTGTAGCCGTTTTTATAGAGTCTTCAACACCTACAATATGTAATGCTCTAACAGCGGGTACATTCCGAGACTCCGCTAAAGCACTTCTTATGCTCATAAGACCTTTAAATCCACCTTCATAGTTCTGAGGTTCATAACAGTCTGCATTTGGACTAGATGGAAGAGGTTTATTATCAGCACCACAAGAAGAGTTAAATTGAGTGGGTACATCAAATATAGGTGTACTTGGTGTCATTCCTTTATTGAAACCAGTTGCATAAACAAATGGTTTAAAAGCTGAACCTGGTTGTCTCCGGGCGATTGCTACATTGAAGTTACCTTCTATATCTTTATCAAAATAATCTCTTGATCCAACCATTACCAATATCTGTCCTGTTTTAGGATCTATCGCTACAAGAGACCCATTTGAAGCCTTAAATTTTGTTTCGTTTGTCTTTACATATCTACTAACTATTTCTTCAGCTTTTTGCTCTAAATCCCAATCGAGTGTTGTTGTTATTTTAAAACCACCTTTTTCAAGCATTTCCGTACCATATTTTTGTTCTAGATAGTCTTTTACATACATAACAAAGTGAGGAGCCTTGATACCTCCAATATTTTTAGGTTGAAAAAGAACTTGTTCTTTTAATGCTGTTGTATATTGTTCCTCTGTAATAAGTTTATTTTCATACATTTTCTTAAGCACAAGATTTTTTCTTTCTACTAGGAGATTTTTATTCTGACCATAGGGTGAATAGAGGGAAGGTGCTTGAGGAAGTGCAGCTATATAAGCAGCCTCTGCAAGGGTTAAATCAGAAGATTTTTTGGCAAAATAAGCCTGTGTTGCTTCTTCTACTCCATAAATATTACCTCCGTAAGGTGTTTCATTGAGATAAAGGTTTAAAATAGTATCTTTATCTGTTGTTTTTTCTAATTTAACAGCAAGTACCCATTCTTTAAGTTTTCTAGATATATCTTTATTTTTTGTGAGTAAAGAATTTTTTACTACCTGTTGTGTGATTGTAGAACCACCTTGGCTGTATTTAAGTGAAAAAATGTTTGCTAGAATTGCTCGCGCAATTGAAGTTGCTTTAATTCCTCCATGATTGTAAAAATCAATATCTTCAATAGCTATTGTTGCTTGTTTGAGATATGGAGAAATAGTGTCAAAAGGAACTACTGTTCTTCTAACTTTTTGGCTTAAATCGTAAAGTAGAACTTTTCCAGTCCTATCATATATTTTTGCGGATTGTCCAAGGAGACGATCATCAAAAGAACTTAAATCAGGTGTCCTTAAACTAGAAGCCCAAACTAGGAATATTGTAGCTGAAAGAACCCCTATAATAAGAAAAATTAGTATAATATCCCTTATAATATGGCTAATTTTTTTAGAGCCTTTTTTATGAAAAAGACGCTGTATACGCCATTCAAGTAGGGAAACAGTACGGTCAACCATCGAAATTATGGCTTTAAATGTCTTTTTCATATAATTTACAAATTTATGGCGTAATATTCAGTTTTTATAGAACTGTTCCTTATTTAATTTAATAATATAAGGTTTACGTATTTTGGCTTTTAATTAGGTATAGGATATCAAAGCTTGTTGAAATATGCTAGATTATTTAGATTAAAGGAAATCTTTAAACATATGAAAAATATATTTTTTAAAAATAGAGGTCTTGTAAAACTAGATGAAATGAAAAAGGATGAATTGGTGAGGGGTGTGCAGGAGTTTTTACCATCAAAAGATTTTTTATTTAAACAACTTAGTGAAGGAAAAAAAATAAGAATATATACAGGAATTGACCCTACTGGGCCTACCTTACACCTAGGTCACATGATTGTTTTAAAGAAATTGAAAGAATTTCAAGATTTAGGACATGAGGTAATCCTTTTAATGGGTGACTTTACAGCGATGATTGGTGATCCTACTGATAAATTAGCTGTACGAAAAGTGCTTACTGAAAAGGAAGTTAAAAACAATCTCAAATTATATAAAAAACAAGCTGAATTCTTCTTAAACTTTAAAGGGCAAAATCCCGCTAAATTTTTATATAATTCAAGTTGGTTAAAAAAACTAAACCTTAAAGATATTCTTGATTTAACATCACTTGTTACTGTTGATCAAATGCTAAAAAGAGATATGTTTTCTCGTAGAATGGACGAAAATAAACCAATTTATATGCATGAATTTATGTACCCATTGCTTCAAGGGTATGACAGTGTTGCTATGAATGTGGATGTTGAGATAGGTGGAAATGATCAGTTATTTAATATGATGATGGGTAGAGACCTACAGAAAAAAATAAATAATAAGGAAAAAACCAGTATCACTATGAAGCTTCTTGCTGATACCACGGGTAAAAAAATGGGTAAAACAGAGGGTAATATGGTTTCATTACTTGATTCAAATATAGAAATGTTTGGAAAAATAATGAGTTGGACAGATGATATGATTTTAAATGGTTTTGAATTATGTACAAATGTAAGTAATGAAAATCTATCTGAAATTAAAAAACAATTTAATGAAGGTGTTTCAAACCCTAGAGATTTTAAGCTGATGCTCGCAAAAGAGATTGTAAAAATTTATTATGGAGAAGAAAAAGCACGATTAGCTGAAGAAAATTTTATAAATACTTTTTCTAAAGGAGAAATTCCAGAAAATATTCAAGAAATTGGTGTGCCTGCAGGTACTCCACTTGGTATTATTTTACAGAATGAAAAGATAGTCGCTTCAGCGGGAGAGTTTAAGAGACTTGTTAGAGAAGGGGCGGTTAATACAACAGAAGGTGAAGAAATAAAAGATTTTAATTATTTAGTTTCAAAACCGATTGTGGTTAAAGTTGGCAAGAGAAGATTTTTAGACATAAAGGTGTTGATGTAACGATATGTTTATAAAATAAAAAACCTGCGAGTTTGAATAACTTTGCAGGTTTTTTATATGGGATTTTAATTTTAGTATGAATCTGAATCTCCGTCATAATCGTCTTCCTCCTCATCTTCTTCACCAGGAACACCTCCGTCACCATAAATGTCCATATGTGGGTCTTCTGATTCAACAGGTGTATCAAAGGCAGAGTGAGGATCTGCTTCTAGATCGTCCTCATCATCTACAACTGGTGCAGCTGCAGTAGGTGCGAAATCGGGTTCTTCACTGGCTGCTTCTAAATCGACTTCAGCATCCTCGATTTCTTCATCCTTATCTTTTATATCATCATCTTTTAGAGTGTCTGACATGTATTGTTTATATTCAATTAATAACTAAATTATCTATGAACATATATGTAACATACATAAAAAAATATGCAACCTCCTTAAAAAATTGAACATGTTGATAAGTATATAAAATTACTAGATTAGACTGTTTTTTTGTTCAAATGTACTAAAAACGAGAATATGCGAAATATGCCAAACCTACAGCAATTGCATCAAATTCATCATCAAGAGCTTTTTCTTTTGTATTTTTAATTAGCAATTTAACCATCTTAATTACTTGATCTTTTGAACTCTTACCATCACCAGTAACAGCAAGTTTTACTTGTAAGGGTGTAAATTCTTTGATGGTGAGGTTATTTTTTCTACATATATAAATAAGGGTTCCTCTAACCTCAGCCACACGCATTGCGGTCTTTTGGTTATTTGAAATAAATAAATTTTCAATAGAAAGAGCTTCAGGTTTATATTCTTCAATTAATTTTTCAACCCGTAATCCAATCGAAGTAAGTCTATCTTCAAATAATTCCTTTGCATCAGTTTTAAAACAATCAGAAAATACTAAAAATTCTTTTTGTCCTTTTGTTTTATCTATTATTGCTACTCCAAGTCTTTCATATCCAGGGTCTATAGATAAAATTCTCATAAAATAAATATAAAATCTTTTGGTAAATATTATGGAATTTAAACTTAATTAAACAACATCTTTTTCTCTTCAGGATAATCTAACCCAAGGTGCTTATATCCTAACTCTGTAACAGTCCTTCCTCTTGGTGTTCTTTCTATAAAGCCGAGTTGAATAAGGTAGGGTTCATTAAATTCTTCGATAGTAGCCTGGTCTTCAGAAAGAGAAGCTGCAATAGTGTTTAGACCAACAGGCCCCCCATTATATTTATGAGTAATAGTTTCAAGGATTGTTCTATCAGAATGAGTAAGTCCTTTGTGATCGATACCAATCATTTTTAAAGCATCGTCGACTGTCTTCTTTGAAAGGTTTGTATTTTTAACCTGTGCAAAATCGCGGCATCTCTTTAAAAGATAGTTTGCTGTTCGGGGTGTACTTCTACTCCGTAGTGCAATTTCTTTAATAGCTGAATCCTCGGTCTCTATTGAAAGAATTTTTGCTGACCGATGAACGATTTTTTCAATCTCTTCGTGTGTATAAAATTCAAGTCGAAAAACACCACCAGAAAAACGGGATCGAAGAGGGGATGAAACCATTGCAATGCGTGTTGTAGCAGAGATAAGGGTAAATGGTGGAAGGTCGAGTTGAATACTACGTGCTGAAGGTCCTTTTCCTATAATAATATCTATTTGTCCAGATTCCATTGCTGGATATAAAACCTCCTCAACAGCTTTGTTGAGCCTGTGAATTTCATCAATAAAAAGAATATCTCCAGGTGAAAGGTTTGTAAGTACTGAAGCAAGGTCTCCTACACGCTCTATAGCAGGCCCAGACGTGATTTTCATCTGTACACCCATCTCTTTAGCTATAAGGTGTGCAAGGGTTGTTTTACCGAGCCCAGGTGGTCCATAAAAGAGTAGGTGCTCAGGAGGGTGATTTCGTTGTTTTGCAGCTTCGAGGAGAATTTTGAGGTTGTCTTTGATGTTTTGCTGACCAATATAATCATCGAAACGACTTGGTCTAAGTGTTTGGTCTAGAACACCATCTTCAATAGTAGTAGATTCCTCTATTTGTGAATTTTCGACAAGTGAATCGGTCATTGGTTTATTGATACTTCAAAATAATTTATAAAATGGCTAAAAATAACGATTTTATAGAATTTAATCTATTTGTTCAGTATGTAAACAGTATATCAAGCTAAAGGCTAAATAGGTAATACTAGACGGCTAAAAGAGAGTATGGCATAAAAGCTTGACAACATTTCAAAACATGCTATGATGTTACTAGAGTCGCTGACCCGAAAGGGTCGCGATTATCTCTTTATAAGAAAGAGATGCTGCTAAAAAGGGTAAAACCTAAGGTAGTGAAAAACAGCTTCTTAAATCTCTAAGCAATAGAAACCTCGTAGTTTCAATCGGTTTTCCTTACAGGACGATCTGGTGCAAGTCTTCGCGGGCGAGTTCCTGGATCTATCCTCAAAGGACTATCGGGCTTCTGATCTCCGGATTGAAAGCATTGCTTAGAGATTTAAACAGCTGTTTTTTTTTATTTCTAAATAATATGAAATTTTCAAAATCAACACTAAACTCCTTACTTATAAGGATATATTCCACAGGTATAAAGTCAATCTAGTTTTACACCGTTTCTGTTGTTGGCTTTGTATCAGTTTCTAGTTTTAAACTATCAACCCCTAGGTCTACACTTAAATCTTCAAGAGGAGTTGATAGTTCTGCTTCAGAAAGCGAAGAGTCAGGAGAATCATTTGTTTTAATATCTTTAACAGCAATAAGTTCTTCAGCCATATCAACTACTCGTTCAAGTTCATCAAAAGAAGTTACCCCTTTAAGAATTTTAATTAAACCATCTTGTTTCATGTTGAGAATTTTTTGAGGTAAAGCAGCCATTTTAATTTCTCGTTCAGATGGATTCTCTCTTACTATATTTTCAATACTTCTGTCAGCAAGAATTGCTTCGTATACTCCAATTCTCCCTTTGTACCCAGTTTTGTTACAAAGTTCACAACCTACCGCCTCATACACTTCAGTAGGAATAGTTGGAAAATCAGCCATTTCTTCATATCCAATGATAGAGGCGAATAATTCGTCTACATACACTTGTCTTTCTTTTGAAATTGGAACTTTCTTTTTACATTCTTTACAGAGTGTTCGGATAAGTCGTTGAGCCATAGCAACTCGAATAGAAGAGGTGAGTACTTTTGGATCAACACCAAGGTCAACAAGTCGAGTAAATGTACCCGCTGCGTTGTTGGTGTGGAGTGTTGAAAATACTAAGTGACCAGTAAGGGCAGCTTGAATAGCTGTGGAAGCTGTTTCTCCATCTCGGATTTCTCCCACCATAATAATGTCAGGATCTTGTCGAAGCGCTGCTCGAAGACCTGCTTCAAAGGTATAACCTTTCTTTTCTTCTACTTGAGTTTGAACAACTCCTTCAAGGTGGTATTCGATAGGATCTTCGATAGTAATAATCTTCATCTCTGGACTCTGAGACTTTCTAAGAAATGAGTAGAGTGTTGTTGTTTTACCAGAACCTGTTGGTCCAGTAGTAAGGATGAGTCCGTTCGGTCGAGCGATTTCAGCCATGAGTATTTTGAAAAGTCTTGGGGGAAAACCAAGGTCTTCTATTGGAACAGAAATACTTTTTGGATTCAAGATACGCATTACTACAGCTTCACCATATGAGCCTGGTACTGTTGATGTACGAATTTCGATATCATTCATGTAAATCTTTACTGTGAATCGTCCGTCTTGAGCAGACTCTTTCATGTTGAGTTTAAGTCCAGACAAAAGCTTGAGTCGTGAAAGCATAAGTCTGAACGTTTCAATATCAAATTTAACAACCTCTACAAGTACACCATCAAGTCGGTATCGAAGTCGTGCGTAGTCAGCTTCTGGTTCTATGTGAATATCAGAAGACTTTGTGGCAAGTCCACCAGCCATAATGATAGCCATCAAACGAGAAACTTTGTGACTTTTCTTAATAGAGAGTGCTTCATTTATAAGTATTGAAATATCTGGAAGTTTTTTTGCTTTATCTATGAGAGTTTCAATCTCTTCATTTGAAATATCAAGTGAACCGGCTTCTGTTTCAAACGCAAAAGAAAGGTCTTTGTATCTATCCCAAGCTTTTTCAATACTATGCATAGAAGCCATATAAATAACAGTTTCGTAGCCTTTTGCTTGGAGTGCTCGAATAGAAGCGATCGTGTTTGGATCTTGAGGTGTATGTATTGCTATAGAAATTCTTTTTCCTACAATATCAAATACTGCTAGTTTGTTTTTTCGAGCTTCTTCTTCAATAATAAGACGCAAGCCGTCTGTGTTGATAGGCACTCGCGTTAGATCAATATATGAGATGCCATACTTTTCAGAAAGCATTTGGATTGCTTTTTCTTCCTCATCACTAAGGAGTGTTTTTATTCGTTGATTCTGTTTATCTTCGTCAAAGTGTATTGGCATTTGATTTAGTTAAATTGTGAGAACCTCTAGTTCGTGCCCGGCATATGCCGATCGTCCTCTTAGCGCGACTTTGATATCTTTATACTATTTTATACTTTTTTTGAATCTATTGCACGAAAAATTATATTGAATACTGTATAAAAATAAAACTGGAGTTTTTTTGTCTGTTTGTATTGAGTAACCAAAGTATATGCTTTGGTTACTCGGGGTAGTTGCAGGGAGTTCCCTGTTTATATATAGTTCAGTTACTGTGAATGAGTCAAAAAATATATTTAAAGAAAATGTGATTGTAAAGAATCTCGAAGAACTCAATTCTTTTGCTAGAGTCTTTCTTAAAAAAATAGCTAACCTACCTCAAAAACAAGAAATTCAGGCGACTGTGATAGGTCTCTCTGGTGATCTTGGTGCTGGTAAGACAACTTTTTCAAAATGTGTAGCAAGTTTACTTGGGGTCGAAGAAGTGGTGACAAGCCCAACTTTTGGTATTCAAAAGCAATATAAAACAAATCTTCATAATTCGTCTGATAGTTTAGTGCTCGAAAAAGCAACACGTATTTTTACTGAATTTGTACACATAGATGCGTATAGAATTGAAGATATAAAAGAAGTAGAAACCTTACGTTTTGTAGAATTATTTGAAAAACCAAATACTCTTATTTTTATAGAGTGGCCAGAGAAAATAGCTGAGGTGTTGCCAAGAGACACTATAATGTTGTCTTTTGAATCTATAGATGAAAATACGAGAAAAATATCGTATTAAGGTGTAATATAGTGGTGTATGAAAGATTCTCGAGAAACCCCTAAAAAAGAGACTGTGAATAAGTCTGTGGATAAAACAAGTAAAAAAGGCGACAAAAAAACCCTTGTTTTACTTGATTCTCATGCGATTATTCATCGTGCATACCATGCACTACCAGATTTTGCCTCAAGTACAGGTTCTCCTACGGGCGCTTTGTATGGGCTTTCAACAATGTTGATGGGGATTTTAGAAAAATTTAAACCAAATTATATTGTTGCTTGTTACGATCTTCCTCAACCAACTTATAGACACGAGGCGTACAAAGACTACAAAGGAGGTAGAAAAAAAACGGACGATGCACTAGTTGAACAACTTAAGTCTTCACGAAAGATTTTTGAAGCTTTTAATATTCCAATGGTGGATAAGGTCGGTTTTGAGGCTGATGATATGTTGGGAACAATAGTACACGAGGTTTTAGATAGAAAAGAAATGGATAATATAAATATAGTGATAGCTTCAGGAGATATGGATACTCTTCAGCTTGTTACAGGTGATCGTGTTCGTGTTTTTACTTTAAAAAAGGGAATTAAAGATACAATTATTTATAATGAAGATGCTGTTAGAGAAAGATATCAGTTTGGTCCACTACAATTAACCGACTATAAAGGTTTGCGAGGTGACCCTTCGGATAATATTATTGGTATTGCAGGTGTAGGTGAAAAAACTGCCACAACCCTTATTACAAGTTTTGGAACAATAGAGGGTATTTATGAAGCATTAGAAAAAGATCCAAACCTACTGAAAAAAGCAGGTATATCAGACCGAATGATAGAGCTTCTTGATAAAGGAAAAGAAGAGGCCTTGTTTAGTAAAATGCTTGCTACTATTCGTAGGGATGCTCCTATTGATTTTCAACTTCCTAAAGAAGAGTGGAAAAGTACGGTTTCAGTTTCTACAATTGAGGAATTATTTAGAGAACTAGAATTTCGTTCACTTATTCCACGAGTTCGACAGGTTCTCACTGGAAGTGTAAACGGCGAAGCAAAAAAAGACTTAGAAAATGTAATACAGAGAGGAGCTCAAGGTGGCACTCAAAATTCATCTAGTAAAAATATTGGTAGTGACTCTCTAAAATCCGAAAATCAAACAGATTCTGAAGAAGAAAATATTTTAAATAATCAATCTGAACCAGAACAACTTTTTGCTACAGTAGATCCTGTTTTAGAAAAGAAACTTAAAATTGCCGTATCTGTTTTGAATTCTACTATTACAGACCCAACACTTGATGATGTTTTTGCTATTACTAAAACGTATGATCCTAATGTGGCTTTAGAAAAATTAGAAAGTGCAATAAAGGCTAAGAATATGGATAAAATACTCTATGAAATAGAATGGCCTTTAATACCGGTGCTTGAAAAAATGAAAGAGGTGGGTGTAAAATTGGATGTCGATTTTCTTAAAAATTTAGGCAGAGAGTATCATAAAAAACTTCGAGAGTTGGAAACAAAAATCTGGAAGGAGTCTGACCAAGAGTTTAATATAAATTCACCAAAACAAATGGGTGAAATTCTTTTCGATAAAATGGGTCTTGGTGGAAAAAATATTAAAAAAACTGCTGGTGGTGCTAAGTCCACAAAAGAATCAGAATTGGAAAAAATGAAGGGAACACACCCTATTATCGATATGATTCTTGAATATCGAGAATTAGCGAAACTTCTTGGAACATATATTGATGTATTACCTGGGCTTGTAGATTCTAAAAATAGAATTCATCCAGATTTTATACAAATGGGAGCGAGTACTGGACGAATGGCTACAACAAATCCAAGTGTTCAAAATATTCCTATAAAGACAGAGCTCGGTCGAGCGATACGTGAAGCATTTATTTCAGAAGATGGTTACACTCTTGTGTCTTTTGATTATTCTCAAGTTGAGCTTCGTGTTGCTGCAATACTTTCGGGAGATGAAAAACTTATAGATATCTTCAAGAAGGGAATTGATGTTCACACAGGGGTTGCTGCACAGGTTTTTGGAGTTGAAGAAAAAGATGTGACAAAAGAGATGAGAAGACAAGCAAAGGTTATTAACTTCGGAATTCTGTATGGAATGGGTGTGAATGCATTAAAAGCGAATCTCGGAAGCACACAAGCAGAAGCTCGAGCGTTTTATGATGAATACTTTAAGAATTTTAAGGGAATTGCTGAGTATTTAAATAAAGTTAAATTTGAGACTGCTAAAAATGGCTATACTGAAACACTTTTTGGACGTCGGCGATATTTTGAAGGAATTAATTCTAAACTACCATTCATAAGAGCTGCGGCTGAGCGAATGGCAATAAATGCACCAATACAAGGAACAGCAACGGCAGATATGGTGAAGATAAGTATGAATATGATTAATGCAAAACTTACCGCACTCGGAATGCTAAATGATGTTCGTCTACTCTTGCAGGTACATGATGAGCTTGTCTTTGAAATACGTACACCAGAGGTTAAAAAAGCAGCAATAATGATTAAACAGACCATGGAAAGTGTTCTGACTCCCGAACAGTCTAAGGGTGTACCTATTGTGACATCTGCAAACGCGGGGAAGAATTGGAATAAGTTGGAGGCTTTGGAGCTGTAGTGAATTGTCTTTTTAAATAAAGATATCTTTATTTTTCAATTAGAACTTGTTCGCCTTTTTGAACTTGGTAGAGCCTCTCCTCTTTATCTGCAGAATGTTTTTTACCGTAAAGTAATAAAAATCCAGTCGCAAGACTTTCAGAGTCTTTGTTTTTTGCCTTAATGATTGAATCAATACCATCATATCCAAAAGATACGAGAGTGCTGTCTCCAATCTCAGTGCCAAAAAAGTCTTTATATTTTTGGTTTAAAGCGTCGTCTTCGTCAGTAAAGATATTTGTTGTATATACATTTTCAGCAGAAGTCTTTGCTTCATCTACAACACTTGGTATTAGATCTCCAGTCAATAAAGTGGTATTAATTCCGAGTTGTTTTGCTTGAATAAGAAATTGAGCAGTAGAAGGGGGAATAAGAGGAAAATAAACTGCATCAAAGTCGGTCTGTTTTAGTTTTGTAATTGTTGTTCGATAGTCATCAGTAGTAACAGGAACAATTTCTTCAAATGTAATTTGACCACCATGGCCAATAAATTGCTTTTTAAAAGACTCGACGGCGATTTCTACCCAAGGATCTATATGTCCCACAATAGCGATTTTTCTTTTTTCTAATTCATTAAAAGCATAATCTGCCATTTTAATAGCGGCTTTTTCAGTTGAAAAACCATTACTAAACACATACGGTCCAGCTTCAGTTATAAATCTATTGCTATCCCATAAGACGAGAAGAGGAACCCTGCTCTTTGATACTATTGGTATGATTGGTTTTGCTTCTTCTGCAAAAAGAGTCAATACAACATCAACTTTATTTATATGTATAAGTTTATTGGCCTCGCTGACAGAATCTGCACCAAAGTTACTTTTATCATCGCCGTATATGACATCAATTTTATATCCATTTTTTCTAGCTTCCTCTACACCTAATTCAATCCCTTTCTGGACTTCTTCGCCTAGTTGAGCCAAATCACCACTTAAGGGTAATATTACCCCTACTTTTAATCCTGTATTTGCCGATCTGTTTTCTTTCACCGCAGTGTAACCCCCTTTAAAATAGTATATTAGCCCAACAATTAGTAGAAGAAAAATAATAGCAAAAATATGTTTCGTCTTGTTCATAATAGTTTAAATATTAATAATTTCGAAAATCATACGTAAAGAAGGGAATTATGTTAATAATAATGGCAAAAACTTATATTTATTTTAAATAAAGCTTATTTTTAGGTACGATATATTCATAATTTGTCAGTTATATTGACAAAATTGATTAAGTTGATATTGTGTAGATATATGAATTCATTTGGTTTAAGTGAAAAATCTCTAAATCTGTATAAGGCAGCTATTGGAAGTGGAGTGACGACCGTTGCTCACTTATCCCAGATTACAAACATTAAAAGACCTACTGCGTATATACAATTGCAAGAATTAATTACTAGAGGTCTCGTTGAAAAGATTCAAATAAATAAAAAAACATATTTTAAGGCGTGCGACCCAAAAATTCTTTTAGAACAAGTAGCTCTTGATCAAATAACTATTGAATCTCTGAGTGATACGTATCAAAAAAATTTGAGCCACCTAGGTAAACCCCAAGTTAGGGTTCTTGAGGGAATCACGCACGTAAGAGAGTTGTATAAAGAGATAGGTTCATCTAAAAGTTTGAGAGTTTGGTCAAATATAGGCGGTGTATATCATATTTTTGAGGATACATATATACAGTTGGCAGAAATGATAAACGAAAGACAAATTAATACAAAAGAAATTATTGCTGATAATAAGTCTTCAATAAGGTATGCAAAGCATGTGCGTCAGATTTCTGGTTCTACATATAAGTTTAAAACCTCTCCTTCAAAAGACATTGAAAATGACACGATTATTTTTGATAATTGTGTAGCAATATTTAGGCTGCAAGAAAAAAATGTCTTTGCGATACGTATTGAGGATGTTTCAATATCTAATACATTTAAGTCTATATTTGATGCTTCTTGGTCAAATTTGAAGGAGAGGTAGTCAGAGGAGTAAAATCATATTTTAGGCAAAATGAAATAGTGGCGAACCATCCTAGATACAGGTACAATGTTAAAAAATGCTTTACGTAATACATGGAACAGATACTCAAAAAGGCAGAAGTAAACTCCAATCCTTGGTAGGTGTTTTGCAGTCAAAGCGTCCTGACGCTACTCTCTTTCGTCTGTCTCCTGAAAATTGGAATCAAGGTTTTTTGGATGAAGTGCTCTCTGGGGTGAATCTTTTTACTCCCAAAAATATTATTATTTTGGACTCACTTATTTCTAATAAAGAATCAGTTGATTATATTGAAGAGAGGATAGGAGAATTGAGTGGGTCGGAGCATGTTTGTATAATATTGGATTCAAAAATTAATAAAGCTTTACTTACAAAACTTGAAAAGAAGGCTGAAAAAATAGAGGAACATAATCTAAAAGTAATTGGTGGCGAAGGCACTATTGGTGGTGGTAAAAAAGCACCACAAACATTTGCATTTGCTGATGCCCTTGCTTCGCGGAATAAAGTGAATTCATGGAAACTATTTCAGGAACTTTCTTTGGATAGTTTGGCGGCTGAGGAAATTCACGGAGTAGTATGGTGGCAATTTAAGTCTTTATATATGGCTTATGATGCTCAGTCTGCTCATGATGTTGATATGAAACCTTATACGTTTTCAAAATGCCAAAGTTTCAAAAAGAATTGGAAAAAAGAGGAGTTAGCGATTTTTTTGGATAGTCTGTTGGATATGTATCACAAGGCACATAGAGGAGAAGTTGATTTTATGATTGAGTTGGAGAGGTTGTGTTTCTCTTAGTGAAGAGAGGAATGTGGTAAGAGAATCCATAGTTGTAGGTAAAATAATTTAGGATGAAATATCTAAATCAGGATTTTGTTCTTGAAGAGCTTTTGTTTTTACAAGTAATTCAAAATATTCTTTTAGGTTATAGGTATCAATCGGGCTTTTATATTCATTTGGGTGTTCAAAAACATCAACAAGTGTGACCACCCTTAGCATCTTAATTGTTTCGAGACACTCCAGAACACTTACTGCAGTTGATTCATCCACACTCTCAAGAATCTTTTGGTTATTGAGAAGTTTGTTTCCTTTTACAATGAATTCGTCTGGGTTAAGTTCATTTCGACCTGCGTGCATAATAAGTGCCATAGCGACATCAGGGTCTCTCGAAAGACAAGTTTCTCTTAAAGATTGTATAGCAAGGTTTTCTCCTTTGTAATTCAATATCTCTTCAGGAAATGCAGAAGATTCTTGTGCTTCTAAAAAGCTTGGTTTGGTTGAATCAATTCTATTTCTAATAATTGAATTAATATTAGATCTAATTAAACGAGGATTCCAATTTAATACACCTTTTTGTTCTCCTGTCTGCCACTCTAAAAATTCTTTCCTTTCTTGTGGTTTAATTTTTGCACGAGTAGGTTCAAAAAAGAGGGAATAAGTCGATCGAGACGTCCTGCCATTACCGTCCGGAAACATGTGAAGTAAATTTATCGACGTTGCCATAAGTTCAGAGGCATCATTAATAGGTATTCTTTGACACGCTGGAAAAATAAGATCTCTGAAAAGGTGTCTTGATATTTCTGGGTTTGTAGGTTTGTCGACTAAATTATCATCTGGATCAACAAGGATACCTGGATTTTCATATATCTCTCTTTTATAAATCGGGTTTCCTATTAAAATCCCATTTAATCTCTCAATATATTGTTCAGCTTCTTCTGCTGTTGTTGTTTGAATCCATTCAGATTTTCTGACTGGGTCATTAAAAAGTTCGAACGCGCCAGTCTTTTCTAGAAAGATAACTGCGTCGTTTGTGAGTTCTTGGCGACTTTTTCCTGTTGGAGTTTCGAAGGATAGATGTTTTTCAGGTCTATTCATGAAAACAAGTATAGCAAAGTATTGATATCGTGGATGTGTAAAAAAAAGAATGAAGTAGTGCAGTCTTTTTTGTCATGTGCGCTTGGTAGGAATCGGTCACCCTTTCTTTTTGTTATACAAAAGTCCTGTTGACCCCTCCTCTTTTGCTTCTGGTTCACTAACTAAATCGTATTAGTTCACATCGAAGCTTCAGTCCGGCTTTCTCATCCTATCGAACGGGTGTAAATAAAATAGCCATACCTTATGGCAGACCATTTTATTTTACTGTGCGGCAGACGTAACGATATTATAACTATCCTGTCCAACAGGGAGTATATGGATGGTCTTTATAATAAGTTGTTGTTTATTAGAGCTTTGCAAAGGGAGGAGGCTGCTTAAACCTTAAGGGAATTAATTGAGCAAATTTTTATATATCACTCCATTTTTCCAAACACCCTCTCATCTTCCTCAATGAGCCATTTACCAAATGTGTCTAAAACATTCAAGACTACATTTGCGTCACTTGGTGGATTTTCAACCCAACTCAGCAGAACCCCAATCTCTGCCTTTTTATCTGGATATGCTTCTGCGAATATTTCAGCCATCATTGGTACGTTCATTGTGTAAAAATTTTCCTTCCAAAGTGCTAATGTTCCTGCGTTTCGAATCAATCTCTTTGCGACCCATCGAGCACCAGTTGCAACATACTTAGAATATTCAGGCTGACTCAAATCAGCTTTCTGTAGTTGCAATCGAGCTTTTTCAATATCGCCGGACATGCTTATTCGCACTTTTTGGAACGTTTCTCTTGTTAAGGGGTAATTTGGGAAATCTGCGTCAAAATTTTTACCGTACACGCAAACCGCTAAAATTCTCAACTGAAATTGTTTTCGAATACCTAAAATATCAAGTGAATACGCATGCATTTCAAATTTTGTGAGAAATGGAAATTCACTATCAAGCCTTAATCTTTCTCCGTCGAGCGTTGTCTTAACAATCTCTTCAACTTTCTCTTGTGGAATATTTAAAACAGCATATGTGTCAATGTCAGACTTACTTTCTATCGCTTCACCGCAGGCAACACTTCCTCCAACATATACGGACACCAAGCTTTCACCGAATACTTTTTTATATACATCAATTGCAGCATCGACAGCGTCTTTCCATTTGCCGGTGATTTTGTCCAGATTCGCAGTTTTTATCATGTAGCGATCTTTGTCGATAAGGAGAGTTTTCATTTAAATATAAGTATACCAAAACCACGAAAGTTAGTGGTCACGGATAATCTACTCGCCGGTCGCTCGCAGATTTCCTCGACCCCGCCTCGCTTGTCTCATCTGCTGACTCGACATAGCTCCGTCTCGCCCATGTACGAAAAAAGACTGCAGCAGAGCAGTCTGGGTTTTTGAATCTTTGTGCGCTCGGTAGGAATCGAACCTACGACCATCTCCTTAAAAGGGAGCTGCTCTACCGACTGAGCTACGAGCGCATGTCTAATCTGTATCTATATTGTTCATATTTTGACCTATAAAATACAGGCCTCAAAAAACAAACAGAATACCAAGAAATATATCAGAAAATACTAAAGTAGCAACCCTAACTAAGTCTTCTTTACTAAATTTTACTCAGTTATTGGTTATGTGTTTCCTTGGACTAGAGAGGTAAGTCGATAGCTATAAGCCCAGCTCCTGTGAGGACGAGAGAGATAGATATTACAAAAAATAGAGTGTACAGAGAAGCTTTTTGAAGTCCTGCTTCCGGGTGCCTTATTGTAACTAGAAGTGAAACAAAAGTAATTATCGCTACTACTAATGCTGCTATTTGAGTAAGAAAGCCGAAAAAGAGAGCGATACCCATAACAATTTCTGCAATAGAAAGGGTCTTTATATAGTATGAACTCGGTTTAAAGCTTAGTGCTTCAAAAAAATCAACTATTCCTTTTTGTGGGTTTTTGAGTTTGTTGTATCCAAGTAGTATTACAAAAATACCTAAAGTTAGTCTAAGTAATGTTGGGGCGAGTAAAGAGAAAGTTAAAAGCTCTGGGAATGGATTTGTCATGATTGTTCTATATTATCATTCTTTATATCTTTATGGTATAACCGAAATATATATGAAATCTAATAATAGTATGAAAGTTGTTGTGGTTCTTCCAGATATTAGGAGTTCTTATAATGTGGGCTCAATTTTTCGGACGTGTGATGCTGTTGGTGTTTCTGAAATCGTACTAGCTGGTTATTCTCCTCGACCTGTAGACAAGTTTAATAGACCACAAAAGGAAATTGCTAAGACAGCACTTGGTGCTGAAAAAGACGTTCCTTGGGTATATAAAGACTCTTCTTTGAAAGCATTGCGTGATTTAAAAAATGAAGGATTTAGGATTATTGCTGTTGAACAAACTGAAAGATCAATTGACTATAAAGTTTTTTTCAAAGACTTATTTAAGAGAAATAAAAATAAGAAAGGCAAAAAGACGAAAAGTAATAACCTGATGCAGGAAATAAAATTAGCAATTGTTTTTGGTACTGAGGTGACTGGAATACCAAAAGGGTTACTCAAACTATGCGATGATTGTATTGATATTCCTATGAAAGGGAATAAAGAATCATTAAATGTTTCCGTTTCGGCTGGAATAATTCTATATGAATTAATTTAGTTTTTGATGTTCACTACAAAAATGTGCGCTGCGTCCACCAACTACTTTTCTTTGGATTATTCCTTGGCACCCTTTTTTGTCACAATCTTTGTTGGTTTTTCTATACGCATGATGTTTCAATTGAAACTGTCCACGTTCTCCATATATGTTTCTGTAGTCAGACATTGAATCTCCTCCAAAATCAATACCTTGTCTAAGAACCTCAATCACTGAAATGTGTAATTTTTTGAGGTTACCTTTAGGAATATTAGAAACTTTTTCTTCTGGATTAATAGAAGCCCTCCAAAGTGCTTCATCAGAATAAATATTTCCAACCCCAGCAAAAACAGATTGATCCATTAGTACGGTTTTGATTTTTCCATTCTTCTTGGTGAGTAATCTTGATTCGAATAGTTGATATGTAAAGTTTTGATCCAGAGGCTCTGGACCAATTGATTTAAGATGAGAACTCTCATCAATGGTTGTGGTCTTCTGTACCGTCACTTTTGCGAAGCGTCGCATATCAGAAAGAACGAGATGTTTCCCATTATTAAGGGTGAAAACCAAACGGATGTGTCTATTAAAAGGATCTTTGAGGGGACCCTCGTCTGTACTTTTCCAAGGGTCTTTCTCTGTTCCAACATTTTCGCTAGCACCGTTTACACTTGTGTTTGTATTTTTACCTTCAGGGTCGAATATATATTTTCCATACATAACATGGCCTGTCATTTTCATGTGAATCAGAATTGTATATCCATTTGATAATTCAATCAGAATATTTTTAGCTTTTCTTGATGCTTTTTTTATCGTCGATCCTATTGCTATTTCTTTAAACTTTTTAAAAAAAGTAGGGTTCTTTATTTCATCTTTATCTGCATAGTGTGAACTATTATAGTTTGTCCACACATCAATAATCTGTAAGTTTTTTACAGTCTTATTTATTCCATCAACAGTTGTTTGAACTTCAGGTAGTTCTGGCATAGTGTTTAATTTATTTCTATACGATGTACAGATTTACAAGTGTTTTAAATCCGTGTCCAATAGGTTTTAAACCTGTGTATAACATGTTTAAAACTTACCGACCGAGAAGTTTTAAAGCAGCTTTAATCTTGTCACTTGTGGTCTTAACATCTTTTGGAATTTCATCGAGAGCATCTTTAGCTTCTTTGTGTGTATACCCAAGTGATTTAAGAGCCTCGATTGTATCCACATCATGATTACCAACTCCATATGAGTCTGTACTCGCTCCGAAGTTATCACCAATTTTACCTTTGAGTTCGAGAATAATTTTCTCTACGACTTTTTTTCCAATACCAGCAATCTTTGTGAGGTAGGCACTTTCTCCAGTTGTAATTGCTTCTATAATTGAGTCAACGGTTGTGGCACTGAGAATTCCTAATGCAGATTTTGGACCTATACCAGATATAGTCAAAAGAAGTTCAAAAAAATCTAAACTTCGTTTGTTGCTAAACCCATATAGATCGAGTGCGTCCTCTCTTACTACTGTGTGAATCCATAATTCAACCTGTTCTCCTGTACTGCTTTGTCCAAGAGTTTCAAGGGTGGTATAGACTTTGTAGCCAACTCCGCCGTTAGTCATAATCACTACGTATTTGATATCTTTGTGTTGAATAGTCCCTTTGAGGTATGAAATCATCTTGGACTCATTCTATCAAACTCGGCTAAGTTTTGCTTGCTGGAGTCCTCGTTCTTACAAAGTTTGCCAAATCTGTCTTTATTTGGTACATTCTTGACTACATATGCCAATTATCAAATCAGCAAAAAAAGCACTTCGAGGTTCTGAAAAGAAGCGAGTATACAATATTCGACGACAGAAGAAGGTAGAAGTAGCTATCAAAGACATTAAAAAGCTCGTAGCAGACAAGAAAATCAAAGAAGCTACAAAAGCAATATCAGAGGCTTACAGTGCTCTAGATAAGGCTGCAAAGGCTGGCACAATCAAAAAAGGTGCAGCTGACCGAAAGAAATCACGACTCTCTGCTTTTATTAAGCGAAACGCATAGTTTCAAGCTAGACTAGATAGATTAGTTGTAAAAATACCCACCAGAGATGGAGGGTATTTTTATTAGATTGACCTTTATTTGCAATGTTATCCTTTCCAGAAAATTCTCGGAAACCCATACGGACCGCGCTTTATAGGGGTAGGTTTGGTGGGACAAAGTTGCTTTTAGATGGAGCGTTGTTACCAGTATTATCTTCATTGATGCGGTTTTGCTCCTGCCATTCAATTTGCCTCTTAAGTTGGGTCTCTTTATCTAATCCCTCATCACTGACTGTGTCTATGCTTTTATTATCAAAGAAACCTTCATTATTATTTTCACCCATCTCAACATCACTAGTTGTATCTGTCTCAGGAAGTTTGTTTTTTGTTTCCTCACTAATTCTTTGAATAACATATTTGTCTGGATGAAAATGATGACGTTGTGTCATACCATGCATTCGTGGCCCTAACTCGCTTTCCGTTTCTTCTATTATTTCCATAACTTTATCTTTTACAGATTGAGGTTTTGGAACATCTTGGAGTTTAAAATGACCCTCTTCTGCTGCTGTTTGAACTTCAACAGAACCAAAATTGAGCATGGTCGGTATCATTCCAACTAACTTTACTGAAACATCTTGAATCATGTGAATACTAAGCTCAGCTATGCTTCGATTAAAAAAACCTCGTTGAATATTATTTACTATACGTTCATTTGTAACTATCCAATAGTCTAGAGTGTACATTGTTAGTACATAAAAGAGATAGTACCAAAGAGCCATAATGTATGAAGCCCAAAGAAACGTAAAAA
This sequence comes from Minisyncoccota bacterium, assembly GCA_021734945.1. GTDB lineage: Bacteria > Patescibacteriota > Minisyncoccia > Phycocordibacterales > CAIZLB01 > VEQN01. The sequence goes on along the minus strand of JAIPIA010000003.1, from coordinate 203,219 downwards.
GAGGAATTAGATTATTAGAGAGTATAAGTTGTCCAAATACAATAAGAAGGAGAATAGGTACAAGACTCATTATAAGGATAGTAGTAATTTTTCCTGTTAGAACATACCAATGTCTATGGAGGAATAGAACCACGCTTTCTTCATCTTTTTTACCTTCGAAAGTATAAGATGTATTTTTTAAAAAATTAAACATATTATTGTGTAAAAATTACTTGAGCAAAAAACAGTGTAGTGATTATAGAAAGAATGAGTGATCCACTGAGAAACACAACAGCAATTTTTTTTGGTTGATTGCCAATACCGAAACGAATAAGGTGGTATAAAATCACAAATGTACCACTCCAGTATACGAGCATAAGAAACGCATATATAAAGGTAGCGTATGTTTTAATATCTGTAAGTGCAGGCATACCTTTATTTTAGCATAACGACTGTAGGAGAGAAATTTTTATCTATTTGTTCCTTAGAATTCTCTTAGCAACGCGAGGTAAAATTTTTTCGTGAATATCAAACCAAGAGTAGAGTAAGTAGAAGGTTTCTAGGAGAGGTAGAAAAATATGTTGGGAGTGGGGAGTTATTATAAATTCTATTTTACCTGCAGTTTCTTTCCAGATCGTCTGGTAGAGATATTTGAGCCTAGTTAGCCTACCTGTCGTTGTTATAACGGTTATTTTATCGAATTCAACAAAAATCTTCTTTGTAAATTTTATATTCTCAATGGTTGTATAAGATCCTTCTTCTTTATAAATGGGTATGTTGGTATGCTTTTTAAGATATTGTTTCCCAAATGATGCTTCTGATGGACACCCCTTTCTAGTGAAACCACCACTAATTACAACGCTGTCTATTGGGTTGTGTTTTATAAAATCTGCGGCCTTTTCAAGTCTTGCTATAAACTCTCGATCAGGAGAGAGGTTCTTTTTAAATTGTACACCGTTAATGATTAGTAGATGTTTTGCAGTAACAGTATTCATTGAATTTATATTTGAGTAAAATATTATTTTTATTTATTATCCTCATCTATAGTTGCATCAATTTTCTGATCATCAAGATGTTTTCCTTCTCGACGCCTTCTTTCTTCCTCATCTCTTTGATATTGTTCAAAATCTTCATAGGTCATATGTCTAAAGAATAACATAAGTAAAGATTCAATCTATCCTTTTTGTTTTGTCGAATAGAATGTAAAAAAATACCTTATGGCAGGTTATTTTATTTTTAGTGTGCTCTCGGCAGGAATCGAACCTGCATCATAACTTCCGCAAAGTTACGTCCTATCCATTGAACGACGAGAGCTGTAAAAGGGTGTATGTAAAACACCATCAACAATAGCAGCAAAATATCACAAAAAGTTTAGAAACCAAAGTACTCAAGAATTTTTTGTCCAAGTGGCTCAGAGTGTGGAGTTTCAAATAAATGGTCAAGTAAGAAATCTCGAATGTCCTCAGGGTTCATTCCTTCGAGGGGAATGGCTATTATAGGAACCATAACTTTTTTAGATTTTATAAAAAGCTGCGAAGCATGACCGAGGTGTTTGTTGTCTTCTACCCAAAAAGAGTCGAGTGTTCCAAATGGAAATAATGTTTTTCCAATAATTATTCCACTTTTGTTTATTTCAAAACGTACAAAAGCTGGTTCTTTTGAAGCAAACACAGATAGTGCAATTGTACTAACAAGTACAAGTAGAGCGAATAATACATTTCCATAGATAATAGAGATAGTTGCGAGCGATACACCAATAATACCAACAGCCCAATACCAATCAGCTGTTTTTGTCTGAAAATAGTATTCATGTGCATTCCAAATAAATGGATCTTTTCCCATAAATATATTTTAGCATATGAAAAAAGATTTGTGTTGTATTTATTAATATGGTTGTTAGTGAAATAAATAAAGCGTTGGTCTAAAATAAAACTCTTATAAATATAATTTTGAAAATAAAAAACAGGCCGGAGTGAGGGTTGGGCCTCCGGCCTGTGATTTTGTCGAGCTGATCGACGCTTGTGAGTCAGAGAATTGACTATTGGCCTGTGAAGGTCAGGATTGGGAGGACTTTTGTGTCGCTCCCCGTCACAATTCGTTGCTGCTCGCGAATGTTGTCGTTGTCGACGATGTGAACATTGTCCAGCAGGCCATTACTGCGGTCTGAGGAAATAGGGACGGTTTTTTGCATTGTGCAGCTGGGTGCTGCGAGGGTGGCAAAAGCCAAGACGGAGAGAAGGTGAACGAGCGTTTTCATGGGTGAGTGGAGGGACTGTGTTTCAGGGTGGATATATGATTGTCTGTCTGATGAACTAACTTTTAACGGTTTGAAACCTTGAACATTCAAGGGTGGCTCGATAATACAATATATTTAATTGGGTGTGAAGGGTGTTTCTTTTTTTATACTTCCTAAACACATGATATTGTTTACTTATGATGTGTTCTCCTAATCTAGAGGAAAAATACCCACCAATGCCACTAGATGCTTTGGATGAAAGAAGTAAGAGATCTTTAATTTTATATAAAGAAATTGCTAGTGAGGCATTAACAGAAGGGTGGGTAGTCTATTTTTTGGCGGGTTTTGCAATTGATGCTCATTGTGGGTATTTTACAAGACAGCATGGTGATATTGATCTTATGGCTGATAGTTTGACGGTAGAAAGAATAAAAGTTTTTTTGGAAAGTAAGGGTCATGTTGTGTATGAGCCTGAAGAAGTGAGAGGAGAGTGTTACAAAGTAGATCAAGCAAGAGAAGATAAACCAATGTACTGCCATGCTGATATACATAGATATTGGGAAGATGAATTTGGTCGTGCAACTATGCCAAGTCATGGAAAATTATTAAAATTTAGTACTAATGCTCGCGATGCTAGTGTTGAAATATCTTTCTTAGGAGTAAAAGCTAGATTTTTAAAGTTAGAATATCTACTTGAAGAAAAGATTGGTTGGCATAATCAAGTTGGTCTTAAGGTAAGACAAAAAAATTTGGACGATATTGAAAAGATTAAATTCTTGATATCTATTTTGAAAGATTAATTACTAGAGATGTCTTCTATCTCCTGAATTAATTCGTCATATATATTCTCAGAAACATATTTTTTTCCATTTTCTATGCCACTTATACTGATGTTGTTATATTTTTCAGGCGCAGAAATCAATTCGATAATAGATTTGTAAAAATCTTTAGGATTTCTTTTAGTAAAAATAGCAGTCTGATCATTTAAAAATTCTCTATATACAGAAATGTCATCAAAGACAATGGTAGGTAAACCACTTGCTGATGCTTCCAAGGCTGATTTACCAAAACTTTCATAGATTGAAGGTATTATTGCAAGGTCAACTTTTTCCATCTCTTTACTTAATAATTCTTGTTCAACAGAAGGATGAAATTCAAAATATTCTTGAAGATTCTTCTCTTGGACCTTATCAACAAAATTCTGTGCATATTTAAGATATGTTTCATTGCTTGATTGAATAGTGTCACCATATATAACTATTTGAACTGGTAATTCTTTTTTTATACAAAAATCGACAATGTCTATTAATTCCATGTAGCCTTTTTGGGGTCTTACAGCGTTAGCGCTCATTAGTCGCAATGGTTTTTCTTTAGAAACATCATTACGTAGGTGTCTTACTTTGATTGGAAAAATAGATGGTGAAAAACCTCTTTGTTTAATTAAAATATTCTCTTTTGGAACATTGTATTCTTCGTTTAATATTTTAAATTGCTGATTAGAGGGTGTTTGAATTTTGTATCCGAAACTAAGTATTTTCTTTTCTAAATCTATATATTCTTTTGGTACTTCCATAAAATGTGCATACTCTCTCCCGAGTAGGGTAGGAAATAAAACGGTCTTTTCAATAGGAAAATCTGTAGCCTCGAAACCCATTGCGGTGCTTGGGTGCGAAAGAAAAATTAAATCATAATCTTTAAAAATATTTTTATCAACAAATTTTCCGAATTCATTTGCTTTTTGTATACGTTGTAGAAGGGGGGATAAGTCTGAGTGTTGTTTTGTTTTAGCCATATCATTTCCACTTATATAATCAATGGAATAATTTTTACGTTTAAGAGCTTTTGTTAATTCACTAGTCAAAGCAGGCCCTCCATCTTTTATAGAATTTTGGTCATGTGACCTGTTTAACATGAGAAATAGAGCTTTTTTCATTTATGTATATAATCCATTTTACTTTAATTTTTATTTAATTGAAATAAATCTCTATTACCCGATGAGTGTGGCTATATGTTGAGAGTGCAGCTATCTACCAAAAGTACAAGAATAAAGATTAGAATATCAACTCAAAGACAAATAAAATATTTGTTGAAAATTTTAAAAAGAAATATGGGAGCCATAGGGTCGTTAATGATCCAATTGCAACTGCATATACAAGTGTATATCTTTTTGCAAAAGCAGTAGAAAAAGCTGGTGCGGATGATTCAAGAAGTGTACGTGAGTCTTTAGGTGAGATTTCATTCCAGTCACCTGAGGGGATAGTCAGATTTGATAAAGAAACACAGCATTTAAAAAGAACTGCCAGAATAGGTAGAATTGAAATTGATGGACAGTTTGAAGTTGTTTGGGAATCTGATGAGCCGTTGGACCCTTGTATATATCCAAAGTATCTTTCTGTTAAAAAGTGGAATACATTTTTAAATAATCTTTATATTGGTTGGGGTAAGCGTTGGCAGAAGTAGGAAGGATAAGTTTTATATTTTTGCTAATATTTCTTGTAACATTTTAAATAAGGTGAGATTCCACTTCGTGAGTGTTTCCTGTTTCGCCCGAACTGTAAACTGTATTCTCACTCAGATTGGAAACACTCCCTTCATAGTCGGCTCGTAAAAAAGACAAAGCAGTTTGCTTTTAACATCACTTTCGAATCTCACCACGCTACCATCTGTTTAAAACAAAAAAGCCCAGCATAAAGCTGGACTCCTTTGTTTTTGCGGAGGAGGTGAGATTCGAACTCACGGTCCCCGTGAAGGGACTCTTGTTTTCAAGACAAGCGCGATAGACCACTCTGCCACTCCTCCGCGTAAGACTATATATTAAAATAAATGTTTTTTCAACTATCCTGCTTTAGAAGGCAATATTATGGTATATTGCCCAATATATGAGTACTGACGTTTCTGAGACAAATGTGTATAAGAAGTATGTGGGTATTGATTATGGTACCAAGCGTATAGGTTTGGCTGTTTCTGATGATCAGGGATCAATGGCTTTTCCGAAGGGTATTATACAAAACACAGGTCTTGAGAACGTTGCAGACGAGGTGTCACGAGTATGTAATGAGGTTGGAGCACGAGAGGTTGTGCTAGGGGAATCTAAAAACTTTAAAGGAGAGGACAATGTGGTAATGAAGGAAGTCTATGAATTTATTAATCACCTTGAGGCGAGAGGTTTGGATGTAATTTTTGAACCAGAGATATTTTCAACAATGCAAGCAGAACGCCTCCAAGGGCAGAGGTCAGATATAGATGCTTCGGCAGCAGCTGTTATTTTGCAAAGTTATCTTGATAGAATAAAACATCAAAAATCCCCACAGAGGTCGCTAGAAGAAATAGAAGATACTAAGTACATCCAGAAAGATGAATAATTTACATAATTAATAGATAAAATTTCATAAATTAAATATAAATATAAAATGAGCGAAATCATACACACAAATCAAGAAGTAGGTGAAGAAGTCGTTAAAAATGTAAACATAGGCTTTGATGATTTTTTGAAGGTTAAAATGGCAGTAGGTAAGGTATTGTCTGCTGAAAAAGTTGAAGGATCACCGAAACTTCTCAAGTTATCTGTCGATTTTAATGAAAAAGAGGAGGAAAAGAATGAAGCAGGAGAAACTGTAATGAATAACAAACCTAGGCAGGTTCTTTCAGGTATTGCCAAGACATTTTTACCTGAAGATTTGATAGAAAAAAGTTTTGTATTTGTTATAAACCTTGAACCTAGAAGTATTATGGGAATGGAGAGTCGGGCAATGATTCTCGCAGGTAGTGATGAACAAGGGTTAGTACTATTTTCACCTACAAGAGAAATTCAATCTGGTACAACATTAGGATAATTTGCAATAGGGTACTGTTATTCAAGTTTATTTTAAATAAAATTATTCTGAACTGCTGTAAACTTTGCTAAATGTGTTAAAATAAAAACACTCAACTCATTGGGTGTTCTATGAAAGGCTATTCTTCTTTTTTTAAATACTTTCCTACACCAAAATATATGGGTATGTCTCATGTTGGTTTTGAAATATCTTCAAACGCTATCAGATATATTGAGATAGTAAAATCCCCTAAGGGTCTGACTCTGGGTAGATTTGGTATACAGGAACTCCCAAATCCTGTTGTATTTGACGAACATTTATCATCAAACCAAGATCTTATGTTAGCTTTAAAAAAAATTCAAAAGGTTAATAAATTTAACTTTGTTGAAATTTCTATACCTGAAGAAAAGGCTTATCTTTTTACTACGGAGATACCTACTGGTAATGATGAGGCAATCAGGAGTCATATAGAATTTCATTTAGAAGAGAATGTGCCAGTCGCTCTTGCTGATACTGTTTTTGATTATCATATTATTAAAGAAAATAGTAAGAAGGGAACTGATTTTGCGTCAGTGTCTGTGGTCCCTAGGGGTGTAATAGAAGATTATATTTCTTTGTTTGAAAAATGTGGAATGACCCCGGTTTCTTTTTTGATTGAAAATCAAGCGATTACTCGATCTATTATTGCACTCGACGATATGCAAACGTATCTAGTTGTAAATATAGGTAAAACAAAAACAGTACTTTCTATTGTGAATGAACAGACGGTGCAGTTTACTTCGACTGTTAATATTGGAGGTGATAATTTTGCTTCAGCAATTGCAAAAGAAAATTCTATTTCAAAAGAAGCTGCCGAGAGGATGATTAAAGAAAAGGGTTTTGTAAGGACAGAAAATAATAATGATTTCTTCTTGTCTCTCATCAATGTTGTTTCAGCACTTCGAGATGAAATTCAACGAGTATATATGTATTGGTTGTCTCACATTGATAAAAACGGTAAAGACCCAACGGCACCTTTTAAAGTTCTGCTAACTGGTCGTGATTCATCTATAATTGGTTTTAGAGAATATATGGCACTTTCATTAAAAGTTCCTGTGGACCTCGCAAATGTTTGGGTTAATGTATTCTCATTTGATCAAGAAATTCCACCTATAGAGCATCTCGAATCTCTGAACTACGCAACGGTAATTGGCCTGGCATTACCAAAATCAAAATATTAATATGTTACATTTACTAACAGACGAACAAAGGAAAAAGGTGGTTGTGGAATATCGAAAGAGAGTAGTTATTACTTTTCTTTTTGGTGTGCTTTGTGTTTGTATAATAGGTTCTGTTTTTATACTTCCAACTTTCTTTATTTCTTATGGTAAATATGCGGTTGTTCTAGAGAAGAGTAAGGCTCTCGACTATGAACTTGCGGTAAAAGAAGAGAGTGGTTCGTCTGAAAATATTAAAAATGTAACATTATCTATTGAGGCGTTGAAAATTTTTGAAGACTCAAAGAATCCGAGCGCTATCTTGAATGGTATTGTTAGTGCAAAACCGAACGGTATAAAGATTCGAAATTTCATATTTACTCCTGGAGAGGATGCTGCAATGACTGTGGATTTGTCTGGCACAGCAGATGTTCGAAAAAGTCTTGTCCAATTTAAACAAGGATTAAATGATAATTCTGCTTTTGATGATGTCATTATTCCGCTGAGCGATTTTGCAAAAGAAAAAAATATCAACTTTTCTCTGAAGATTATTGTGAGCACTTCAACTATTGATACAGTTATAAATTCTTCATCAACAAAAAATGAAAAACAAAACTAATACATCTCTCATTCTGATAAGTATTATCACTTTATGTGTAGTAGGGTGTTTTTACTATGTTGTTACATATGTAAGTAGCTTGTCTCAAAAATCAGCAGACCTAAAAGGCGAAATTGAAAGTAAACAGATAAAGATAAATCATATCCAAAATGTAAATAAGTCAGCTGAAAAGACTTCTGGTGATGCTGTTAAAATCATGGAGCATTTTATTAAGCCTGATGGTTCAATAGATTTTATTTCCTCTGTAGAATCTGCAGCTGCTGATTTTTCATTAAAATATAATACAAATTCAATTGAAAATGTGGAATATGAAGAACTGTCTTCTCAAGGGAAGCAAATTCTTAAGATCAGTATGTCTCTGTCAGGAGGTTGGAAAAACATCCTAAAATTCTTAACATATATTGAATCTCTACCTTATGCTGTGCGTGTAGACAAAGTAGAGATGTCTTCTGGGGTAGCGGTTGAAAATACTGAAACGTCTACAGTAGACTCATCAGGTAAAGCGAGTTTAAAAGCTGTACCTACAGAAATATCGTGGAAACTTTCTATAATCTTTTCGGTTGTAAAAATTAAGGAAAAGAAATAAGGATAGTTTTTAGTAGGTAATATGTATTGAAAGAATGAATGTGGATAATCTGATATATAATAGAATAAGTAAAATCGTATGAAAAATAAGCTCAAGGAAATTTTGGAAAAACTGTCAATATTTACAACGGACCCAGATAAAGACTGGAGAAGGATGTTTTTGAGTTTTGTAAGTCTAATACTAATTTCTTTCACTTGGAGTGTTTTTTTCTACATACGGACGAAGCAAGAAATTGCTGATTCTGAATCTTTAAGAGGCAGTTCTTTAAATAGTGTAGCTGGAGAAAGAGAAGATGAGCTTCGAAATTTAATTATGAAATTTGAAGCAAAGAAAATGGAGAATGACGCCGTAGTGAGTGGTGTGAGAGATTCCTCTGTTTTAGAGCTAGGTGACCCTTCAAGGTAATATGGATTAAAGTAGGTTTTTGTTATTTTCTTGCGTTTTTAGGTGATTTTAAGCTATGCTAACGAAGTTGGTCGTAATACATTATGCCCTTGTAGTTAAATGGATATAACTGCGGACTTCTAAGCCGTTATTGTAGGTTCGATTCCTACCGAGGGCACCAAAAGAATTTTGATGGAGTGTGGTATTATTTACTGCAAATTATGTATACACTTAGATTGATTGAGGAAAAAGATTTGCCTTCTTTATCAAAAGCTTTGTCTAAATCATTTACTCAAGCTGACCCAGAAAAACCCTGGGATGAAGGTCATTCTTACGAAAATTTGAAATATTGGATCAAAAAACAGCCAGATTTGTTTTATGTGGCGATTGGTGAAGATGGTACACCACTCGGTGGCATGGTAGTAAATATAAAACCTTGGCGGACAGATATTCGATGTAATGATGGAATGCTTTTTGTTGATCCTTCGTCTCAGAGCAGAGGAATAGGTAAGGATTTGTTTAAAAAAGTAATTGAGAGAGCTTTGCATAAATATAATGCAGAAACTTTTGAAGGGATAACCTTTGCTGGAAAAGAATTTCCTATGTCTTGGTATGAGAAAATTGGAATCGAGAAGGATGAGTACGCAATGGTTATAGTTGGAAAGTGTAAAGATATACTTGAGAAGTTTGAAGTTTAATTATCCTAAATAAATAAACCAAGGTAGTTGTTTTGTGTATAATATATAAAGTTATGATAAAACAAATCTCATTCAAAAAATCAAAGACATTATTAGCGTCAGTTGTCTTGTTTGTATGTACAGTTTTACCTCTATCTCAGGTAGAAGCCCGTACTGTAACTATAAGTACTGTGAGTCCAAACACAACAGTAGCTGTTGGAACAGGTGTTTCTTTTACAGTGAAGACAGATGATTATGTACGATTGAACTATACAATAAGTGATTCACTTTCTGGAAGTACAATTTCAAATTCAAGTATAAATACAGCAGGTGTTTTTTCTTGGACACCAATTGAGACTGATATAGGCGTGCATAGTTTAACTATTACAACTACAGATCCCTTAGGAAGTAGAAACACGTACTATCAGACCCTTACTATTACAGAGGCTTCTCCTGTAAAAATTGTTTCATTGTCTCCAGGTTCAAGTGTCTTTCCAAATAAAGGTGTTTCATTTGGTGTTTCTGCACCAGGATATATAAACCCAACGTTTAGTCTCTTTGATTCGTTTGTTGGTGGGAATGGTGCAACCACGATTTCAAGTAGAAATATAGACTCATTTGGAAATGTGAATTGGACTCCAAAAGAAAGCGATGTGGGAATACATAATATTTCAATTCGAGTTTCTGCATCGAATGGTAGACAAGACACTGTGTATCAAACAATAGTAGTAAATGGTATTTCGATGAGAGACATATACGCAGGCTCAATTTCTACAGCATACACTGATACAGCATTTAATTTTGCTACAAACCTGTATGGTTTTAATTATCCTACATATTCACTAAGCGATAGTTTTGGAAATAGCACTTTGGATTCCGTTGCTATTAACGTAAATAGCTTTGGATGGAAACCCCAATCTCAAGATATTGGCAGACATACTATAACTATTACTGCAGTGGAAGATGTAAATGTTGCAAAGACTCAGCTGGTTGTAGATGTGGTAGCTAGAACAAATTCATCTGCTGTAGTACCTACAGTCACTCCATCTGAACCTAGTTCGACAGTTTCGACAAAACCTCAAACTAGTAGTGCAGGTAATTATGTATTCAAGAAAGCATTGTCTTTTGGCTCAAAGGGAGCTGAAGTAATTGAATTACAAAAAAAGTTGAAAACGGAAGGTGTATATAGTGGCCCAACAAATGGAAGTTTTGGTCCTCTGACTAAGGCTGCTGTTATAAAATATCAAGCCCTGCATAAAATTTCAAAACTAGGAATCGTAGGCCCAGCCACAAGAGCTGCTTTGAATAAGTAGTATTTTAACGTTATTCCATCTCGTTCTATATCCAAACAGAAAATTAAAATACCCAAATCCTTTCGGACTGGGTACTTTAATTTGGTGGGGGATATAGGACTCGAACCTATGACCTTCACAGTGTAAATGTGTTGCTCTACCAACTGAGCTAATCCCCCGATGACTAAGACTATAAACTATTTCTTAATATATTTCAAATATATGAACATCTAAGTTATACTTACTGGGTACTAATTTATGAAATATAAAGAAAAGCAACAAGCTATTAAATATAGAGAGGAAGGTATGTCTATACTTGAAATAGCCAATATATTAGGTGTTTCTAAGGCAAGTGTGAGTCTTTGGGTAAGGAGTGTTGTTTTGAATAAAGATCAAAAATATACTTTAAAGTTAAAAAATACTGATTTTGAGGTTATTGAAAGGCGGAGGCAATCAAGATTAAAGAATGAGGATTTGAAAAGACAAAATATAATAGACGCAGCAGAAAAAGAAATTCAAAATTTGGATAAGAAAGATTTAAGAGTTGCTGGTGTAATGCTTTATCTTGCTGAAGGGGGAAAGACTCAACGAGGTCTTGTTCGATTCTCAAATAGTAATCCTCAGGTAATCAAATTGATGATGAAATTTTTACAAGACGTATGTGACGTTCCAAAAGGTAAATTTAAAGGCCATATACATACTCATTCTCAGGTTCAAGTTTTCGAAGCTGAAAAATACTGGTCAAATGTGACAGGTATTGCCAAAACTAATTTTTTTAAAACTTATGTAAAACCAAGTACCTCGAGTAAGGGGTTAAAAAATAATTTACCATTTGGTACATTCGATATTTATGTGTGTGACACGAGATTGTTTCTAAGAATTAAGGGGTGGACTAATAAAATACTTAAATTACTTATTGCTGGAATCTTTTAAAAACCATATTCTTTGCCCTTTTTGCACCCTTGTGGTACATTGAAACAAAATTATGAATCCGTCAACTTCATTTCCAAAACAAAATCTACCTGAGCGTAAAACTCGAGCAGAGTTGAAAAAAGAGCTTAAAGATAGTTTTAAGAAGAAAACTCTTAGTAAGGAGATTGTTAATGTTTCTCCAAAAGTGAAACCAAAATCTCCGAAATCCTTAAAAATCACAAAGGTATCAACTCCAAAATTCCCTAAAGAACTCGTTCCTCAAATTTTACAAGAAGATAAATATTTTCTAATAATAAATAAACCAGCAGGGCTCGTTGTACACCCGGATGGGAAGACTGTAGAACCGACGCTTTGTGACTGGATTACTCAGAAGTATCCGAAAATAGTGGGAGTAGGCGAGCCTTCAAAGGCACCAGACGGTACTCTGCTTGATCGTCCTGGTATTGTTCATCGACTTGATAGAGAGACATCAGGCGTGCTTGTTATTGCAAAAACTCAGGAGTCGTTCGAATTTCTTAAGAATTCATTCCAAACTAGAGATGTCCAAAAAACATACAATACATTTGTATGGGGGCTTGTAAAAGAAGATGAGGGGACAATAGATCGTCCAATTGGTAGAAGTAAAACTGATTTTAGAAAATGGTCAGCTGAGCGATTTGCTCGTGGAGATCTTCGTCCTGCTGTAACGGATTACAAAGTACTGAGTAGAAAGACTATTGGGGAAGGTGAAGACTCATGGGGAGCTGAAGAAAGTGTAAAATTAAGTTCAAAGGAATCTAAAAACTCTAAAATCCCATTAAACTTCTCTTTTGTAGAAGCTTATCCAAAAACTGGTCGTACACATCAGATACGTGTTCATTTTAAGGCTATTAACCACCCTGTGGTAGGAGATGCTCTGTATGCCCCAAACCACCCCCAAATGCTCGGTTTTAAGCGTCTAGCGCTACATTCTAGAACTATTTCATTCACAAGTTTGAATGGTAAGAGAGTTACAGTGGAAGCGCCTCTCCCCGAAGATTTTAAAAAAGCCCTCAAAAATTTCTAAAGATTAGTTGGAGGTTAAGTTTGAAGCAATTTTGTAGGCGACGGGGTACTTTACTATTTATATGAGGTCTGCTATATTGATGTCCCATGACAGCAGCTAAAACAGCCACAAAAAAGACAAAGGAAATTAAACTCGTAAAGACTGCTAATAAGTCTATTAAGGATTTTGATATGCGAGTTGGTGATACTGTAAAGGTTCACTTGAAAATCCAAGAAAAAGGAAAAACTCGAATTCAGATCTTCGAAGGTATGATTCTTACTCGAAACCACGGTACTGAAAAAGGTGCTACATTTACAGTACGAAAAAACTCTCTCGGATACGGAGTAGAAAGAATTTTCCCTCTATTCTCACCACTTATTGACAAAGTTGAAGTTGTACGACGAGCTAAGGTTCGACGAGCTAAGCTTTACTACATCCGAGACAAAGCAGCAAAAGAAATCAGTAAACGTATGAAAATGGAAATGATGCGAACTGACTCTTCAAAAGGAGTAAAAGAAGAAGTAGAAGAAACTCCAGCAGAAGAAGCAAAAGCAGAATAATCTAGCTAAACAAAATCTCGACATGATATGTCAAAAGGAGCTCCCGAAAGGGAGTTTTCTTTTTGCCTACAGTATCTAAAATAGAAAACTTTTTAAAATTGACTAAAAGGTTGAAACTTATCAGTTTTTTGGGTATGATAGCCCCACTAAGAAACTTCGGTTTCTAAGTGAATGCGCGGGTGGCGAAACTGGTAGACGTACTACCTTGAGGTGGTAGCGCCCGCAAGGGCATGGAGGTTCAAGTCCTCTCCCGCGCACATGACAAAAAAGACCGGACTGCTCTGGTCTTTTTTTGTGCATGGGCGAGACGGAGCGATGTCGAGTTAATAGACGAGACACGCGAGTCGGGGTAGTGGGTTCCGAACTGCAGTGAGGAAACCTGTGACCACATGAATAACCTGTGACCAAGTTCTCCATTTAATTTTTATAAGAGTATAATAGTCATATAAGTCTGCGTGGTACGTCTACGTTCTTAGTTAAACACTAATTATAGTCTGCCAAATCAAAATAAATCATATGAAAAATAAAACAAAAGTGCTGGGTCTCATAATAGTTATCCTCTGCGCCGTAATAATTTTTTTAATTACTCGATCTGGGAAAGTAGAGGCCCCAATTATCTCAAATGTTGAACCAGTAACAAATGGGTATGAGACCGTTGGATACAGTTTTAAAAAAGATGATGTAGAGACGGATACAACTTCAATTCACATAACACAGCCTGTTGTTACCGGGCTTCCATCCAATTTAATTAACAATATCGTTAATTCACAGTTAGATACTGCTTTTGGCGACATAAAGAAATTATTTATAGCAGATACTGCTGGTGTAGATATTTTCTCAAAAGATATGAAACATCAGCTTACGGTGAATGGGGGAACTCCATTGTCAGCAAGTAAAAAAGTCTTTTATGTAGACACTGAGATTAATTCATATATTTCAGGCTCAGCACACCCACTTTCACAGAGATCTGTATACAATTTTGTAAAAGAAACAGGACAGCTTATTCGATTAGAAGATATTCTTAAAAGAGAAAGTGGCGAGGGGTCTAGTGACACAAGCGCAGTAGCCACAGACAAGGATTTTAAAACATCTCTCACTGGTATCTCAAACTTAGTAAAGCCTAAGATTATGGAACAACTGAAAAAGATGTCTAAGACTACAGATGGAACTAGTCCAGATGTCTCGAAGATTTTTGAACCATCAGGTGCTGACCCTAAATTAGAGAATTATGGAGTTTTTTATGTTCACGAGGATCGAATAGAATGGGTTTTTGGCCAATATCAAGTTGCACCATATGTGTTTGGTGAAATTAAGATTTCTGTACCAATGAATGAATTGGAATCATATCTCGCACCACGATCTTATTTGAAGTAAGTGAGGAGGTTCCGAGGTGTATGCTTTTCTCCTACGAAGGCTGGATTTATACATATAAATCTGATATAACTTTGTTCACGTCTGCTATTACGTAGATACTTATGGAAGTATTTAAGGGTGGACTAAATGGTTGTTGGTTTGGCATTTAATATGCTGATCTATACCTAAATATGGCGACTATAGTTTAGTGGTAAAACTCCGGTTTGTGGAACCGGTATCGAGAGTCCGATTCTCTCTAGTCGCCCCAAGATTTCCGCATATACAAAACCACCCTCGTAAAAAAAGGGTGGTTTTGTTGTTTGGGACTAACGAGAATCGAACTGGTATAATTCATGCATATGGAAAATAAGAAAATAATTAAAGTTGCAGTAAACACTTTTGTATTAAAGGACAATAAGATTCTCCTTGGAAAAAGAAAAGGTACTGTGGGTGCGGGAACTTATTGCGTACCAGGTGGCCACTTAGAATATGCGGAATTAGCAAACGAGGGTGCAATTAGAGAATTGAAGGAAGAAACTGGACTTGTCGCAAAAACGATGGATTTTGTAAATATTGCGAATACGATATTGTCTGCTGTCGATGGAAGTCATTATATTCACATTAATTTCTTAGTCAAAGCATTTGATGGCGAAGTGAAACTTATGGAACCAGAAAGGTGCGAAGGTTGGGACTGGTTCGATATGGATGATCTTCCAAGTAACTTATTTGCGCCTCATAAATATCTCATAGAGGAAGGTCTGATAAAAGGTAAGGAGTTTTTTGATTTTAGAGATTTAAGATAATGGAACTGGTATAATTTATCTACATGGAAAAGCTTCTACAAAACCTCAAAGCCAAAGTGATCGAGAAATCCAAGAATCCAGATTTTATCCATCACGCATGGTTCGTTGATTTTCACCTTCTTTTCGTTGAAAAGCTGGCGATGGAGCTTTGCGACATTTACAAAGAAGCAGACAAGGATATTGTCTTTGCGTTGGTTTGGATCCATGACTACGCCAAGATTTTGGACAAGTCGCGGGAACATGAAGCCGAAATGCTCGAAAGGAGCAGGGAACTCATGATGGAAATAGGCTTTCCTGTCGAATTCATAAATAAGATTCTAGAGTATCTCGAAATATTTGAAAGCAAGATGACCGTCGATTTAAATATCGCACCAATTGAAGTGAAAATAGCTTCTTCCTCTGATGCCGCTTCTCACTTGGTCGGACCTTTCTACTCGATTTATTTCTGGGAGAATCCCGGAAAGACAGTACCAGAGCTTGTTCAGTCAAACAGAAACAAGCTTATAAAGGACTGGAATAGAAAAGTGGTTCTTCCCGAAGTCCGCAAGGCGTTTGAATCTAAACACTCATTTATGATGGAACAGACTGCCGATTTTCCTGATAAGTATTTTAGCTAGAAATGGTCGGTATAACAAAAGACGGACAGTGACCCCCAAATAACTCAATTATACAAAATTGCTCAGATAGGGTATCCTGTCTTCGATATGATTCAAAACAAACGAATTACAACTTGGTCTAGTTTTATATAATGCGCCTCTGCGTAGATATCTCAATATTTTAAAGATTGTAAAATTGAAGTGCAATCAAATAATTTAAAATCAACCCTATACATAGAAAGGAAGTTCTTATGTTGTTATCTAAAAAATTATCAGACAGTATTGTTGGTATTTCGGAGAAATATATTGACAGAAAATTTGACTGGAGCTCGTTCAATTGCGTGCATTTTGTAATAGAAGTGTATGCTCAGCTAAATATATTACTCCCTGTAATAGAAAGATATAGTTTTCCTCCAAGAGAATTTCATTTGTCTGAAAAGGAGTTCTTGACTATGCCAATCGGGCACAGTGTTTTCTTTAAAAGGAAAGCAAAAAACTCACCTCGACTATGGAGTCACGTTGGAATTGTATATTCAGACGATACAATAATTCACTGCACTCGTCATTTGGGTAACGGTGTAGTTGTTACTCCGAGGTCAATTTTAATGGAAACTTATACTCTTGCTCCACAGATGGAGTTGTAAGTTCTTTGAGTAACCCAACCACTACGGTGGTTGGGTTTTTCTTTTATATGTCAGGGTTTAACCTATTTAGTGGGAGTGGTATACTATAGTCACTATGCAAACATACCAAAATAATAAAATGATGATTATTAGTATTGTTGTTTTGATTTTAATCGGGGCAGCTTTTTACTATTATAAAAAAGATACAGCGCCGTCTATATCGTCACCTGTAGTGTGTGCTGAAGGGGATAAGTTCAATATTATAACAGGTGAACCTTGCTCTTCAGACAATAAAATTGAGGTTACAGCTACAACGAGTCTGAGTCTCTAATTTTACAGTTGAATAGCTTTCATCAATGTATGAATCAAAATAAACCCACACTTGTGTGGGTTTATTAGTTACTCTTTTTTACTAAATAACATTCCAAAGATAATCAGTATAAAAGCAGTGAAGGCCATAAGTGGAATAGTTATATATCCATACTGAAGAGTGAACACTTTTGAACAAGTAATAGAGTAACCACTTACTGAACAAGGGGCTGGAAAAAAACCTAGTTGCACGATGTAGTGGTATAAGGCGACTATTTCACCTATAACAGCCAATAGGAGCGCGTAGGGAACTATAAAACGTTCTTTACGAAAAAGTGCAAGTCCGAGCAAGAACACTTGAGGGTACATAAATATTCTTTGAAACCAACAAAGTTTGCAGGGTTCATATCCGAGAATGTCTGAATATGTCAGACTGCCAAGCATAGATATTAGTGCGACTAAAAACCCAAAAAGAATTCCGTGTCTTTCGAGTAGTAAAAATGGCTTACCAAGTATTTTATGTGATCGTTTGCCTAGTATAAGCACTATAAAAATATAGACTGCAAAGATTTGACCTAATATAGTTAAGATTGAAAGTATTGTATTAACAGAGCTTGCGAGGTTCATTGTAACTTTTATTAGCGAGTATGATTGTAGTATAGCAAAAGTAAAGAAATGGCGATGCATAAACCTCGTGTAAGCACTATTTTGATATTCTTCGAGCATAAAGAAAGATTTAAAGTTTGATATACTTAAGAAACTATGGACCCTTTAAAGCACCAAACAAAATTTCAGATACGTAGACCTGTTCAGCCTGAAACTGAGGAACCTCACATAGGCTCTTTTATTAAAGAAGAGGAACCTGTTGTAGAAACGACTTTGGAGTCTCGTTTAGAGTCAGAATATGAAGAATTAGATACTGAAGAGAAGAAAGATTATACACTTTCAATTGCTTTTACTTTAATCGGCGCATTAGCACTCATTTCTGGTTTTGGTATTTATGTAAAAAAATATGTTCAACCTTCAAAAAATAGTAATATTTCAGAGCTTTTTATTGATACAACTAAGAGTGATGAGCAGGCGAGGCAAGATAATCTAGCTCAGCTAAAAGTTTCTACAGACGAGAATGCAAGCGGTACGATCAGACGGTCTTCATCTCTCGACAAAGACATTTTTACACAGCCCAATTCTGGTACGAGTACTTCTACTACTACAAATACTAATATCATTACTGAATATGTGATTAAAGCCACTTCTACTTCAAATGGAACTGGGACTACGACACTTCGTGTGCAAGACTTATCCGAGAAAGTAACGTCGAAAGAGTTGAAAATAACCTTTTTGAAAGATCCATTTTGGACGCAGACAACTACAGGGGAGAATTTGATTCTTAAACAGGTAGGCCCAGAAGCAAAAGACACTATTTTTGTGAGTAGATTTCATGGAACTTCAGTCACTACAAATGATGAAGTGAATGGAAATTCGACTTATTTTTATAATACTAATGAAAAAACATGGATGCGCCTTGAATATTTTGGCGATATTTCTTCTTTGGGCGATAAAATAATACCTCAGACAGTTGTTCCGACTCGTTCAACAAAAAATAATAAACCAATATTTGACGGTACAAGTAGATCAAAAACTCTCATCATTGCTTTAAGTATAGATGATTTTATTATTATAAACATAAGTGGAACTGGATATACAAAAATATTGGACACTTTTGTTAACAACATAAGTGCTATTTAAAAATATTTGCGTGTTACAATATTAGTAAAATGAGTAGTGAAAAACAAAAAAATCCACTTGTACTAACTTTGATAGTTAAAATTATATTTTTAACTATGCTGTTTATTGGTGTTCCATATTTTTTTGTAACACAGCTCGATAAGTACCAACAGACAGCCACAGGAATTTTAAGTGAAGAGAATGCAGTCCTAAAAATTCAGACTGATAAAACAACACAAATGAAGGTTTTAACACAAGTGGAAGCTAATACCTTATCTCAAATACATGATTATATTGAGGGAACTTGGGTTAGCGAGCATGATGGGCGGTACAAAATCCAAATTGATTTGAATAATAAATTTATCGAATATTATGATAGCAACAAAGAGGGTTATGGTGTTTGGAGAGTTTTTGCTGGTTCACAAAATGATGTTAATCTTTCCGATAGTCTAAAAATTAATGGGAGAATATATGAACCACAGGAGGCAGCAGACGCTTCAAGTGTGAATAGTAATAATACTTCTACATCTGTAAGTCTTTTATCTCCCTCAGCTTATACAAAAAGTCAGTTTGATAATACTTCCACAGATGATTCAAAGTTTTTTTTCCAAAAACAGCAGTATGAATCAGGTCACAAAGGGGAACAGTATGTGTATCAGATTCAACAACTTGATACAGAAAAGTTTGTCTTAGTTTTTAAAGGTGGACCTGGCAGGCCGTTAGTATTTGTTCGTACCTTTTCTTCATCTTCTTTGCCTGATTTCTTACACTAGTTTAATTTTGTCGGCTTAGATATTCTTGAATGCTAATACCATTATCATAAATTTCTTTTGCTGTAGTTGTTCCTATATATCTGAAGTGCCAAGGTTCATAGATATACCCTGTTACATCCTCTTTTCCTTTTGGATAACTCATGCTAAATCCATATTTGTAACTATTCAATCTTAACCATTTTCCTTCCGGAGTCTCCCCAAAACTTGAATAAGGACCATTAAAATTTTGACTTCTGCCACCAAGGTCTACTGTTGTACCTAGTTGATGTTCAGAGTGTCCTGCTTCCGCTAGACTAAGTGCTTCTTCATCTGTGGATTTTATATTGTTTTTACTTGACCATGCAAGAAGGAGTTTTTGTATTTCAGGTCTTCGGTACCCTGATAGAACTATAAGCTGGTGTCCCTCTTTTTTTGCATCATTAAAAAGTAATTCGAGCGCTGTAGCGGGTTCATCAGAAAGGCAAATAACCCCAGTGGTCTTAATAGGTGATTGAAGTTTTCTTAATTCGGGTGGAGTATAGTCAAGAGGAACCGAGTTTGTTCTGTTTATATTTTCGTACAGTCTTACAACGCTTGCTTTCTGAGGACATAAGTTATTTAAGTATTTTTGATTGAGAAGTGCTCTAGTTTTAGGTCCTACTACTCCATTTTGCTCTATTCCATATCTTTTTTGGAGGAGAATTACTGCTTCTTTTGTTTTTATTCCAAAATAGCTTGTTATATATGTAGGTTTGAATTCGGGTACAAGACCTTTGAGTGCGCCTTGTAAGAGTAGAACCTGATCATTTTTAGTATTGAGTGATAACGTCCGTGTTATTCCACCTAATGTTTGCCATTGCTTTATAAAAGGTGCTTCAATTGAGAGCGTTGTAGTAGAAGATTCAATTTGCTCTATAGGGTTTGAATTGGATTCATCAAAAAAAGTAGGGCCAAAAAACTCTGTAGAGGTTGAACTTACAAGAGAGGAACTAAGTATTGCTTCTGTCATTTGTGCAGCATTAAATACATCGATAAGGGGTGAACTAGTAGATAAATTGGTTTGAAGAATAAAGGTCTCAGGAATTGAGAGATTAAAAGGATTAGTACTAGCGGTATTGTTTGGTTCAATTATATTTTCCTCAGCTTGAGTAGTGCAGGGAGTTCCATATATACTTACTAGAATGATGAGGATTAAGAGGGGCTTAGACATAACAAAAGTATAACAGAATCGTAGTATAATCTAAATACAAATAAAATGGACTTTTTCTACTTAAATCAATTGAATGTAATAAATATTTACTTTAAAAATATTTTTGAGTCTATTCAAAATCCATTTCTTACCAAGAGTATGATTTTTTTGACAGACATAGGCGGTCCTTCAAGTATAGCTTTATATTGTCTCGTCTTGGTTATGTTTATGTGGTTACATAAAAAGTATTCGCACCTATCGCAGTTTATATTGACGATGGGTACAACTGCGATAGTGGCAGTGGGTACAAAAGAGCTTGTAAGATTACCTAGACCAACTGGAGGTTTGATCCCCGAGATCGGATATGGGTTTGCAAGTGCTCACGCAATGATGGCTGTAGTATTTTTTACTTTAATTGCATATTCTTATAAATCTCATTTTAGGAATAAGATAACTAGAGGTGTTTTTATTTTTATGTGTATCTGTATTGTTCTAGTTGTCTCAATGAGCCGTATATATTTAGGTGTGCATTACGCCACAGATGTTATCGGGGGTTTATTTATAGGTTTAATTATCTCTTCATTTTCTATCCTTATGTATGAGAAGCATCAAAGATAAGTAGAAGTATGTGATGTACAAGGTGCTGGGCGGAAATTCCTAAATAATTAATAAATGTTATTATAGCTACTATGATGACTTATTTAGATGCTTTGATACTTGGTATAGTTGAAGGAATAACAGAGTTTTTGCCGGTTTCATCAACTGGTCACATGATTCTTGTTAGTAGTTTATTGCAGATTGGAGAAGACTCATTTACTAAAAGTTTTGAGATAATCATACAACTCGGTGCAATTCTTGCTGTGGTTTTTGTATATAGAAAAAAGATTTTTAGTAATTTTGCACTCATGTACAAAGTTTTTTTAGCTTTTCTACCAACGGCTGTTATCGGGCTCGCTCTGTATTCAGTAGTAAAAAGATATCTGCTTGGAAATGTGTATGTTGTCATCGCTTCACTTTTTTTCGGAGGTATCATTATCTGGTTATTTGAGAAAAAAAATATGAAAGGTATGGTTGCGCAGGTAGATACAGATTTAGTTGAATCCTCAGTCACTGTTAAACAAGCTTTGTATATAGGTCTCTTTCAGTCGATAGCTATTGTTCCAGGGGTGTCCCGTTCTGCTGCTACTATTATAGGTGGTCAAATGTTGGGTCTCTCTCGAAAGGTGATTGTTGAATTTTCATTCTTACTTGCGATACCTGTTATGTTGGCTGCTACTGCTCTCGATGTATACAAACATCATGACTCATTTGTCGGCAATCAGTTAGAAATGTTGAGTATAGGTTTTATAACGGCATTCTTTGTAGCACTGCTCGCAATCAAGACATTTCTTGCTTATATACAAAAGCATTCATTTGCCGCTTTTGGTGTATACAGAATCGTCTTGGCAATTGTATTTTTGGGTGTACTATATTTTGTGTAAGTATTGCTAGAATTTAAGCCTCACATACACTATTCTCATATGCCACTTATACTTGATGGAAAAAAGATAAACAGTGAAATCAGACAGGACCTGAGTACTAGGATTGCTATTAATCTTGCCGATGGTTTTGCTAAGCCTTGCCTTGCTATTATTCAGATTGGTAATACAAAGGAGTCTACAAAATACATTGAGCATAAAAAGAAATTTGGACATACTATTGGTGCCGAAGTTCTACACATCCATCTACCTGATACAGTCAGTGATTCTGAGGTGTTGAAGGAAATTTCATCGCTTAATACTGATGATTCTGTTCATGGAATAATAATTCAACTTCCACTACCGAAACATATAGACAGGGATGTACTTGTGGAAGCGGTTATTTCATCTAAGGACGTTGATGGGCTTACTTCAGAGAATATAAGAGGACTTTGGACAAATGATAAGGGGTATATATTACCAGCTACAGCTCGGGCTATTCTTACTATGCTCGATTATTACGATATTCAGGTTAGTGGAAAAAAAGTTGTAGTAGTGGGTAGATCAACTCTTGTAGGTAAGCCGACAGCTATGGCACTTATAAATAAAGGTGCAACTGTGACAGTTTGTCACAGCGGTACTGTAAAGCTTGCTGACCATACTTTGGAAGCCGATATTATAATTAGTGCGGTTGGTTTCCCAAGACTTATAGACGAACATTGTGTTAGGCCTCATCAAGTGATAATTGATGTTGGGACTACTTTTATTAAAGATGAGGAAGTTGAAAAAATAACAGGAGATGTTGATTATAATGCTGTGTCACAAATAGTTGCGGCTATTTCTCCAGTACCAGGAGGTGTTGGTCCACTCACAGTTTCATCATTGTTTCAGAACGTGTATGACGCATATTTGAAAAAGATAGGTAAGTAATTTATGCTATACTTAACAAATCAAATATTATTAATTTATATTGAAAAATCAAATGAATACATCTCACCATTTTAATTTCACATCTGAAGAGTTAAATAGTTTCCTCAAAATTGTAGGAGCTGCTGCTATAGGTGTTCTTACTCTCTTTCTCGTTGTTAAAACAATGAACGAAATAAAAACGTACTCAACTATCGGCGATGACGCATCTTTTAGTGTACAAAATGTAATTTCAGTTACAGGTAAATCTGATATGGATGTTACTCCAGATATAACTACTTTTGAATGGAGCATTGAAGCTGACGGAAAGACAAGTGAAGAGTCACAGTCGAAATCTGCAACAATTAACAATAAAGCGATTGCTTTTGTTAAAGAAAAAGGTATCAAAGAAGCGGATATCAAGACAACAGGTCTTAATACATATCCAAAATATGAGACATCATACAAAAACTGTATAAGTCCTATGTCTAACAAGACGACTGTATCTGGCATGACTGTAGCTTCTCCAACAATAATGCCACCATGTAATACGGAATCAGTTATTTCAGGATATACAACGTCTCAAAGTGTACGAGTAAAAGTACGAGATATTAACAAGAACCAAAAAATAGTGGGAGAGCTTGTTGCTGGCCTTGCGACAGTAGGAGTTAGAGTTTCTACTCCTGTTAATACTATTGATGATATGGATGCATACAAACGAGTAGTACGAGATGAGGCAATCCTCAAAGCAAGACAGGAGGCAGAGGTTTTGGCAAAATCTCTCGGTGTAAAGCTTGTTCGAATAACTTCGTTTAATGAAAACGGTGGAGGTTACTATCCATACGCTATGGATGCGATGTCATCACGGTCATCTATGATGGAAAAAGCCGCTGTAACACCTGATCTACCTACAGGAACAAACAAGGTAAGTTCAGAGGTAAATATTACGTATCAGATTAAGTAGGCTCCGGTCACCTGGTTGACAAAACCCAGCAAAAGCATAGAATAAGCCCATACATAAAGACACCCGCAAGGGTGTTTTTAAATACAAGTTTTATCATCTAAAACAAATCAAATGGCTATAAAACAATACATAAACGAAACAATGGCTGAAATGAAACATGTAACATGGCCTACACGACGTCAGACTGTTATTTACGGTATTCTCGTTATTGCAGTTTCTTTCTTTGTCTCTGCATATTTGGGTCTCCTTGATTCAGTCTTTGCAGCTGGGCTCAAACTTCTCATCCCTTCACTGAGCTAATTAGATTAAATACAGATATTTAGATTAAGAGAGACGGTTCAATTTTAATAAACTTTAACTAACTAGCGCTTCGGCGCAAAACACTATGGCAAAACAAGCAGAAGGTCAGCGAAATTGGTACGCAATCCACACATATGCTGGATATGAAAATGCTGTACTTCGAAATCTCAAGCAGCGTATAGAGTCTCTTCTTATGGAAGACAAAATTTTTAATGTAATTGTTCCTACTGAAAAGAAAATCAAAATCAAAGCAGGGAAGCGAGTTGAAGAGGAAGAAAAAATCTACCCTGGATATGTGCTTGTAGACATGATTGTAACTGATGACTCTTGGTACGTAGTACGAAACACTCCTCGAGTAACTGGTTTCGTTGGTTCTGGAACTGTACCTGTGCCACTTGATAAATCAGAAGTGGATACTCTTTTTAAACGAATGAATACTGAGAACGTTAAGCACACTATTGACCTCAGTGCTGGAGATCTTATCTCTATCACAGATGGTCCGTTCAAGGATATGGAAGGTAAGGTGTCAGAAGTAGACAACGACCGAGGAAAGGTAAAGGTTCTTGTTTCAATGTTTGGACGAGAAACTCCAGTAGAACTCGACTTCTTGCAAGTTAAGAGAACATAAGGTACTCTAAGACCCAATTAATCAATTAATATATCAAGGCTCGGAATAAGAGTCCTTATACCAAAAATATGGCTAAAAAAATAACTAAAAAGCTCAAACTGCAGATTCCTGCAGGAAAAGCTAACCCAGCTCCACCTATTGGTCCAGCTCTCGGTCAGGCAGGTATCGCTATCGGTGATTTCGTAAAGAAGTTCAATGATGCAACTATGTCTATGATGGGTGACATTATCCCTACAGTGATCACTGTATATGAAGACCGATCATACGACTTCATTCTCAAGACTCCTCCTGCTGCTAACCTCGTTAAAAAGGCTATCAATATCGAATCAGGTTCTGGAACTGCTAACACAAAGAAAGTAGGAAAGATTACTCGAGCTCAGGTTCGAGAAATCGCAGAGCGAAAGATGCCAGATATGAACGCAAAGGACATTGAAGGTGCTATGAAGATGATCGAAGGAACATGTCGATCACTCGGAGTAGAGGTTATTGGATAGTCTGCAACTCGCAAAATAAAAAGCTACCTGTCACTGTGACAGGTAGCTTTTTATTTATGAAATTAGTTTTTTCCACTACTTCCAAAACCTCCACCTCCACGTCCAGATTCACTTAGTGTATATGTTTCTTCAATATCTACTGTTATAACAGGAATGATTAACATCTGTATAATTTTTTGTCCGGCTTCTAATGTCTGTGCTTGTCCTGATTGATTGATAAGTCCGGCGTGTATTTCACCCCGATACCCTGAATCAATGACATTTCCAAAAGTCTTAAGTCCCTGTTTGTGAGAAAGACTACTTTTATCAAACATGAGACCTACATACCCGTCAGGTATCTCCACTGCAATACCGAGTGGAATTGTTTTACGATCGCCTGGTAGAAGGGTAATAACTTCTGGAACATACAAATCAAAACCTGCATCGCCATGGTATGCATAACTTGGAATTTTTGCGTTTGGGTGGAGTTTTTTGATTTTGAGTTTCATTTATTTAGTCAATTTTATCATAATGAGCACCAACTAATCTATTGTTCTATCCTTGCAGGGAAGGTGATTTGGTGTCGCAGTTACTCTTTTTCTAGACCAAATTAATCCTTCCGAAGTATAATTAAAACGTTACATAATGGTAGGCGATAATAATCGAGTAGACATTACTTTTTGTTTAAATATTTATTAAATTAATTCGCAAAATTGCATCAAATCGAATGAAAGACCTCCAAATCAAGAAACTTATAGATGCTGAAAAGAAACGACAAAAAAGTGTAATTAATCTTATTGCCTCAGAAAACTATTGCTCAGCAGATTCACTGGAAGCCCTCGGTTCAGTTTTTGATAATAAATATGCAGAAGGATATCCAGGTGCACGATACTACGGTGGAAACCAAGTTGTCGATCAGCTTGAATTGCTTGCACAAGAGAGAGCTATAAAACTTTTTGGTTTAGATAAAGGTGAACATGTTGAAAAGTTTAGTGATAAAAACCCACACAAAAGTAAGTGGCATGTAAATGTACAACCATGGTCAGGTGCTAATGCAAACTTAGCAGTATACCTAGGGCTTGCTCCTATTGGTTCTAAGATTATGGGAATGGCTCTCACATCAGGAGGACATCTTTCACACGCACAAAAAGTTTCTATTACTGGAAAAGTTTGGGAACCAGTTACATATATTGTTGATCCGGAGACAGAAGTGCTCGATTATGATTACGTAGAAGAACTCGCAAAGAGTGAAAAGCCAGCCATTATAGTTGCGGGGTTCACTGCTTATCCACGAGAAGTTGATTGGAAGCGTTTTAGAAAAATAGCAGACGAAGCTGGCGCTCTCCTCATGGTAGACATGTCACACCTTGCAGGGCTCATTGCTGGTAAAGCATATCCAAGTCCATTTCCATATGCTGATGTTGTAACTACAACTACTCACAAAACTCTTCGTGGTCCACGAGGTGCAATGATTTTTTCGAGAATAGATTCACGAGAGTTGTACAAAAAAATTGATAAGGCAGTATTTCCAGGTCTTCAAGGTGGTCCACACGAGAGTCAGATTGCAGGTATTGCAGTTGCTCTCAAAGAGGCAACCGATGCAAAGTTTAAATCATACGCAAAGCAGGTTATAAAAAATGCAAAGGTGCTCGCAAGCGAACTTCAGAAGAGAGGTTGGCATGTAGTAGCCGATGGAACTGATAGTCATATGGTACTTGTTGATACATGGATGAATGGAGAGAAAGTATCTGAAATTGCAGCAAGAAGTATTAAACACGGCGAAATGGCCCTTGGCGCAGGAGGAATTCCAGGAAAAGTAGCTGAGCTTGAGCTTGAAAAGGCTGGAATCATTTGTAATAAAAATACAGTGCCAGGCGAAAAACGTTCTCCGTTTGATCCATCAGGTATTCGACTTGGTACTCCAGCGGAAACTACTCGTGGAAAGAAAGAAGCAGATTTTAAAAAAATAGCAGAAAAAATTGATAAGGTTTTGAAGGGAATAAAAATATAAACGACATACATGTACCAAACCTCAAAAGGTAAACTCATTGTAATAGAAGGTACTGATGGTTCTGGAAAAAAGACTCAGACTGCAAAACTCCTTGAACGACTTATTTCGGAAGGTGCTAGTCTTGCCTCAGGTGAGAAGAGTCTTTTTGCTCCGCATGGAGCTGATGCTGAAGTCGATGAGGATACAGACCCTGAAAATGATGCGACTGCTAATGGAATAAATGCTGATGAAAAAGTAAACGACATTGCTACTTTGGGTGCAAGAGACTCATTAATACAAACAATGGATTTTCCACGGTACGGTACACCCTCATGTTATCTTGTTGAAAAATATTTGCATGGTGGTTTCGGCACAGCGCTCGATGTTGGTCCGTATGTTGCATCTATGTTTTATGCAGTTGATCGATATGATCACTCATTTGATATGAAGAAAAAGTTGGAAGCGGGAACTATTCTCGTATCTGATAGATATGTATCTGCAAGTATGGGACATCAAGCTGGAAAAATAGATAATCTTGTAGAGCGAGACAAATATCTTGAGTGGCTCGATAATCTTGAATTTGAAATATTTAAAATTCCACGACCTGATCTAACAATTGTTTTGTATGTAGATCCTGAAACCAATCAACGTCTCATTGCTAGTCGTCCAGATAAAGAATATCTCAAGGGTAAAAAGACAGATATTCACGAAGCAGATCAAGATCATATGAGAAAGGCAAGTGAGGCATTTTTGTATGTGGCAAAAAAGTTTGGTTGGACTGTTATAGACTGTGCTCCTAAAACAGCAGAACATCCAGAAGGGAAATTACTTTCAATAGATGAAATACACGAGATGGTTTGGAAGGAGGTAGGGAAGGTGTTAGGTAATTAGAGATTTGAATTATTGCGCGTAAAAGCATCTAGACACTTAAGGTTTGGATGCTTTTTACATTAAGTGCATTTTCCCTTATTTTGTGTAATATATGAGTACATGAATATTAAAGAATCTATTATTAAGAAGATAGCCGAGGTGCTCACAGAAATGGGTGTTTTTACTGAAGGGGAGTCATCAGAACAAATCAAAAAAATAGTTCTAGAACGGCCTGCTGATATGTCACATGGTGACTATGCTACAAACGTTGCTATGGTATATGCACCAAAGGCTAAAAAGAGTCCACTTTCTTTGGCTATTGAAATTGTTGAAAAACTAAAATTTGGTCAGGAAAATATTGAAGAATTTGCAGATATCGAGAAAATAGAAATTGCTGGTCCTGGGTTTATAAATTTTCAACTCAAAAATTCTGTATATAGAAAGTCAGTTGCAGATATTTTAAGTAATGGTGACATGTACGGAACAAATCAGTCTGAGCAAGGTGTAGATAGCGAAAGAAAGAAAATCGCATTTGAATATACTGATCCGAATCCTTTCAAGGTTTTTCATATTGGACATCTCATGGCAAATACTGCTGGTGAATCACTTGCGCGTCTCGCTGAGGCGAATGGCGGGGAAGTAAAGCGATTTTGTTATCAAGGTGATGTTGGGCGACATATTGCACTCACAATGTGGGGTCTTCGACTTATGGATGTTGGGATTCCAAACGATGATGCAACTATAAGTGATAAGGTTGCGTACTTTGGAAAAGCTTATGCGCTCGGTGCTACGCAGTTCAAAAAACTTGAAGATGCATGTAAAGAATCAGGTGAGGTAGACGGACAGGGTCGTGCAAACGGAGTTGATTTCAAAAAAATGGAGGATGAGGTGCGTGAACTAAATCGAAAAATTTATGAGAGATCAGATGTTCAAGTTAACGAAATCTACGATAAAGGAAAGGAATGGAGTCTCGAACACTTCGAGGAATTGTATGAAATACTAGGAACAAAATTTGATAGATACTTTTTTGAAAGTCAGGTTACAAAGATCGGCAAGGAAATTGTGGAAGCAAACACGGCTCCAAAAGGCGCATCTATTTTTGAAGAGAGTAATGGCGCTGTTATTTTCCCAGGAGAAAAATACGGCTTACATACACGAGTATTTCTCAATAAAGATGGTTTACCTACATATGATGGAAAGGAAATCGGACTTATACCTACAAAATACGATATATACAAGTACGACCTCGGTGTGTATGTAACGGCAAACGAGCAAGATGAATATTTTAAGGTTGTACTTAAGTCAGCTTCTTTTATTTTTCCTGAAATAATAGCCAAGACAAAACACGTTTCTCATGGAATGCTCAAACTTACAACTGGAAAAATGTCATCACGAACAGGTGATGTTATTACAGGTGAATCTCTACTTATGGATATGATTGAACAATCTCTCGAAAAGATGAAGGACAGAGACATGACAGAAGATGAGAAAAAAGCAGTTGCTAAAGATGTTGCAGTTGCGGCAATTAAATACACAGTGCTTCGACAATCACTTGGACGAGATATTATTTTTGATCCGGAAAAATCTCTTTCATTTGAAGGTGATTCTGGTCCATATTTACAATATGCATACGTGCGAGCAAAATCTATTCTCGCCAAAGCTAAAGAACAGGGAATTGTTCAGTACGTTGATATGAATGGAAATAGTGCTGATGTGGTAGATACTGCCGGTGTTGATGGCTCAAATCTTGGCGCTATGCTCAAGCTTGAAAAAACTCTCGCGCGATATCCAGAAACTATTGAACGATCATGGAAGGATCTTTCTCCACATCATGTGGCAAATTATCTCATTGACCTCGCTGGAACATTTAACTCTTTTTATGCGAACACTCAGATTGTAAAAGTAGATGACGCGAGCTCTCCTTACAAAGTCGCCCTAGTTCAGGCGTTTTCTATTGTTATAAAAAATGGTTTGGATGTGCTCGGTATACGTGTTCCTCTGAAGATGTAGGTTTGATTTGTTGAATAAAATTTAAAGAGTTGCGCCGGAGCCCTAGTTTGTACTATATTATGCGTAATTATATATGGTTATCTACGTCCTCCTGACGAATAACCTGTGCACTATATAAGTATTAAACATATACTATATACACGGCGCTGAGGGATTTATTCCTATAGGTCGCTCTTTAAACCAAATGATTAAAACTGACCCTAAAAATCCATACGAAATTCTTCTATATTACAAATACACTCACGTAGCTGATCCTGAGGGTTTTGTAAAATGGCACAAAGAAGTTTGCGAACAACTTGGTTTTAAGGGACGAATTCTCATTGCACATGAAGGAATAAATGGAACACTTGAAGGTCTAAAAGAAAAAACTACGAAGTATATTGAACTCATGCGTGCAACAACTTTTGGCGATTTCAGTGATATGCCTTTTAAAAATAGTCCAGGTACAGCTGACGGAACTGCGTTCCCAAAAATGAAAGTAAAAGTGCGAAAAGAGGTTGTTTCACTTGGTCTCGACCGATACGGTGAAGCGGACATTGATCCAAATAAAGTAACAGGGAAGTATCTCGAACCAGAAGAATTGAAGAAATGGTATGAATCAGGCGAAGATTTTGAAATCATAGATATGCGAAATGACTATGAATTTAAAGTAGGTCATTTTAAGAATTCTATAAATCCTGAAATGGATAATTTTCGTGATTTACCAAAGGTTCTTAGTGAATCTGAAAAACTCCAGCAGATTAAGGACTCCTCAGAAAAAGGTAAAAAAGTTATTACTGTGTGCACAGGAGGCATTCGATGTGAAAAAGCCTCAGGTTACATTATCGAAAAGGGTTTTAAAAATGTATATCAGCTTCATGGTGGTATGCATAAGTACATGGAAAAATTTCCTGGAGAAGATTTTCTTGGTTCACTATATGTATTTGATAATCGAGAAACAATGGACTTTGCTGCTGATAAGGGTATAGAGCGACCTGTAGTAGGTAAGTGTGATCTCTGTCAGGCTACAACAGAAAACTACACAAATTGCGCAAATATAGAATGTCATCTAAAAATGCTTTGTTGTGCAGAATGTCTTTCTAATTCTATTAAAGAAGCTCAACATATGATTGAGGAGAATCCATCAGACGAAGCACGACTTCGAAATATCTTGAAAGTTGCTCATGGATTTACATTTTGTTCTCCTGAGTGTCGTGAGTGTGTGAATGCTTGTGTACTGCACTAGTTATAAACTGATAGTCTTGTGATATTATTAGTCTCTATATGAGACATAATTTTGACGCGTACAAGTTCGCGAAGAAAACATCATTGTATGTTGTTCTTGTTTTTGCAATTGTTTTTAGTCTTTATTATTCATACGGTGTTATTACAGATTTTTTATTACCTAGCCAACTAGAAAATCAGGATATTGATCCATTGGATAATTTAGGAAACCCTCCAAAACCTATTGAATCAATAGATTCGCCAGCGCTCCAACAATCACAAAGTAGCATTTCAGATGTGCAAAAGGATAAGATGTTAAGTATAATTAAAGCGAATCAAAAAATTTCAGAAGCTAAGAAAATGCAGATTATGAAAGAACTAGGTGGAAATATTAAATAGATCCAATAATATAAAAAATATGAAAGAACAAATTACACAATTTATATACGCACTCGTGATTGCTGTTGTTTTAATTGGTTTTTCAAGTGCTGCAAGTGCATGGGTTGCTCCTGGTGCTGGAGTGACTCCTCCTGCTGGAAACGTCGCTGCTCCTATAAACGTAGGTTCTGCAACACAGCAAAAGACTGGAGTTCTTGGTGTAAATGGTCTTGGGGTTTTTGGACAGTCAGTCTTTAATGGAACAGTAAAAATCGTAGACGGTACCCAGGATGTAGGTAAGATACTTATGTCAGATGCTCAGGGTAATGCAGCGTGGCAGTATCCACCACCTGTACCAACTTGTAATGTAACTGCACAAGCACAGTGTCCTGGAACTTCAGTACAAATGAGTATTAACGGGCAGACATTTTGTGGGTACTCAAAATCTATTGGTGGAGGAACATATAATTGTAATGGAACAGATACTTTAGTTTATTGCGAAGATATGGGTGTAGGTAAAAATCACGGTGTAAATCCTACTGCTACAGGTTGCACAGCATGGGAGGGACCAGGAAATGGTGGTGGTCCTGGAGGAATGATGTATTGTAAGGCGGGTCCTGCTCCAACAAATTAATAAATGGCGTTGGGTCAAATAAATAAAATCTATGTCATTTTTTAAAAAATATAATCAAGTTGTGAAAAAGGAAACTTTCATTACAGCGTTAGTGTCAGCTTTTCTATTTTTCACTATTTCTGGTGTCGTAGTATATGCGTGGAGTGAGCCAACTGGAACTGCTCCAGATAATAACTCAGCTGCACCTCTAAATATCTCAAATGTAAGTCAGATTAAGAATGGAACACTTGGTGTAGGGGGTCTCCTTGTAACAGGAAGTACATCGTTGCAAGATAAGGTTCAAATAACAGGTGGAAATCCCGGAGCAGGGAAAGTTCTTGTATCTGATGCTGATGGTAATGCAAGTTGGCAAGATTATGTTCAGGCAAGAAAAAATGCTACAAGGCTGCAGTGTCCAAATGGTTCAAGTAGAATAAACTTAAATGGAAAAACTTTTTGTGGATATTGGAAAACAGTTAGTGGATACTGTGATGCTTTTGGAAAATCATATGATCCTTTGGTTGCTTGTTATGATAAAGGGATTGGAAGAAACCACGGCGTTTCACCATTTGAATTTGGCTGTACATCATGGGAGGGTCCACGTAACAACGGTGGTCCAGGTCTTAAATTTTATTGTGAAAAGCTTGCTTACAATCCAAAAGACGCATCAGAATGTACTGATCCTAAAGCAGTTGTAGGAATATTAAATGACTCAACTCTGTCTGCTACTACTATAACAACTTGTAATATATCAACTCCATATACATACAAAGGATGTGCTGATGGAACAGCTTTTGGTTCTTATTGCTATGGAGGTACAAATACAACAACAACGTTCGGTGTTTTTACAGTACCTTATGCTCCAATGAAAGATTTGTGGGCGACCTCGACTAAATGCATGGCTGGTTGGACAAAGTATATCAACGATTGTATTTAGTATAATTCGTGTACAATAGTTTTGTATGACGTGGATTACACTTGCTTGCATTGCTGCACTTTTTAAATCGCTAGCTACTATTTCTGAAAAAGAATTGTTAGTGAAAGAGAATGCCTCAGATTATATATCTGGCATCAGTTTTATAATAGCAATCTGTTCCATACCACTTCTTTATTTTGTTAAAGATTTTAATATAACAGGGGAGACTTTTTGGATTGTGTACGGCTTATCATTAATTTCTGTGGTTGATGCATTAGCCATTGCTTATGTCGTTCAAAAAATAGATATAAGTGAGTCTAGTACACTCTTTGCAACAACACCTATTATTGTTGCGTTATTTGGGAGTATATTTATTGGTGAATTTTTTACGCAATCGCAGATATTTGGAATAGTTCTATCATCTTTTGGACTTTTTATATTGGAATATAAACACAAGGTAGTTCAAAGTGATGGAAAATCACATCTTTATCTGATACTTATTATTGGTTTAGTCTTCTTCGGACTCAGTGCAGTCGGCGATAGATATGTTATTCATCACAGAGGTGTTGATCCATTACTCTTCTTGCTCATGATTCAAGTTGGTATATGTATAAATATGTTTGCATTCGATATTATTAAAAATGCATTCAGAAAGCCTACTGTGGCGAAGAAGAAGTTGATTGATGGGGCTTTACTGACGCAAAAGTCCTTTTGGGCGAACGTAGTTTTTATAATCTCGCATCGTGTCACACATATTGTTTGCTGTAAATCTAGTAGAGGCAGGGCTCCTAAATGCTGTTAAGCAAATAAATGCTGTAATCACTACTGTCATAGGGGGGAATCTCTTTAAAGAGAAAGAACTTGTTCGGAGAAGTCTGGCCTGCTTAGTAATCCTATCTGGAGTTGTTATGGTGATTTTGTAAAATAAGATCATGTACACAATGTAGGAGTCTATTGACGAATATGAGCTTTGTTGGCATCATGATTTCTATGAGTCACACATTTTCCTCTGGGAGATGTGAGAGGCTCATTTGCACAGAAACAAGGAAACCAACAACAAAGCCATTATGGCAAACGAAACTAGCTCAACAGGTACAGAACGTCGTTGCATGAAACCATCAGGTCGTGGAGGTTGCAGGTGCGGAGCCTTAAAGGTCCGACGCTTAATACTTCTCACTGCCTGCAATTATCGTTTCAATACACGACGTCGTCTGCACTCGCGAGGCTAATCGAAGGTAAAATCATTTATTTGGTGTCATAAACCCTTAACCCCCCAATGTCAGCTTGAGAAACTGACGGGGTTTTTTCTTTGGAATAGATAGGAAAATTAATGGAAACAAGTCTCACTAAGTTGCCACTTTTGACCAAAGTGCTACTATTTAAAAAACTATAAAAACGCATCAAAATGAATCAAAAATGGCAACATTTTTTATACGGTGTGCGAATATAGTTCAAAATTTACACATAATAATTACAATAAAGAAAAAGCGCCGAGCCGAGATGACGACCGCTCGGTGTGATTTCGCAAAATCACATGGCAGAATTCAATCCAAAGCCCCAGACAGAGGTACATGCGGGCGATGCACTCAAGACAAAATCTGCCCTGCGAGAAGAAGCTGTTTTGGCTTTTTGGCAGGAGCACGATATATTTCAAAAAAGTTTAGAGAAAGACTCACCTAAGGGTAATTTCGTCTTTTATGATGGGCCACCGTACGCTACTGGTCTTCCACATTTCGGTCACATGATTCCTTCAACTATTAAGGATGTTATTCCTCGATATAAGACAATGCAGGGCTATAATGTTCCGCGAAAGTGGGGTTGGGATTGTCACGGTCTTCCAATTGAGAATCTCATAGAGAAAGAGCTTGGTCTTACAGATAAAAAAGCCATTGAAGAATATGGTATTGATAAATTTAATAAAGCGGCAAAAGACAGTGTGTTTCGTTATGACATAGATTGGAAGCGACTTGTAAGGAGGGCAGGACGATGGGTTGATATGGAAAATGATTACCATACTATGGATTCAAGTTATACAGAGTCTGTCTGGTGGTCATTCAAAACCCTGCAGGATAAAGGTTTTGTGTATGAAGCCTTCAAAGTAATGCCATTTTGTCCTCGATGTCAAACTACACTTTCGAACTTTGAAGTAGGACAAGGGTATAAAGATATTCCAGATATTTCTGCGTATGTGCTATTTGAATTGTTGAATAAAAGAGACACAGAAGGAACGGCACTGACAGACAGCGCTGTGGGTACGCCAAAAGGTGAATCGTTTTTAGCGTGGACAACGACGCCATGGACACTTCCAGGTAATACGGCGCTTGCTGTAAACCCAGAATTAAAATATTCACTCCTTGAAACTACACAAAAAGATATTTCTGTTAAATTGTGGGTTGCTACAGATTTAATTCCAAAACTTAAAGAAAAAAATATTCTGCCTCAGGAAGCTACTGTTCTAAAAGAAGTAGCAGGGACAGAGCTTGAAGGAATTTCCTATGTGCCTCCTTTTGATTTTTATGCAAATACAGGAACACTTTCTGCTAACCAAGAAACAAAGCGAGCTAATGCTTGGAAGGTTCAATGTGCTGATTTTGTAACAGCAGAAGATGGTACAGGTATCGTACATATTGCACCTGCGTTCGGTGACGATGACTACAAACTTTCTGTAGAAATGAATTTGCCAGTTATTATTCATGTTGGTCCAGATGGAAAAATAAAAGAAGGAAATGGCTCGCTTTCAGGTCTTTATGCAAAACCAAAAGGTGATCATCAACTCACAGATATTGAAGTAATTAAGCTTCTTTCACAGTTAAAAAATTCAACAAATTCACCACTTCTTTTTGCAAAAGAAAAACTTGTCCACTCATATCCACACTGCTGGCGATGTGATACTCCACTTCTAAACTATGCGACATCGTCATGGTTTGTTCGAGTTACAGATATGAAAGATACATTGATTGCCGAAAACAATAAAGTAAATTGGATTCCAAAAGAAGTAGGGGAAGGGCGATTTGGTAAATGGATTGAAAATGTTCGTGACTGGGCAATTTCACGAAGTAGATATTGGGGAGCTCCACTTCCAATATGGCGAGGACAAAAAACGGGTAAGGTTGAATTTATTGGTTCTGTTTCAGACCTCAAGTCTAAAATTGAAAGTAGAGGAAACAATATTACTCTTATGCGTCACGGTGAAGCAGAGTCAAACACGCTTGATGTAATAAATTCAGATCCAAGTGAAGCGGGAAGAGAAAAGTATGGTCTCACAATGCATGGTCGTGGACAAGTAGAAGAAGCAGCACAAAAGCTTTTGGCTAGACAAAAGGAAACTGGAAAAAAGATTACAAAAATCTATTCATCTGATTTCAGACGAACTCGAGAAACTGCTGAACACGTAGCTAACGCTCTTGGTCTAGATAAAACTCAAATAGTATTTGATACTCGTCTCCGAGAAGTTGGAGGTGGAGATTTTGAAGGTGGTAAATGGTCAGGTAGAGCAGAAACTGGATACTTCAAAACTCGTCACGATACTGTATACAAGAAGAATCCAGGAACAAACGGTGAGTCTGTAGAAGATGTTAAAAAGCGATCTGCAGAATTTCTCTATGACCTAGACAGTAAACATGAAGACGAAAATATCCTTGTTGTTACTCATGGATTACCACTACGTCTTATGGTTAACACGATTAACGGTCAAACATGTCGAGATCTCCTCCGGTCTGGTTGGAGAGATTATTCTGACCCAAACGCTTCACTCCATGAAATGGATTTTAAACAACTTCCACATAATGAATCTATGGAGCTTGATTTGCATCGTCCGTATATAGATCGAGTAACATGGGAGAGTGAGGTTGAAGAGGGTTTGCTACTTCTTGATGGAACAAAGGCAAAATCAGGTGAAAAGGAAACTATGGTTCGAGTGCCTGAGGTTTTTGATGTGTGGTATGACTCTGGCGCGATGCCGTTTGCACAAGCTCATTATCCGTTTGAGAATAAAGATCTTTTCGAAGAAAATAATAGTCCTATTTTTCCCGCAGACTTTATTGCAGAGGGGTTAGATCAGACTCGTGGATGGTTTTATTCACTTATGGTGCTAGGTGTTGGTTTGTTCGGTAAGAGTCCTTACAAAAACGTAATCGTGAATGGTTTGATGTTGGCTGAAGACGGCAGAAAGATGTCTAAGAGTCTTAAGAACTATCCACCGATGGAGCCAACTTTTGACAAATATGGTGTAGACCCACTTAGATATTTTATTGCTTCATCATCAGTGACTCATTCAGAAGAAGTTCTCTTTTCAGAAAAAACTCTCGATGAAATCAATAAAAAGATTTTCAATAGACTCGAAAATGTATATTCATTTTATGTGCTATATGCGGAACATGTTCCAGTATCAGAGGGACTAACTCCTGATTCGGTACCTCACTCAGATAATGTTCTTGATAAGTGGATTGTCGCTCGTCTTTCTTCGCTTAAAAACGATATAGAAAAAGGTCTTGATACATATCAGATTGATAAAGCTGCTCGACCTATTGCAGATATTGTAGACGATTTATCTACGTGGTACCTTCGACGTTCACGAGATAGATTCAAAGGTGATGATGCAAAAGATAAAGAGCAAGCAATGCAGACAACTCGATTTGCACTTCTCACCTTATCAAAATTGATTGCTCCATTTGTGCCATTTATGGCTGAGCATATGTACCAGAGTATTCGAAATGAAATTGCTCGGGTGAGTTCTACTTCAGCGGTACTTATGCCTGAGAGTGTTCATTTGGCAGACTGGCCAACGTTACCAGTTGTTGATCATG
This sequence comes from Minisyncoccota bacterium, assembly GCA_021734945.1. Lineage (GTDB taxonomy): Bacteria > Patescibacteriota > Minisyncoccia > Phycocordibacterales > CAIZLB01 > VEQN01. The sequence continues at coordinate 165,055 of JAIPIA010000003.1, read as the reverse complement.
CTTTGATTGATGCAATGAAAGTTGCTCGAAAACTTGTAGAGACTGGTCTCGCCATACGAGCAAAGTCAGGTATAAAAGTTCGACAACCCCTCGCTTCATTTGTGTATACTCATGAGGAGGCAAGTAGTGAAACGGGTATAGAACTGTCTGAAGATTTTCTACAGATCATAAAAGAAGAACTTAATGTAAAAGAAGTTAAAAAAGGCTCAGAACTCGCTCTTGATACGAACCTTACAGTAGAACTCAAAGAGGAGGGAATCGTGCGAGATGCTATTCGTGGGGTCCAGGAAGCTCGAAAGAATGCGGGCCTTATACCAAGTGATTTTATTGTCCTTACAGTTTCCGCTTCATCCTCAACTCTTGATATTTTGAAGAAAAATGAAGAAATGCTCAAGAAACCAATTCAAGCTGAAAAAGTGGAGTATGTTGAAGTGGAGGTAGAAGAACCGTTGCTCGAAGTCACAAAGATATAAGAAAATACAGGTTTGCAAAGTCTAATTTTGAAATAGGTTCCAAACTAGAAACATGTCTCATCACATTTATCAAACAAAGGCATTCATTATAGATAGTATGGATGTAGGGGAGGCAAATAAATTGCTGACGCTTTTTACGGCTGACCTTGGTTTATTGTTTGTCGCTGCGCAGGGAGTGAGGGTAATGAAATCTAAGTTGCGTCCTTCTATACAGGATTTGTCATTTTCCAAAGTTGCACTCGTTCGTGGAAAAGAATATTGGCGTCTAACCAGTGCGGAAAAACTCATTTCTTTGTATGACAAAAGAGTTCCCTTATATGTACGTAAGTTTATGACTGGAATATTACAGTTTGTAAAACGATTGACAGCAGGCGAAGCAAAGCATGAAGAGCTTTTTGATATGCTCTCAAAACTGTTTACCTTTTGTTTTGAAAATTCAAAATATTTTTCAGACCTTATTAAGACCTCTCCTACATCTTCTCCACATAGATCGAATGTACTAAAATCGCTAACTTTGATTACTGAATTTAGAGTTCTTGAATCTCTCGGCTATGGGTCAGATGATAAGGATTTTGATGAGATACGGGATATTTTTGTCTGGAAAATTGAGTTAATTGAAAAACTAAGTTTAGAAGAATCACTAGAGTTTCGGATAAAAATTGAAAAGCATATTAAGAAAGCTCTTGAGAGTAGTCATTTGTAGCATGATACTCAATCAGACTCTGTGATATAATTTACTGCATGTCTATTGATGATAGTAAAATAGAAGGTCTAAAACGGAAATTGTTTTCAAACTCTGGCGAAGAGATGCCAGAAGAGCCGAGAGTGAGACTGCAACGTCACAGCGTTATAGTTAATAGTTCGTGGAAGGACGATGAAGATGATGGAAAAATAGCAAAAGATGAGGAAGCTGTAACATTCAGTTCATATGGAGGCGCAAAAGGTCTAGATGTAAGAAGTATAAAATCTAAAGGAAATCCATTCAAGAGAATCTTGGCTGTAGTTTCTGTATTTTTTGTTCTTGCTCTTGGATTTGCTGGATATACTTTTTACACAGGTTCAAATTTTGTTTCGAGTAATAATATTGATATCAGACTCCTTGGACCTGTAACAAGTCCTGCAGGTGAAGCACTTTCTCTTGATGTAGATATAACAAATAGAAACACTACAGATTTGTTGTTGGCTGATCTTGTTATTACATATCCAGAGGGGACAAGGAATGCTGATGATAGAGTAACTTCAATGACACAAGATCGTATTTCTCTCGGAACAATTGGAAAAGGACAAACAGTGCGTGAAAATATAAAATCTGTATTATTTGGTGAGGAAAATTCAAAGAAAAATATTAAGGTCTCGCTAGAATACCGTATTGAGGGTTCAACAAATATTTTTTTGAAAGATAAACAGTATCCAATTTTTATTGGCTCTTCGCCTATTTCTGTAAATGTTGATTCTGCATCTGAAGTCGTACCAGAGCAGGAAAATGAATTTAGAATTACTGTTCGTTCAAATAGTTCTTCAATTATAAAAGGCCTTATCTTTAAAGCTGAGTACCCATTTGGTTTTGATTTCATTTCTGCAGTGCCATCAACAGCTGGTGATAATTCAACATGGGTTCTTGGAGATATTAAACCTGGTGAAGAAAGAGAAATAGTATTGAGAGGACGTATTCTTGGTGGAGAATTGCAACAACGAGTATTTAGATTTTATACAGGAACAGAAGACGTAACAGATAAGTTGGCTATAGGTACAGTATTTGTAAATAATTCAACAACAATCACACTTAAGCGACCGTTTCTCAGTGCGGACATTTCTCTTGATGGAAAAAATGATCCCGTGTATGTAGCTCATTCAGGTGATGGAATTCAGGGTGAAATTACATATCAAAATAATTTGGATGTACCTATAAACGACGCTGTTATTCAAGCGAGAATCACAGGTCCAATGCTTGATAAGTCATCTATTCAAGGTAATCAGGGTTTTTATCGTTCTGTTGATAACACTATAGTCTGGGATAATTCAACAATTAAAGAACTTGCTGAAGTTAAGTCTGGTTCTACAGGACGACTACAATTTAGTTTTGCTGCCCTTAAACCTAGTACAGAAAACAACGCTACATTTAAAAATCAGACTTTAAAGGTTGAACTTTCTATTCGAGCAAAACGATTGAATGAGGATAAGGTACCCGAAGAACTATCTTCAAACGTTTCTCGAACTGTAAAAATAGCTTCAGACTTAAACCTTACAACAAGATTGGTACGTAATGTTGGACCTTTTGTTAATACAGGCCCTATACCTACAATGCCTGAACAAGCGTCTACATATACAGTGCTTGTAAGTCTTAAAAATTCATACAATAGTGTAAAGGATGTTGTGTATACCGCGACGCTTCCGCAGTACGTAGAGTGGCTAGGGCAAACATATCCAAACAATAGTCCTGTAACATTTAATGCTGATAAAAAACAAATATCATGGAGAGTAGGTGATATGCAATCAGGAATAGGTTACTCACAGTCTGCAAAGGATTTTGCTTTCCAGGTCTCATTCTTACCAAGTATTGGTCAGATTAATTCTACTCCAGTTATCGTTACGGATCAGAGGATTGCTGGTAAGGATAATTTTACAGGTCAAATTACAGAGATTAAAGCTGAACCATTGGATATTAAGATTGAGACAGATCCAAAATTCAAATATGGTGATGATAAGGTGGGTGGGGCGGATAGTAACTAGCTCGTAAATAAAACACTCACATGAGGAGCACGGACGAATTAGCTAATTCTTTTTAGACAATTCGCCTCGTGCTCGTGCCAGGTGCACTCGCAAGTCTCAGAAGAGATTGAAGTATTCAGCTGAAGGGTCTTTGTAAAAAGCCTTTAAATCATATAGTATAGTGTCATTATGAATGAACAAAACGCGAGTAATCACGCCGACCAAGAATTAGTAGCATACCCAGAAGGTACTATGGAAAAGCTCATTTCACTTTCAAAGCGAAAGGGCTTTATTTATCAAGGCTCTGAAATCTACGGAGGTCTTGCTGGTACATGGGATTATGGACCTTTAGGTGTGGCATTGAAAAACAATATTCAAAATCTCTGGTGGAAGCGTTTTGTTCTCGACCGTGAGGATATGTATGGTATCGATGCTGCTATTCTTATGAATCAGGATGTATGGAAGGCGAGTGGCCACGTTGCGGGTTTTGCTGATCCATTGGTAGAAGACCTCAAAACTAAAAAGCGATATCGAGCAGATCATCTTCTTGAGGATTATGTAGAAAAGACAGGTGATGAAAAAGCTCATCCAAAAGGTCTGACACTTCAGCAAATGGATGCACTTATAAAAGAAAAGGGAATCAAAAGCCCAGAAGGAAATCCACTCGGCGATGTTCGACAGTTCAATATGATGCTTCAGACAAGTGTTGGTGCTATTCAAGATGATTCTTCTGTTTCTTACCTTCGACCTGAGACAGCACAAGGTATGTTCGTGAACTTTAAAAATGTTGTTGATTCATTTCATCCAAAACTCCCTTTCGGTCTCGCTCAAGTTGGAAAGGCTTTTAGAAATGAAATTGCACCTCGTGATTTTATATTCCGTGTACGTGAACTTGAACAAATGGAGATAGAATACTTTGTTCGTCCAAATGATTGGCGAGAGAGTTTTGATTATTTTCAAAATGAACAGAAAGATTTCCTTATCAATACTCTCGGACTTGATGCATCAAAAATTCATCAAGTAGAAATTCCAGAATCAGACCGTGCGCATTATTCAAAGCATAGTGTTGACCATGAGTTTGATTTTCCATTTGGACAAAAAGAACTTCTTGGGCTTGCATATCGAACAGACTTTGACCTCAATGCTCATACCACTGCATCAAAAGTAGACCTTTCATATTTTGATGAATCAGAAGAGGACGCTACAAAAAAGCGTTTTATTCCACATTGTATCGAGCCCACATTCGGCCTCGGACGACTTCTTCTCGCTGTAATGGCAAATGCATATCGAGAAGATACTCTTGGTGGTGAACCACGTGCATACATGAAGTTCTCTCCAAAGATTGCACCTATCCTCGTAGCTGTTTCTCCACTTTTGAAAAATAAGCCACAGCTTGTTGAAAAAGCGCGTGAAATTTTTAACACATTACGAAAAGTGTTCCCAGGACGAGTTGCCTTTGATGATAATGGAAATATCGGTAAACGATATCGACGACAAGATGAGATTGGTACGCCGTTCTGTGTAGTTATTGACTTCGATACAGTCGAGGCGACAGATGAAAGTGGTGCTGCTAAGCTTGATGCAAATGGTATTGCACTTTTGAATACTGTAACAGTACGACATCGAGATACTGGTGAACAGGAGCGAGTGACTATTGATAAGTTGAAGGAGATGCTTGTTGCTTCAGTTGAGTAGAGTTAATACGTGTTGGGTAGATCTCGATGTTGGTATAAAAATAGTTTGGAAAAAGAACTTAAAATGACGCTCGAAAGGGTGTCATTTTTGGTATTGCAATAATCTTAGTCAAAGTATATTCTAACTTCAGAATCTCTTGGTCCGGAACCTGAGAAGCTTGCTTGGTGGTGTTTCACTGCTTGGCATTCTGCACAAAAACTAAACCGTCTGATTCCCGGAAGTCAGACAGAGGATAAATATCATGGAAAGTCTTGCTGAGAAATTAGCATCTGCAGGGAAGGGTAGCCTTCTTGTGGATAAGACAGGGAAAAACATACTTGCAGAAGTCACATCTTCCAAGGATGCTGATGAAGTCATCTTGGTGGCAAAAAGCAAGGAATTTTTCTCCAGAGTTCGAGAGTGGCTCAAATCTGAGAACTTCGGATGCAGTGAGTGCCCTCAAGGGTCGGCGTTGGTTTCTTATCTGTTCTTGTGTGCAGCACCTTACAGGGTCCGCCTAGTCTGGAGCAGTACGGCTTTACCAGAAACAGCCCCAAGTTCACAGTCATGAGATTCGCCATCTCAGCCAACGAAACCAACGAAAACCCCAGCCTAGCGAAACTCTCACGCCTCATTTGTGCGCGGGCTCTGTCGCTAGGCTGTTTTCATTATTTTATTTTGTACTAAGGGACTACTATTAATATTTTAAATTGACTTACTAAATGGGTGATATACACTTTGCCTAGAACCTTATTCCAACTAAGGGGCAAGTACAAATCACACAAACAATGTGTCAGTTGTTGGAACTGATGGAGGTCAACTCATGCCAGCGAAAAGTATCAAAAAAGTCGCGAAGAAAACCGCAAAAAAACCACCACAGAAAATAAGAGCCTGCGGTAAAAAACCACCTGGAGCAAAAAATCCACGGTGGGTACAAAAAGAAAGTATAGGCATTATGGATGCCTTGAGTGGAAAAGGCCTTCATCTACCAAGCGACGCTCCTTGGTCAAAATGTCTGTCAAAAAAGAGGTCAGCGAAGAAGCCTAAAAAGCAGCTCAAAAAGAAGGTTAAAACTCCATGTGGCAATAGTCCTCCATGGGATCCTGAGGGTGATGACGACGAGTAGGACCTAAAAATCCGCTCAGCGACATTCAACCTAGTTCGCCGAAGATCAAAAAAAGCGTAGAATTACAACCAAGCGCTACACAGCCGGGCCTCAACAGTGAGGACCCGGCTGGTTTGCATTTTAGTCACATCGGCGTATATTTTGTACATCATGTCAAAAAAAGCACGTGCAACATCAAAATCTGAATCAGCCTCGATGTCTCAACTATCACACTCCTCTCCAAAATTTTATAAAAAAACTCTCAAAAATGGTTTGCGATATCTTTTTATCCCAATGAAAGAGACACAGACAATACTTGCTATGGTGCTTGTTGCTACAGGCGCTGACTTTGAATCAAAAAAGCAAAACGGTCTTTCCCATTTTTTGGAACATATGTGTTTCAAGGGGACAACTAAGCGACCTTCTGCAAAGAGTATTGCTCTCGAGTTCGATACTATTGGCGCTGATTATAATGCATTCACATCACGTGGTTTGACTGGATATTTTGCGCGAGCACACAAAAAACACGCAGGACACATTTTTGATATTGTTTCAGATGTATATTTGAATTCTACATTTCCACAAGAAGAAATTGAAAAAGAAAAAGGTGTAGTAATTCAAGAGATAAATATGTATGCAGACGATCCTCATTCACGAGTAGCTAAGCTTGCTACACATTTACTTTATGGTGATCAGCCAGCGGGGTGGGAGATACTCGGTACAAAGGAAACTGTTTCAAGTTTCAGTAGAGCTGATTTAGTTAAATATCGAAAGAGTCAGTACGACGCAAAAAATACACTTGTAGTTATTGCTGGAAATTTTGATGAGAAAACTATTGAATCAGAAATCAAAAAAGCTTTTGGAAAAATGCCAGAGGGAAAAAAGAATACCCGTGCGAAGACAATTGTAAAACAAAGTGCTCCGCAAATTGCTATTGATACTCGTAAGACTGATCAGACGCATTTGATACTTACATTTCGTGCGTATGGATATGAAAATGGTGGTATATCGTCGAAACTCGATCTAAAGGTAAGTGGTAAGTTGGATCCAGTGGCTATACAGAAAAAGATTTCAGCTTTGCGAACACTTACTACAGCACTCGGAGGCGGAATGAGTTCACGACTATTTCAAAAAATGCGTGAGGAGCTCGGTATCTGTTATTACGTTGGTTCAAGTGCATTACTTCGACCCGACGCCGGCAACGTGGTTATTTCGGCTGGAGTTGCAAATGACAGAGTAAAGGAGGCATTGGAGGGAATAATGAGCGAGGTTCGACGATTTAAAGAGGGAGGTATTAGTCTTGATGAATTGAAAAAAGTTAAAGAATACCGACTTTCTGGGCTTGTACTACATCTTGAGACGACTGAGGATTTTGCAGACTTTTATGGAAAAGAAGAAATCCTTCGCGATAAGATCACTACTGAGGAAGAGGTATCAGAACATATAGAGGGAGTGAAAAAGGAAGAGGTAGATACTGTGGCCAAAGAAGTTTTTGTGGCTTCTGGTGTAAATCTCGCCATCACAGGACCATTTGGTGAAAAAGATAAAAAAGATTTTTTGCATATTATCTCAAAAATCTAACAGAGTTAGTGTTTGTATGTCTCTTTTCGTAATCAACACCCAACCTTTCCGTCTATGAAGGGTAGTGGTATTGTATATGTAAAGTTAGAGAAAAAAGACGCATGAAGATTGAGGCCGAAAGGATAAAACTCAATACGATTTCGCAAATCAAAATCGCATGAAAGAGCAAGAAGTAGAACTAAAAAAGCTGAGCCTACACATCAGTATGGGTACGCTTTTTAAAGTGTTTGTTTTTGCTTTAGCTGTCTATTTTGCATATCAACTTCGCGGGCTCCTCCTTATCATTCTCTCTTCAGTTGTGATTGCTTCTGTCATTGAACCTGGAACTCGTTGGTTTGTAAAAAGAGGGTTTCCTCGGGTCTTGGCAGCTGTGTCTATGTATATCTCTATAGTCGCCTTTGTTGCGGGCGCCTTTACTTTCGTTATTCCACCTCTATATACTGAGACAGTTTCTGCTATCAACAATCTACCAAAACACATCAAGACTATAGATATACTAAGCCCTATTCATGCTGGAACATATAACACTGTAAAAACTTTTTTCCCAGATATTCCCGCTAGTGTCTCAGTAGGTGACTTAGCTAGTATCTTTACTGGTACAGTCTCAGATTTTTCTGGAGGAATATTTGATACAATTACTAGTTTTTTTGGGGGTATTATTAGTATAGTTTTGGTAATTGTTATTTCGTTTTATCTTTCAGTTCGAGAAGATGGAGTGGGGGAATTTCTAAGTATTATCACACCTCTTCGACACGAACGATATGTAAAAGGCCTTTGGCAACGTTCACAGCACAAGATTGGAAGATGGATGCAAGGTCAGATTTTGCTTGCTCTATCTATTGGCTTAGTGACCTACCTCTCTCTTCTCGTGGTTGGAATTCCACATCCACTTCTTCTTGCCTTCCTTGCTGGAGTTTTTGAACTTGTACCTATTATAGGTCTCACATTGTCTGTTATTCCAGCGTTCTTACTGGCTATGCTCGACGGAGGACTTGGTCTTGGACTCATTGTGGTGGCTGTGTATGTAGTTATCCAGCAGATAGAGTCACACCTCGTATATCCACTTGTAGTAAAGAAAGTTATCGGAGTCCCTCCACTTCTCGTAATCATCGCTCTCGTTGCTGGGGCACAGCTTGCAGGGCTTGTGGGGGCACTTTTGGCAGTTCCGCTCTCTGTAGCGCTTATGGAATTCATTGATGATGTAGAGCGAAAGAAGCGCTTTGTTACACCTGAGGTAGAAGAGGAGGTGAAGATCTAAGCTTATTTATAAAAAACAAAGCGTGTGCTAGTATTTCTTGATAATGACTGATTCAAAAACATTCTATATTACGACGACCCTCCCTTATGTAAATGCCGAGCCTCACGTTGGTTTTGCTATGGAACTTATTCGAGCTGACGTAGTAGCACGTGCTAAAAAGTTACAAGGTTATAATGTGTTTTTCAATACTGGCACAGATGAGCATGGACAGAAGCTTTTTGATGCAGCTGAAAAAGAAGGGAAGAATGTAGAAGAGTATGTAGATTTTTATGCTGAGAAGTTCAGAGGTCTTAAAGATTTACTTGGAATTTCAGATGACGTGCATTTCATACGAACAACTGATGCGAAGCATATTCAAGCAGCAACGGCTTTCTGGAAACGATGTGATGCAAATGGTTTTATTTACAAAAAAACATATCAAGCAAAATACTGCGTGGGATGCGAACTTGAGAAAACTGATTCAGAACTTGTTGATGGACGATGTCCAATTCATCCAGGTAAGGAGCTTGAGTTGGTAAATGAAGAAAATTATTTTTTTAAATTTTCAGAGTTTGGTTCGAAACTTCTCGACTATTATTCAGAAAATCCAACTTTTGTAGTTCCAGATTTTCGTTTTAATGAAATCAAGAGTTTTGTTGAGCGTGGTCTACAGGATTTCAGTATTTCACGCCTTAAAGAAAAAATGTCATGGGGTGTTCCAGTTCCAGGTGATGATAAACACGTAATGTATGTATGGTTTGATGCTCTTGTAAGTTATATTTCTACGCTCGGATGGCCAGAAGGTGAATCTGACACAAATAGTGATTTTAATAAATTTTGGAAAAATGGAACTCCTACACAATATTGCGGTAAGGATAATTTGCGTCAGCAGTCTGCAATGTGGCAAGCAATGCTTATGGCTGCTAGTCTTCCAAATTCTCATCAGATTGTAATTGATGGATTTTTAACTGGTGAAGGAGGTATAAAAATGTCTAAGTCTATTGGAAACGTAGTGAATCCATATGACATAGTTGCTGAATATGGCGGCGCTGCTGGCGCAGGCACAGACGCCCTTCGATATTTTTGCGTAGCAGAACTCTCTCCTTTTGAGGATAGTCCATTTACACCTGAGCGTTTCAAGGAGTCTTATAATGCAAAGCTTGCAAATGGTATAGGTAATCTCACAAATCGTGTCATGAAAATGGCAGAGACGTACCTTGTTGAAGTAGAGGAACAAGCTGATATTCCAGAACAAAGTCTTGATGCAGAATACTTCGCACTTTATGATTCATATGACCTTGTAAAAGTTTCAGCTTATATTTGGAAGCACGTTGAAGAAGCAAATTTTATTATCCAAAATGAACAGCCTTTCAAGCTTGTAAAGACAGATGAAGAAAAGGGTAAGGAAATCATTCGAGATCTAGTGGTGCGACTATATAGTATTGCGCGAATGTTGAACCCAATTATTCCATCAACATCAGAGAAAATAAAAACAGCAGTGAAAGCAAACAAGATGCCAGAAGAAGCATTGTTTTTAAGAAAGGATTAAAATTTATGCCAAACAAATTTACCCACATAGATTGTCACGCTCATGTAAATTTTCCAAATTATGATACTGATAGAGCTGAGGTTATTGCTCGTGCTCATGCAGAAGGTGTGGCTATAATAAACGTTGGAACAACTTTAGAAGCCTCTCGGGACATTGTAAAGCTCGCAGAACAGTATGAATCTGGAGTATATGCAATTGTTGGAATGCACCCACTCCATGTTAAGTATGATAAAGACCAGACAGACTCAGAACAACAAACAGTTGATTCAAACCTCAACAAAGACGGCGAGTCAAAAAATACGAACACTGTACAAGATGTAATTTCTGCACATTACTCACACGATTACAGTGAAGATTTTGATGAGGTCGAATTTGAAAAATTGGTTGCACATCCAAAGACTGTTGGAGTAGGAGAGTGTGGTATAGATATCTTTAAACTTCCTCCAGATCTCGATAATCCTAAGGACCGAGCGAATCTCCTTATCATTCAGGAAACAGTTTTCCGAAAACAAATTCAACTCGCTGTTAAATATGACAAACCAATTATGATTCATGCTCGTGAGTCGTATGGAAAAATTTTAGAAATTCTTGATGAGGAATTTATTACTCATGGTGCAAAATTGCGAGGGAATGCTCACTTCTTCGCTGGAACTGTCGAAGAGGCGCAAGCATTCTTAAATAGAGGGTTTACTGTTTCGTTCACAGGGGTTATTACATTTGCCAAGCAATATGAAGATTTGGTAAACCATGTACCTCTCGAGGACATGCTTTCTGAGACAGATTGTCCTTTTGTCGCACCTACACCACATAGAGGTAAGCGTAATGAACCAGTCTTTGTAATAGAGGTTGTCAAAGCCATTGCTCGCATAAAGGGGATAGATGAAGAATTAGTGAGAAAGACACTTATACAGAATGCCAAAGAACAATTTAAGCTAGATTTCTAAGTTCAATATACCCTTTATTTGAGCCGTATTTTGGCAATATATATGCATTAAAGTGGTGATGTATAAGGTTGCACCTACGTATTTCTTGTGATAATGTGTACGCCATGTCAACAAAAACAGAACAACATGAGCGACAAGAGGGAATCCAAGTTTACGAACTAGGTTTTCATTTTGTTCCAACTCTTTCTGAAGACGAGGTAGTGGTTCAGTTTTCACACCTAAAGTCTTTGATTGAAAAGAAAGGGGGTACGTTCATTTCTGAGGAGACACCTCAAATGACCAAACTCGCCTACGAGATTTCAAAGACTGTTAAGGCTACGAAAAAGCGATACACTTCTGCTTTTTTCGGATGGGTAAAATTCGCAGTTAATCCTGAGGAAATTGCACCAATCGAAAAAGAGGTAAAAGCGTTTGAATCAATCCTACGATACATTATCATTACAACTGTACGAGAAAATACTCTCGTTGGTAGTAGAGAAGCCGTATCAGCAGCTACTTTAGCAGCGTCAAAGAAAGGTGGATCAAAAGAAGCTAGTTCAGAAGCTGAAGTTGTAGTAGATGCAGTTGTAGAAACTGTAGCTGCCTCAGCAGATGAAACTCCTGTAACTTCTATAGAGGAAACTCCAATCGCAGAATAAGCTTAAAAAGCTTTTAGCATTATTGATTTATAAAATTCATTTTAAAATCAGTTTTGCAAATCTTTATACTAGTTCGTCAAAGTTGAATGATTAGATGACAGAGGTGTTATGCCCCGACATAGGCGCACTGGATGTCACACTTTAGCTGTGATGGTCAAGTATTTGGATCAAGGTATATAACTGATACAATACAAACATGTATCTAAACAAAGCATTAATTATCGGAAATTTGACAAGGGATCCAGAGTTGAAAGCTCTCCCTTCAGGTATACAAGTAGCAAGTATTTCAGTAGCAACAAACCGTGTCTGGAAGGACCAAAATGGCGCGAAACAAGAAAGCACTGATTATCACAACGTAGTAGTATTCGGACGACAAGCAGAGACTGCAGCTCAGTACCTCAAAAAAGGCAGCTCAGTACTTGTAGAAGGACGAATGCAAACACGGTCATGGGATGGTCAGGACGGAAAGAAGCAGTATCGAACAGAAGTAGTTGCAGATCGAATCCAGTTTGGAAACAGACCTGGTGACGGTGCCTCTAGTAGTTCAGGCGGTGCAGCAGGTTCAAAGCCATCATACGGCAACTCTGCATCATCTGCCCCTGCTAAAGCGGCAAGTAAATCTGAAGATACAGATTCATTCCCATCAGTAGACTACCCTGAAGAAGAAATCAATCCTGAAGATATTCCTTTCTAGTTTCTAAACTTAAAAGAATAAGCGTCGAGCCAAGCGGTCGTGTCTAAAAGGACTCGACACGACATGAATCAACAGACTCAGTCGCTCGACGTGATTTCGCAAAATCACAAATGATTACTAAACAGTGTTATTTTTCACAAAACAACATAAAGCATATCGACTATAAGGATACTGATGTTATCTCAAAATTCATCAACCCTCATGGACGAATCATCGGACGAAAGCGATCTGGTGTTACAGCTAAGTCACAGCGACAGCTAGCTACTGCAATCAAGCGAGCGCGATTCATGGCACTCCTTCCTTACGTAGCAAACTAGTTACTTACATAGTTGCAATTTGCTCACTATACGTGAAAACAAAAAAGACCTTCTCGAAAGAGGGGGTCTTTTTTGTTGAAATAATAAATTCTAAGATTTATTTGTTGGACACTCGTTCTACGTACTCGCCAGTTTCTGTGTTTACTCTCACGACATCACCTTCTGCAACGAACATAGGTGCTGTGATAGTTGCTCCAGTTTCAAGTGTGATTACTTTGTTGCCACCTTTTGCAGTATCTCCTTTAACAGCATGTGGAGCATCTGTAACTTTGAGTTCTACTTTAATAGGGAGTTTTACACTGAAAGGTTTCTCATCAAATGAAAGCACTTCAACAAGTGAATTTGGCTTCATAAACTGACCAGTCGCACCTAGAAGCTCTGCTTTGATGTTAAATCGTTTACTAGGATCATTCTCCTCACAGAACATCCACTCGCCACGGTTTTCAAATAAAAACTTCACCTTTCGAGTGTCGATTTCTGCTTCTTCTGCTTTGTCCTGTGCACTGAATGAATGTTCTACAACTCGTCCTGAAATGAGGTTCTTGAGCTTTGTTGCGTTTACAGGCTTTCGCATTTGCTTTCGGAACACGTGAGAAGAGAGAACTTCATATGGTTCACCTTCGAATACTATATATTTTCGTACTGTAATTTCGTTGTAATCTAACATGATATTTGTTGTTTTTGCTTATATGCTGACGACGAAAGGCATTATGATGAACATTTCTGCGAGTCCCGGATAGCACTTAATTAATCGATATAATAAGGCTATTCTAGTCAAAAGTGGGGGATAAGTCCAGTGTGTCTTGTGGGGTCGATTTGGGTACGAACAGTACATAAGGAGACTTAAGTTTGGGTAATTATGAAAATACAGATATACTTTTAATTAAGTCGATTTAGCTATTCTAGGTGAGTAATCCGCCTTCCAAACGCAAAAAGACTTTATTGCACTCAAACAGTTAGATGAAGTATTTGTCCTGAATCAAGATTTTTTCACTGAACGCTGAGATACTTCCAAAAATACAGAGAACGCGATTTGTTCCTTTTTTTGAGAGAGCCAATATCTCTTGTCAGCTGGGTTATCGCTTAAGTGAGACCGCGAAATTAGCAATATATATATCCGATGCTGGAAATGTATAATCACAATTGCATAAAGTAGCGGTCAAGCTTCGCTTTCCTGTTTGACCCTGATAATTTCCAGTTAAGACGTCCTCATTTGTAGGGCGTTTATTGTTTTTTATTCTATATCAATTGAGTCTTAGTGGAACTTTACAGTTCCTATTCAGGGTGTAGTATTTATTTAATAAAATGAAAAAAGCAACAATTTGTTTCCTAGTTCGAAACGGGGAAGTAATCTTAGCTAAGAAAAAAAGTAAGGTAGGCGCAGGTTTTTATAATGGATATGGGGGTAAGGTAGATGGAGAAGAAACATCAAGACAGTGCGCGATACGAGAAACACACGAGGAGTGCAGTGCCCAGATTAATCCTGATAAAATAGAACTCGCTGCGAGTATTGATTTTTACACAGGAGAAAAGCCACAGTTTTCATGTGACATATTTATTGCAAATGAATGGGTAGGAGAGCCAAAGGGAAGCGATGAGATGGGGGTTCCAGAACGATTCAATCTATCTTCATTGCCTTATGACCAAATGCTTGCTGGTGACCAATTATGGTTTAAGAGAATAATGGACGGAGAAAGATTCAAGGGTGTAATGCGATATTCTGCGGACTTCTCAAAAGTGGAAAGTTTTGAAACTGAACCGACTGTTTTTTAAAAGTAGAAAATTCATCGAGTGGCATACTTATTCTATTACCTCACTAAAAAACAAAAACCGCACCTTTTTGAGTGATACGGTTTTTTGTTTTGGTACCTCTTTTCCTATCGTCAGAGTTTTATTCGAGCTCCTTAAGTTTCACTCGAATCTCTTTCATAATCTTATCAGCTGTTGGTTTGTTGTCTCGTAGGAACTGACGAGTTGCATCATATCCTCGTCCGAGCTTCTCTTCTCCATATGAGTAACTTGTACCACTTTTAGTAATGATTCCCATTTTTTCGCCGAGGGCAATCATTTCACCTTCTCGTGAAATACCTTCGTTGTACATAAGGTCAAACTCTGTTTGTTTGAATGGAGCAGCAACTTTGTTTTTTACAACTTTCACTCGAACTCTGCCTCCCATAATTTCTTCACCTTTTTTAATCTGGGCAATTCGTCGAATATCGAGTCGGACGGATGTATAAAACTTGAGAGCCTTTCCTCCGGGAGTTGTTTCTGGGTTACCGAACATAACACCAATTTGCATTCGAATTTGGTTTATAAAAATAACTACAGTTTTAGACTTAGCTACGATACTTGTTAACTTTCGGAGAGCTTGTGACATAAGTCGAGCTTGTTTACCTACGTGGTGCGCTCCCATATCTCCCTCGATTTCATCCTTTGGAGTAAGGGCAGCAACTGAGTCAATAACAATCACATCTATTTTTCCAGAACGCACGAGGCTTTCTACGATCTCTAAAGCTTGTTCTCCGTGATCAGGTTGTGAAATAAGAAGTTCATCAATCTTTACACCAAGTCGTTTTGAATACTCTGGGTCCATTGCGTGTTCTGCGTCGATGAACGCACATACACCACCCATCTTTTGTGCTTCAGCGATAACATGGAGTGAGAGGGTAGTCTTACCTGATGACTCAGGCCCGAATATTTCGATGATTCTTCCTCGTGGCATACCTCCTACACCAAGCGCTGCATCAAGACCTATTGATCCAGTAGGAATAACATTAACATTTACTTTTGGTTTGTCTCCAAGTTTCATAATAGAATCCTCACCGAACTTTGTTTTGATTTCGGCAAGAGTATCTTTTATAGATGAAGCCATTGCGTCGCTTTTCTTTGTTTTTGAAGACGACGATAGAGTTTCTTCTTCAAGGTTTGTCTCTTCATTTACCTCTAAATTTTCTGCTATTTTTTCTGACTGGTCAGTTGTTTTAGGTGCTGCTTGTTTTGAATTTTTATTCTTGCTGTTTGCTGGTTTTTTTGTAAATTTTGCCATGTGATTTGATTTTGCGAAATTATGCGAACCTCAAGTTCGTGCTGGGCACAAGCCCAACCGTCATTTTGACGCGGCGCTATTCTCTGAATTATATCTGATAAACTAACTCTAAATCTTTTTCTACTTTTGAACCGAACTTATCCTCTGCTCTAAGCTTTATTATATTATACCCTGGGTATAGCATCAATTTTTCACTAAATTTTCCTGACTCATCTATGAAGATAGGCCGATCGTTCAATGAAATAGCTGATATGTTTGTCGCTACTCCAGTGATGTCTATGTCACTTTTATTGAGAGTTTGCCCAGTGATAGGGGAACTAATGACTATTTTAGGTCCGCTTATTATCTTTTTTGATTGAAAAATTCCATAGCCGACAATAATAAGTACGAAAAAGGCTATAAACAAGGTTTTAATTATCAGTTTGCCATCTTCGTACGGTTTAATCATATATTGTAGGTGTTAAATTTTCGTTCAATTTTCTCTAAAGATTCATTTCAGCAGCGGTTTCTTCTTGTTCCTCATTATTGTCTGAACCAGATTCATTCCCACTATTTTCCTTACCTACCAAGATTTCTCTAGGTTTTGCGCCGTCTGCAGGGCCAATCACTCCTCGTGATTCTAGAATATCCATAAGTCGAGCTGCTCGAGCATAACCAACTCGAAGTTTTCTTTGTATATATGATGTTGAGGCTTTACCTGCTTCAATAACAGTCTGCTTAGCGTCTTCATAGAGGTCATCGTCATCTTCTTCGTCATCTCCAAAACCTGTATCACCGAAACTGCTTCCTCCAGTTGCTGAACTAAAGATAGGGTCTACAAAGCCTCCTCCTGCACTTGGTCCACTTGTAACACTTTCACCAGATATGCTGATCTCAGAAGGGAGTGCATCCATATTATCGATAAGATAATTAACAACTTTCTTGAGTTCAGTTTCTGATACATATGCTGACTGTACTCGCTGAGGGTTTGGCATTTCACTTCCAAGGTAGAGCATGTCTCCAGCACCTAGTAGTTCTTCAGCTCCACGCATGTCGAGAATAGTTCGTGAGTCGATCTGCGACGCTACTTGAAGGGCAATACGAGCAGGGACGTTGGCTTTGATAAGACCTGTAATTACATTAACTGAAGGTCGTTGAGTTGAAAGAATAAGGTGAATACCTACAGCTCGTGACATTTGAGCAAGTCGCACAATACCCGCTTCAAGTTCTCGTGGGTATGTCTGCATAATATCTGCAAGCTCATCAATGATCACTACTATATATGGCATTGGATCAATAGTCTCTTCTTCACCTGCGATGAATCCATCTTTCTTTCGAGCTTCAAGTGCAGGACTAACTACATTTTTGTGATATGAATCTATGTCTCGAACTGTATGTTTCTCAAGTACATTATATCGTCTGTCCATTTCTTTTGCTGCCCATTTAAGTGCAAGTATAGCTTTCTTTGCGTCTGTAATAACTGGAGTGAGAAGATGTGGAATTTTATTCCAAAGAGTAAGTTCTACTCGTTTTGGGTCAATCATAATCATTCGCAAATTTTCAGCAGAGTTACGATAGAGTAGGGAAGTGATTATAGCTTGAATTGTTACAGATTTTCCTGATCCAGTTGCACCAGCAATCAAAAGGTGTGGCATTTTTGCGAGGTTCCCAAAATAAGATTTTCCTGAAATTCCTTTTCCAAGAGCAACCATGAGTGGTTTTTCTGATTTAACAAATTCTTCTTGAGCAAGCATTGATCCGAGACCTACAGTAGTTTTGATTGTGTTTGGAATTTCAATACCAACAAGTGACTTACCAGGAATAGGTGCTTCTATACGAATAGGGTGAGCAGCAAGAGCAAGAGAGAGATTGTTTTGAAGACCAAGAATTTTTGAAAGCTTCACACCTTCTGCTGGTTTGAGCGCATACCGAGTTACTGATGGTCCGATTGAAACCTCATCCATTTCAACATCAATACCGAAGTTCTGTAGAGTTCTCTTAATAATATTTGCATTAGCTTTAATGTCACCAACACCAGGTTTTCCACGATCATTTTCAAGTAGTGAAAGTGGAGGGGGAACGAAAGCTTTTCCGAGTAATAGTGGCTTTCTGAGAGAGGGAATCATTTCATCAGTAGGTGCCGCTTCATTTCCCTTACTCAGTTTGTTTTTAATGTTCGCGAGAACAGAACCTTGTCCTTTAGACTCTGCACCTTCATTAGGCTCATCTGACCCCTTGTCTTTTATATCAGACATTGATTGTCCTTTATTTCCAACCTTTAGGTTAGCCTTATTTGTAGCTTCATCAATCTTTGCCTGCTCAGCATCTTCGAGTAATTCTCCATCCTCCAAAGCCCCTTTTTTTGTCGCCTGAAGTTTCTTCCAGAACATAAGGTGTTCAGCTCGTAGAGCAGCGTCATAAATAATGAGTACTGAGATTATAAGTAATGCTAAAAGACTAATAAATGAGATGGTGTAATCAAAGAGACCTAATAGTGGTGTTGCTAGTAATCTACCAACCACACCTCCACTCTCGGCACTCACCAGATGAAATAGGCCTAGTCCTGCAAGTACAAAAAGAACTCCTCCGAGTGCTTTTGATAGTGGGAAGCTTCTTTCTTGATCTCCAAAGAATGAAAGTGATAATAAAAGGAGAATGGTAGGTAGTAAATAATACCCATAGCCTAGCAGGGTCTTAATATGGCCAAAAGTCCACAAACCTACTGGTCCTCCGTTTCCGTATGCTGCTAATATAAAGAAAATTGAGAGAACAAAAAGTACTATTCCCCATACACTTTTAAGTGTACTTTCCTTGAGCTGTATTCTTTTTGTTGTCTCACTTTCTTCCTCGTCGTTTCGCTTTTTCTTGTCTCGTTTCTTCATGGCAATATTTTATCACGCGGGTAGCTGGCTTTGAAGTTGCATTTAATATTGTCTTATATATAATGAGTTTGAAATCAAAGACTTTGTAAAAAGTCTCAAAAAGTCACCTAAAGGTCAGATTCACAAATTCAACAAAAATGGAAAAGGACATAACAAACAATCAAGAACAAATGAATGACCAAAAGAAAGACATACAAGTGTATGAGGCTGTTTCAAGTTTTATAAAAGACAAAGAAGGTATCCATATCTATCGTAGAGCTGAGAAAATTTGCAAAGCCTATTTCCTCCTTACTCAGCATATACAGGATAATGACAGCTTAAAACTAAAGCTTCGTACTTTGGCGCTCGACATGTCTTCAAAGACACTTGATTTGGTTGCAAGTTTTAATAAGACAGAAGACTTGGCACGAGACGTCGCAATGAAATCAATGGCTCTCGTTTCTGTGTCTGATATAGCAGTCTCAGCTCACTCCATAAACACTTCAAATTACAACCTTATGGTCAATCAAGTACAAATATTTATTGAGGAAGTTGAAACATATTGGAAAACACTGTCTTATAAAAATCAAGCTATACCAACACACCTATTTGAAATGGACACACTTGATGCCTCTTACAAAAACTCACGGACATTTGTCGATGATTTAAAACAAGATAATGTTTTGCCTGTAGATAAAACTTTGTCTTTTAACGTAAAGAATACAAAATTTTCAGACAGGACCACTAATCTTAAAAAGGACGAAGATCAGAATAAGAAAGTTAGTAATCCTGTTTCAAAAATAGTATCTAATAATCTAGGGGGTAAGTCTTATTCTAGTCCAGAAACTTCTGATGTAAAAAACGAAAGGCAGACTCTTATATTAAACACTATTAAGAACAAAGGAGAATCATCAATAAAAGATTTAACAGAAGTTATTAAAGGTTGTAGCGAAAAAACTATTCAGAGAGAGCTTATCTCCCTTGTTGGAACAGGTGATTTGTTAAAGACAGGTGAGCGACGTTGGAGTAGGTATTCATTGTCTCAATAAAAGTCTCTATTTTTGCATTTTATTTCGGATATTTTGTCCGATATTTGTCCTTTAAAATTCTATTCTACTGTTGTATTGCTTTGTAGAATTAGAATTTAGTTAATTGACTGGAACCCCTATTTTTTGTAATATATTGTTTCATATACCGTCATGGTATATGTACAGAGACCGGTATTTTTCATATATGCCCTTAAATAAGGCTATTATGCAAAGTAGAGGTACTAGGAGATAGAGGTCAATTATATACTTACTAAGTGTATACAAAGACCAATTCTTTAGTACTTTAGACCTATCCAGAACGATTTGACCATTGAAAATTTCATATCAAATTCAGTCAATTAAACATCAGTTATTCTGCCTTTTTCTTTTATACAGACATTTTCCCGTCAATCCTATGATTCTCAACAACTCTACCAAACTTTGTGTCGATAAGTTATGAAGTTTGGTGGGTAGTATGACTATATATAGTTTGCAAACCATATATAGTCATTAAGTGGATAGTTAACATACGTAAGTTAGTTATAAGTTAGTCAAAGAAGTTATTAAAAAAAATGGCGAACCCGTACTGACATTGAATAAGTTCAATCTTTCAATTCAGTTGCAGTACGGGTTCGCCAGGTTAGTTTAACCCGAAGATTTATGTGATTCTACACATTATCAATTGTTTAACAATTAATGTAGATAGCATCTTTCTTTAATCAAATTATCATTATATATATGAAGAAAATTTTCTCAATAGCTCTTGCTGTTGCCTTCGCTTTCTCTGCAGTTTCTGCAGTTTCTGCTCAGTCAATGTCAAACGCTTTCAACACGAACCTTACTATAGGTTCACGAGGTGCTGACGTAGTAGCTCTACAGTCATACCTTGAATCAAAGGGTCTCCTAACAATGCCATCAGGTGTTGCTAAGGGATACTTTGGTGGTCTTACTAAGTCAGCAGTTGTTGCATTCCAGATTTCAAAGAATGTAACTCCAGCTTCAGGTTACTTCGGTCCTCTCACTCGAGCAGCAGCTAACGCTGATGGTTCAAGTGTATCAACTGCAACAGGTGCATGTTCACGACCAGGCGCTATGTTTGACTACATGACAGGTGCTGCTTGTACAACTACTACTACAGTAGCAGGTTGCCCAGCAGGCGCTATGTTCAATAGTATGACAGGTGCTGCTTGTACAACTACTACAGTTACAACTCCAGTTGTAACAAGTGGTGTAGAAGGAACTCTTGATCAGAAGCTTGCAGCGACACCTTCAAACGAGGCTAATATCCAGACATCAACTGATGTTCCTGTATACGGTATCGAACTCCGAGGTAAAATCGCTGACATGGTAGTTCAGACTCTTGACCTCCAGGTTTCAGTAACTCCTACAACAGGTGGTTCTGAAAACCCTTCAACTTTGATTAACACAATCAAGGTTTGGGATGGTTCAAGTGTTGTTGCTACAATCCCTGTGAACAGTACAACTTTCACAAAGGATTCAAACCAGGATTACTACGCTCGAATTTCAGGCTTGAACTTTGTTCTTCCTGCAAACTCAGTTAAGACTCTTGTTGTTTCATTCTCAACAAACTCAATTGATACAGACCGAACAGTTGTTATCGACGGTTACAGAACAAACTCACTCCGAGCAGTTTCTGGAAACGGCGTTTCATCTTTCTACTCACTTGATGCTTTGACACGAACACACACATTCAAGAAGCCAGGTTCATCAACATTGACACTTTCTGCAGCGTCATCACCACTTCGATCACAAAACTATCGAATCAACCCTACAAACGGTGTTGAAAATGTTCCTCTCTTAACATTCAATGTTAAGTCAGAAACAGGTGCTTCAAAGCTCCAGAGTCTCGTTGTTAACGTTGCTACAACTACTTCAGCTCTACAAACTGTAGAACTTTGGGATGGATCAACAAAGATTGGTTCTGAAAACGCAGCAGGTACAGTTACATTCAACAACCTCGAGTCAATCGTAGTTGGTCAGGATGTGACAAAGACACTTACTCTTAAGGGTAACTGGTCTTCATCAGCTGCTGACGGAAGTTCAGCTTCTACATCTGTTGCATCTGTAACATTTGAAAAGCCAAACGGAACATCAGCTTCAGTTTCTACTCCAGTTTACGGTGTATACCACTATGTATACAAGACAGCTGCTCAGTGGACACTCGCTGGAACACCTACAATCTCAAAGACAACAAACCAGAACGGTTCTACAACTGAAATGACAGCTACATTCACATTCAATGTAACTGCACTCGGAGGTACAATCAAACAGCCTGTTGCCGCTGACTTTACAATCGTAGCTGCTACAAGTACTGCTAACCCTATCGCTACAGCTGTAGGTGCACCTGTTGTTATTCCAAACAACAATGTATCTGATGGCTCAACAGCTCAGGTTTCAGTGACAGCAACACTCGGTACTGGTTCAGTAGTTCACTCAGGTCAGTACGGTTTCGTTATCTCACAGATTAACTGGGGAACTACAACTGGTTCTCAGGTTTCACAGACATGGGGTCTTGATGACATCAAGACACCTTCAACTTCATACTTCGCTAAGTAATAAGTTGTTGGTAGCTCTCAAGTATCGAAAGATACCCACAAGCTAACATCTCTAACAAAAACCCGTTCTCGAAAGAGGGCGGGTTTTTGTGTTGGCTAATTTTCTGGGGATATGCTGAAATTGAAAAATCTAAGTAATTAGAGCTACAAATTTAGGTTTTAATATATGCTAGAATATAAGTAATATGTTTGATTCAACATCTTTTAAACTCATAAGTGGTTTTCTGGGGCTTCTCATCTTAGGATTTTTAGTTTTTATTATTGCGGGTACGTCTCATATAAGTGATTCTAGTAGTGAGGTTTCGAGTGTCCAATCTAAGTAACTGTAGTGGCTAGCTATTGGATAATGATAAGTTAGCTAATAACTATGAGAGGTAGTGGTTTAAATTTTATCAAAAATTTACCAAGACTTAATAGGTTGTAAGTATATTTTAGGTATGTATAAAAAACATATCTTTTTCTTTTCTATATTATGTATTGTCATCCTTTTTGTCCCTCATGATATCGTTCGCGGTGAGACAAGATATGAAAGTAAAATATTTACTCAAAATACTGTATTGAGGCAGGTAAATGGTCCATATTATTTTGAGGGGGTTAGTTCTATTCCTAAGGGTGTTAGCCTCACTATAGAAAAGGGTTCGCAGGTGTTTATAGAAGGATCAATTACAGTTAGAGGGAGACTCGTCTTTCAAGGAGAAGAGGGCTTTCCAATCACTATAAAGAACCCATTGTTTTATTCAGAAGGAATCTCAAGTCATCCTTCAATACAAAAAGCCATTACGGTTATCGGAGGTGAGCTGTCGATGAGTCATACTAGTATCAGAGAGACAGGCGGTTTAGTAGACGCATATTCTAGTTCAACAGTACTGATGAATGATGTTCAAATAAAAGATGTTGGTGCTGTTGATGGTCCAAGTACTATTACTGTGTTTAATGGTTCGGTCTTGAGTATTAAAGACAGCATGTTTGAAAATGTGTCCTCTGGAGTAGGACTAGAAATTTTTAATCAAAGTTCTATTTCAGTTATGAACTCTTCTTTGTCGGGTGTTGGGTATCAAACATCAATTCTTATTTATGATGGCAACAATCCTCAAAATAGTCCAAGTACGCAGTCAACTCTATTTATGAGTGATTCTTTGATCAAGGGTAAATCTGAAGCTGTTACTGTCTCTGGTGTGGAAAGTGTACATACCCAAAAGGCAATTGAGATATTCAATAAAACATATGGAAAAGTTGAATTGACCACTTTTGAGGGTTTGACAGGTTCAGCAATATCGACATTTTCAAATGCATATTTAGAAATATCTAATAGTGCTTTTACAAAAAATAAAGTTGGCATTGAATCCTATGTCTCAAATATACATATTTCAGAGAGTGAAATATTTGGAAATACTGAACATGGAGCAATAATATACGGAGGAGAAGTAATAGCTACAGGTAATTGGTGGGGAAGTGAGACTGGTCCATATAATATCCAAATAAACCCAACAGGGAATGGCGACTCTTACGTAGGCACAGCAGGCGTAAGTCCGTGGAAACAATTAAAACCAAAAAAGAAAGTGACTTGCTGTTCAAACATTTTGTTTATACCAGGTATCCAAGGCAGTCGAATTTATAAAAAGAATACTTTTACTGAAAATCAACTTTGGGAACCGAATTCAAACTCTGATATATCAAAGTTGTATCTTACAAACGATGGTTATTCTATGGATAAAAGTTTGTATTTCAGGGATATTATTGATAGGACAAATATTGCATTGGGTGGAAATGATGATATCGAAATATACAAAAGTTTTCTAAAGTCACTCGATGGCTTAAATGTTAATTACTCTATAAATGATTGGCAATTTGCCGCATATGACTGGAGGATGTCACCCAATACAATTGTAACTGAGGGTACGAGATATGGTTTTAATGGGCAATACAAGAAAATGGAAAGTCAGATAGATCAAATGGCATTGTCTTCAAAAACTGGAAAAGTTACGCTCATTGCTCATAGTTATGGCGGACTGGTCAGTAAAAGATTTTTAACCTACTTAGCCCAAAGAAACAAAATAGGTCTAATAGATAAAGTCATTTTTGTCGCTGTGCCTGAGAATGGGTCGCCATCTGCTTTGTTTGCACTCCTGCATGGCGACAATCAAGATATAGGTGGTGGCTTTATTGTTAATAAAAATACAATGAGGAAATTTGCACAGAATATGCCATCAGTCTATTCACTCCTTCCAAAAATAGATTCAAACCTCATATATGGTGTACAAGCAACAAATACTATTTCTGTAGGTGTGCCGGATATTAATTCAGTCATAGATATGTATAAGTTTTTGTTTAAAGAAATGGCGAGACCGAGTACGATAGACACAATAGAAACTAATGTTCCACTTGTTGCAAATAAAAAAATAAAACAAAACATTGATATCGAGTTGGGCTCCTCTTTTGTAAAACCTCAATCCGACTCTCTATATAAAAATATAGAATTTTATAATATTCTCGGAGTAGGTGTAGATACATTAAAGAGCATCAGATATGTTAAAAAGCCTTGCCAGAGCATATATACTCATCCGTGGCTTATGTCACCAAATTGTGGTTTGGATCATACGCCGATTTATTCTGCAGTTGGTGATGGAACCGTGCTTGCGGAAGACGTATTCAGCATTCAAGAGCAACAGATTAATCCCTTACTAAACCAAGGCGGTCGCTGGGGTGAAAAATATATATTCAATTTAGGCGAATATAATAGAAAAAATAATAAAAATTATACACATGCAAATATAATTTCAACACCACCGATAATAAGTACCCTTATGCAGATTATGTTAAATAACATAGGACAATATTCTATACCAGCTTATATGACTAAACATGGAGGTGGCCGAATGGGAGGGGATGTGTCACTTGGTGAGGGAGGTGAAAATACTAGCATTACTATTGATAATTCAATACTAAGTGATGTCTATGGTGATAGTAAGTATAGAATTTCAGCTAGTGATATTCTTTTAATGTCTGCAAAAGACAAATATGAAAATAAAGTGGGTATATATTTTCCCCTCATAAATCCCGAGGAGGGCACCAATACTAAGGTTTCAGTTTCTGATATTCAGCCGATAAAGAATAGTTTACCAAATAGTAACTTTTCACATGTTGGTGAATCATATTATATTAATAGCGAAACTCTCCCGAGTAGTGTGTATCTAAAGCCAAATCAAGGCTTGATTGATACTGTCCAATCAGCAGGTTTTATTTTAGATGAGATTAAAATAAACTTTAAAATAGAACAGATTTTACCACCGAGTGGTTTGCTAGATTCAGATGGTTCAATAAACCAAAATGCTCAGAGTGGTTCAATTGTCCTTGCCTCTTTTGAAAATATTCCAATAACAGCATATTCATCTGTTGAAGTGCGAATAGATAATTCTTCTAGTACAGCAGGACTACCTACCGTTGAGATGAGGGTTACCAATGAGTATGCGGGCGTATATTCAAACACAGTTATTTATGAAGTAAATCAACAATATTCAACTAGTACCAATGTTGGTTCACCCACTAATTCAACTAATCAAGTATCCTATATTCAGGATAACGAGCCAGTCGACATATTGTATTTGATTAGCCTCATTCGTATAGAAATTCAGAAATCGGGGATACGGGCAAATTTTAAACAACGATACTTATTGAAATTAAATGCAATTGAGAAAAATTATAAAATTTCTACGGAGTCCAAAATACGTTTAGCCAAGCTCTATTCAAGAGACACTACGATAAGCCTAGGTTCAATAATAAAGGATCTAAATAGGAGAAAGTCGCTATATTATAAAGGTGGAATGACTAGGTCAGAAGCTGCTTTTCTATACACTCAATTCGCACAGCTGAGTAGAGCTTTTGGATACTAGATATGGATTGGGTAGGTGATTATGAGAGCATTGACTTTACTTAAGAATCTGGTAATCTCATATCGAAAGGCTTCGAAGACCATAGGCATTCCATAAGCCCTGTGCAGAGGTCGAAATTGTGAGATATGTAGCTTAACGTTACGGATTACACAAAATCACCCCTCCTTCTTGATTTCCTTTCGGTCGAACGTCTTGATTTAGATTAATGGTCTAATTACTGTTACCTAATTCAAAGCTACGATTACTAGTACCCTAAAAATACAAATTATGGCAATTACCAAACAGAAAAAACAAGAGATTGTTGCTTCTGTAAAAGATATTTTGAACACTTCAAAATCAGTAGTGTTTGTGAATTTTCACAAGCTTCCTGTTTCTGAATCAACAACTATCCGAAAAGAACTTCGATCAAAAGATGTAAACTTTACTGTAGCCAAGAAGACTCTTACAAAGAGAGCTCTTACTGAAGCTGCATACTCAGGAGAAATTCCTAAGCTCGATGGTGAACTCGCTCTCGTATACAGTGCTGATCTATTGGCACCAGCTCGAGAAATCTACGACTTCCAAAAGAAGCTCGATGGACGAGTATCTATCCTCGGAGGAGTATTCAACGGTTTGTACAAAAATAAGGAAGAAATGGAGTCTATTGCTCTCATTCCTTCTCAGAAAACTTTGTACGCTCAGTTCGTCAACATCATCAATTCTCCAATCCAAGGTTTTGTTCTCGCTCTCAATGCGATTGCAGAAAAGAAGCAGTAGGAAAAGAGATAGATTGTATGAAAGTCAGAGCAACATATTGGAAGCAACAATGTTCGCCAATATATAGCTATTAAAAAATAATTAAATTAATTTAAATCAAATGTCAGAAAACGAAACAACAACAGCTGAAGTTGTAGAAACTCCAGCACAGTTCAAGACAGTGGTAGAAGCCATCGAAAAGATGACTGTTATCGAGCTTCACGAACTTGTTAAATTCTTAGAAAAGAAATTCGGTGTATCAGCAGCTGCAGTAGCCGTAGCTGGTCCAGCCGCAGCAGGTGCAGCAGCTGAAGAGAAATCTTCATTCAATGTTCACCTTACAGACGCAGGTGCTAACAAGATTGCAATCATCAAGGTTGTAAAAGAAGCTCTTGCTCTCGGTCTTAAGGAAGCTAAGGATCTCGTTGATGCTGCTCCTACAGTCCTTAAGGAAGGTCTTAAGAAGGAAGAAGCTGACGCTCTCAAGAAGCAGATTGAAGACGCTGGTGGAAAGGTTGAACTTAAATAGTTCAAACTCAAACCTAAAACAAAAAAGCCTTGTATCCGGAATTACATCCATACAGGGCTTTTTTGTTTTCTTGTTTTGCACTTTTGTAAGATAATTTATTGAAAAAGCCCCATCGAAGAAGTCATGGGGACTTCTTCGATGGGGTAGTTGAGGTTAGTAGAGTATAGCCCTTATTCTAAAGTGCAGAGATTAAACCACACCAATTATGGTTCCTTCGGGTGGACTGGACTCAAGCCAGATGTCTTCTATGATCTGATTTGGATTGTCGTAAAAGCATATGCAAGTAATGGTCTGTTTCGTCTGACTTGAGTTCACTAAAGCATAGTACGTTCCACCATTGAAATCCATCTCTTGACGAAATGTGGAGCTGAAAGTGCCGAGTTTTGATGGTACCTCTCCTTCGCCAGCAGCCCAAAGTTCAACAGTGTCCCTCTCAGGCACTAGGTGAAGCAATCGCACGTCGTTTCGGTGAGTGTGAAACGGAACGAAAGTTCGCGGTTTCATCATGATTTCGAAAACATGGATGAATCTCGAAGGTGTTTCTCGTTCATCATTTTTAAGTAGCGCTCGGCTTATCTCATTGAGAAATTGACCTTTCATCCACTCAGCTTCCTTCACATCTCTAATTTTTGCTCGTTCTACACGTAGGCCATTAAAACGGCGGTAACGGTTAACTTTGGGATTAATTTGTGCAGGCATGGCGTAGTCTCCTTTGTGTGTTTGTTGTTGTCGGTGTCCTATCCTGACGCAATAGTACCTCTATAAGGTTGTCCCTACAAGTCATTCCAAAAATATGCTACATTTAGTACACAATAGGCAGGTGCGCAAAAGCGAGAAAAAGAACAAAAGCATAGAATCGCAAAATCAGGTACTTACATTTTTAACAGCATAACTTTTACAGATACATCAGATGGACACACTAGAGAAAATTTTTGGGGGAGCGCATAGAGTAAAACTAATGAGACTCTTTCTTTTTAATCCAGTACTTTATTTTGAAACTGCTGACGTGGCAGAGAGATCTAAGATAGATATTTCAAAGACACGAGCAGAACTCAATTTTTTAGCAAAAGCGGAGCTTATCAAAAGATCTACAAGGGGCAATAAAGTCGTGTGGTACCTAAATGATAAGTTTACTTATTTACATGAATTTCAAAGATTACTCCTTGATACTAGTCTTAAAAATTCAAAACCAATTCTAAAGAAACTTTCAAAAATTGGTAAATTGAAGTTTGTTGTGTTTTCAGGAATATTTAAAGAACTGACAGAGGGGAGGATAGACATACTCGTAGTTGCCGAGGGTGCAAAGAAAAGTACAGCTGATGCGGTTATGGCATCTATTGAGGCGGATATAGGAAAGGAGATAAGGTTTGCTGTGCTTGATAGTGAAGATTTTAAATACAGACTTGGCGTCGGAGATAGACTTATCCGTGACGTATTAGATTATCCTCACGAAATCGTGCTCGACAAACTTGGTGTACTTCAATAATTTCCTTGTGAAAAAAATGATATAATAATGCTACAGGGGTAGTCGCCCCATTTGAAGTTTAACTTCAAGGCCTTTGGCCACATATTACATACTAATTAATAAGATTTATATTTGTACAAGTGGAGTTCTGGTTGCAGGGTTTCAATTTGATACCTTACGGTCAAACATTGTGCAGTATGATTTCACTAAAACACATGACAATTATTCAGACTTGGGGTGACGCGTTGAGTACAGCTTTTTCAGGTTTTGCTCCAGCTTTCTTACAATTTGGTGCATACCTTTTAGCTGCAATAATTATATTTGCAGTAGGTTGGATATTGGGCGCTTTTTTAGACGGTCTAGTCGAAAAACTATTTGTAACTCTCAAGATTGATAATATTTTGAGACAAGCAGGAATTGAAGGTCCTCTCAATAAAGGGGATATCAAGTTAAATTCAGGTGCTTTTGTAGGAGGTTTAATTCGATGGTTTGTTATTGCAGTATTCTTCCTCGCGGCACTAAAAGTCTTTGGACTTGTAGATGTGAGTAATTATCTAGAGACTATTATTGTCGGATACTTACCACGAGTAATTGCCTCAATTCTTATTCTTCTCGTATCAGTGATTATTGGAGAAGTTGCAAAAAAGGTTGTTTCTGGTGCTGCTGCAAATGCACATATTACTTCATCTAAAGTACTCGGATCTATTACAAAGTGGGCTATCGTTGTATTTGCTGTTCTTACAGCCTTAGTACAGCTTGATATTGCTTCAGCTCTAGTACAGATTTTGTTCATAGGTATAGTAGTAGCGTTTTCTCTTGCTTTCGGACTTGCGTTTGGTCTAGGCGGAAAGGAGGTAGCTGCTCGAATCTTAGAAAAATCACTATCTGATATTTCTAAAAGATAAATAAAGATAAGTTAAGAAAAAACTAGTCTAATACATCGTAGTAAGCCTACTTTATGTATCAGACCGCAAAATGACCCCTAAAAAGGGTCATTTTTCGTATTTTAAAATAGCCCTAAAAATAGGCTATAAGCAACAAAATATATTGATAAAGAAGGATATTTAAGGTCTAACCACAGATAGTGCGAAATAGATGCTTTTTGTTGTTGACAAAGGTTTCGACGTCTGTATAATAGCCCTTATCAGATATGTTAATCGTTTATGAAGGATCAGCGGAAATCCAACGTAGCGCCTCAAAGCTGTTAAAAGCCTAAGGTGCTATTTTGAAAACCGCTCTCCAAAAGGGAGCGAATTTCTTTTTTAAAGAAACCAGCAAACCATAAACCATCCAGTCAACATACACCTTGTAAATTTAATACTGTCCTGGACTTTGATACGAGAGCAGTGAAGTGCCGTACAAGATTTTTCATTCATTTGAAAAGTAGTGTGCGGTAATTTAACTCTCATATCTCTGAGGTCTTTTTTCCGGAGACAGAGTTGAAGTACTAAAACAAGCTGTTTAATTTTCAAGTGTAAGAACTTGAACTTAAAAATATTGCAAAATACTAAACAGTTTGAACCTTCAACAAACTCATTATTCTTTCTCAAGAGAATAATGAGAGAACAGGTAACAAATAAAAGTGATTGTGGTTTTTATATTTCCTAATGGAAATATAAGGGCGTATGGTGGATGCCTTGACACAACAGAGCGATGAAGGACGCAGCATAGCGGCGAAACGCTTCGGGGAGATGCTAAGCAATCTTTGATCCGGAGATATCCGAATGGGGAAACCCTACAGACTTGATCTGTAATCCTGATTTATCAGGATGCGCACCCAGGGAAGTAAAACATTCCAGTACCTGGAGGAATAGAAAACAATCTCGTAAGAGAAATATTTCCTGAATAGCGGCGAGCGAAAGGGAAAGAGCCCAAACCGAGCTTTCCAATGGAAAGTGTAAAGTCGTTAAACATTTTGCACAATCCATTGGGTAGCTCGGGGTTGTAAGGTGGAGATGGAATATTTATATTCAAAGAGTTACAAAACGTTTTGTTAGCATAACAAGCTGGGAAGCTTGACCCTAGAGGGTGATAGTCCCGTATGCGAAAACAAAATGTCTCTTATCTCCATTCTTGAGTACTTCGAGACATGAATAGCTCGGAGGAATCCAGCAGTACTAACTGCTAAGGCTAAATATCTGTTGTGATCGATAGTGAACAAGTACCGTGAGGGAAAGGTGAAAAGCAGCCCGGTAAGGGCGGTGAAATAGACCTGAAACCATATGCCTACAAGGAGTCGGAGCGGATATTTATATCCGTCACGGCGTGCCTATTGAAGAATGAGCCAACGAGTTGATACATGCTGCAGGCTAAGTCCGAGAGGATGGAGCCGCAGGGAAACCGAGTGTGAATAGCGCGTACGTAGTATGTATCAGACCCGAAGCCAATGCGAGCTTACCATGAGCAGGGTGAAGTTTATCGAAAGATAGATGGAGGCCCGAACCCGTATGTCGTTCAACTCATTGGGATGACTTGTGGTAAGAAGTGAAAAGCTAATCGAGCTTGGTAATAGCTGGTTCTCTCCGAAATAGCTTTTGGGTTAGCGTCACGTGTTCCTCTGAGGGGTAGAGCACTGGAAGGACTTGACAGGGAGAAATCTCGCAAGTCCTATCAAACTCCGAATATTCAGAGTCATAGCGTGGCAGTCAGTCTATGTGGGCTAAGCTACATCAGACAAAAGGGAAACAGCCCTGATCTCAATTTAAGGTCCCTAAATCTATGTTAAGTACACTTAAGGTGGTGGAGTTTCAGAGACAATGAGGAGGTTTGCTTAGAAGCAGCAATCCTTGAAAGATAGCGTAACAGCTCACTCATCTAGAGACTCTGCGCCGCAGATAAGCGGGGTTAAAACATAGTACCGAAACTGAGGGATTCATTTGTCTTCGGACAGATGGATCGGTAGGAGAGTATTCTTGTCCGCGATGAAGGCAAAGGGGTGACCCATGCTGGAGCGTCAAGAAGTAAGAATGTTGGCACAAGTAACCACAATCGGGGTGAAAAACCCCGACGCCGAAAGATCAAGGTTTCCTTCGCAACGATTGTCGACGAAGGGTTAGTCGGGCCTAAGGGGATGGAGAGATCCGAACCCGATGGACACATGGTTAATATTCCATGACTTTCGCATGCAGTGATGGAGAGACGAAGTGTAGTATGTTAAGCGCATAATTGGATTTGCGTTCATGCTGTGAGGAAGTTCTGTAGGTAAATCCGCAGACTGATTTTAATATCAATTCCAAGCAGAGTGATACAGTGCGGGATTCGTCCTGTACCGATTTAATAAAGCACGCTTCCGAGAAAATCTTCTAAACTTATGTATGCGAAAACCGTACCGCAAACCGACACAGGTGATCAGGTCGAGTAGACCAAGGCGAACGAGTGAGAGGTCTTCAAGGAACTCGGCAAAAAAGCAGCCGTAACTTCGGAATAAGGCTCGCCCTCCCTAAAAAGAGGGTTGCAACAAAAGTTTCCCAAGCAACTGTTTACCAAAAACACAGCTCCCTGCGAAGTCGCAAGACGATGTATAGGGGGTGACACCTGACCAATGCCAGAAGGTCAAACGCCGGCGGTGCCATAGCAATATGCGTGCTGGACGGTGTAAGCCCTGGTGAATGTCGGCCGTAACTATAACGGTCCTAAGGTAGCGAAATTCCTTGTCTGGTAAGTTCAGACGCGCACGAATGGTGTAATGACTTGGGAACTGTCTCGAAGACCCGCTCGGTGAAAATGCAATGGAGGTGAAGATGCCTCCTACCTGCAGTTAGACGAAAAGACCCCAGAAGCTTCACTGCAACTTGGTATTGAGCGTATGTATTTACTGCGTAGCATAGGTGGGAGAGGTTGATATCTAGATTTCGGTTTAGGTGGACTCGTCAGTGAAATACCACTCTGTGAAAGCATACGTTCTAACCTCCGCGGCAAAAACGCGAAGGAACAGTATCTGGTGGGCAGTTTTGGTGGGGCGCTATCCTTCAGGATGCAATTAGACTGCAATTTAAATAAAATTAAATTGCCGTGAATCTTAATTTATTTTAAGAAATTGTGTTCTGAACCGTGGCGCCTCCAGAAGACGTCATTCTTCGAAAAAAACAAAAAGGGGGACTACAGTAAGCAATTATTGTAAGCAAAGTTGGTTATATCGGGAAAAACCTTAATCGTGCCGAAAGCAAAGTTAAGACAATTCCGAGGGACGAGATAAATGTAAAAGTTTTGATCACCCGTAGAGACTACAACCCAGCTATCTTAAATTAAATCTTAAGATAATTATATAGTCCGATCTGCATGGTGACATGCAGCTAACACAAATGCCCAAAAAGTAACGGAGGAGTTTATTAAGGTCGGCTAGGCGCGAATGGAAACCGTGCCGATAGTGCAACGGCATAAGCCGGCTTAACTGTGAGACGTCAATGTCAAGCAGATGCGAAAGCAGAACGTAGTGAACCGATTGTACGCTTTAGACGCGGCAAAAGATTATCTGACAAAAGCTACTCTGGGGATAACAGGCTAGTTCCGCCTAAGAGTCCATATCGACGGCGGAGTTCGGCACCTCGATGTCGGCTCGACTTATCCTGGGGCTGGAGAAGGTCCCAAGGGTTTAGCTGTTCGCTAATTAAAAAGTCACGCGAGCTGGGTTCAGACCGTTCAGTGTTTAAGGTAATTATGATGTAGCAATACAAAGTTTTTATTTTGGCCACTGAACAGTCTGAATCCACCGAGGACATCAAATCTCTTAAATGAGAATGAAAACTGTTAACATAATTAAATTATAGAGATACAACCTATACACGGCGGTCATACATAGTGATATATATGACACAGCTTACTTATATCGGGGAAGTCCGGTACATACAGGAGTATGTATGGATAACACCGAGGGAATTCACAGTTTGTGAAGCCCGTAGAGACTAAACGTAAGCCATCTCAATTCAAATATCACTTCGATATATGAACAGATGAAGATATAGTCCAATGCACTTAGTAATAAGTGAAAAACATGCGTGAGACAGGTTGGTCTCCTATCTACTGCAGGCGTTGATACTTGAGAAGATTTGCCCTTAGTACGAGAGGACCGGGGTGAACTGACCTCTGGTGTACCTGTTGTCACGCCCGTGGCATTGCAGGGTAGCTATGTTGGGAATGGATAAGCTCTGAAAGCATCTAAGAGCGAAGCCAGCTTCAAGATTAGGTATCGTTTGAGATCCGTGAGAGATGATCACGTTGATAGGCACTAAGTGTAAGCGTAGTAATACGTTGAGCTGAGGTGTACTAATGCATCGATTCTATTAGGAAATATGATTATCACGATCACTTTTATTTGTTACTTGTATTGAAATTGAGAATTTTAAGGTTTAAGAGAGAGTTGTTCATTGATTACTCTCAATAGCCGTCGTGTGTAGCTCATCGTTAGAGCGCTCGGCTGTTAACCGAGAGGACGAGGTTCAATTCCTCGCACACGGCCCATTCATTTAGGCAAAACAAAGGCAAAAATATTTGCCCTTTCTCTTAAACCTTAAAATTATATTGACCATTGCGTTCTGGTGGCTCACCGAAGAGGTCACACCTGATCTCATTCCGCACTCAGAAGTTAAGCTCTTCAGGGGCAATGATACTCACTATGTGGGAAAAGTAGCTCGTCGCCAGAACAGAGTGGTCAATATAAGTCGAACAATTATTTTTTATAAGATAATAAGCCCCGACTCTTTCAATACAAGAAGCAAAATAAAATTCCGCCCTAAAGGCGGTCTTTTTGTTTATCTGATATAATGCACATATCATGTTTTCTTGGGCACATCAGCGACAACTTATGTATGGTGCAGGAGTACTCCTATTTCTTATTTTGATTGTTGGTATTCCTGTCTATTTTGTTTTTTTTAATGCACTTCCAACTTGTTTTGATGGAAAAATGAATGGCAGGGAAGTCGAGGTTGATTGTGGAGGTTCTTGTGAAAGAGCGTGTTCACGTGATGTTTTACCAGAGCCTATAGTCACATGGTCTCGTTCTTTTAATGTTGCACGTGGGCTTAACAACTTAGTTGCGTACGTACAAAATCCAAATGTAAATTACACAGCAGAACCAATTCCTTACATTTTCCTTGTATACGATAAGGAAAATGTATTGCTTGGCACGAGAGAAGGGTATGCTCGCGTTCCACCAGCAAAAACTTTCCCAATATTTGAACCTGCGTTTGATGCAGGTACGCGTGAACCAGCGAAAGCGGTGTTTGAATTTACGGCACCTGCTGTGTGGAATAAGTTTGAAGCGTCTAAACCTGAACTTGATGTTATTGATGAGAGAGTCCTTTTTGCTACGACAACTCCTACTATTAAGGCAACTTTATTAAATAAAACCATCAATAAATATACAAATATTGAAGTCGTTGCGATTATCTATAATAAAGAAGGTAACGCTTTTGCAGCTTCGAAGACTGTTGTAGATATTATTCGTGGGAATGATGAATCTCCTCTTGTATTTACATGGCCTACAGGTTTTACTGATGAAGTGTCTAAGGTGGAGATTATTCCTAAGTTGCCGATTTAGTATTGTTTACTTGTATTGTTGGATTAACCTTTTGTTTGGATTTACATATTTTTTAAATAATGTTTAGAGCACTAAAAATTGATTGGTATATCGTCGGTTCACTAATTCCAATTTTGATAATTAGTCTTTTAACTATGAATTCTTTTACTGGAGAGGGAAACTATGCGGGGAGACAACTTATCTGGATAGGAGTTTCTTTTTTGCTATTTTTTATATGCAGTTTTATTGATTTTAGATTTTTGCGTAGAACATATGTCATTGTATCTTTGTACCTTTTTTCAGCCTTAGCTTTACTCTCACTTTTTATAGTGGGGTATGTCTCAAAAGGTGCTAAATCATGGCTTAATTTCGGCCTATTTTCGATCCAGCCGGTCGACTTTGTAAAACTGGTACTTATCCTACTGTTAGCAAAATACTTCTCAAGACGCCATGTCCAAATTGCACACATTAGACATATTATTGTTTCTGCCGTGTATGCCGGTATTCTTTTTCTTCTTGTTGCCCTACAGCCTGACTTCGGATCTGCTATTACTATTTTTTCTATTTGGTTAGGTATGGTTCTTATCTCAGGTATTTCAAAAAAGCATCTTGCACTTGTTTTTGCGATTGGAGTTATATCATTTGCAGGACTTTGGAATTTTGGGTTTAAAGAATACCAAAAACACAGAATCATGAACTTTATAAATCCATTGGCCGATATACGAGGTAGTGGATATAACGCGTATCAAGCTATGATCACTGTTGGGTCGGGTGAGGTTGTTGGCAAGGGGATTGGATATGGAACACAGTCTAGACTCAAATTTTTACCTGAATACGAAACAGACTTTATTTTCGCTGCGTTTGCAGAGGAGTGGGGATTCGTCGGGGTAATAATACTTTTTATACTTTATATAATCATCATTGGTAGAATTATTGTATGGGCCATGAGAGGCGAGACAAATTTTGAAACATTATATGCGATGGGCCTTGCAATATTTTTCATGGTGCACCTTACTATAAATATTGGTATGAATATTGGAGTGATGCCTGTAACAGGTATTCCGGTGCCATTCATGAGTTATGGTGGTTCTCATTTGGTGACCGAGTTTATAGGTCTGGGGATACTTATGGGTATGATTAGATATTCGCGAGCAACGCATCGTGAGGTAATCAAAAATGAGTTTCTAGGTGTGTAGTTTTATTAAAATATAAAACTATTTTATCTCGTAGAGCTTCTTTATGTCGGCGACAATTAATTCAAAGTTATATTTTTGGTTTATCTTTTCTTTGAACTTCTTAACCATTTGCTCCTTTACTTCAGGGTGTTCATTAAGATAAACAAGCGCATTCTTAATCTCTTGTGGGCGTCTTGGGGCGATGAGGATTCCATTTTCTAGATTTTGTATTACCTCAGGAATGCCTCCAACTGATGTACTAATAACAGGTATGCCGGCATATCCAGCTTCTAATAAGGCGAACGGTAGACCTTCTTTGACAGATGAAAGCAAAAAGAGGTCGAATGCCTGGAGATATTCGCGAGCCTCATTCACATGACCAGCAAGGATAATCTGCTCAGGTTTCAGAGAGGATAGATTACGTATTAGAGTTTCAATTTCAGAACGCATCTCACCCTCACCAATTATGACGTATGCAATCTTTTGTTCAGGATACTGCTCAATATATGAGTTCAATCCTTCTAATGCAAAAATTAGACCTTTGTTTTTGTGTAATTCTGAAATTGTACCAATAATAGTTCTCCCTTCGTTTAACCATTGTTCTGCCTTCACTTCTCCAACGAGAGTTGTGAGTGCTTCTTTTTTGTGTAGCAGATTAAATGTAGCAACCCCATTTGTTATTATTGAAAACTTTTTTTGCACAAAAGGCCAACTTTTCACGTCATTACGTTCTGTTTCAGATAATACTATCGTAGTGCCCCCTACAAATACAGTTAACCATGAGAATATTCGGATAGTAATCTGTTGCCACTCTGGACGAGGTTCATTAAAAGGCCAACCGTGGTTTGTATAAATAATTTTTTTAACAAAAGAACCTTTGCCGAACATGTTATTTATAAAACTTCCTATACGAGTTGCAACAGCTCCGAGGCCACCAATTTTTGGACTATTTAGATGGACGATAGTTGGCTTGTATATACGGACGATAGAATATAACCGCCAGAGTACTTTTATCTCTTTTGTGACACTGATATCGCGTTGTGCGCTTGATATAGGAAAAATTTCAATCCCTGCCTCTTCTAGTTTTGTTTTTAAAACTCCAGCACCACCGAGCGCAACTGCTACTTTGTTACCTTCTTTTGAAAGGCGAGTGGCAAGCTCAAATACATACCTTTGAGCACCTCCAAAATTAGATTTTGTAATGACGAATAGTATTTTTTCAGGGCGCTTGTTTTGTTTCTCAGTTTGACCGTGGTTCTCAGATGTCTTTTCTTTCATAATGGATATAGTATAGTATCTCACAGTATGGCCACAACACGCAAAAGACAATTTGTTACTCTTTTAGTAGGGGATATTGCTGTATTTGTCATTTCTCTTTGGGTAGCTTTATTGCTTCGAAACTTAGCCATTCCTTCAGGTGAGGATTTTACTGCTCTTTTGTCTCCTTTTATCTTTATCTTTACCGCTTGGCTTTTAGTTTTTTTTATATCAGGTCTATATGATTCTCATACGTTACTTATAAAGAGCAAACTCCCTCGACGTGTATTCGCGGCACATCTTTTTAATTTAGCTATTGCTACTGTATTCTTTTACATCGTCCCATATTTTGGAATTACGCCGAAAGTAATTCTTGTGCTCTATGTGGTAGTTTCATCAGTTCTTATTTCATTGTGGAGATTTTTTGTGTATCCAAAGCTTGTTAAACAAAATAGTGTACCTCTTATCGTCTTAGCTGAGGGTGATGATATCGATTATCTTGATCAGAAGATAAAGTCTGCTTCAAATTCACCTGTACATATTGTGGAAATATTAAAGCCATCTTTCTTTGAAAATTTAGAAAGTTTGGAATTAATTAATAAAATTAAAAACTTAGTTACTTCTCATCCTCATGCCGTTATTGCTGTTGATCTTATTAATCCAGTTATTCAAAAGCATGCTGATACTTTATACAGTCTTATTTTTAATAATATCCAATTTGTCGAAATACAAAATGTGTATGAAGACATTACCGACAAGGTTCCACTTGGTCTCATAAATGAGGTTTGGTTTCTTAAACACGCATCTATTGAGCCAAATGTGATTTATGACTTCCTCAAACGAGCGATGGATATAGCCATATCTTTGCCACTTTGTATTGTACCGATTCTTTTTTACCCAGTAGTCTGGATAGCTTCAAAGTTTGGTGAACACAAAGGTCCTGTTCTCATTTTTCAACAAAGAGTGGGGGAAAGGGATAAACTAGTGAATGTACCAAAGTTCCGAAGTATGACAGTTGATGATGCAGGAGCCTGGGTTACAAAAAATGACCAGCGAATTACAAAATTTGGTTCATTCCTTCGAAAATCACGTCTTGATGAATTTCCACAGCTTTGGGCTATATTGAAAGGTGAGACTTCTCTTATAGGTCCACGACCTGAACTTCCAAAGCTCGTAGAATTTTATAAAGTAGAAATTCCTCATTACAATGTACGTCATCTTATTAAACCAGGACTATCAGGTTGGGCGCAGATTCACCATGAGAAGCCACCACACTCAGTTGAGGAGACAAAAGAAAAACTTGCATATGATTTGTATTATATAAAGCACCGGTCTGTGTGGCTTGATCTAAAAATCGCACTTCAAACAGTAAAAACATTACTTTCTAGGGTAGGGGTCTAATTCTCCTTAAATCGATTAGGTTCGCAAAAGTGTAGGATTTGCAGGTTGTTTCGTAGTTGCTCTAGGGGTAATTCTCTGTATAATTGACCCATATTTATCAAATAATTCAGATTACATGTTAAAGAAACGAATCACTGCAATTGCCCTGCTTGTCGTTGGAATCCTCCTCGGCTCTTTTGTGCACTATTCAGAACAGCCTGGTAATGGCTTCATATCAAAATTTCCTTTTAAACTAGGTCTTGACCTGAGTGGAGGAACACACCTTATTTATCAAGCTGATACATCTAAGATTCCAGTAAGTGATGTCACTGGAGCAATGGAAAGCCTTAAGATGGTTATTGAAGCTCGAATCAATGCTTTTGGTGTCGCGGAACCTATTATTCAAACTGAAAAAAGTACAGTTGGTGGGACTCAGATACAAAAGCTCATTGTCGAACTTCCAGGTGTTACGGATGTAAACAAAGCTGTTGAACTAATTGGTAAAACTCCTGTACTAGAATTTAAAACAGAAAAGGCGACTAGTACAACTGCTGCTTCAGCTGCTGCAAATGCAAACGCTTCGACAACAGATGGTATCTACAACGTAGAGTATGAAACTACAGCTTTGACGGGGCGATTCCTCCAGTCTGCACGAGTTGAATTTGATCAGAATACAAGACAACCTCTCGTGAGTCTTGTTTTTAACGATGAAGGTAAAAAACTCTTTGGTGAAATAACATCCGCAAATATTGGTAAGACAGTTGCGATTTTCCTTGATGGCCGACCTATCTCTACTCCAGTAGTTCAGCAGGCTATTACAGATGGAAAGGCAGTTATTTCAGGACGATTTACTCCAACTGAAGCTCGAGACCTTGCTCGTGATCTTAAGTACGGTGCGCTTCCTGTACCCATCAGCCTCATTGGTACTCAGTCTATTGGGGCATCACTTGGTATAGATGCGCTCCACGCAAGTGTTGTGGCAGGTGTTTGGGGACTTATTATTATCAGTGTGTTTTTACTCTTCTGGTACAGACTTCCAGGTATTCTTGCAGTTATCTCACTTTCACTCTATACAGTAATTACTCTAACTTTATTTAAGGTATTTGGTATTGTTCTTACGTCTGCAGGACTCGCGGGACTTATCATTTCTCTAGGTATGGCGGTGGATGGAAATATTCTTATATTTGAAAGAATGAAAGAGGAGTTTGCTAGAGGACTAAGCGTAGAAGATGGTATCAAAGAGGGTTTTGCTCGAGCATGGCTTTCGATTCGAGATAGTAATACCTCAAGTATTATTACAGGTCTTATTCTGTTCTTTACCGCGACATCACCGCTTATCAGAGGTTTCTCACTGGTATTTATTCTTGGTGTAGTTGTATCTATGTTTACTGCAATTACAGTGTCACGGACACTTCTTATGGCTCTCGGTGTAAAGAAATATGAAGGTATCGCAAAGTTCTTATTCGGTAACGGTTTACGTAAATAGTCGTTTACGCAAATTTAAAATAAATATAAAATTATGTATATCGTAAAACACAGAAAAATATTCTACGTATTCTCAGTAATCCTTATCGCTTTCTCTATCTTTTCAGTTGCCAAATATGGATTAAATCTCGGTATCGATTTCAAAGGTGGTTCTATTATTGAAGTAAGATATCCAGATATGAGTAGTGGAACAACTAATGCTGACTCAATAAAGTCTGCACTCGGTGCACTCAATATTGGTGAATATGTAGTTCGACAAGCTGGTGATGATGGCTTTATTATACGAACAAAAAATCTTGATGAGGCAGAGCGAAACAAAGTTGTTCAAACTCTTGGTGGAGAATTAAAAAGATTTGATTCAGTAGGTCCAATTCTAGGACAGGAACTACAAGGTAAGGCAATCTGGTCAATGGTTCTTGTTCTTCTCGCAATCATTATCTTTATCACGTACGCATTTCGTGGTGTTTCAAGACCAATTTCTTCTTGGAAATACGGTGTTGTTGCAATTGTTGCATTGTTCCATGACGTGATTATCCCTACAGGAATATTCTCATATCTTGGAAGAAATGGTGGATATGAAATTGACGCACTCTTTGTTACTGCTCTCTTGGTAATTCTTGGATTTTCAATTCACGATACTATTGTGGTATTTGATCGAACTCGAGAAAATCTCAAAAACTTTGCATTTGGTACTTCTTCAAACAAGAAAACATTTGAAGAAATTGTGGGAATGAGTGTATCTCAAACAATTGCACGATCAATAAATACCTCACTCACAACAATACTTGCTCTCATTGCATTGTATATATTTGGACCAAAAACAACTGAAAACTTCTCACTAGCACTCATTCTTGGAATTGCTGTAGGAACTTATTCATCTATCTTTATAGGTTCACCTCTTCTCGTAACATGGCAAAAGTGGCAGGAAAGAAGTAAAAATAGTAAATAAATCTAGATTCTTTCAATCTTAAATTCTATAAAAAACCTGCACCAAACTTCTGTGTGCAGGTTTTTTATGTGTACTATTAAGATTATTGATTCATCTTTTATTATGTGACTAGCAAATGTGGACATATGTTAATGCCCCCATGTTGATTAGATGTTATTATTAATTTGTATGAAATATATTTCTATTAAAAAATTTGGATATTCAATACTGTTCAGTGCACTGTTTTTGTTGTGTGCATCCGTACTCATTTATGGGAAGCAATTGAGCGTATATCCAAAAATTGTCGATGCACAGAGTACTGCAACCTCGACGATCACTACTCGTTTGAGCGGCTACGCTTGGTCAGAAAATATTGGTTGGATATCTTTCAAAGATGGGGGAGTTCCAGTCATCCTTCAAGGTGACGGTAGTTTGGTAGGCTACGCTTGGTCAGAAAATGTCGGTTGGGTACAGTTTGGTGGTCTTTCTGGTTTTCCAAATACTACATACGGAACTAATGCAAAAATTGCGGGAGGCAAATTAACAGGATGGGCTCGAGTCGTCTCGGGCGTTGCCCCAAAAAGTACTGCAGTGGATAATAGAGGAGGTTTTGATGGCTGGATTAGTTTGAGTGGTTCAAATTATGGGACAACGCTTACGGGAACAAAATTTGGAGGTTATGCATGGGCTTCTGATGTTGTAGGTTGGGTCGATTTTACAGGTGTAGTAACTATAGAACAAAAAAATCCATGTACAGGTAGTTATGGAACTATAATTCCAGACGGATCAAATTTTACATTCTTCAGTCCAGTAGTCACTGATGGCACATGTACAACAGAAGTTAAAACTTGTGTTAATGGCGTACTTTCTCCAAATAGTCCTACATATACCGAACTTAGTTGTGAGCAGAAAGATGCAGAGTGTAAGCGAGCAGGAAATACGTATCAAAATGGTGATAAAATAGTTTTCTATGCA
Organism: Minisyncoccota bacterium; assembly: GCA_021734945.1. Classification (GTDB taxonomy): domain Bacteria; phylum Patescibacteriota; class Minisyncoccia; order Phycocordibacterales; family CAIZLB01; genus VEQN01. The sequence goes on along the minus strand of JAIPIA010000003.1, from coordinate 122,311 downwards.
AAAGCAATTGCAGGTAGGGGGCAAACTTGCGATTCTTATAAGGCTGAACTCGAGTGTGTAGATGGAGATTTTAAAGATTCAGAAGGAAACATTAATGATCTAAATAAAAACCTTAAGTGTATTAATAATCCAAGCTTCATTGAGCGCTAGAAGTAAAAAGGACGAATGGTATGAGAGTTAAAAAAGGAGTGTAGACGTAGAGTCTTACTCCTTTTTTGTTATGACAACAGAATATGTCTTATCTCTATCAATAACCTCAGAATTACCAAAAAGAGTATTGAAGTTTTTTCGCATCATTATTTCGAGTTGTTTAATTACAACTACAGCAAAATACCCATCTTTTTCTAAGTGCTCAAATGTTTCAGCAAAAAGTATCCAGAAAAATTCCTTGCTAACTTTGGCAGGGAGGTTTGAAACAATAAGCGAATATTTTTTACCAGAAGGTACATGTGAAAATCCGTTCGATAAATATGAATGTGCATTCTTAATGCTGTTCTCGACAGCGTTTTTCTTAGAGTAATCTACCGCTACAAAATCCTTATCAATTAGGTCTACAGAGGCTGTAGGAAGCGCCTTGGCGAGCGCAAGACCTATCGGTCCATATCCACAACCAATATCAAGTATGTTCGCTGTTTTCGCCATTCTATCCACAGATTGAGTTTCGTCCTTGCTCTGCTCAAAAATTTCTAATACCTTTTTATTCTCCGAAACTGCCTTTAAAAGGAGCTTAGTCCCAGTATCAATCTCCTCAGGGCAAAAAAGTCCCCATGTAGTATTGAATACAAAGCTCTTATTTAACAAAAAAGCCTTAATTTGCATATCTTTTTTGAGTTCTTCAATTGGTATTTTAGGCATGTAATATAGGGTTATTTTGGGCTTTTTTGTATACGTATTTGTAAAGGTATGATACAGCTATATCTTGTATTTGACAAAGGTTCTCATGTGCGTATAATACCAATCACGCCTTATAGAAAGGGCGTTTTTAGATAAGTTACCTGGTTGAATCGATATGAAAGTTAACTGACTGACATACCGACCAAGTGGTTCGTTCCACCTTCCAGGAAACCAATATCGAATGCATCGGAAAGATTTTAGACAAAATTTAAATTCTTCGGCCATTTGAAAACAGAATAAGTTACAGCATCATATTCTTTTTATGACTTAGCTCGAAAGAGCGACAGTCGTAAACAAAGATTTTTTCTTTGTTTATTTGTTTGAGTTTTTAGTTAGAGTTTGATCCTAGCTCAGGATGAACGCTGGCGACATGGATAAGGCATGCAAGTCGAACGGAAACATTTGAGATTATATCAATTTTGTTTTAGTGGCGAACGAGGTAGTAATATATAGGTACGTACCCCAAAGTCGAGAATAACTCATCGAAAGATGAGCTAATACTCGATAGTCTCTACGGAGTAAAGTTTTAACGCTTTGGGAACGGCCTGTACGATATCAGCTAGTTGGTAGGGTAATGGCCTACCAAGGCAACGACGTCTAGAGGAGCTGAGAGGCTGACCCTCACCGATGGAACTGAGACACGGTCCATACACCTACGGGTGGCTGCAGTCGAGAATCTTCCGCAATGGGCGCAAGCCTGACGGAGCGATGTCGCGTGATTGATGAAGTCCTTTGGGATGTAAAGGTCTTTTATGAGGGAGAAAGTTATTGATAGTACCTCATGAATAAGGGGTTGCTAAACTCGTGCCAGCAGCAGCGGTAATACGAGTGCCCCAAGCGTTATCCGGAATTATTGGGTGTAAAGGGTGTGTAGGAGGTTGTATTAGTCGTGTGTCAAAACTCTGGGCTTAACCTAGAATCTGCACGCGAAACGGTACAACTAGAGGACGCGAGAGATGTGTAGAACTCATAGTGTAGGGGTGAAATCCGTTGATATTATGGGGAATACCAAAAGCGAAGGCAGCACATTGGCGCGCTCCTGACTCTGAAACACGAAAGCGTGGGTAGCGAATGAGATTAGATACCTCAGTAGTCCACGCCCTAAACGATGTTCATTTGCTTTTCGGAGTATCGACCCTCTGAGAGGCGTAGCTAACGCGTTAAATGAACCACCTGGGTATTACGACCGCAAGGTTAAAACTCAAAGGAATAGACGGGGACTTGCACAAGCAGTGGATTATGTGGTTTAATTCGATGGTAAACGAAGAACCTCACCAGGGTTTGAAACCCACGTGAAAGCTCCTAGAAACAGGAGCCCTCGCAAGACTAGTGGACAGGTGCTGCATGGCCGTCGTCAGTTCGTGGTTTGAATTGTTCCCTTCAGTGGGGTAACGAACGCAACCCTCGTCGTGTGTTACAAGTGTCACACGAGACTGCCCCCTCTCGGGGGAGGAAGGTGAGGATGACGCCAGGTCAGCATGGCCCTTTGATACCCTGGGCTACACACATAATACAATCGCCGTTACAACACGACGCAATACCGTAAGGTGGAGCAAATCGTTAGAAAAACGGCGCCAGTTCGGATTGAGGTCTGCAACTCGACCTCATGAAGCCGGAATTGCTAGTAATCGCGGGTCAGATATACCGCGGTGAATACGTTCTCAAGTCTTGTACTCACCGCCCGTCAACTCAAGGGAATCAGGAATACTCGAAATCTCACCTAGTGTGGGCTTACAGTAAGCTTGGTGACAGGGAGTAAGTCGTAACAAGGCACGGGTAGCGGAAGCTGTTCGTGGAATCATTCAATTTGAAATTCATATTATACATACCTCACGGTTGTCACTAATATACTTGTCGATCGTTCGAGTCCTGCATATGCGGATTTGAACAAGAGTTCATGACTTTCGAAACATGGAGACTAAGCGTCTTAAAAGCTTTGACAGTGGAGAAAGATCCATACTCAAGAAAAGGATAGTGCCGAGATAGAGTATATCTCATAAGCTTTAGATGTTGTAACTTATTCTGTCTTTAAATTTCTATACAAGAAATTCCGCACCGAAAGGGCGGTTTTTCTTTTACAAATTTCATAGGGTATAATGTAAATATGCCTGAAATAGGAATGCCAAGAAATGAATTTATAGATGATATCCGAGAAAAAAAAGTTCAAGAACGTAGTTGTAGTTTAATGCCTGGTCAGATTGAAGAAATTGCTAAAAGAAACGATGTTGAGGTAATTGGAAGTGGAGCAGAATGTGTGGTCGTTCCTGGAAAGAATATTAATAACAAGGAAACCGTTACTGCATATACATATTCTGATATGAACCCTTTAAGGATGAAAGAAGTCTTTTATGCTCAAAGAATTTTTTCTACTTTGTTTCCACATAATTTTCCACATTTTTATGCAGCTTTTGGAAAAAACAGTGATAGTGTTGTAAATTCTCGAGAAAGAGATAATATTTCAGGTACAATACGTGAAAGGGTTGTAAAATCAGAAGAAGGTAAAAAAATTCTCTTTCCTATAAATAGAGTTGAAGAGACCTGTAACGAGATTGGATTGCCATTCATTATTGATTGGACTTCAGGAAATATAATAGTAGGTGAAGACGGTGGAGAATATTATGTAGATACTATTTCACAGCTTGATCTTAAAAATATAGATCAAGAAAAGTTGTTTTCATATATAGAGGAACGATCAATGTCAGAAACAGATATCCATATAGTTCAAATGTCGATACACAGGCTTGAAGAAATAGGGAGAGAAAGAGAAATTCAAATAGTACAGGCGCAGGAAAAGAGAGGGGAAAGATTACGTAATCCCCCAGTAAAAGATTTAGCTATAAAAAAGAGAATGGATGAACTTATAGCGAAGTTGAATTCTATACCTAGTTCTTCTGGTCTAATGAGTACTGAGGAAGAGGACAAAAGCAGAGAGGTGTAGGCTTGTTTTTGGTCCTATTTTTTGGTATGGTAATGCACACGTTATTACTCAGTTAGAGGGTCAAAGGGTCCGGCTGTGGGAACGTAAAATGCGCTCGTAGCTCAGTTGGTAGAGCACATCACTGATACTGATGGGGTCCCAGGTTCGAATCCTGGCGGGCGCACTAAGATTCAAAAAAACCCAGACTACTCTGGGTTTTTTGTTACTCTTAAACTTGTGCTATCCTCAATACATGCAAAACATGGAAACCTTCATTAAAGACACAGTATTTCAAGCGGGCGATGTTATTCTTGGATTTTTTGGAAAGTCCACATCTCTATATTCTAAAGAACGAGTTACAGACATTGTCACAGAAGCTGACCTAGCTTCAAACACTTTTATTTGTGATGCTATAAAAAAGAACTATCCTGACCACGGTATTGTTTCAGAAGAGGGTGAAGGTTATCAGCTCGACTCAGAAAATGTTTGGTATATAGACCCTCTCGATGGTACAAAAAATTTCGCATCGCACACTCCACTCTTTGGAATAAATATTGCGCTTATGTGTAAGGGGGAAATTAAATATGCGGCTATTTATCTCCCTATTGTTAAAGAGTTTCTTTATGCCGAAAAAGGTAAGGGTGCTTTCCTAAATGGAACAAAGACAGAGTGCTCACAAAAAGAAGATTGGAAGGGAAGTTATGGACTTGGGACTATTACCTTTAAACCTATGTATGAAAATTTTCAGAAAGGCATCAGTCAGCTTTCAGAAGGTACAGGTTGGACAAACGCGGTGGCGAGTTCTGCTGTGTCAGGTATGTGGGTTTCAACAGGTAGACGTGATTGGTATATTGGTCCAAGTAAAAATGCATGGGATTATGCTGCAACATCTCTTATTGCGCAGGAGGCAGGTTGTATGGTTTCAAATTTTGAAGGTACTACATATAAACCTGGTGATAAAGGGTTGGTTGTTGCAAACAAATTTCTATTTCCAGAACTTGTTGAGTTGGTGAAGAAAAGTTATCCAAGTCAGGCGTAGGGTTGTCAGGCGTAGTTGGTGAAATATAGTTTGTTGGACTTAAGACTAATATTAATATTTAAAACAAAGAAATAAACTAAAAATATGAAGAGAATTTATTTTGTGAGACATGGGAGAACAGGTGGTAATGAGCAAGGTCTATGGCAGACCTTTGAACAGCCATTGTCTGACTATGGAAGAGAACAAGCTGCAAAAGTTTCAAAAAGATTTACGAATATTAAAGTTGGTATGATCATAGCAAGCGACATGGATCGCGCTTTTGAGACTGCTCAAATAATTAGTGCAGACATTGGTCTAGAAGTTATACCTACAAAATTACTCCACGAAATACATCGACCCGAGGATGTGAGAGGTAAACCAAAAACTGATGAAGAGACAATCAAGATTATGAATGAAGTGGAAAAGAATTGGGGTAATAAAGACTGGAAACATTTAGATGAAGAAAACTTCTATGATTTGAGTGAACGAGTTAAAAAGGCTCTGGATGAATTGCTTTCTTTACCTGCAGATACAATAGTAGCGGTAACACATGAATATGTCCTTAGAATGGTTTTTGCAGTTATCTTCTTTGGGGAGCAATTGACACCCGACTTGTTTAAAGTAGTTGTAAAGCGTCTCTGGGCCGAAAATACAGGTATCTCAGAATTTACATATGACGATGGAAAATGGAGAATGCTCACTTGGAACGACCACTCACACCTCTTAGATTAACTATCCATTCAAAAGTTTTAGAGGTGCTATATCTCATAAGTACTTATTAAAGCACTTAGTGATAAAATCTTTCTAAAGTTTCTTTAATTTTTTTATGAATTCCTTACTCTCAAGTTTTTCTATTGAATGAGAACCAGTTCTTAAAAGTTCAGCTTCTGCTTCTTTAAGTATTGATTGTAAAAAGGGAGTAGGTCTATATGACATATCAAGTGAAATTTCTTTTGTGCGTACAAATTGTCGCAGGAGGGCGTTTAAAATAGTTCCAAGTGGAATACCAAAATTTTCAGCAATTTCCTGAGCTTCTAATTTAAGTGATTTTTCTATTTTCAGATTCAATACTGTTTTCATAAACCAAAGTATATACTTTGGTTGCTCATTGTCAATCGTATAGTTTTTGCTAATATTAAATATATGAAATCTGCACTCCATAGTCTTGCTTACATTAACGGCACATACTTTTAAATATATGAAATTTACGTACTTATAAAAATAAGTATTTACGAATCTAGGTCGTACTACACGGCTCTTATTTAGTCTCTATTTAAAATTTTAATCTAGTATTTACTCATAAAAGAGAAATACTTTAACAAGCATGAACATATATATTTTGCAGTTACTTACTGTGGCTGGTATTCACGCGTTGGCAGTTATTAGTCCTGGTCCAGATTTTGTATTAATCAGTAAGCTCAGTCTTTCTTATTCTAGAAAAATTGGTTTCATGGGTGCCATAGGAATAGCATTAGGGATTGGCTTGCATGTCACATATTCGATACTTGGTATTGGCACATTGATTGCAAGTTCGGTTCTATTGTTTAATACAATAAAGATTTTAGGTGCGCTCTATCTAATTTACATTGGTTTAATGTCATTTAGAAAAGCTAAAGATTCTAAGCCTAAATCGATATCTATTACTGAACTTTCAAATGAAATTCAAAATAAAGAGAAAATGAATTCTTGGAAAGCAATGAAATCTGGTTTTCTCACCAATGCTTTGAATCCAAAAGCAACTTTGTTTATTCTTGCTGTTTTCACTCAAGTTATTAATCCATCAACGCCAACATTCATACAAATAGGGTATGGATTGGAAATGGTACTTGCGACAACCTTGTGGTTTTCTATTGTTTCATTTTTTCTAAGTACAGATCTTGTATCTAGAAAAATGAAGTCTATAAAAGGTGTGATTGAGAAAATTACAGGAGTGGTTTTGACTGCTTTAGGTCTCAAAATCCTCCTTAGTGCTAAATAGTACAACTCTGACCATACCTAAATGTATCACCTTGGCCTTGCACAAGTGTTCCCTTGAATAACCCCCTAATCCCTGCTAGAATAGACCCCTATTAAATTAATTCTGTTAAACCCACATATATGCACCTAGGAAAGAAAACAAAGATCGTAGCAACAATTGGTCCTGCTACATCAAGTCAGGCTCAGCTTGAGAAGCTTCTCAAGGCAGGTCTTAACGTAGTTCGACTTAACTTCTCACACGGAGATTTTGCTGAACACCAGGAAAAAGTAGACAATGCAAAAGCTGCGTCAAAGAAGACAGGTATTCCAGTAGCTATCCTCCAAGACCTTAGTGGTCCTAAGATTCGAACAGGAACATTCCAGAATGATCCAGCAGTTCGAATAACTCTCAAGACTGGCCAGAAATTTACATTTTCTACAAATGAAAAAACTGTAGGTGATGAAACAAAAGCTTACATCAACTATCCAAAACTTCCTGCTGAAATCAAAAAGGGTGAAGCAGTTCTTGTTGATGATGGAAAGGTGCGAATGGTTTGTACTGACATCAAGGGTGATGAAGTTATTTGTAAAGTTGTAAACGGTGGTGAACTCAAAGGACGACGAGGTGTAAACCTTCCAGATTCAGATCTTTCTATTAGTGCTCTTACAGCTAAAGATAAGAAGGATATCGAATTCGGTGAAAAGAACAATGTAGATTACGTTGCATTTTCATTCGTACGAAAAGCCTCAGAAGCTGCTGAACTCCGAAAGATCCTCAACAAGCGAGGAATGGAACACACAAAGATTATTGCAAAGATTGAGACACCTCAGGCTCTTACAAACTTTGACGAAATCCTAGAAATCGTTGATGGTGCTATGGTTGCTCGAGGAGATCTCGCTGTAGAAATCCCAGCTGAAAAAGTACCTCTAGCTCAGAAGATGATTATCGAAAAATGTAATGCTGCAGGTAAGCCAGTTATTACAGCTACACAAATGCTCGAATCAATGATCAAGAGTCCAGTCCCTACACGAGCTGAGGTTTCAGATGTTGCTAACGCTATGCTTGATGGTACAGATGCAGTTATGCTTTCAGAAGAAACAACTCTAGGTGCATACCCAGTTGAAGCTGTTGAAATGATGGCTAAGATTGCTAACGAAGTTGAGAACGATGTTCGACACTCTATTCTTCTTGCACATCCAGAGCGACTTGAATCAGACACTCTTAGTAAGGCTATTGGAGGTGCTGCAGCTCACACAGCTGAACAGATTAGTGCTAAATATATTGTAGCTCTCACAGAGTTCGGTAATGCAGCCGCTCTTGCTTCACGACAGCGAGTTTCAGTTCCAGTTATCGCTATTACTCCAGATCAGAAGACTTACAACCAGATGTGTCTATACTACGGTGTATACCCAGTACTTATCAAATCTCACGTAGGTTTCCGAGAAGCTCACGAAGATGCAAAGAAAATGCTCATCGCTGAAAAGCTCGTAAAGAAAGGAGACAAGCTCGTGTTTATCTCAGGAACTCCATTTAAGGAGGCAGATGAGACAAACATGGTTACTGTTGATCAGATCTAGTTTAAATCTAGAAAACCAAAAGAAATCCAAAAACCACCAGGCATTGCGTCGAGGTGGTTTTTGGTATATAAAAGGGGTCAATTGTTCTTTTGATGAGGTCTGAATATTTGGGTATTTTTTAGATTGATTTGGTCCAAATTTTCTATTCCATAATTCAGCTAGCATCCAATGTTGTCTGATTGTGTAATCGAAATTAATTGAACCAGAACCCCTCCTTTAAAAACTTATGTTCCAGATCGAACCCAGCCTCATTACATACAGAGTTCTAGCAAACGCCTACTCTTACATGGTAGGGCGTCTTCAGATGCAAGACAAGGCACTTCTCTTCAATCAGACTGAAATCGAGTACACGGTGATCCACGGATATCATCCTATGGTTGCTGTTCGGGTTGATACTCAGTTCTGTTTTTGTTTGTGTATCCTGTACCAAAGTATTGGACAACTAACTCAAGAGGACAAAGCTTCCTTTGAAGATGTTGCGAGATTCTTCGACAGGCAGTCAAGCCGAGGTATTAATAAAGGTGTGAAGATTGACTCTGAGTATGGAGTGTCGGCTCCTACCGATACACGCATTACTGAGACTTCTCCTAAATCAATACTTTACGAATACTGGGAGAAAAAATTCAGACTCGAAGTTGGATTGTTTCTCCAGTTTGCAGAGATGCATCTTTTGGGACCACTGAAGCAGTTAGTGTAGTTGTTACGAAGTGATTATGTTACGGAACCGCCCTTGTTAGTCGTATAAAAGCGATTAGCCTGGGCGGTTTTAAATTACTTCATTTGTAAGGTACTCCCGCTTTTGCTCTTTCTCGTAAATAAGGTAAAGTACTCCCATATGACACAAAATCCACATTCTCACACTGACGTCAGTTTAAATCGAAAAAGCCTCAAAGTAGAACGTTTCGCTGACTCCGCTACGGTTGCTAAAGAAGTAGGGAAGTATCTCAACGACCTCCTTACTCAATATGTAGAACAGCCAGTACTTTTTCTCGTTGCAGGTGGTTCTGCTGTTGCTGCCCTAGAACACATTAATCCAGAATATCTCAGCCCTGATCTCACAGTAACAACGACAGATGATAGATTTTCTACAGAGTTGGATATAAATAATTTCTCAATTTTACAGTCTCTCTCTTTTTATAATCATCTCGTAGAGGCAGATGCTTTTTGTATTAGTACAGAACCATTTGAAGATGAGACTATTGAAATGTATCGCGCTCGATTTGAGAAAAACTTGCGAGAATGGAAACAGGATTTTCCAAAGGGAATTATTATCGCTCTTTATGGAATGGGTGCTGATGGACACACTGGTGGAATGATTCCTGGTCTCTATAGTCAAGCTGAGTTCGACGCTGAGTTCAATGACGGTGATAGACTTGTAGGAGCATTTGATGCTGTTGCATACGATGTTGCACACGAGGGAAGTGCTCGAGCAAAAGGCTACGAATTTCCACAAAGAATTTCTACAACAATTCCATTTATGCGAGATTGGGTTGACCACGCGGCTTTCTATATAGTTGGTGAAAATAAAAAGCCAGCACTCGATATGGTGCTACAGATTAGTGATGATACAATTTCTACTGATGTTGATTTTAGTACATCTCCGATTTCAATCGCACGTTTCATGAAAGATGCAACGATTTTTACTGATATAAAGTAGTCGTAAGTGAAATAATTTTGATTTAATAGAGGTGTGGCAGTTTTGCAGTGTATAAAACTTTATTCTTTCTTGATAATTCTTTGAACCCCGTCGTAGTATATAGATAATATATGCATATGTAGAAAAATAAATAGATGCATATTATAATAGAGCTATCATGACAACATATACCCTTACAAACAGTGATTTACTTATGACGACCGGTCTTGAGAATACTATGGCAAGTTCTGCTCGTCAGTATGTGCTCAAATTGCGAGATTTACCTACAGATGATAAGCCGAGAGAAAAGCTTATTGAACAGGGTGTCCAAGCCCTTTCACTTCAGGAGCTTATTTCTGTCATTTTAAATACAGGTACAAAGAAAGAAGATGTTACAGCTATGTCACTAAAGATTGTCCGTGAATACGGCAACAGTGCACTTACGGGGACTATTGATCCATCTATTATGGCAGAGGAGCTCGATATACCTATTGGTAAAGCATGTCAGGTTATTGCATGTAGTGAGATAGGACGACGCCTATACAAGAAAAATGATGTTGGCCTTGCTGTTATTCGTACAGCTGAAGATGTATACAAGTTCCTATCAGAAATGCAAAACTTACCAAAAGAGCAACTTCGAGGTTTATATCTAGATACTCACAATCGGGTAATTCATCAAGAGATTATTTCTATGGGTACTATCAATTCAAATATTGTTCATGCACGAGAAGTATTTCGTCCTGCTCTTGAATACAATGCAGCGGCAGTAGTGTTAGCACACAACCATCCATCAGGTATTGCAACTCCAAGTGTTGCTGATGTTCAGATTACGAAGCAGATTATAGAGGCAGGGAAGATTATTGGTATACATCTTTTGGATCACGTCATTATTACAAAGGACGGTTTTTCTAGTGTACCAGCGGAGTATTAGACTATAACTATGTTTGAACCATCAGATTCGAGTTTTCCAAATATAGAAGCACTACCAGTAGGGGAGGTTTCTCATGAGTCTGTTCATTCATTTGAGCGGCCTCTGTCACCTGATCAATCGAATGAAGAATATATGGTGAGATATGCAGAGAGGGTTATCTGTGAAATTACATCAGAAGAATTTGAAAAATTACCACGAGAGAAACAAATTGACGGTCTCTCTTTAAATAATCTTGGTGGAACTGCAACTGGTAGTTGGCTCAACCAATTGTACGCTGCTCCTATAAATCTTCCTCATATTGAAGAAATGTTTTCAGTATTAAATGTTGCACATTCATCGCCGGTAGAATCGTTTAGTTCTGAAAAGAGAGAGCGTATGGCTCAAATTCTTCAAACAGCAATGGGAGCTTCTATACAGGCGATTCCAGAAAATCCTGGTAAAGATTTTTTTGAAAGAACTAATGTTTCCCGACCGTTCATAAAATCTGGTTATGGAGATAAAAGGCTTGGCTTAGATGACAGTGCAATAACTAGAGTTCTTTTTGGAATACCCGCGTTTCAATTTGAGTTTATAGGACAGCCGATAGAAGGGGCACAAGAATATATTAGAAGCAGAATAAACGGAAAGAAAATAGCTCTCTTTGGTGGAGGTAGTTCTGTAATTGATTTGGTATATAATTATGTTGATTTTCAACCTGAAATTATTATAAATGTTGATCCTCATGTAATACGTGCAGATGGATTTGTATCTACTCCAAATCCCTATACTAGAATAGAGACCACCGCTGGAGATCCAAAACTACTGAAATCTATGGGAGAAGCTGGTGTAGAACAAGTTGACGAAATTTGGGCAACATTCAGTGTCCCTTATTATTGTCCGGATGCTAAGCAAATTGAGGGTGTATTTGAAAATGCAAAAAAGATTTTAGCCCCAGGAGGTACTTTTCGTGTATATCCATACGATTTACCAATAATAGGTATGCATGACATTATGCATGGTACTTCTCCTATTGATGGTGATAGTGTCTTTGGGATAATGGAGAGTAATGATGCTAGACGTAAGGCTTACATTAAAGTTGTCGAGGATTTTAACTTAGATCCAGAATTCAATGTTTCTCTAATAAACGTTTCAGGTATGCCAAGTCGAGCAACCTTATTGATTCAGCGTGTAGGTTAGGCTCTTTTTAATCCTCCCTTACCGCTTGGTTAGAGCGTTTAAAGTGATATAATAAAAGTCCAATGAAAAAACGAACTATAATCATCATTTTAGGTATTTGGATTGCAATTGTTCCAGTTTTAGGGCTCCCAAATGTATGGAAAAATAGAACAGTATCTGTATCAGCTATTGTATTGGTATGGTTAGCATATTCACGAAAAGTAGCATCTACACCTGCAAATATTTCAGCTAGTGCAACTAAAAAAAGTTCTACAGAAACATCCACATCTAACTAAATAGTGTAGTCTGTATTGCGACTTTGATATATAATGTTTTCATAAAGCTCTTATGAATCCATCACTAGATCATCTCAATGATGAAGATCAGGTAACATATTTTGGTGAAACGGACGCACGAAACCGTCGTCTTCGATTTGGTATAAAAAGAAAAGACCGAGCAAAACATCTCTACGCTATCGGTAAGACGGGTATGGGTAAATCAACTTTACTCGAAAACCTTGCCGTACAGGATATTCTTAATGGAGAAGGACTTTGCTTTCTTGACCCACACGGAAAGTCAGCTGACCTCTTGCTCGAATACGTTCCAGAGCATCGTATAAAAGACGTTATTTACTTCGCTCCTTTTGACATGGAGTATCCAGTTTCTTTCAATGTAATGGAAGACGTTGGTCCAGAACAGAGATATCTCGTGGCGAGTGGAATGATGTCTGCCTTCAAAAAGATTTGGGTGGACGCATGGTCAGCGCGTATGGAGTACATTCTTGGAAATATTATGCTCGCTCTCCTCGAGTATCCTGGTTCTACACTTGTAGCAGTAAACCGAATGCTTACAGATAAGGATTTTCGTAAAGAAGTGGTGAATCATATTTCAGATCCGTCAGTAAAATCTTTTTGGGTAAATGAATATGCAAATTATACCGAAAAGTTTGCTGCCGAAGCTGCACCTGCTATTCAAAACAAGGTAGGGCAATTTGTTGCTAACCCTCTTATTCGAAATATTATTGGTCAGCCAAAGTCTTCTTTTGATATTCGAGATGTAATGGATAATAGAAAAATTCTCATCATCAACCTCTCAAAGGGAAGAGTAGGTGAAGCAAATGCCAACCTTCTTGGTTCAATGCTTATTACCAAGATTTATCTTGGTGCAATGAGTAGAGCTGATCTCAATGAAAAGCAACTTGAAGCTGCTCCAAACTTTTATCTCTATGTAGATGAATTCCAATCTTTTGCAAACGAATCATTTGCGGATATTCTTTCTGAAGCTCGAAAATACAAGTTGAGTTTGAGTATTGCTCATCAGTACATAGAGCAAATGACAGAAGAGGTGCGAGCAGCTGTGTTTGGAAACGTGGGTACAATGGTGACATATCGAGTTGGTGCTTATGATGCCGAAATTTTGGAAAAAGAATTTGCTCCACATTTTCTAGCTGAAGATATTGTGGCTCTCCAAAAATATCAAATGTACCTCAAACTTATGATAGATGGTGTAACCTCACCGCCATTTTCAGCAGCTGGGATGGCTCCTATTCCTCGTTCCGAAATAAATTATACAAATGACATTTTGGCATCATCTCGTGCTTTGTATGCAAAACCTCGACAACAAGTAGAGGATGAACTTTTGGCGTGGATACAAAAGAAATTTGGGGGAAGCAGTGGTTCATCAGGGGGCGGTGGAAGTAACTCAGGTGGAGGAAACGGTAGTGGTGGAAATGGCGCTTCAAGCGGAGGTAACTCAAACGGAGGTGCTTCTGGAGGAGGAAATGGTACATCATCTAATGGTGGTAATAATAGCGATCGTTCAAGAGGCTCATCTCAAGGCGGTGGTTCATTTAGTGGTAGTCGAAGTTCTGGAGGTGCTCAACGTGATGGAAGAACAGTAAATAGCGCTCAGTCATCATCACAAAATTCATATAGAGGGAGTGTTCCACAAGGCTCAAATAGAAGTAGTTCAGGAGGAGGTAGGGATTCTCGTCCAGCGAGTACTGCCCCTGTGAGTGATAGAAATAGAGCTACTTCAACCACTCCAAGTAGCACGAATTCAAGCAGTACAAGCTCAAGCTTAAGTCTTAACAATACACGTCCAAATGTACAGGATTCATTGGGCGGGCCTCCTACATCACAGGGTCCCGCAAATAGTGCTCCAAGAAGCCAAAATATAGCCTCAGGGGGTATGTCAGGGACTATATCAGGAGCTATGTCGGAAATTGTTTCTGGTTCTACAGATGGAACATCACCACAAAACGCAAGACAGTCTGGACAGCAATCAAGTCAACAATTTCAGCAGACTGGAAATGAAAGAGAAAGTGAACTCAGAAAAGCCATGTCTCTCAGTTATCTCAAGACTGAAGCTCCTGCCCCTAAACCTGAAAAAATTCCAAAGCCAGAAAATATTGCAGCTTTGCGTGAAGCTCTATTGTCTGTTATGAAAAATGAAGGAATGACAACGGCACAGACTGTGCCGTCAGTCACTGTGTCTTCGTCAACTCCTGCTCCTGCATCTGAAAATAAACAACAGCCTGTAAGTATAAATAGTTCGATGAATCAGAGTGTTCATGTGACGAAAAATGTTCTAGATGAAAAAGTGGAAAAAGAAGTTTTTAGTAAAAAAGATATGCATAAAGAATCTAATTCAGTAAAAAACATTCGAGAAGTAAATGAGTCAGATTTAAAAGATATTTTTGCTGAATAAAATTACTTAAACGGATTTTTCCCTTTCTTAATAAGTTTCCAATAAGTGAGTACTATTCGTGAATAGCCTTTTAAGATAGCTCTCCATGCATGAGGGTATTGATGTCTGTATTCTTTTGCAAGTCTAAGTACGACTTCTGCCATCTCAATTTGCCGAGATTTTGAAGCTCCACCATCACGCATGGTGTATGTTGTTTCAGTTTCTTCTACATTTGAAATATTTCCATGTAATCCCATACGGAGCCATAGGTCATAGTCTTCTGCAAGATACATTGCTTTAAAACCCTCAACTTCTGTAAATATATTTGTTCGAAATACTACTGAAGAAGTAATAACTGGATTATAAGAAAGCATGTTGCTTCTTATAATGTTAGGATCTGATTGATTAATAATCCATCGTAGATGCTCGCCGTTCTCTCTAGTAAATTCAGTTTTCTTTGAACCTACTAAAACAATGTCAGGGTTCTCTTCAAGATACTTAATTTGATTCTCAAGTTTTTTTGGATTTTGCCAAAGATCATCGTCATCAAGTATTGCCACAAATTTATTTTTAATAGGGGAAATAGATGAATTTGGAATTGGTCCGCCAAGTATAGCGAGATTACGAGCCAGTCCCGGCCCCACATTTTCCTTAAGCTCGATTAGTCTTACTCGAGAATCAATAGCACTGAGCTCTCTTACAATCTGAGCAGTAGTGTCAGTGCTTCCATCAGAAACTACAACAATCTCAAATCCAGCAAACTCAGAAGGATTAGCCAGGTTCTTTAGGGCAACACTTTGCTCAAGTGCATTTTTAATCGCTCGAGCAATGTATTTCTCACCATTTTTTGTTGCAATTATTACAGAAATCATTACGGTAAGTGTAGGTTAGATAAGATGCTTTGTAAACTAAATTCGAATCCACTCCTCTGGCATAACATCTCGAGTATCAACTTTTGGATTTGCTACCCACTGTTTTGGTCCTATGACAACTTTCTTTGACCCAGATTTTTCTACAGCTTCTGACAACCATGCAGCCCACCAACAAAAAGTACTATTTGAAAGTATAAAATGATGGCAGAGTGACATGAGATATAGTTCTTCATAGTCTAGTACTCCAGGTCGAGAAATAAAAGTGAAAGGTTTATTCATCAGAATATCTGAAGTAATGTTTTCTTTTACCCAAGGTGTGTCGTCTGTAGTTATAAAGAAATGTATTTTGTTAGCATCCTCACCAAGCTCCTTAATCATTCGACTGATAGATTCTGAAAAATAATCTGTTTGCATGGCTCCATGAAAAGACTTTGTATGTATATTTGATACATAGTCTCCTCGACGCACTAAAATCAATACTGGGATTTCTCCACTTTGTGCTGATTCATATATTTCTTTTTCAGCACCTTTTGCTTCAGTGCGGAGGGCCTCTTTTAGAGTAAACTCCTTTTTGAGTGTGTCCCGTATTTCTGCGAAATATTTTTCTGTATTCCAATAACCTTCAACAGTCACATCTTTTGATTTTGAAACGGGCTTAGCTAATCTAGGGTAATACACATAATCACTTTCATCTGAAATAATTCTGAGGGCCTTTTTATAAATACGAGTTAGAAGTTTTTTGAAAGGGGATATTGTTCTCATATCCTTGAATGTGTCCGAAGAAATATTAAAGTGATTCAATCCGTAATATCGAAATGTATCCCTTTTTGGTTGATTATCAAACCAAGATAAATCAATTTTAAGTTCAACTCCGCTCCTGATAGCACGAGCTTTTGCATACGCGTACTGAAACATTTGATTTCCAAGCCCTGCTTTTACTTTGAGAATTATCATGTACAAAGTGTACTATTTGAGTTGGCTTTTGCAAATCTCCTCCAAAATCATGTCTATATCATATGTAAAATTCCATTCAGGATAATCTTTTTTAAATTTACTTACATCTGAGACATACCAAATATGGTCACCTTCACGATTTTTGTCTACGTACTTGTAGTTAGCTTTTTTTCCAGTAATGTTCTCTATTTTCTCAATTGCTTCCAGCATAGAAATATTTGAATTTCTCGCACCTCCAACATTATAAACTTCTCCTTGTTTAGGATTGTTATGGTAATGCCAAAACATATTCACGAGATCGAAACTGTGAATATTGTCTCGAACTTGTTTACCCTTGTAACCAAAAATTGTATATTCCTTACTTGTCACAATACATTTTACGAGATATGAAAGAAAACCATGAAGTTGAGTTCCGCTGTGATTTGGTCCTGTGAGACATCCACCTCTAAAAACTCCAGTATTGAGGTTGAAGTATTTACCATACTCTTGAACTAGTATATCGGCTGCAACTTTTGATGCACCAAAAAGACTATGCTTTGTATTATCTATACTCATAGTCTCATCGATCCCATCTTTAAATGGATGTGATTGGTCAATTTCAAATCTTTTGTCGAGTTCTACTAAAGGAAGTTTGTTTGGAGTATCTCCGTATACCTTATTTGTAGATGTAAAAATGAATGTAGCAGTAGGGGAATACTTTTTAAAATTTTCTAAGAGTACGAGAGTTCCATTTGCATTTACTGAAAAATCTGTAAATGGTTCTTTTGCTGCCCAATCGTGAGAAGGTTGCGCTGCTGTGTGAATAATTAGTTCAAAAGTGTGTTCTTTAAATATCTTTTCAATTTCATCATTGTTTCTAATATCTACATTGTTGTGGACATATTTTTCTGCGTATTCGTTTTGGAGTCTCGTCTTATTCCATTCTGTACTTGCTTCTTCTCCAAAAAAATATTGCCGCATATTGTTGTCTATTCCAACAACAATAAATCCTTTTCCAATTAAAAATTTTGTAGCTTCTGATCCTATCAATCCTGCTGAACCTGTAACGAGTGCTTTTTTCATAAAATTTGGTTATTTTTTGAATAATTTCGGTTAGAGTGACTTTTTCTTAAACCAAAAGCATCCACATCCGTAATTTTCTTTGTCAGCTTGTGCCTTTGTTGCATGAGTAATTATTCCTCCATCTTTTGCGTATTCAGGAATGAGAGAGAACTCAGCTAAATCAAGATCTTTGAAGTATTCTAAAATATAGTCGTATGTATATATTCTGTGTGCATTATATTCAATCTTCGCTACACCACCAAGAGGCGTTACAAAAAGTATTGATCCACCTGGTTTTGTAACTCGAATGAGCTCCTTGATAGCCTTTAAGTCTGCTTCAGTATCTAAAGGGTCTCCGTAGCGTCCTAGTCCAATATGTTCAATAGTGTGCATACATGATATTGAATCAATACTATTGTCATCAAAAGGCAAGTTCATAAGGTCCCCACGGCTGCTTTCTAGGTTCGTTAAATTCAATTCTGCAGGACGATAGTCATAAAATTTTACAGGAACAAAAGCTGATACTATTCCGCAAAAGTATAGACTTGAAGATATGTCTGTGTGAAATATTGGATTGATCTCCTTTACTTTTCTAGCTGCCCAAGATGTGTGAAATACGTAATGTCTATCAAAACCAGTCATCATGGTCTTATCTCTTATAAAAGGGTATGTATCTCTAAATTTTAGAGTAAATCTAGTAGCTTTACCTTCCTTTGAATCTCTTGTTACGATTCTTTTGTACTTCATCCAGTCATTTAAAATAAACGGAGTCTGAATAATTCTGATTAGTTTCTTTACAGTTTTTTTCATACTTAGAAGATTCTTATTACATCATCTTTCACTTCAAATGTTAAAGAAGGAAAGATATTTTTAACTTCAACCTCTAGCTCTGAAATTAATGGATAGTTGTCTTGACCGATAAAAAGTCGTGCATCATCAATTAAAATAACACTACCTGCTATCCACCATTTAAATATAACATTCAGCTCTTGCTTTATAGGAGAATCTCCATAGGTAGAACTTTTAGATGTTACTCCGTCAGAATAGTGCGCATCAAGCCAAAATATGACTTTATCTTTTTTGTTCAATAGTATTTTTTCTAAGACTTCAGGACTGTCTCCATTCCAAATAGTTATATTGGCATCATTCCTAAATCTTTTGACTGCATTGTTATAAAGTTCTTCACTAAGTTCTATAGAATCTATATGAATAAAATGAGGTTTTAGTGCATACACAGTGTCTCCTAAGTATGTCCCGGTTTCTATAAGACTTAGGATACCACCTCTCTTAGCAAATTCAAGAATATTTTTTTGCTTTATTATTGATGGGGGAAATTTCATCTTTCCTGCGTTCCATTTTTTCTCAAGTATCTTTTCTTTAATTTTATTAATTGCCGGTAGGCGGATTATCTTCCGTAGTAATCTTTTCATGAGTTTTCTCTATTTTTTTTAAAAAAATACTTGCTGTTAATGCATCGGTGAACTTTGACAAGTTGTATGCTCGTGGTTCAAAATGGTCTCTAATTTTATGAAAGTATTCTAACATATCCCTAAATTCATGACTATTTTTAAAGAATATACCACACGCTGGAGTTAAATAAGGGGCACTAATTTTATCAAAATAAACCGTATGTCCCTTATATTCCCAATAACCTCTATTCCAGACAAGTGTTGGAATATCCCGCATCCAAGCTTCATGCAGGGCAAGTCCTTGGCTTTCAGTTGGTGATACATAAATCATGAAAGCAACTTTCTCTAATGCACTGAAAAATTCCTTTTGATTAAATTTACCGTACTCGAGTATGGTGGTAGGAATCTTTTTATCTAATAGTACGTCTTGAATTTTTTTGATAAGTTCAATAGGGGAATTTTTGATATAGAGCAGACAGGTGAAGTCACGGCTTTTGACTGGTTTTTTGGGTGTGCCTGGGTCTTTTACTCCAGCTGGCCAAATATCGATCTTTTCATTAAAAATTTTATCAAATTCAACAAAATAATTTTTGGGCCATTCTGAAGGAAACAATATCTTCTCTATCTCTGGGCTCATATAAAGTGAATTTTCTTCGTGTGGTGCAAGTGTAAGATTTGGACCAGCTGTCAGTCTTTTTATTCGCCCTTTTTTTCTAAGTGCAATTAAATCTTTTGCTGCTTGTATTCCTGAAATAACATGAACCACATCGGTTGCTTTTAAAGTCGAATATCTTGGATTAATTCTGTATTCAACGTTTAATTCTTTTAAACCACGCACTAGACTGTTTGCAACCGCTAAGGGCCCGCGATTTCTACCTGTAAATTTAGCTAAAGTATATTTTAAATACTCTTTCGAAAATATTTTTTTTGTATGAGTATATATATTAAGCATGTCTACTATTTTCTTAATTTAAGTTTTTTGGATAATGATGAGTTTAATATCTTATTCCGTAATTTATTTACTTCAATAATCAATTTTGGATATGTTTGGGGTACGGGATTTCGTCCGACTTTTTTGATAAAAATATTCTTTAGTTCTTCAATTTGCCAAATCTCGAGGGGTTCGAATTTTTCAATACCAAACTTTTCAAACCAAACCAGAACTTGCTTACGAAACTAGCTATCTTCAGTAGAAGTCAAACTAGGAATAGGTAAGTCTTTGAAGAGGGAATTATCTAATACTCGCTTTTTGACATTACGAGAGTCGAGTGTAATGCCATACATAAGGTTAATCTTTTTGGCGGGCCTAATATTATGTATAAGTTCTGAGCACCTATACCACGCTAGGTTGTAGAGTGTTCTCGAATAATTATAAAACTTGAAGTGTAAAACAACACTATTTTTATCCTCAACTTTTATTACTTTTTTAGGAGTATTGTCTGAATATTCAGGAGTCCTACTAACGTGCATAAATTTATATTTATATTCAAGTTTTTCGTCGTCACAGAATACAAAGTCTTTATATAAATTATCCCAAGGTTCATCGATTCTCTCTGTATTGATCGATTTCCATAAAGTAACCCATCTAAAAGCGAGTGTTTCACCTTTTTTTAAATTCAGTATCGTTGAGCGGGCCTCTTCTCCTCTAAAGCCAGAAGAAAATGCCTCGTCACCATCAAGGCAAACAAAGTGTGTACCACCATTCTCACGACCAATCTCTAAAAGCTTCTGGCGCATTGAGTGTTCTGCCCAGTTATCTCCTTTGTAGTCATTTTTTACTGTAACAACATTGTGTTTATTCAGTATTTCAAGTGTGTTGTCTGTTGATCCATCATCAAGCGCGACAATTAAATCACAAAATGAGTTTAGTGATGATAGGTAAGTATCCAAGACCCATCCTTCATTTTTAACCGGCAACAATGCAACTATTTTCATAATCTAATCTTTGAATATTTTTTAAGTCTAAGCTTTGGTCGGTTCTGCTTCACTATACATATTACCAATTCTTTCATTTTCCTGAGCGTGAATTGGGCTTTTGCTGCCACTTAACGTCTTGCCATCGCTCGTAAAGATACCAGATACAACATCCGATAGTTCATAGATTCCTTTTGTTTTTGTCCTCATGCTCCATTCGTAGTCACCTGCAACTTTAAAACTTTCATCAAAAGAACCTACTTTGTCTATGAACTTACTAGAAACAAGCCAGAATGGACCATAAGGCATTCCCTTAATCTTTACTGCAACTTCTGGTGTCTCAGGTGTAAACATTTTTCTCTTTACAAGTATTAGAAAGTTAAAAATTCTAATATATCTTTTGTAAATAAAAGGGAAGTACACAAAGTCAGCACCTTTTTGAATTCTCTGTATACCATCCACAATACCAGTAACAAAACGAACATCATCAACATTTATGAACCCATATACTTCACCAGTTGAACATCGGATACCCCTGTTCCAAGATGCATATATTGTTTCTCGAGGCACTTCATAATATCTAACCCAAGAAAAATCTTTTACAGTATTTAAAACAGATTGTTCGTATGTATTTGGCTCATTTGCAATAATGATAACTTCAAAATCAACACCTGCTTGACTAAGTTTATTTGTAAACTTTGTGAGCCACTTACACCAACTTTTAATCTGCTTATCTGTTTTATAAAGTGAGGCAATAAGACTAATTTTCATGACATTATTGTAGCATACTGGTCTAGTGGTTTTCCGAGCAAGAATTAGAGGTCCTAGACTCTCTTTTTATGGATTAAGTCTATCCAATAGTCAATAAATGCAGCGGGGTGGTTTAACTTGTCCATATTCTTATTATAAAAATCTACCAATTCAGTTTGGTTTACTGAACCAATGTTTTCCCAACTTTTAAGTGGAAATAGGGGGATTCCTGCCCGGACAAAGGAATTAGTATTTGGACATTCAGTGACTATAGGAAAGAGGCCAAGATAAAGTGCTTCCCATGTCCTATGGCAATCAATTCCTTCACCTCGTGGTGAAATAATGAATTTATATTGTTGAATAGTATCGATGTATTCTTGGTGATTACTCATTGCAAGGATCGTCGTAACCAATGAATTTTTCTTCGCCTGTTCTACTGCAAAAATACGTTCTTTATTAGTATGTTTTTCAATATTAATAGCAGAAATTATATATTTTTCTTGTGATTTTTTATTGGACATCTCCTTTTTGTCAAAATATTTTAATAAGCCATTTCTTCTGTAGCTCATATTTTCAAGGCCGATAGGTAAGGGTGTCA
This sequence comes from Minisyncoccota bacterium, assembly GCA_021734945.1. Taxonomy (GTDB): domain Bacteria; phylum Patescibacteriota; class Minisyncoccia; order Phycocordibacterales; family CAIZLB01; genus VEQN01. Next base: position 100,000 of record JAIPIA010000003.1, on the reverse strand, counting down.
TCTTTGGGTGCTCTACATTTATATTTACACCAAACCAGTGAATTATTTTCTCATCAACGAAAGGAAGAAAAGACTCATCTATGGTTGTATCGTCGTTGTGGCTGAGTAGTATATACTGATTTTTAATCTCCGGATGAATTTCCACAAAAAAATCTTTCAGAAAATTATTCTTAACAAAAACGATATCACTTTGTTGTACCTGGTGTGGATCAATATCAGAAAACTCATCATATGCATGATTACAAATTGATCGAAATGTATCTCCACTTAAGAATGGAGCAGATGAAGGGTGTTCAAACTTGAGTTTTTGATTGAGCGACCTTCTTATTTTTGTTTTTAATTTGAATAGATTCATTGTTTGTTTGAGTTTCTTGTCTTTACTGGTTTTATTATTTACGCCAGTATTAATCTAAGTTTGTATCTAAATTCTCTGTAGCATATCAAAGATAATGGCCCCATTGTGTATGATATGAGGGTTGCGATGGCTGCTCCTGAAATGCCGTATCTTGGAATCAAGAGTATATTTAAAATGACATTTAAAATCATGCCAACAAGTGATGATGTAAAAATCATTTTTCTGTAATTCTCAGCGATCAAAAAGTAAGATATCGCATGGTTTATGTACGTACCAGCCAAACTCCAAATATATATCTGTAGGATGATATAGCTTCCGATGAAAGCTGGGCCAAAGACAATATGTACTATTTCTTTAGCAAAGAATGTAGTGGGTATTGCAATGCTAAATGAAAGGATAATCATCAATAATAGTACATATTTCATCCTCTTATAATATGTAGACAGATTTGTTCCTCGTGCGTTCATGATTGCAGGGAAGAGTGAAGCCAAGAGGATGTTAGGTAAAAAGTACCACACCTCTGAAAGTCTGACAGCGGCATCGTATATACCTACTGATTGTACGTCGACGAGAGACTTGATGAATACCTGATCAATTCGAGCATAGACTAAAGCAAACGCGCTACCAAACATCATTGGCCATGAGTCTTTCATGATAGATACAGCTATATTTTTATCAAAACTCCAATTTGAAATTGAACCGTATTTTTTAATACGAAATACTATGTATAGTCCTGCATAGAGAATGGATTCGAGGAGCAATACAAGGGATAAATAAATAATGCCTTTATCGAATACAACAACTGCAACTTTTGCAAAACTTAAAATGAGTGTAACTACGACAGCGATTATTGAAGGAATCTTTGACTCTACTGCCGCTTGAAATTCAAAGACAATTATATTAAAAGAATTGAATATAAATGTGAACGATATGATGGCGATAAGAAGTAGTGCAACATCGTGTGTCCCTGTCAGGTAAGCTGTGATGATAGAGAGTAGGGAAGCGAGGAGTCCTGCTAAAAGTTTCAATACGAGGGCTGACCCAATGTATATGTCCTTTTTTTCACTATATCTTAATATTTCTCTATATAGAACAGAATCGATTCCTAATGTCGAAATAAAAGAGAAAAGTGCAACAAAACTAATAGCATAACTTAATTGCCCGTAATTGTATGGTCCAAGGTAGCGAGCGATGTATGTAGTGACAAAAAATGAAATCACCAAAGATACGACTCGAGCTACAAACATCCATCCACTATTTTTAAGATATTTAATAAAACCCGGCCCCTCCATTGCTCTGAGGTATTTGTTTTTTAGCGAGAGGAGACTGCTTGAGATGCTCATAAATGTATTTTTTCCTATTATATCAGCTTTTACTCATTCTTGGGTGTGGTATACTTCCAGTCATATTTACTAGTCAATTGTATATTTATAGCCATTTAATTGCATTATGAACCGAAATACCCAAAACATTCTCTTATACACAATAATAGCGCTCATATATGGCACGTTGTTTGTACCGCTTATAGTGAGCACTTCTCTGTTTTTCCCTTATATTACTGGAAAAGCATTTATCTTTAGGCTCTTCGTCGAAATCGCGACTATACTATATATAGTACTTGCTGCTTTTGACCGATCATTTATACCTAAAAGAGGTACTATTCTTACTGCAGTATTTACTTTTACTGCAGTCCTAGGTATTGCAACTCTTACGTCTGTAGATGTATCAAAATCTTTCTGGAGTAACTTCGAGCGTATGGAAGGGTATATAACAATTTTGCATCTCTTCTTTTATTTTGTCGTTGTTACTTCAGTATTGCGTACAAAAAAGGCGTGGTATGCTCTGTTTAATACAAGTCTTGCTGTTAGTATTGTTTTAGGTCTTCGAGCCTTTGCCGAATACGACACATCGCGTGACAGTGCCTTTTTGGTGGAAGCAGTCAAAGGTATAAAATATTTCTTTGAGTCGTTGTTTGGCACATTAGGAAGTACAATTCGTATTGCAGGTCCTCTAGGAAATTCAAGTTATCTAGGTGTGTATTCTCTCATACACATATTTATTGCAGGTCTTTTATTTGTCACACTTAAGAGTGCAAGGAAATTTAAAGAAGCGCCAGTATCACATATTGCGTATACTCTTGCTGCTCTCTTCAATATAATTGTTCTATATAACACAGGTACACGAGGATCATTTGTTGGTCTCGTGGCTGGATTCTTTATAATGGCTCTTATACCACTTGTGATGGTCCTTTTTGGCAAAGGAAAAATTAAAGAAACAGTTTCTCATTCTACAAAAAATGTAATAAAGAAATTCAGTATCGTTTCTCTCGTTGTAGTTGTTGTTGCTGTAGGTTTTCTCGGAATGAATAAAGATTCTAATTTTGTTAAAAGTTCTGACTTATTGAATCGGTTTAGTTCACTCATCACATTTGATGTTAAGAATGTTTTTGAAACTCAAGGTAAGGCACGAACTTTGCTCTGGGGTATGGCATGGAAAGGGGTAGAAGAGAAACCTATACTCGGTTGGGGTCAAGACAATTTCCCATACGTTTTTGCAAAGCACTATGATCCAAAGATGTATGCACAGGAGCAATGGTTCGATCGTACTCACAATGTATTCTTTGATTGGCTTATTGCCGGAGGAATTCTTGGTCTACTTAGTTATCTTGGACTTTTCTTTGCATTACTTTACGTCCTTTGGAAGAAGGTACAATTAAATAAAGAAAATGTGCTGTATGACATTCTTGAGAAATCAGTAATTACAGGATTACTAACTGCATATTTTGTTCACAATATATTTATCTTTGATAACCTCTCAAGTTACATACTCTTCTTTATATTGTTGGCGTATGTGAACCAGCAAGGGTCTTTGGTAAGTAAGATTTCATCTAAGTCAGAGGATAAACATTCTTCTAAGGGTATATCAGTATTAGATAGTTCAACAGCACGAATAGCGATTGTTGCTGTCGCTATCGTCACTTTCGGCTATTCAGTGAATGCTGCTGTATATAAACCATACATGGCAGGTACTACTTTGATTAAGGCACTACAGTTATCACAACCTGAAGCTGCAAAAGTACTAGGCGAACAGGCAGCGTCTCCTAAAAATGTTCTTGCACTATTCCAACAAGCTCTCGATTACAATACATTTGCAAACACAGAGATTCGTGAGCGTCTTGCAGAGATTACCCCAACTATTCTCAATGGTAGTAAAGATGCTGAGCTTATAACAGCCTACACAACATTAGTTGCAACTGAGTATCAGAATGCAATAAAAGAAACACCAAATGATCCACGTCCTTTAGTATTCTTAAGTTTGTACTTACAAAAATTTGGATTGTTTAAAGAGGCTGAAGTATATATTGATAAAGCGATTGCTCTTTCTCCTACAAAACAATCATTTTTGTTTCAAAAAGGGATTATCGAAGTTTCTTTAGGTCAATTTCCAAAAGCAGTTGAAACATTCAAAACTGCGTATGACTTGGAAACTACAAGTAAGGAATCTAGAGTTCTTTATGCTCTATCACTCATTTATGCAGATAGAATCGCAGATGCAAAACAAATTCTCAACGGGGAAGTTGATCTTGTAACTGATGAGAGAATTATCGATGCCTTTCTTCAGAAGAAGCAGTATAGTGAAATAATATCAATTGCTCAAATAAAGATTGCTAGTGATCCAAATAATCCTCAGACGTATATGTCTCTCGCAGGACTATATCTCAAGATGAATAAAAGAACTGAAGCTATTGCTCAAATCAAAAAAGTGATTGAGCTATCGCCAGACTTCAAAGCAACGGGAGAGTTTTACATCAATGAGATTCTCGCAGGTAGAGACCCATCACAACCAACAGTAAAATAGATTTCGAACTGAGAGTCAGAAGGAAGCAAACTTAGTTTAAACAAAAGAACCACTAGCAAAAAAGTTAGTGGTTCTTTTGTTGTAGAGTGTTATAAAATATTATATAAAAATATAGGAAGGTCTGTTGGCATATTTAAAAACTTATTAAATTAACTTAAAATAAAAAACTCAGCAAAAATATTTTAATAATTTAAAAATGAAAATAAAATAATTTAAAAATAAAAAAGTTATCCACAAGTTTTTTAAAAAAAATATTGCTAGTAATTGAAATGTGAAAGATAATTAGTACATGCATAGAGATGAACGGTCATCATCACTATCACTTACCAATAATAGTTCCTTACTTCAAATAAATTTTATGGCAGCAAAAAAAGCAGCAAAGAAGGCAGTAAAGAAGGCAGTAAAGAAAGTAGCAAAGAAGAAAGCAAAGAAGGCTACAAAGAAGCGAAAATAATTTTATTTTCTCACTTAACAAAACACTCCGCGTAAAAACCGGAGTGTTTTGTTTTGTATTTAACTTTGAAACTTTTTTATAATAAATATATTTTTATTTAATTTTATTTAATCTAAGAAAAGTATTTGATTAATTAATGTTGAAATTCATTTAATACCCCCTAAACTTGCTTCGTTCTTTGTGGTGTGGTGTTATTCTTGACTCATCCATAAAGTCTATAAAAAACCTTAAAATATGGTAAAATAGCCTTCACTATGGAAATACTTAAAAAGATGTTTGGCGACCGCTCTAGCCGAGTGGTAAAGAAGTACAGAAAGGTAGTAGAACAGATCAACACACTTGAGCCTAAAATCAAGGCTCTTTCTGATGTTGAGCTCAAGGGTAAAACAACAGAATTTCGAAAGATTATCCAAGATCGGCTTTCTATCGTGAAAGCTCACGATGGTACTATTTCTGATAAAAAGCGTGTAAAGGCTGAAGAGCAAGCGATTTTAAATATTGTACTCAGAGAGATACTTCCGGAGGCGTTTGCGGTGGTGCGAGAAGTGTCTCACAGAACTCTAGGTCAGAGACATTATGATGTTCAGCTTATCGGTGGAATGATTTTGCACGATGGAAATATTGCAGAGATGAAGACAGGAGAAGGGAAAACTCTTATGGCAACTCTTGCTGCGTATCTCAATGCACTTTCAGGAAAAGGTGTTCATGTTATTACTGTAAATGATTATCTTGCTCGACGAGATGCATCGTGGATGGGACAAATTTACCAATCACTCGGTCTAAGTACTGGTGTTATCAATGACGGTGCTACATTTTTATTTGATATTGAACACATTGCGCCAAGTGATAAAAAAGATGGAAATACAAATACTGCTGACATTACTGATGAAGCTTTGAAAGCACAAAAAGAAGAAGCTGAGGAAGGTTCTTTTAAAGTGGGTTACGAATTCTTGAAGCCATCTACAAAGAGAGAAGCGTATCATGCAGACATTACATATGGTACCAACAACCAGTTTGGATTTGATTATCTTCGTGACAATATTGAACATTCTGTTAATGATCTTCGTCAGTTAGACTTCAATTTCGCTATTGTTGATGAAGTAGACTCTATTCTTATTGATGAAGCACGTACTCCGCTTATTATCTCTGCGCCAACTACAGATTCAGAAAATCTGTATGTAACATTTGCAGAGATCGCAAATACTTTGGAAAAAGATGAACACTATACTGTTGATGAAAAGTTCAAGACTATTGCGATGACTGAAAAGGGTATTGATGAAGCTGAAAAGCGACTTGGTGTAGAAAACATATATACAGAAGGTGGAATCAAATACGTTCATCACCTTGAAACTGCAATCCGAGCTAAAGCTTTGTATAAGAGAGAGGTAGAGTATCTTGTTAAAAATGGGGAAGTACTTATCGTCGATCCATCTACTGGACGTCTCCAGCCTGGACGTCGGTGGTCAGAGGGTCTCCATCAGGCAATCGAAGCAAAAGAAGGTGTAACAATTCAAAAAGAAAGTCGTACATATGCATCGATTACATTTCAGAACTATTTCCGAATGTATCCAAAGCTTGCTGGTATGACAGGAACAGGTATGACAAGTTCAGAGGAATTTTTAAAAGTGTATGGACTTGATGTGGTAGAGGTACCAACACATAGACCGATTTCTCGATTGGATAAACAAGATTTAATTTTTCAATCAGAACAAGGTAAGTTCAAGGCAATCGCTCGAAAAATAAAGGAGCTTCACCAAAAAGGTCAGCCTGTACTTGTGGGTACTGTTTCTATTGAAAAAAACCAATTGCTTTCAGATTTCTTGAGAAGAGAAGGTGTACCCCATGCATTACTCAACGCAAAGCCTGAGTTCGCAGAAAAAGAAGGAGAGACAGTGGCTGAAGCTGGTAAAAAGGGGGCAGTAACTATTGCGACTAACATGGCAGGACGAGGGGTAGATATCAAACTTGGCGGTGCGCCACGAGCTGACGTATCTGCAGAAGAACTCCAAAAACGATATGAAGAAATAAAATCTTTGGGTGGTCTTTTTGTACTTGGTACAGAACGACATGAAGCGCGACGTATCGACAATCAGCTTCGAGGACGATCAGGACGACAAGGGGATCCTGGTGAGACGCAGTTTTTCGTTTCATTAGAAGATGATTTGATGCGAATTTTTGCTAATGACACAATTAAGAAAATGATGGGTCGTCTCAATATGCCTGAGGATGAGCCAATTCAACACGGTATTATTAGTCGTTCACTTGAATCAGCTCAAAGAAAGATTGAAGGTTTCCATTTTGATTCAAGAAAGCATGTTTTGGAATATGACGATGTCCTCAATCAACAAAGACTCAAAGTGTACGATCGAAGACGAAAGATTTTGATCGGTGAGCCAGATGAAGTTCAATACATATTAGATACGGTTATCGACAAAGCTACACCAGAAGAAAAAGAAGCAATTGTAAAAAATTCAGAAAATTTTAAAGCGGCATCCGGTGATGATATTTCATTCCTCCGTACAGCACGTGGAGTAATGCTTCAAACTATAGATCTTTTTTGGATTGATCACTTGGAAGTTATGGACTATATGCGCTCAAGTGTAAACCTACGGGCGTATGGTCAGAGAGACCCTCTTGTTGAGTATAAAAAAGAAGGACTAACTTTGTTTAAAAACATGGAACGTTCAGTAGACCAAGAAATCATTAGAATACTTGCAAATGTGCAAGGGCAAGTTGATGTAGGTAACAATACAGCGACAGTGGAGTCTCGTCCAAATGCAAACCAATACATTAATCTGGGTCAATCTGGTGGTAACGGGGCAAATTCTATTGTTGTCGGTGGCGCTTCTTCGGGTATGGTTGCAGACGCAATACGCGATGCAAAAGTTATCCCGATTATTTCAGGCCAAGAGAAGGTAGGTAGAAATGACCTTTGTCCGTGTGGAAGTGGCAAGAAGTATAAACGCTGCCATGGAGCATAGAGTGTAAAAAGTGATATAATTCAGTCATTATAAAACTGGTGGAAGTATAAAGAATTAAAATTCTCAAAAAAATGAATGCAACAGTACAAGCTCGGTATAAAACAGTTTTCTTCAGTATAGTTTTTATTTGTTTTGCTATCCTTTCAGCGCTTATTTTTTGGCCATTTCTTACACCGCTTGCTCTAGCTGGTATAGTCTCTATTCTTATTCACCCTGTTTACAGAAAGGTACTAAAATTCTTAAAATCTGAATCTCTTGCTTCTGTAGTTACAATTGTACTTCTTGTTGTTTTGATCCTTGCACCATTAACAATAATTGCAAATCAGATTATTTCTGAAGCTCAGAATCTTTATTCTTCAGTGAGTTCAGGTGAAAGTATATCTGTTGATTTTTTGACTACCAAAGTCGAAGTGGCGGTACAGAAATATATTCCAGACTTTACAATCAATACAAGAGAATATTTGTCTTCATTTGCATCTTGGGTTGTTGATAGATTGGGAGGTATTTTTTCCGGAACACTTGATTTGGTTGTAAAATTTGCTCTATCTATTGTTGCATTATTTTATTTCCTTCGAGACGGAGAAGAATTTAAAAAACAAATTATCGCATTGAGCCCTCTGTCCGATGATAAAGATAAGTTCATCTCTGTTTCACTCAAATCTTCAATTAATTCTGTACTGATGGGTTCGATTGCTGTCGCCCTTGTACAAGGAATTCTAAGTGGTATTGGCTTCACATTATTCGGCGTACCAAATGCTACATTGTGGGGAACTGTTGCTGGAGTAGCGGCCCTAGTTCCAGGAGTGGGTACATCTCTTGTTTGGATACCTGCGTCTATATATTTATATTTTTATGGATCTTCTGGAATATGGGTAGTAGAAATTCTCTGGTCAATTTTACTAGTAGGACTTATTGATAACTTCTTGGCTCCATTTATTATAAATAAGGGAGTAAATATCCATCCATTACTCATACTTTTCTCAATTTTGGGTGGTCTACAGTTTTTTGGAGCAGAGGGGTTCCTGTTGGGTCCAATAGTAGTAGGCCTCCTTTTTGCCCTAATTCGTATTGTTAAAGTTGAGACAAATTAGATATACTTAGGGGGTTCAGTATAGACAGCATATACGCTAAGGCGATTTACATAAACAAATGATTTTTCGTTCAATATTAATACTACTCACATTTTTTGGAATACTCTTTTACTTCAAAGAGCCTCTTTCTGGTGTTGCTCCAAGTTTCGATCAACTCCATTCTGCGTATGCTGATTCATTTAAGAAACTCTTTAAGGAAATCACAACAGCAACTTCAAGTGCTGTACTTAATGGTACACAAAATTATATTCCATCTTTTTCTGATCCGAGTGGAACATCATCAGGAGTAAAGACATCTACTGCCACTGTGATAGATACTCCAGGGTATGGTACTGGCCAGTCAACATCAAGTGTCCTTGGTTCAAGTCAAACAAATGGTGAACTTTTACCAGTAATTTCAAATGAAGAAGAGCATGAATTAACAGTTTCAGGAATTATTTCAGCTACTAACTTTGAAAGAAAAAAGGCTGGTCTACCAGATCTTATAAAAGACCCACAGCTTTCTAAGTCTGCGGAAATAAAATTACAAGATATGTTTCAGAAACAATACTTTCAGCACGTGTCTCCGTCAGGGGACAGTGTTTCTGATGTAGTACGAAAGACTGGCTATGAATACATTGTTGTGGGAGAAAATTTGGCCTTAGGTGTTTTTTCAGGGGACTCACAAGTTGTTGCTGCATGGATGGCAAGTCCAGGCCATAAAAAGAACATTCTCGATAGTAGGTATCAAGAGATAGGTTTAGCAGTAGGTCAGGGAGTATATCAAGGTAGAAAACAGTGGCTTATCGTTCAGCATTTCGCTAAACCTTTGAGCTCATGCGTTTCTCCAAATGGTGCAATAAAGCAAACTGTTGATACTCAAAAAGCGGATATTGCTACATTGGAAGAAAAAATAACTATTGTCAGAGGACAGATTGATGGCCTCACAGGTGACGCTTATATCGAAAAAGCAAATGAATATAACTCGCTTGTTATAGATTACAATGCAAGACTTGCTACACTCAAAGAAAGCATAGATGATTACAACAACGCAGTGAGAGTTTTTAACTCTTGTGCGGGCATTGTAGGGGCTTAAGGAGGTGTTTGTACCTAAAATTTAATTGCGAAAACAAATAATTAAATATCCTTATCTATATACAAAATAGTGGGGCTATTTTTTTAATAACAATGCATAGCGAACTCCGATGAGCATAAACAGTCCTGCTACAAAGAAAATATATGAGAAATCTGTAAAGAGTAGTATGAGGCCAACGATAGGAGGAATTATAAAATAGGGAAGAGATCGTGTCATTCTAAAGAAACTAATAAAACCAGCATTTGAAGGGTTAACATGTTTGAAAAAATAACTTTCCCCTGAAACCTCAACTATACTTGCACCTATTCGACTTACAAAAAGTACTGCCGCCCATAGTACTAGGCTTTTTTCATGGATAAAAGGTATAAGCATAAATGATGCCGCCATAATGCCGAAACCAAGCACTAAGACGTGCTTTTCGTCTTGATACTTATCTTCCATTCTACCAATAGGAATCTGGAAAATAATAAACGGCAAGAGCATGACACTCAAAATAACTCCAACTTCAGACCAAGAAAAACCAATGTACTCTATAAGATAAATTGGTAGATAAATTACAGTCCAAGAATAAAAGAGGTGTAGTAAAAAGTGATCAACAAAAACATTGTATACATTTTTATCGGCGTAAAACTTTTTCAGGGCACTAGGTAAATTTATAACTGGATATTCAGAGTCTTTGAAATTTTTGAAGTTTGTTCCGACAAGAATTAGGAAGGGAATAAGGAAGAGTGCTCCAATAAGATAAACTTTCCAATATTCAGGCTTAATGAGTATAAGTCCTACTATTGCTGGTGTAATAATTGGAGGAACATTCTGCATTGTAAGATATATTCCACGGATGTTTCCCATTTCCTCTGAAGTTGAAAAGCTTTCAGTAAAAATATCCATACAGTAGAAAAGGGTAGGTCCAAATGCTTGGTGTGCGATAAAGAGCCCAATTATTACAATTGGTGATGTAATAGGTGTGAGCGCTAAACCTAAAAGGGCTAGTAGTTCGAGTGTTCCTAAAAAGAGAGTAAAACGATAATTTCCAAAACGTCTCAGAATATGAGGTGCACAGATTATCAAAATTATGTTTACAAGTGCACCTGCAGTATATGTAAATCCTACTTGGCTACCACTTAAAATTCCCTCAAGATATTTTGAGTTGATAAAGTAAACAAAAAAGAAGTGAAATGATAATAAAAGAACCGAAATAAATATTAGGAGCATTGCCTGAATATTTTTCAGCCTGCCAAAGATTTGTTCCATAATTGTGACTATTTTAGCACACAAACATATTGTGTATTTGAGATACTGTACAATAAACTATGTTTAAACTATCTTTTTCCTCTCAAAAATGACCACAGTCGTTGGACTATACTGGTATTTTTCTTTCGATTCGTTTCTGTCCGAGGATAATTTGTGTAGTTATATACAAAGGAATTATTTTCTTTGTCGTGGTCATAAATTCGTGAATCTTCGGGAACTCCATAAGTATCTGCATTTTTTATACTTGTTTGAATAAGAGGTTCAATCTCTTCTGCGGTTGTCCTTTCTTCAACAAATTTTCCTGATTCTCTTTCACGTTCACGCACTCTGTCCACAGCTTCTCTAAACCCAGCCGTACGTGGTAAGTGATCAATACCAACATCTCCTATCCAAGTAGCTTCAATGAGAGCTATGAGGTCATCTTTTGAATACACTTGATGTGTCCCTTGCAATCCAGATTCTAGATTTGCAGATTTAGCAACAATAGCAATAAGGTCATCCTTTGTTTGGGCAATAGTGAAGAGCCTCTCAAGATTTGATGGTTGTGATTCTTGTTGAGTCGTAGGTTCAAATTTTTCGGGAGTTATATTTGGGGTATGAGTAATAGTTTCAGTATCTCTGAGTATATTTTCGCTGGGCTTTGTTTTGTGGGTGTTAGGTTCTTCATGATGCTTCTCATTTGAATGTTCTCTCCCTTGTTGCTGTTGGATTGCTGTTTGGTTGTTACTAAAAATTGCACTACTTAATACTGATTTCCCCCATTGAGAATTTCCTCCTCTGGAAGCAGTATTCCTTCTTGGTCTGTTAGACTGTTGCCCTTGCTCTTGTCTTTGTGGTGGTGTTGGGCTCCCTTCTTTAATTTCAGATTTTCTTCCTATCTCACTGACTAACTTTGCATCTATTTCTGTAGTATTTTGTGGAGATAGGGTCTCTGTCTTAGTCTCGTCTTCTATCGGAGTATTCTTTTTTTGTTCAGCTAAAACTGCTGCGTGTTGTTTAATTTCAAAAATGGTTTTGCTTTTGTCTGCATTGTCATCCATGAAAACAACCGTCTCATCTGGTAATGTGAGAATATATTTGTTTAAAAATGGATCATTAAGTGCTTGGGCTTTTATATATAAATCTGCAGGAATAAATTCTGCTGTACTCAAAAAATCAGCTATTTGCTCAATAACTTTTTGAACTTGTTTCTTTTTTTCAAATTCTGCGTCAGACATTGGTTTTGCAAATTCAATATCACTTGTCGCTTTTTCTCCTTCATTCGCTTCGTTTTCAGTACTTAATACAGTAGGAGACACAAGAGGCTCAGTCTTTCTTGCAACCTTATTTTTATTCCTCTTCTTTTTTACTTGTTCTTCTGATGTCACGATTCTCTTACCCTTTTTATAGAGAACAGGTTCATCTTCATCTCCATGCATAGTCTCTCCATTACTATCAATACCAAAAAGAGCATCATCAGATGCTCCCTCAGGGTCGTTTAATATAGGAGTCTCTTCTACTACAGAAGTGCTTTCTTCTGTAGTTTCTCTTGTCTTGTTAGTTTCATTGGTGTCATTTCCACCATGACTATGTCCAGCTTCCATTTCGTCTAGGAGTTGATCTCCGAAACCAGGAACTGATTCACCTGTGTATCTCATTCACTAATTATACACAAATCATCACTGGAATCACAATAGGTCGCTTTGCAGTGTGTTGGAAGATGAATTTACTCAAAGCTTCGGATACGACGTCCTTAATATAGTCAATATTGATAGGGTGCATGTTCTCAGTATTTTGTTCTACTACATATTTTACAAGATGACGTGTTTCTCGGAGGAGATCTTGTGATTCTCGGAGATATACAGAACCTCGTGAAATAATGTCAGGAGACTTCTTGAGTTTACCTGTAGACGCATTGATAAGTGCGATGACAACGAAGATACCGTCAGATGAGAGTACTTGTCGATCTCGGATAACAACATCCTGAATATCACCAATAGTAAATCCGTCTACCATAACAACATTGTCAGGGGCCTTTTCAGCCATACGCACAAGTTTTGTACCTTCTTCTCGAATTTCAATAATAGTTCCGTTATCAGGTACTACTATGTGATCTGCTGGCATGCCAAGTTGCATAGCAAGTTCGGCGTGTTGTCGGAGTTTGTAGTGTGTTCCGTGAATAGGAATAAAGAATCGTGGCTTGAGTTTTTTGTGGAGCCATTCGAGTTCACCTCGGTTTGCATGTCCTGTTGAGTGAATGAAAACTTCCGATGTTCGATAGTGAATAATTCGAGCGCCTGTTCGAGCAATCTTATCTTTGAGTTTATCTACGGCCTTTTCATTTCCTGGAATAATAGAAGCAGAAAGGAGAATAGTATCTCTGTTTGAAAGTTTGAAATGTTTGTAGTTACCAGATGCCATTCTCATGAGAGCTGCAAATTCGTCACCTTGTGCACCTGTTGCGAGTACTACTACTTTGTCAGGAGGGAAGTTGTCGATCTCTTGTGGAGCGATAAGGGTACCTTTTTTAACAACAAGCATGCCTGATTGGATAGCAATGTCGATGTTGTTTTTCATACTTCGTCCTTCAATAAGAACTTTCTTACCATATTTTTCTGAAGATTCTACGATCTTAGCAATTCGGTGGAAGTGAGAGGCAAACATACCTACAATCATTCGTCCTTTTGTATCACGAATAATACTGTCTAAGTTTTCGAGTACGAGACGCTCTGGAGTTGAGAATCCAGGGTTTTCAATGTTTGTAGAATCGGCAAGAAGAGCAAGAACTTTTTTATCATCAAAAAATGAATATGATTTTACTTCTTCTGCTGTTGGTTCTTCGTCAACGTGATCAAGTTTGAAGTCACCAGGAGTTACTACATACCCATATGGTGTTTCGATAGCAATACCAATACAGTCTGGGATAGTGTGAGTAATTCCAAAGAATTGTACAGAAATACCACCGATTTTTATTCGGTCATTTTGCTCTACGATTTTGAAGTCGATAGGTTCGAGGTGAGGGAATTCAGATTGTCGCTTCTTCACCATAAGAGCTGTGAGATTTCGTGTATACATTGGTGGATTTCCAATACGATCCATGATGTAAGGAATACCTCCAATGTGATCGAGGTGACCATGAGTAATAATAATAGCTTTTACTCGTGATTTTCTCTCCTCGAGATATTTTGTGTTTGGTAAAATGTAATCAATACCAGGAGTGCTTTCTTCTGTGAATGCAAAACCAGCATCTATAACAATAATGTCTTCACCAATTTCGATAGCTGTCATATTCATACCGATTTTTTCAACTCCACCAAGTGGAATGATTCGGATATTTCCAGGTGCAACAAGTGGAAGGTGACCACTTTCTGCTGGCTTTGTAAGAGTGTTAATGAGACTCTTTTGTGGCGGTTCAGGCCGTCGCATTGGTCGGTTTCGATTCATAATGCCACGATTACCATGTCCAGCAGTCTTAGGTGCTGAAGTTGGGGTAGTTGATTTTGGAGCTGTTGTCGGCTGTTCAGATTCTAAACCCTTGAATTCATTTAAAGCATCAGTGTGATTTACTGAGTTCGATGTTGTTCCGGTGTTTGTTGGTGCAATATTTGTTGTGTTGATAGGTGTTGTTCTTGGGCTTGAAGATGTAGACACAGAAGCACTTTGCCCAATAGGGGCAATGATAGGTCTGTTATCTATTCTGTTATTTCTTTGTCCTCCGGAGTTATTACCGTATTGTGGTCGTCCGTGGAAAGGTCGTCTGTCGTTCATTTGATTTTGTGAAATTGTGTGTACCTCAGTTCGCTTTTGGCATAAGCGTTCCCTTAGCCAGACCGTCCTTTAGTAAAACACTTTTTCTATTTGTTAATTTTTTTATAATTCGATCTTCAAGATCGTGCTTGGCATACTTAAATTTTAATCTTCCTTTATTTAAATTTTTTGCTTTTCAAATATTTTCCAAACTTTTTCAGTTTCTATATACCATGACTGAACATCCATAAAACGTTCTGCGGGGTTGGTAATATTGGAAATTTCTAGATTGTGAATGTCTTTGCTTGTGGCGTAAATATAGTCAGGGGAGTAGAGAAACACAGCTGGAATATCGTTTTGAATTTCATTCTCAAAGACTTTATAGGCATCTGCTTTTTTTACTTCGTCTGAAGTATTTCTGATAGTTTCGAGTGCCTTATCTGCCTTTATATTGGTATATAACGCAATATTTAATCCTGGGTCATTTCTTTGTGAAGAGTGCCAAAAAGGATAGAGGTCGAGGTCTCGTCCGACAACGTTTCCGAAAAGAAGAGAATCATATTTTCGGGGACGGATAACCTTTTGAGTCAGGTCAGATGGTTCGAATATCTCTACTTTAACATCTGCACCAAGTTTTGTCCATGTGTCTCTCAATATCTCAGCTGACTGTTTAAGTTCAGGTACATTAGAGGTCGAGATTGTAAATCGGAGGATTTGAGTCTCTGTTGTCTTTCCTGATTTTGTCTGCTTTTCAAAAATACCGTCTGCATTCTGTTTCCACCCTTTGTCAGTCAATATTTTTCTTCCGGCTGCAATATATTGATCATTAATCAGAGTGTTTTCTGTTGATGTCGAGTTTGTGGCATCAGATGGAGTGTTTGAGCTTGAACTCGATGTTGTGTCATGTGAGATTTCTTGATTGTGGGATAGGCTTCGAGGAATCGCATTTTTCGAGACAGCACCCCAGCCCTGAAGGATAGAATCAATAAGTGAAAGTCTATTAATAGATGCATTGAGTGCTTCTCTAACTTCTTTATTGACTAAAACTGGAGCATTGCTTTGGTTGAAAAACAGCCCAAATACTCGAGGTAAAGGAGTGCTTATAAGAGAATTCTTTTTCATTTTGAGAGCATTAGCATCAGCAGGTGATACGCCTCCAAGTGCACTTACTGACCCATTTTTATATGCAGCCAAAGCCTCGTCTTCGCCTTTGTAGAACTTTACAAAAAAGTGACTTATATATGGCGCACCCAAACTATAATTTTCAAAAGGCACCAAATCATAATACTCGTAGATCCCTGTATCATTTCGATATGCTTTCTTGATTTTGAATGGTCCAGAACCAATTGGCTCTCTGTTGTATGTATTTATATCGAAGGCTTCATGCTCGATATTTGACCATATATGTTTTGGTAAAATTCCCAAAGTCATATTTTCTAAAAAAGGTGAGTAAGGTTTCTTAAGAATAAACTTTATCTCAGTTGGACTAACTTTTTCCATTGTAACTCCAGCCCAATTTTCTGCACGTGGACTTTTAATAAGAGGATCTTGAGCTTTTTGAACTGTGAATTCTATATCGTCTGTCGTAAGAGGTTTACCATCATGAAATGTAAGTCCATCTTTTAATATAAACGTATATGTAAGCCCATCATCAGAAACGGTCCATGACTGAGCTAGGTCTGCAACGAGTTTACCTTCTGGAGTAGGCTTCAGAAGTCCAGAGTAAATCAAACTAATCATGTCTCGGTCTGCGTCTGTGTATCCTAATAGTGGATTAATAAAACGTGCGTAGCCGATAACTCCCTCAGTATATGTTCCACCTTTTGTAGGTAGTTCTACTGAATACAAATCATTAACTTTTCCAAGTAGAGAAAGTGAACTAAAAATGAGTGTAGCTAGTGCAATACTGAAAATAAGTTTTTCAGTTGGACGGAACGATCTATAAAGTAACTTTATTTTTTCTGAAAGCTTCAAAAATGAAGACTTTTTTGTCTCAATTATATTTTTAACAGGTAGAGTTTCGATAGTGGGTGTGTCAGTGTTAGGAACGATATTAGAAATGCTCGTAGTGGATGTGTCGATAGGAGTAATAACAACTGGAGAGATTTCAGGTACATCAATTACATTTTGAATTTTCTTTTTTCGTGGTGCTCTAGGTTTTTTCTGTACGGGAGTTTGTTGTTTGTTGCCAGTACCAATATTTTCAGTAAACTCCTCATCAGTCTTAATATCACCGTCTTGTGGAATAGGATTTGAATTCAATGTAATTATTATTTAGATACTAATAGTTTTTTGAAATACTATTCACCGTGCGGAAAGAACACAATATAATTGCACGGCTTATTAGAATAGAGAATTTGAGAGGAGTTCTGACTTGATAGAATAGCAGGGAAGATTGTTGAGTCTAAATCTAGATATAAAAATCTGAAAAGCTGTAGTAAACGGGGAAACTAGAATTGAACCAAAGCCAAAAGGGCAGATACTACAAAGAGTATTGCTAAGACAATAGTTCCTGTAAACAAAACTTTTTCGAATCCTCGTCTTGTTCTCCATGACGAAACAGAATCACTGCCACCAAAAGCTCCTCCAGCACCAGCTTCAGATTGCTGAAATAAAACAGCTACCGTGAGAAGTACGGCTAGGACAATTTGTATAATAGGTAAAATGGCTTTGATTTCCATCGTTGATACCCATGTTAGCAGAAAGCAGTTTTTTTGGCAATCTTTGATTTTATAAAAACTTTATCGAAAATTGAACCCCTGTCAGTACTATTGTCAGTGCTGTGAATATAATTTAACACATCATAATCACGTCATATAAAACATGAGACTTACTCACGATATAACAACTGGAAGTTATTATTTAAAGTTGAGAAAAGGGGGTATCTCGCGTACAAAACCTATGAATCTTTTGGGGCGACGCATGCTCATAGATATAGATTATAGAGGAAAGGTTGTTGGTGTCGAGTATTTGCACGTATCATTTTTTAAAACACTCAATGCAAAGCTTGGGTGTACCTCCCGAACGGTTCGAGCAACATTTTTCTCACTATTTATCATATAATATGATATAGTCTTCACTATATATGGCTTTTATCGATGAAATGACAGTACATGTGCGAGCGGGACGTGGT
Source organism: Minisyncoccota bacterium (assembly GCA_021734945.1). GTDB lineage: Bacteria > Patescibacteriota > Minisyncoccia > Phycocordibacterales > CAIZLB01 > VEQN01. The sequence goes on along the minus strand of JAIPIA010000003.1, from coordinate 82,076 downwards.
GGAAACGGCGTTGTTCGGTGGCTGCATGAAAAATTTAAGGAGTTTGGTGGTCCATCAGGTGGTGACGGTGGACGAGGCGCTCATGTGTATGTGAGATCTGTTCGTGATACTACGCTCCTCGCACGATACAAGAACATCAAGGAGTTCAATGCTCCAAATGGTGAGGCAGGTGGCAATAACAGCAAGCACGGTGGAAACGGCGAAGATATGTATATCGACTTACCAATCGGAAGTGTGATTACAAATAATTTCACAAAAGAAATTTATAAGCTCGACAAAGAGGGGCAAGAGATTATGATTTTGAAAGGTGGAAACGGAGGTCTTGGAAATGAACGTTTCAAATCTTCTACAAATCAAACTCCTGAAGAATGGACCCCTGGAAAAAATGGGGAAGAGGGTGAATTTTATATCGAAGTTGAACTCATTGCTGATGCGGGACTCATAGGTTTGCCAAATGCCGGAAAAACTTCACTCCTAAATGCGCTTACAAAAGCACATGCAAAAGTTGGTGCGTATCAGTTCACAACACTCGAACCAAATCTTGGTGCTCTATACAACTATGTACTAGCAGATATTCCAGGTCTCATAGAGGGTGCATCAGAAGGTAGAGGTCTTGGTCACAAATTCCTCCGACACATCAAGCGTACAAAAATGCTTTTCCATTGCATCTCACTTGAACATGGAACTGTTGAAGAAATTCAATCTGTATATAAGACTATCCGAAAAGAACTTGAAGATTATCATCCAGATATGGTTGGTAAAAAAGAGGTTATTTTACTTACTAAAACAGATGTGTGTATGCCAACTGAACTCGCAAAAAAAGTTGCCGATGCAAAGAAAAATATTAAGGAATGGAAAGATAAAGATGTGCTCACAGTTTCGGTGTATGATATTGATTCGCTTAAAAAGCTGTCTGATTTTTTGACTAAAGAATTTGCAGAAAATAATGCAAAGGAAATCGCAGATACTCATAATGAAGATGCGGATATGATTGGCGATTTTGATGATACTAAGGGATCTCAAAAAACCGCTAAAGCAATGAAAAAACAAGCTCGAAAACCAAGAGTTGTAAAATCAATCAAGGATGCTAAGGTGGGAGGTAAGGTAAGTACAAAATCTGCGAATACAAAAACAAATTCTGCGAAAGCTAGGACTAATAAGAAATAGTAAACTAAAACTATGGAGATTCGAAACGATACAAAAAACGAAGCGACAGAGGTGGCGACAGAAGTAATAGCTGAAGCTAAAAAAAGTAAGATAATAACAGGTCCGTCAGGTACTGTGTATTATCCTGTTATCGGTCTTGAGATTCATGCGGAACTTAAGACGGAGTCAAAGATGTTTTGTTCTTGTCGAAACAATCCAGATGAACCGCAACAAAATAAAAATATTTGTGCAGTGTGTATGGGTCATCCGGGAACTTTGCCGGTCCTCAATAAGGCTGCAATCAAGCATGTGATTCGTGTGGGTACAGCTGTAGGTGCTGACATTGCAGACTATACAGAATGGGATCGAAAAAACTATTTTTATCCAGATATTCCAAAAGGGTATCAGATTAGTCAGTACGCATATCCACTCGTAAAAAATGGTTCACTTAAAATCGGTGACAATGAAGTAAAATTAACTCGTATTCATCTTGAAGAAGATACAGCAAGTTCGTCACATGATCATCCACAAGATGCAAACGGTCAGTCGTATAGTTTGGTTGATTTTAATCGTGCTGGTGTGCCACTCATGGAGCTTGTTACAGAACCTGTAATTCATGATGCAAAGACAGCGGGAAATTTTGCAAAAGAATTGCAATTACTTTTACGGGAATTAGGGGTAGGTGACGCAAATATGGAAAAAGGTGAAATGCGAGTTGAAGCTAATATGTCAGTTTCAACAGATCCCCGTGCGCATGATTTTCCATATGATTTCAAACATTTTGGTAGAAAAGTTGAAGTAAAAAATCTTAACTCTTTTAGATCCGCTGAGCGTGCTATTGAGTTCGAACTTGCGCGACATATCGACATACTTGAGCGTGCAGAAATTTTCAAAAAAGACCTTATTTCTAAGGGTATTATTGATGTTGTAAAACTTGGATATATTGAAAAAGGCGATCTTACAGATGAGCAAAAAGCGCAACGAAATAAACTCACTGATGAGCTCAAAAAAGCAGGACTTTTTATAGTACAAGAGACTCGAGGTTTTGATGAAACAACTGGAAAAACTTTTTCACAAAGAGCAAAAGAGGACTCACATGACTATCGATATTTTCCAGATCCTGATTTGCCAAAACTTTTTATTAGTGAAATTCCAGAATTTAATTTGGAAACTATAAAAGCAAAATTGCCAATGTTGCCATGGGAGCGTCGAGCAAAATATTTGAATGAGTTTGAAATGAAAGAAGAGGATGCTGAGATGTTTGTACAGAATGAAATGTTCAGAAAATTTTTTGAAGAATTTACGCGCATTTCTGGAGAAGATAACGCGGGTGGAAATGATAAAAATAATAAAAATGGTGAAAAAGAAAAAGTAAAACTTGGAATAAATTACATCACATCTGATATCGCTGGTTTAGTGAAAAAAACTGGTGAAGAAAGTATAAAAATTAATGCAAAAGCATTCGCAGAAATTATTTCAATGCTTAAAGCAGGGGAACTTTCTTCTCGTGGTGCTAAAGATTTAATTGCTATGTTTTGGAGTGATGACCAAGCTGTGATTGAAGATATTTCTGCAAAAAATCCAAAACAAATTGCCGAAGAAAAAGGATTTATCATAAAAAATGATCCAGAAGCTCTCAAAAAGATGATTAATGAAGTGATTGACTCAAATCCTACAGTACTTGCGAGTTATAAGGCTGGAAAAGAGGCGTCATTACAGTTTTTCGTTGGTCAGATTATGAAGTTGAGTAAAGGGTCTGTAAATCCCGCTATTGCAAAAGAAGAAATTCTTAAAATTATTGCAACAAAGTAGAAAAAACCTTTTAAACTGTGGGTAATTCAGTATTAAAAGGGCTTGTCTTGGTGTAATATAAATATACATACTGAGATGAGAAATTGGAACTTAACAATCCAGAAATTTTTTACCTATGCGTTAATCGCGAGTCTCTCTATTTTTACACCCAAATTTGTTATTGCGGATTCTTCTGTATCTAGTTTTAGTAGTCTGTTTTCTAATGGTTTAACAAGTGTATTTTCAGATAAGGTTTCAGGAACTTTTGATAAGGTTGTAAATACAACTTCTGAAGCTCTAATGCAAATTGGAAAAAATACCTCTGAAGTCAGGTTACTTGCTCAGGATGTTTTTGCCAGTACTAAAAGCACTTTGATGGAAGCTGGAAAATCATCTGTTACTTCGGCCCGTTCAATTACATCAGCTGTAAATTCTTTGAACAGCGTTGTGAATGAGAATGTTTCGAAACAGGTATCTAACCAATCAGCTTCTGTATCGTCGTCAATAAATTTTGGCTTGGAAAAAATGTTTGGATTTGCAATAGATAAAACAGCAGATGTTTTGACTCCATTTTTTATTAAAAATGAAAGTATTGCAACATCAATAATTGTTAATAATTTTAGTAGCAAATCAACTTCTACACAGCAAATCTCAACACCGTCAAAGACTTCTACGAGCGTATCTCCGTCGGTAATTCAAGGTATTACACCAAAAATAAATCAGTCTGTTCAACCTGTTCAAAATAAAAATATAGTTTCAGTAAATTTATATGCATCACCACTGGTACAAAATATTTTGGCAAGATTGTATCAGTTGGAGACTCAGTCAACGAATAGAACAACCACACAAGAGATTACTCAGAATTTTTATAATACATACACTGGAGGTAGCGCATATACAGTTCCTGCTGACACATCACGTTCAACGGCTGCAAGCATCAATGCCGCAGTTGCACCATTAGCCGAGCAAATTTCACAACTTTCAGGAGGATCATCTTACTCAAATATATTTGCTTCAATCGTAGCTACATCAACTGCAACATCTACTTTTGTTGGCCCAATAACTTCAGATAATACAATCACAGCCTCAGTTTTTTATGGTGATGGATCGCAACTCACTGGTATTTCAGCTGGAGCATCTTTCTCAACATCAACAACTCGTGCTGCTTTTTCAACCATCGCAACTGGCCTCACATACGACAACAGCACAGGAATCACATCACTTACATCAGGTTACAATATTCCACTTAACGCAAGCACAACAGAGTGGGCGAGTTCTATTGCTTCAATTGCTGGCCTCACTTCAACAACTAATACTCTGAACGCATCTACCACAGCTCTCTCTGCATCAACAACAAACTTGTCTGTCTTTTATCAAACTCCTTCAACGCGAATCACTGCAGGTACAGGTCTTGCTTGGAGCGGTAATACTCTTAACTCAACTGGTGTAACTTCAATTGGTGGATTCTCTGGAGCAGTGGCTACATCTTCATTCTCAACATCAGACTTCATCGAAGGTTCTAATCTTTACTTTACAAACACAAGAGCTGATGCGAGGGTAAATGAGGTGCTTTCAGCAACAACATCTCTACCTAATATCACAACTCTCGCTGGGCTTACTTCTGCGAGTACTCTTGCTACAGTTGGCACACTCACATCAGGATCTATTGGCTCAGGATTTGGAAATATCAATATTGGTTCAAATACATTTACAGGTAATGGTTCAGGAATCACATCACTTAGTGCTACAAATATATCAAGTGGTGTACTTGCTATTGCGCGTGGTGGCACAGGAACAACAACTGCACCATCATTAGGGCAATTACTCCTTGGTAATGCATCAGGTGGATATAATCTTGTGGCAACAAGTTCTCTTGGTATCACAGGCAGTCAGTGGACTACAAGTGGGGCGAATATTTCATTCACTTCAGGGAACGTAGGAATAAGTGGTAATTTGGGTATTAATACCACAAGTCCTCAAGCACAATTAGATCTTGGTGGTTCACTCGGTCCAAAATTACTTGTGTATGGTACTAATGGTACGCCATCATATTTTGCGGGACTAGGCATGACTTTAGGGCAGGGAACAGCTTCACTAGGAGTCTTTACTGGTGCAGCCAGTGATTTCACTGTTGACCAGTCTACTACACTAGTTAGTTATCCATATCCATCATATACAACAAAGTTTATAGTAAAGGCAGGAACTGGAGATGTTGGTATTGGTACCACAACTCCAACTGCACGACTTGCTATTACAGGTAATGCAGGAACGACAGATTTGCTTAATCTCGCTTCGTCGACAAATGCATCACTCTTTAAAATTGGTGCAACAGGTGCTACGTATTTTAATAATAGTGCCGGAACTACAGGTATGGTACTCCTTTCAAGCGGTACAGGCTCAGCACCTACATGGGTAGCGACATCTACACTTGGTATATCTGGAGGAGGAGGTTCACTTACTGGAACTACAGGTCAGTTTGCATTCTTTAGTGGAACAGATACAGCTGTAGGTACATCAACTCTATTCTTATCAAATGGAAATATTGGTATTGGTACGACAACTCCAGCTTCAGCACTCAGCGTTGTGGGTGCAGGTAATTTTACAAGTAACCTTACAACGGGAGGTGTATTAAATGTTCTCGGTACAGGTACGTCAACAATTACTACAGATGTATTATTGTCCGGAGACCTTATTCCAGGTGTTGATGATACATATAGATTAGGTACACCAAGTCGAATGTGGAGAGACGTATATATAGGTCCAGGGTCACTTTATGTAAATGGACAAAAAGTATTGCAGACAGACAATTCAAATAACGTAACTGTTACAGCTGATAGTAACCAAAACCTAGTATTTAAGTCTGCGGGTACTGGAGACCTCGAATTGAATCCTTCCGGAACAGGTCAGATTTTATTGAAAGGTAATCTACGATTGAGTGCAGGAAAAACAATTACAACGTCAGATGCTACACCAATTGCACTAACAAACGGAGCTGATCTTGGATTTTTAAGAATTGCGGGTAATACCATTACCCCAACAAATCTTAATGGAGGTATTACAATTGCCGCTACAGGAACAGGTGGTGTATATTTCACACAGGGCAATGTAGGAATTGCTACAACATCTCCATCATTCCCACTCACAGTAGCCGGCGACATTAACTTCACAGGTGCACTTCGTGCAAATGGAAGCTCTGGTACAACAGGTATGGTGCTCCTTTCAAACGGCACATCCGCACCGACATGGGTGGCTACATCTACGCTTGGTATTAGTGGAGGGGGAGCAAGCCCTTGGACGACATCTGGTTCTGATATTTACTACACGACTGGAAAAGTTAGTATAGGTACAAGTACTCAGACTGCCGCAGTTTTGACATTGGCTGGTTCATTGAGCGTGGCATCAAGCACTAACGGCTCCGTTATAATCGGAGCAGTAGATGGAAATTCTCGTGGTTCGCTTTCTCTCGATATTCAATCACAACATGTTTCAGCAGATAAGGTTGCCTCTGGAATCGAGTCTGTGGCTGTTGGTCTAAACAATCTTACTTCAGGTCAATATGGCGTCACTGTTGGTCGTTATAATTCCGTAACGGGTACATATGGAACTGCACTTGGTACAGATAACTCAGCTTGGCAATATTCTGCTTCTATCGGAAATCAAAATACTGTTTCGGGTCAGAGTGCTGTCGCTGTTGGTCGTCTAAACAATGTATCAGCTGAGGCGGGAGCTGCATATGGTATGCAGAACTCCGTGAGTGGTGCTGGATATAATCTCGCTATAGGTTATGGTAACACAGTGACTGCAGGTAGTGCGACAGTTATTGGTAACTCTATAACCAACACTATCGCCACAACTGTAATGATAGGGCCTAATGATGCATCCAAGATAACGATTGCATCAACTGGTCTAGGTCTCGGCACTACAACCCCATCTCAAAAGCTTTCTATTGCTGGTAACATGCAACTCACTGGTGCACTTTTTGATTCTTCAAATGCGAGTGGTACAGCGGGTATGGTACTTCAAACAACTGGTACAGGAACGCAGTGGGTGGCTACATCAACACTTGGTATTAGTGGTGGAGGGGGCTCACTCTCAGGTGGAACAGACGGATACCTTGCTCGATGGACTTCATCATCTGCTCTTTCAACAGGACTTCTACTAGATAATGGAACTGTATCTGGTGTAAACGCAACATCTTCAACATACACATTCAATGTACAAGGCTCATCTGGAGTTAATCCATTCAATGTAGCTTCGTCTACAGGTACATCACTATTCTCAGTGCTTGCGAATGGGAATGTGGGGATTGGTACTACAACGCCTGCAACAAAACTCGCAGTGGTTGGTGGAGCAAACTTCCTTGGACCAATATTGGGCGGTGTGAGTGGTCTGGGAGATTTCGTCCAGTTCTCTGAAACTTTCGATGGCTCATCTGTCAGTACCGCCAACTGGACTGTTACAGGTTCAAGCGCAACCCTCGTTTCTGGGGCACTCAGATTTCTTGGTGCGGGTAGTTACACGTCAGAAGGTCTGACTAGCACACAGTCATATCGTCGGGCCAGTTCTACTACTCTTACTGCAGATGTAACTGCCACAAGTGTTGTTGTGGTAGGGTTTTCAAGCGCCACAGCCCTTGCGTATACCAACATGCCTCATGCTATATTTTTTTCAAACGATGGTAATTTGTATATCTATCAAAATGGTAGCCAGATAGGTGGAAGTGTTGGAACATGGACAGGAGGTGCACCATATAAGATTAAGATTTCTCTATCACCAAATGGAGCATCATATTACATAAGTTCAAATGCTGGTGATACATGGACAAGACTATATGACGGTACGGCAAGCGGTGTGACTAACTCTCCTTTGTATGTGAGATATATCGCTATGGGTGGCGCATACTCCACTATTGACAATATATCTGTCAGTAGTGGACAGGACGTTCTTTCAGCGAGCGGTTTCTTTGATAAAAATCTGACTATAGGTCGAGGTGATCTCTTTGTGAATTTGGGTAAGGTCGGACTGGGTATTGTCACTGGCTCAACTGCTCCGTGGGCAAAACTTTCAATTCAGCAAGCTTTTGGCTCAACAACTCCACTTTTTGACATTGCATCTACAACATCAGCGGGGTTCGCGACATCATCATTGTTCATAGTTGGTGCAAATGGAAACGTGGGTATTGGTTCATCAACTCCATATGCAAAACTCACAGTAGTAGGTGAATCATACGCAGACCTATTCACTTCTGGATCAACCACAGCAACATCTACATTTGCCGGAGGTTTGAATGTGGGTAATGGTGCACTTACATACAACTGGGCGTCAGGTCTTACAAATATTGCAAACGCGTCACTTGGCGCAATGACATTTGAATCTGACTCTGGAATGATTAGTTGGGTTGATATGCCAGTTACATCCGCTTCAGCTTCTGGAACAGTTCAGAGTTACACTGCGCAGCTTGGTGGAAATCCTATGCTTACAGTGTATGGTCTTTCAAATGGTGCAGGTGCCGTGAATACTCTCAGACTCGGTGTAGGTACGACAACTCCTGTATCTGCATTTTCAGTTGTGGGTACTATCAACGCTACAAACCTTGTGGGTGGAGCGTCGCTTTCTGCTGACGCAAATGGAAACATCATTTTGACACCATCTGATATTCGACTTAAGGAGGACATCAAGCCAATAGAAAGTGCGCTTGATAAGGTAATGAAGTTGCAAGGTGTTACATTCGGATGGAAAGATAAGCTACGATTCGGCTCATCAACTGAAATTGGATTTATTGCACAAGACGTAGAAAAAATAGTTCCAGAACTCGTGCGAGATGGTGGTGAATATAAGTCGCTCAACTACGCCAACATGGTGGCTCTTGTAGTAGAGGCGGTAAAAGATTTGAAAACTCGAGTGGATGCAATACTCGGATGGTTTAGTCCAAAGGGTGATCGTATAAATATTAAAGGTATGGTTTGTGTAGATGATGTTTGCGTTTCAAAAGATCAATTTAAACAAATGCTACTTAATTCTGGGTCAGTGATGGTGATTCCACAGACATCTGCTCCTGCGCCTACTCCGCCTGTGACCACTACATCATCAGTTCCGCCGACACCATCAACAGAAACCACAGTAACTCCAGATTCAAACCCTGATACAACGAGCGCCGATGAATCTTCAACTTCTGATGTAACAACTACATCATCGTCCGACACGATACCAGCTTCAGATCCAGCACCTGTCGACACTCCTACACCTGAAGTTGCACCTGAGCCTACGCCAACACCTGTCGCTGAACCTGTATCAGCGCCCACACCAAATCCTGCTCCTGCTCCAGATCCCGCACCCGCAGTTACACCCGCTCCAGCGTCTGATGGCTCAGTACAATAAAAATAATCTATGAAATATATATCAAACATTCACAAGAAAAATTGGATTATACTCGCGTTGGGCGTTGCGCTTTGCGTGTGCTTTATTTCTTTGGCATACATATATATAGTGCATAATAGGGAAGCGAATCGGGTTGGTGGTGCAAATGCCGACGGGGTAGAAAAAACTGCGCCATACGTTGTTCCTCCACTTACAAAAAACTACACGAGTAGTGCGTATGGATTTTCGTTAAATATTCCAGAGGATTTTACAACAAGAGAGTCTGATGTGAATGGTACTCATACTATTGTATTTGAAAATTCTAAGAGTGAGGGTGTACAGATTGTGGTATCTCCATATGATGAAAAAGGTGTAAAGGTTCTGACAAAAGATATGGTTCAATCAGCGATACCCGACTTGAAAATCACTGATGACCAAGTGCTTGAGATTGGTAAAAGCTACAAAGGTCTAGCATTCAAGAGTGACAATGGTGCGTTCAATGGTGATTCGCGAGAGGTGTGGTTTATATATAAAGATAATTTATATCAGATAAGTACCTACAGCAGATTCGATGATCTACTCAAGGGTATGTTTGCGACATGGGAGTTCAAATAAATAAACACAAACATGACAAACACATTTAACACATTTTACAAATTGCAAAAAACAGTACACAGAGCATTCACTAAGTTGGATATGCATATATATAGTATGCATGCTGTTCGTGGATTGTTCGCTGTTGTCGCAGTCGGTGTGTTTGTTAGTGCATTTGTCGGGGTGCTATTTTTCCCTCAGACAGCTGATGCTGCTACATTGGTAAAGCCTGCGAACAACCTTGGTCTCGTCGGCTACTGGTCTATGAACGACGCCACCTCAACCAAAGCCACAGATTTTTCCGGAAATGGAAATACAGGGACACTTACCAACATGGCGGCGCCAGCTACAGCAACAAGCGGATGGGGGAATGGAAAGCTTGGAGGTGGACTCAATTTTGATGGAATAAATGATTATGTTGATGCGGGAAATATAACAGCTTTGCATGGTAAAACTGGAGTGACCTACTCAGCTTGGATATATAGAACAGGAGGTGTTAGGTATGATGCTATTATTTCAAAATTTGATAATGCAAATGGTATAGATATGCTCTTGGCGGGCGATTTAGCAAGTGTAGATGATATTGTTGTCAGAGTTTCAACAAATGGAGGTACAGGTTACGGATATACTTCAAATAATATTATTACTGCAAATGTCTGGCATTATGTTGTCATGGTATATGATGGGACCCAAACAGGTGATGCAAATAGGTTAAAGTTATATGTAGATAATGTTCAGCAGTCATTAAATTTTTCAGCCGGTGTTGCTGCGGTTACTCCTACTGTAAGCTCAAATGTGTATATTGGATACTATCCCAACACAGGAAACATATTCAGTGGAAAGATCGATGAGGTTCGTATCTACAACCGCGCTCTCTCCGCCACAGAAGTCACCTCGCTCTACAATACCGGTGCGCAAAAAGTTAACTCATCTCAAAACGGCACAAATTCTACTCTCGACACTGGCCTCGTCGGCCTCTGGTCTTTTGATGGAAAGGATATGAACGGTACGACGGCGTATGATAGGAGTGGAAGTGGTAATAACGGGACACTGACGAATGGACCAGTGACAACTGTCGGCAAAATGGGTCAGGCACTGAGTTTTGATGGGACGAATGATTATGTTAGTGCATCAGCTGCCAATCTACCCGCTGGTTCAGTAAGTAGATCGGTCGCTTTTTGGATCAAGACGACATATACAGGTACTGGCGATCTTTATGCTTTTGGGTATGGAACTGGTAGTAATGGGGTTTTTGCTTTAGGTGTGTATCAGGGTGGAAAAGTTGTTTTTACACAAAATGGATCAGCTATAGATTCAGGTGTTAATACTATAGCTGACGGTAAATGGCACCATGTAATAATGTCATATACAGCAGGTGCAGGTGGTTCTCTTATTTACATTGATGGACAAAATTCAACAGGGGTTGGTGGAAATTTCAATCTCGCTACATCTGTTGCAGGAAATGTAAATGTTGGAAGAATACCACATGCGGCAAGTAATTATTTAAATGCTTCTATCGATGAAGTCCGCATTTATAACCGCGCACTCTCCGCTTCCGAAATCAAATCTCTCTATAATCGCGGGACTGCGACAGTTAATGCTTCACGAAACACCACATCCTCCTCCCTAGACACCGGCCTCGTCGGCCTCTGGTCTTTTGATGGAAAAGATATGAATGGTACGACAACTGCGTATGACAGGAGTGGAAGTGGAAATAATGGAACACTCACAAATGGTCCAACGCCAGCTATTGGTAAAATGGGGCAGGCACTGAGTTTTGATGGAACGAATGATTATGTTTCTGCAGACACAACCCCTTTGGACAGTCTCACTACTATGACCGCTTCATTTTGGATTAATTCCCAAGATCTTACAACTAACTATCTTCGCATTATGCAAAAAGGTGATTCTTCGGGTGCCACAAAGGGGTTCGGAATAGTTGTAAGTGGAACTGATGGAAAATTGGTTGGTTTTTATCAGCCTAACTATACTACAGGTGAGATTCGAGCTAGAACATCAATTACACTTTCATCTAATCAATGGTATTTTGTCACTATGACGTATGATGGGGTATCAACACTAAAGATATATATTAACGGAGTTGATGTTTCGGAAACTAGCACAAGTCCTGATATCAATTGGGCCGCAGGAGCTAATGCTTTTGCGATAGGAAGACGAGCAGGGGCGTCTAGCTCTTATTTCAAAGGCTCTCTCGACGATATCCGTATTTACAACCGCGCACTCTCCGCTTCCGAAATCAAATCTCTCTACAACCTCGGGAAGTAGGGTAGGCTGTCTGTAAAAAGTCCCACGCCATCCCTTAAAAACCACAGCAAACTTTCTCAAAACTGATATAATATAAAGCATATAAGCTTTAATTTACAGAAGCGCAGATAAGCCAAGATACATATCAGTCAGATACCAAAACAGATATCAACTCGGCACGCGCGTACACCATACATATGAGTACAATCAAAAAAGTAGCAATTAACGGAGGAGGACGAATCGGACGAGCATTTCTCAAACTAGCAGTTATGGAGCCATCACTCGAAGTAGTTGCTATCAATGACCTCGCGGATATCGGAAACATTGCATACCTCATGAAGTATGACAGTGCGTATGGACGATCAAATCTCGACATCAAAGTTGATAAAGAAAAAAACTCTTTTATCATTAATGGAAAAGAAGTGAAGTATGTAAGTGAAAAAGATCCTGCGAATCTTCCATGGGCTGCACTTGGAGTGGACATAGTTCTCGAATCAACAGGACTTTTTACATCATACGAAAAAGCGAGTGCTCATATCAAAGCTGGTGCGAAGCGTGTAGTTATATCAGCTCCATCAAAAGACGAAGCTGGTGCACAGCAGGCTGTAACAGTTCTCATGGGTATCAACACTCCTGCACTACCAACATGTGCAGTGTCATCAAATGCGTCTTGTACAACAAACGCTGCGTCACCACTTATCTCTATTCTCAACAACACTATAGGTGTTGAAAAAGCTATTCTCAATACAACTCATGCATACACAGCAAGTCAATCGCTTGTAGATGCTCCAAACAAAAAAGATTGGCGAGAGGGAAGAGCTGCTGCTATGAACATGGCCCCATCATCAACAGGTGCTGCCAAAGCCGTGACTCAAGTTATCACTGAGCTCGCTGGAAAGTTTGATGGTATTTCAGTTCGAGTGCCTGTTATCACAGGTTCACTTTGTGATGTCACTTTTATCTCAAAGCGACCTACGACTGTAGAAGAAGTAAACCAGATTCTCCGAGATGCTGCTGCGAGTGCTAACTGGAAAGGTATCTTTGACGCGACAGACGAGGAGCTTGTATCGCGAGACATCGTGGGAAATCCTCATGCATCTATCGCAGACCTCAAGATGACACGAGTAGTAGATGGAAACCTCGTAAAAGTTCTCGCATGGTATGACAATGAAGGCGGATATACTCACGCGCTCATTCAGCACGTGGTTGAAGCGGCGAAGTTGGTTTAGTTTAAAATGGTCTGGGCGGAGACTACTTCTTCAGCGGATCAAATCTTAGAAAAATTTTAAGTTTATTTCATACCCTTACTAGTATAGTAGGGGTATGTTTGATGAGTGTTATAAATGCAATGCACAAAATCAAGCTGATATTGTATACTTGAGAAGTAAATTTAATCCACACTAGTATGAACATCTTTATCGCATCAGATCACGCAGGTTTTGAACTTAAGGATTTTTTGATTGAATCTTTATCTCATGTCGGCCATACTGTTATCGACTGTGGTGCTTATGCACAGCATGATGGTGATGACTACCCACCATTTATAGCAAAGGCTGCACGTGCTGTTTCCGAAGCAGAGGCAGTATATATTGCTCAGCACGAAGACTCTTTTAATCTGAGTGCAGATCCTCACAGTGACAACTTAGATACTCTCGCTCAAAAAAATGAAACTAGGGCTATAGTTATAGGTGGTTCAGGGACTGGCGAAGCAATAGTGGCCAATAAATATCCACATGTGAGATGTGCAATATGTTATGGTGGAGACTCCGCTTTCGAGATAATCAGACTCAGTCGAGAACACAACAATTCAAATGTGTTGTCGCTTGGGGCACGATTTCTTGCGCATGATCAAGCACTAGAATTAGTTCTTGAGTGGCTTAACATTCCTTTTTCTGGAGATGAGCGACATGTTCGGAGAATTCACGAAATAGATATTATTGAACATAACAAAAACGAAACACTGTATGAATAGAGAATACCATCAAGCACGTTCAGTCCTTGCTACTCACGTCACTCCAGCAATTTTGACAAAAGACTACAAGGATCTTGTCTCAAAATTGCAAAAAATATCTTCAGTTGTTGATTGGGTACAAATAGACGTCGTCGACGGCATGTATGCTCCAAATACTACTTGGCCATTCGTCAACGACGAAAAGGGCATTTTTGCAAGTATAGTTCGACAGGATGAGCCAATGCCTTATTGGGATGAATTAAGTTTTGAAATAGATCTTATGGTGAAAGATCCTGTCTTCGAAGTAGACCGATGGATTGCTGCAGGTGCTATGCGACTTGTTATTCACATAGACAGTATTGAGTTTGATGCATTTGTTAACTTGGCAAAGAATATAGATGAGAAGGGCGTAGAAATGGTTGTAGGTTTTGCTATGAATTCTTCTTACGAAAAATTAGCAAAATATATTGATGGAGTAGAACATGCTCTACAGGGTAATTCAAATGTAGGTTCTAGTTCAAAATTTGTTAACTGGGTGCAATGTATGGGTATTGATCAGGTGGGATACCAACGACAAGCTTTTGATGAAAAGGTTCTTGATCATATTAAAAAAATAAAAGAGTTGTATCCATACATGTTCATTGCTGTTGACGGTTCTGTAAATATGAACACTGCTCAGAAATTGATTGATGTAGGTGCGGATCGATTAGTGATCGGTTCAGCATTGTTTGAAGTTGATTCTTTAAAAGACAGTATTGTGCAATTCTCAGATATGTTTAATAAGTAAGGCGTGGATAATACGAAATAATTTCTCGCACACATCTGTTATACTACATGTATATGTTTCTTACAGATGAACAAGTTAAGATGCTCGAAGATAACGCTCGTAATGTTCGAGTGAGTATTATAGAAATGCTTGCAGAAGCAAAGTCCGGTCATACTGGTGGACCACTTGGTATGGCAGATATTTTTACAGCGCTCTATTTTAATATTTTAAAACACGATCCGGCGCGGCCTGATTGGCCAGAACGTGATCGACTAGTTTTGTCTAATGGACATATTTGTCCAGTGTTATATTCGGCTATGGCCCACTCAGGATATTTTCCTGTGTCAGAACTCCTTACACTGCGAAAATTTGGCTCACGACTTCAAGGCCATCCACATCGAGAATTTCTGCCATCACTTGAAACAAGTTCAGGTCCTCTTGGCTCAGGGCTTTCACAAGCTGTTGGTATGGCTATTGCAGATAGGATGGATTATGGAAAGGTAACTCCACGATTTATATATTGTATGCTCGGAGATGGTGAGCTCAATGAGGGACAAAATTGGGAGGCGATGATGCTTGCTGGCAAAGAAAAACTTGGAAATCTTATTGCTATTGTTGATAGAAATCACATTCAGATTGATGGATTTACCGAAGATATTATGCCTTTATCTCCATTGTATGATAAATGGAAATCATTCGGCTGGCATGTTCTTCAAATAGACGGTCATGATATGCGAGCAATTGTTGGTGCTGTGCGTGAAGCCCAAGCGATGTTTGAAAAACCTTCAGTTATACTTGCACATACTATTCCTGGAAAAGGCGTCTCATATATGGAGCATCGTTTTGAATGGCATGGTACACCACCGGGCATTTCAGATATAGCTGGTGCACCAGAAAAAGCAAAACAAGTTGAGGTCGCACTATCTGATCTACGTGCGGAGTTGCCTGTGAACTCACGAGTCAATTCACCTCAAATCTAGATGTCTCAGATAATTTTTTAAATCACATGCAAAATATACTTAACCCAAAAATATTTGATACAGACGTAGAACAGAAGGCTATTCGTGATGGATTTGGCCAGGGTATTATTGATGCCGCAGAGAAAAATAAAAATATTGTAGGTTTGTGCGCTGATCTTACTGATTCTACAAAGATGGGTGAATTTAAGAAAAAGTTTCCAGAGCGTTTTTTGGAAATAGGTATTGCAGAACAAAATATGGCGTCAGTTGCTTCTGGTATGGCAGCAATGGGGAAGCTTCCTTTTATTACCTCATATGCAATGTTTAGTCCTGGGCGAAATTGGGAACAGATTCGTACAACTATTTGTTACAACGATCAAAAAGTTATCATTGCTGGATCACATGCCGGTATATCTGTTGGGCCAGATGGTGGAACTCACCAAGCAATAGAGGATATTGCTATTACTCGTGTTATCCCAAATATGACAGTTATAGTTCCTTGCGATGCAATAGAAGCAAGAAAGGCAACTCAAGCAGTAGCACGAAGTGTCGCCGAGGGTAAGCAAGAGGGAGGGCAAGGCGGAGGTACTGATACTCCAGTGTATTTACGTCTTGCACGTGAGAAGTCACCGGTTATTACAACAGAAGAAACACCTTTTGAAATTGGTAAAGCGCAGATCTTTTTTGAACTCGACGAATCTCGATTTATTACGATGAAGTCAAAAACAAATGGTGGATCAAATACGGTAACATTCAAGCTTGATACTGAAACTCACGATATTCGTCATGATGTAGGAATCATTGCTTGTGGACAATTGGTATATCAAGCTCTAAAGATTGCTCATGAGTACGAAGAAAAAGGTATTGCTGTAAAAGTAATGAACCTTGCTACTATCAAGCCTCTCGATGAGAATGCTGTTCTGACTCTTGCAAAAGAAACCAGAGCTCTCGTGACAGTCGAAGAGCATCAGGTGGCTGGTGGAATGGGGAGTACTGTAGCTGAATATCTATCAAAAAATTTCCCAACTCACATGGAATTTGTTGGTGTCGAAAATAAGTTTGGGCAATCAGGTACACCTGCAGAACTCATAAAACATTATGGAATGGGGGAGGAGCATATACGTGAAGCGGTAGCCAAGGTACTGAAGAGAAAAGGCTAAAGGTTTCAAAGTGTCACGAGGTACAACTAAAAAACTATTCTCGGACCTAAACCTCAATTATATTTTTCTTGATATCTTCAACTGTGCCTCCTATTTTTTTACCAGGATTAAAAATATGTTCAGGGTCAAACGTATTTTTTATTTGAACGAAAATATTGTAAATTTCGTCGCCATAAAATTCTTTCAAGTACGGAGTACGAATAATTCCGTCGCTGTGATCGGCGCTCATATTTCCTCCAAGACCTTTTATAAGCTCAAAAACACTTCTACAAAGTGTATCAATCTTTGCTACTACTTCAGAATCAGCAAGATCAAATACAGGAATAATCCGTAAAGATCCGTCACCGATATGTCCATGAAATCCATAGAAAATATTTTGGTCTTCCAATATTTTGATGAGTTTAGGGATAAAAACATCAAATTTTGATGTAGGAACAATCACGTCTTCAATGCAAGGTACTGCATGTTTTGTGCCGTCCTTGAAATCACGCATTACGCCGAAACTTGTTCGTCGGATGTTCCAAATACTATTGTATGCTTCTGTATCGTCGTGGTCTATATTGAAGACGTGTAAATCATGGAGTGCATTTAATTCTTTTGC
Organism: Minisyncoccota bacterium; assembly: GCA_021734945.1. Lineage (GTDB taxonomy): Bacteria > Patescibacteriota > Minisyncoccia > Phycocordibacterales > CAIZLB01 > VEQN01. The sequence goes on along the minus strand of JAIPIA010000003.1, from coordinate 64,486 downwards.
AGTATCCTTAGCTTGTTCAAATACAACCTCTTGTATATCTCCAGCAAATTCTGCAATTACAAATAGAGTGTATCCAAATTTTTTAATTGATTCATTTTTGGGTGAAGGGCTATTTGTAAGTTTAGCTATACCTTCATTAATCAAGTTTTCAATACGGTTTGTGTCTTCAGGGTGAAATGTCTTAGCTCTCTCAAATGTGTGTATGTCAAAAGTTTCTACACTTTCTGGGTCGTGACTTAAAATCGTCTTTAGAATAATAGGTAATTCAGATAATTCTTTTACTCCCATAAAAATCATTTTTCTGTGTTCTTGCTTTCGTGTGAGCTTTATCTTTGCTTCTGTAATGATTCCGAGTGTGGATTGACTCCCTACAAAAAGGGGAGCAAGATTGTATCTATGTTCAATAGTTCCATCTTGTTTTTTGTGTACCGAAATAACTCTATCAATTCTATATCCAGAAGCACATTTTTTAACCGGATGTTTTTCTTGTAAATCACCAAGTGCTTTTTTGTGTTTCAAAATACTTTCATACACAGACGCATATATTTCTCCTTCAAATCCTTCAGATTTTGTTTTTTTCAAAAAATCATTCTCACTTAATTCCTCAAATTCATATTCGAAGCCATCACGAAGTACCGCTTTAATACTTATTACATTATCAATAGTAGCACCGTATCGAAGACTCTTTTCGCCTGATGCATTGTTTCCAATCATTCCACCTATTCCACAAAATTCTCTAGATGATGGATAAGAAGCAAGATAAAGGTTGTCTATCATAGTTTTAGTTTCTATATCCTTGTACATTGCTCCCATCTCTACAATTGCAATTTTTGCTTTTGGATCAACCTCTATATACCCCATATGTTTTGTGAGGTTCAGTAGGACGCTGTCAGTGAGTGGTGCTCCTGTCATGCATGTACCTCCAGCTCTTGTTGAAAGTGAAAGAGGTTTTGAAATAGACCTAACAACCGTACCTATTTCGCTAGAATTTCTTGGATAAATAATAATCTGCGGTGTCTTTGTAAAAATACTAGCGTCTCTCGAACTTTCATTACGCAAGTCCATGTCATCTGTAAATTCAATGTCTTCACGGTGAAGTATTTCTACGAGCTCTGCTAATGCTTTTAATGATTCACTAGATGTATTTTCTGATGTTTGTGGAATTTGGGTCATACGATTTAGTGCAATTATAAATTTAAATTTATCAATTTTTTATTTTCCTTTAATTTAGTAGACTATGCGATTTTTTCTAGTTTCCAATCACTTGGTGCTTTCTTTATATACTCTAGAATCATTTCTCGGGAAAGTAATCCTGCTTGAGCGCCTACGTGTTGGCAAACATTCATTGAGTTCACTGAACCCCATTTGAGTGCATCCTCGACACTTAGACCAAGGGCAATAGCTGTACTAAATGTTGAAGCAAATGCATCTCCGGCACCAGTTCGTTCGATAGGTGGCGCAATATCTGGATATATTGAGAGATGTCCAATGTATTCGACTCCATCAGTACCTACTATATATGTATATGCACCTTGTGGGCCGTCAGTGATGACAGGGAGCTTTGGTCCGAGTGCTCGAATTCCATTGAGTAGTACTTTTATGTCCCGAGTTGGTTTACCGTCAGCTCCATGTATAGCTTCACCCATGCTTTCTTTCAGAATGATTTGTGCTTCTTCTAAGTTACAGAAGAAAAGTTCTGAATGTTTATAAATATCTGCAAGAGCTGTTGCTCCAAATTTTATTTGATATGTTCCTGGTTGGAATATTACTTTTATTTCAGGGTGCTTATTTAAATATTCCATCAATTCCTTATGAAACGGTAGAGAGTGTTCACTTAGGGAACTGAGGTACAGCCACTTAGTACCTGCTATTTCGGGAAGTGTAAGAGGGAAGTCTTCGTGCTTAATGAGGATTGTTCTTTCAGTTCCATACCAAAGCACATAGTGATAATTTGTAATTAAACCTTTGTGTACACCTACAAATTTTGTCGAAACTTTTTCTTGCTCAAGTTTTTTGATACATTTTTGTCCATTTTCATCATCTCCGACATGCGCAACGAGTCCTGTAGAAAGCCCAAGTCTAGCCGCTGATACTGCTGCGTTCGCGCTGTTTCCCACAGCTACAACCTCTTCAGCAAATTCAAAAGGAAGTTTGGTTCCAAATACCATACAAAGTTCCATGCCACCACTGCTAGCATTTGGTATTTCGTGCGCGTCTTTAAGTTTTATAAAAGCATCAATTACTAAATCACCTATAGCTATAAACTCAGGATTTGCCGGTGTGTTTTTCTTTTTGAATGTAAACATATGTTATTGAGTATAACATAGTAGATATAGAGAGTTGACGATATGTTTTGCACAGTTTTGATTAATTTAATACTACTTCCTGTGTAATATTATGTAGATATTGTGAGTATCTTTATGGTACTATTTGCATATGAAAACACTACGACAATATATTCAGGAAGCCAGAGAAAACGGCGCTGCAATCGGACATTTTAATATTTCAAACGTAGAAGCTCTAAATGGAATAGTAAAGGCGGCACGAAAACTAAATGTGCCTGTAGTTATTGGAGTGTCAGAGGGAGAGAGAGATTTTATTGGAGTAAGTCAGGTCTCTGCACTTGTTCGTTCTCTTCGACAAAAATTAAATCATCCAATCTTTCTTAATGCTGACCACACATATAGTTTTGAAAGAGTAAAAGAGGCTATTGATGCTGGGTTCGACATGGTCATTACTGATCATGCAGGTACTGATATCCAAGCAAATATTGATTTTACGAGACAAGCGGTACAGTACGCAAAAGAAGTTAATGAAAAACGTGCAAATGGTTTGGATGTGGATGTAACAGGAAAAAATTCATTAGGATTTCCTACGGAAGTCTTGGTAGAAGCAGAGATTGGTTATATTGGAAAATCTTCAAAGGTACTCGATGGTGTACCAACGGAAATTCCTTTAGATGAAAATGGAAACATTGCATTATCTGCTTTGACTACAGCAGAAGATGCTTCAACTTTTGTGAGAGAGACTGGTATAGATTTACTTGCTCCTGCAGTAGGAAATATTCACGGAATCGTTAAAAATGCTCAACCAAAACTTAATATTGCGCGTATTGCTGAAATCGCAGCGAGCACAGACGCCCCTCTTGTTCTACATGGTGCTTCTGGCATTGGTAACACAGAACTTGCAGCAGCTGTAGAAGCGGGTATCTCTATGGTTCATTACAATACAGAGCTTCGAGTTGCATATAGAGATGCTCTCCGAGATTCTCTAGCACAAAATCCAAATGAAGTTGCTCCTTATAAGTTTCTAGCTAGTTCAGTAGAAGCTGTCGAGAAAGTTGTTGAGGAAAAGCTTCGAATTATGAATAAGATTAAATAATATAATTTATGAGCGAATATACATCATTTAATAATACAAATGGTCTCGATAAGAGCCTTAGAAAATTTGAAGAACCAAAGAAACCTTTTTTGGTCAACTTTCTTTTAAAAATGGGTATTGCTAAAAATGATCAACAGGCAAATAAAATGCTTATAATCGCAATAATTATTATTATATGTGTCGCTTTACTCCTCACTATTTTATCAAGTCAGGATCCATCTATTCGTACTATACATATAACAAACTTAGAATAATGAGTCATTTATATATACAAAAAATAAAAAGAAATAAGAATTCAAAAGGTTTTACATTGATTGAACTTCTTGTAGTTATTGCGATTATTGCACTTTTGGCGTCAGTTGTCTTATCTTCTTTAGGTTCTGCAAAAAAACGAACCTACGATGCGCAAGTCAAGAGTGATATGAATCAAGTCAGAAACGCCCTCGAATTGTATGCTACTGACAATAATTATTTATATCCAATAACTAGTATGTTAGCAGTGAATGGAGCTCATAATGCCTCTAACAACAATACTCAATCAAATACAGAGAGGTTTACTTCTTTTTTGAGTAACCTTTTTGTGCGTTATGCTTTTGCTGATACAAGTTCAAATTTGAATTGTCAGTATTTTGATAATTTGGAAACAGTTCTTGTTCCTAAATATATTGGGAAAATGCCGAGGCACCCATTAGATGACAGAGGGCAGGTGTGCTATAAATATTTTGCATCTTTAGATGGAACGATGGCTACTGCGTATGGGTCTTTAGTAACAGAGACATATAGCGGTGGAATAAATAAACAGGCGGGAGTAGTTGTAGGTAAGACGGATCTAGATTCTCTTAAACAAATCTGTGCAGACAATGTTACTGTTGCTGGAACACCCTTTCCATTATTCTCAGATGGTGGAGCAAATCAGTGTGATTCTGCCACTGTTGCAGATATCGTATTAGGCGTAACAAACGGCGAAGGTGACCTTAATTCAAGCGACTCATACTCATATTAATGTGAAAGGTAGGGTATTTAATCCTTCCATGATATTTGCCTTTTTATAAAATATATATATAATCAGGGGACTATGAAATTAACTATACAAAAGCGAACAGAGGACGCATCAGTTGTCCGAGCAGCAGGTAACATCCCGGCTGTATTTTACGGTCCAAAGGCAGCGTCTACTCCTATTACTGTAAATGGTCCAGAATTTATCAAGGTGTGGCGTCAAGCTGGTGAGTCTAGTGTTGTTACACTTGTAGGTTTAGATGAGGAACATGACGCTCTTATTCACGACATTTCAAAAGATCCTGTAAAAGATACTGTTACTCATGTTGATTTCTACGTTATCGAAAAAGGTAAAAAGGTACAAGTTGCCGTTCCTCTCGAATTTATTGGTGAATCAGCTGCTGTAAAAACTCTCGGAGGTGTACTTATTAAAGTTATTCACGAGCTTGAGATCGAAGCTATGCCAAAAGATCTTCCACATGCTATTGAGGTAGATATATCGTCTCTTGTAGATTTCGATGCTCAAATTAAGGTTTCAGACATTAAACTTCCATCTGGAGTTACTGCTGAGATCGATGGAGAAGAAGTTGTTGCTCTTGTATCAGCTCCAAAAGAAGAAGTTGAAGAAGAATCAGCACCTATCGATATGTCAGCGATTGAAATTTCAGAAAAGAAAGGTAAGAAAGAAGAAGAGGAAATCCCAGCAGAATAATATTGGAGATTGTATACTTATAAAACTTAAGTTTCATAATGTTGCAAAGAAAAACCACCGTTTGGTGGTTTTTCTTTGCTCTCTTTATTTTCTTCATATTTTTTACAGAGGTTTTCTTTTAAAAGGTGGATAAATTGGTTATAATGTAATTCATGTTAAAAAAGTCAGTTCCTTTCTCTCTGGTTATTAAATTTTGCTTGTTTTTTGCTTCTGTATTTTGTCTACCAATAGTAGTTTCTACTATTGGTAATATCAGTGGGAATAATTTTTGGTCTGTACAGATAGCTGAAGCTCAATCTACGGATCTCACTCCTGAGCAAGAAGCTGTCCTTCGAGCTCAACTTGCTGATATTGAGAATCAGATTAAACAGCAACAAACTATTCTCAATAGTACCGCCGTCGAAGGTAAACAATATCAACACGAAATTGATGTTTTAAATGCAAAGATAAAACAAGCTCAATTAAAAATAAAAGCGAAAGAACTTTCAATAAATAAATTAGGTAAAGATATAACTGTTAAATCAAATACTATTACAGCGTTAAGTACTCGTATTAATAACGGTAGAGATTCACTTCAACAAATAATTCAACGAACTCGAGAAATAGATAACTTTTCTTATGCCGAAGCTATGCTGAGTACTCAAAATATCTCTGAGTTTTTTATTGATCTTGATTCTTTTGCATCAATTAAGCAATCTCTTCAGACTCATTTGTATGATATTAAAAACGCCAAGAGTGAAAATGAGAATGTAAAAAAAGATCTTGACACTAAGCGAAGTGAAGAAATTGATACCAAAGTGAGTATTGAAAATGAAAAGTCTGTTATTGAACGAGCAGAGACACAAAAGAAGAGTTTACTAGCTCTTAATAAAAACCAGCAACAAAATTACAAGACAGTTATTGCCAATAACACCAAAAAAGCAGCAGAAATTAGAAATCAACTTTTTAAGCTTCGAGACGTAGAAGCAATTAAGTTTGGGGATGCTGTTACGTATGCAAAAGCAGCGAGTGCAATTACAGGTACTCGAGCAGCATTTATATTGGCTATTATTCAACAAGAAAGTAATCTCGGAGCAAATGTCGGACAATGTTATCTTACAGATCCTGCAACAGGAGCAGGTATTAAAAAGAATAGTGGTGTTGCAGTATCGAACCTTATGAAGGCAAGTCGTGATGTTCAGCCTTTCTTAGATATTACTTCTGCACTAGGAAGAGATCCTTACAAAACTGTAGTTTCTTGTCCACTAAACATTGGATATGGCGGAGCAATGGGTCCCGCACAGTTCATTCCGTCTACGTGGAAATTATTCCAGAGTAAAATTGCCCGAGCTCTTGGTAAACCAGCTTCAGACCCTTGGAATCCTCAAGACGCATTCATGGCCTCAGGCTTCTATTTGGCAGATCTGGGCGCCTCTTCACAGGCTTTCACAGATGAAAAAAATGCTGCTTGTAGATATTATTCTGGCCGTTCATGTAGTGCTGGTACAGGCAATTCTTATGGAAATCAGGTCATGGCTAGAGTTCAGGCTATCCAGACAAATATTGATATTTTGAGTGGAAATTAGGTTCTTGCCTTAAAAATCAAAATACGGTATAGTAGCCCTCATGAAAGCAGATATTCACCCTACATATTATCCAAACGCAGTATTCACATGTGCATGTGGAGCTACTTATACTATGGGCTCAACAAAAGAGTCAGTACAGGTAGAAATCTGTGCAAGATGTCACCCATTTTATACAGGTGCTGAAAAGGTTCTAGACTCAGCAGGACGAGTAGACAAGTTCAACACTCGAAAGGCAGCGGCCGGAGCAAAAGCAGCAAAAGCAAAGAAATAGTGTTTCTGGAAGAAATCGCTAGAACCTCTCATGGGGTTAGCGGTTTTTTCTTTTGCTAAAATATGCGACAATAAACCTAAATCAAATGGAACTCCCACAACCACTAGCAGATTTAAAACAAAATCACAAGACAAGTTTTTTTGCATATGAATATGAACGTCTCTTAAAACAAAAAGAAGAGGTTTCTTTGATGTTGTTAGATTCAGACTCACCAGATTATGATGCATCTATGGCAGAAATGGCTAAAGAAGAAATGTCGCTTCTTGATCAGCAAATAAAAGGAATGGTGGACAAAATGGCTGATATCGTAAAAGAAGAAGAGGAAGCGGATCAATATCCTTCTGAGATTATTCTTGAGGTTCGAGCTGGGGCAGGAGGGGATGAAGCTGCACTTTTTGCTAGTCAGCTTGCAACTATGTATCAGAGGTACACTGAATCAAAAGGTTGGAGTTCACGGCTAGTAGATTCGTCAGAGACCTCTATTGGAGGTTTCAAGCAAGCATCTTATGAAATGCGAGGTCCAGAAATATATAAGTATTTCAAATATGAAATGGGAATCCATCGAGTTCAACGAATTCCTGCAACTGAGAAGTCTGGGCGGATTCATACATCTACGGCCTCTATTGCCATTTTACCTATGAGAAAGAAGATTAACTTTGAAGTACCTCCTGGAGAAATCGAAATGGAGCTTTCACGTTCAGGAGGAGCTGGAGGTCAGAACGTAAACAAGGTAGAAACAGCCGTACGGTTAATACACAAGCCTACAGGCATAGATGTACGATGTACATCAGAGAGAAGTCAGCTTAAAAACCGTGAGCGAGCTATGCAGATTTTGCTTGCAAAACTTGAGCAAAAAAAGATTGAAGAGGATGAAAGTAAATTTGCTAAAAATAGAAAAGATCAGATTGGGACAGGTGATAGATCTGAAAAAATCCGTACATATAACTTTCCACAGGATCGTATTACAGATCATCGTATAAAGCAGTCCTGGCACAATATAGAAGGTAAGGGAGGTATTATGGAGGGTTATATACAGCCTATTATAGATGCATTGCTCGCGGCTGAGGCTTCTGGTGGTGTTGGTAGTGCAGAGGATGATGAATAATCCACATTAGGTTTTGAAAGTATTTCATTTCTGAGTATTTAATGTGTTATTATGTAAATTAATATGGCAGTCGAATTTGAAGAAGAAAATGTTAGTTTTAATACCGAGAATACTCAAGCTGCGCAGTATGAGAAAAAAGTGCAGGAGAAATCTTCTCTATTGAATCAAATAATGATGTTATTTTTTGCTTTGGTGTGTATCGCTGCTTCTTTTATGCTTCCAAAATTTTTAAATCCACCACAGACGAAAGACGTTGTTTATTTTGAAGATTTGACAGAGGTTCGGATGAGATTGATACCAGAAGATGAAAGAGATGCTTATATTAGTAGTTTGCCGTATAGAAACAATAAACAGTAATTTTAAATACTATGAATATATTTAATAAACTATATAAGACTAAACATAAAATAAAGACTGATACCAAAGGTTTTACATTGATTGAGCTTATCGTAGTTATTGCGATTATTGGGTTACTTTCATCTATAGTTATTACTGCACTCGGAGTATCAAGAACAAGAGGGGAGATTGCAAGAATTTTGGGTGATTATAGGTCCGTTTCTAATGCCCTAGAGCTTTATAGACAGTCACATAGTGGTCAGTACCCTGGTACACCTGAAGCTGCGACCAACATCTCAACCCTTATCAACAGTGATGGTCCATTATCAGGCTATATAAAACAGAGCCCTAGTGAATCGCCTTCAGTGATTGGAGGTATAGGTCATGTTTACTATTATCTAAATTCGACAGGTGTTTCGTCTCTACGGCTATGGTGTGGTGATACAAATAGTAATCAGGATTATGTTATTTACTTTACCCCTACAACGCAAGCTTCTGATTCAGGGCTATTTCAGACCCTCTACTCTGATGTAGACACTCCAGTTGGGTCCTCGGTTTGTATATCAGTAAACCAGAAATAGGCCACTTTTGAGCCCCTTCTGAGTGTTGCAAGAGGACCTCTCCTGTGATAGTATCGTATTCACATATGAAAGTTACCACAGAAAAAGATACACAAAACAAATCCCCATTGGTTGAGGCTATGTTCAAAGTAGGCGCTCACTATGGTTTTATAAAATCACGACGACATCCAACAACTAAGCCATTTATTTTCGGTGTTAAAAACCGTATCGAAATCTTCGATCTCGAAAAAACTTCAGCACAGCTTGAAGCAGCTATCGAATTCGTAAAAAAGATTGCAGCTTCTGGAAAGCAGGTAGTATTTATTGGTAGTAAGAGTGAGGCTCGACAGGCTGTAAAAGAAGCAGCAGACCGGATCGCGCAGCCTTACGTTGCAGGACGATGGATTGGTGGTACTTTCACAAACTTTGAAGTTATTCGAAAACGAGTAGAGAAACTTCTTGACCTTACATCTAAAAAAGAAAAGAACGAACTTACAAAATACACAAAGAAGGAGCGACTTATGATTGATCGAGATATCGAAAAGCTAAATGATCTTTTTGGTGGTATCACTTCTATGAATCATATTCCTGGTGCTATTTTCATAGTAGACCCAAAGAAGGAACATATCGCAGTAGCTGAGGCGGTTCAGAGAAACATCCCAATCGTAGCTCTCGCTGGATCAGATTGTGACGTATCAAACATTACATATCCTGTTGTTGCAAATGATGCATCTATTGATAGTGTTGCATTTATTTCAGACAAGATTTCAGCAGCGTATGCAGAAGGTAAAAAACTCCAAGCTTCACTCAAGACAGATTCAAAAGTTGAAGTAAAATAAGCAAATTCAAAGCACTTTTCATGGGTGCTTTTTGCTTTAGTTAGTCTTAATAATTTGATATACTATTCAAATAATAAAAAATATATATGGCATCAGAAATTTCAATGGAACAAATAAAAGCATTACGAGAAAAAACAGGTATCTCTGTTATGCAGTGTAAAAAAGCTCTAGAAGAGGCAGCTGGTGATGAAGAGAAGGCGATGATTCTTCTCCGAAAGAAAGGTGCTGAGATTGCTGCAAAGAAAGGAGATCGAGAGTTCGGTGCAGGTGCAGTATCAGCATACATTCATGCAAATGGTGCTGTAGGAGCTCTCGTTGAACTTGTTTCAGAAACTGACTTCGTGTCGAACAATGCTGAGTTCAAAGCTCTCGCATACGACATAGCTATGCATGTTTCAGCTACAAATCCTGATTTTATCAAGAAAGATGAGATTAATGATGCTATAAAGACTAAGGCAATGGAAGTGTTCCAGGCTGAAGTAGAAGGCAAGCCAGAAAATCTAAAAGAACAGATTCTTGCTGGTAAACTCGAAGCCTATTTTAAGGATAAAATCCTTCTTGAACAGCCATTTATCAAGAATCCAGATCTTACAATTCAGCAGCTACTTGATAATGCTATCCAGAAATTTGGTGAAAGAATTGAAGTTGCAGGATTCAAGCGAATGGCAGTAGGAAAGTAATAACTAACTAAGTGCATAAGTAATCCCATACTTATGCACTTAGTTGTATAATATATAAATATGATCACTCTAATAACAATACTCGTTGCTTCACTTGTGTGTCTCGTCTCAATACTCGCAAACAAGCAGAGAGAGCTTAAAACAGGTAAGTCGTTACTTAAGGTGGGTTCTTCAAATGCAGATTATGCTCTCCGACTGTTTTGGCAGGGTAGTAAGGATAAGCTCTATCATGTGCACCCTATTAATAGTAAACATACTTTACGTCGATCTATGGTGGAACTCGAAAAGCACATAATGAACGTTTTTCACAGATTGAGCCACAAATTTTCTATAGTAGGTGATGTAGTTACAGGTAGGGACATTCCTAAAAATCGTGGATCAGTTTCATTTTTCTTAAAAAACATAGAAGACAGCAAGAAGCAGGGTTCACTCTAATTTTGCTCAGATTTATTATAAAACTTAACTAAAGTAGGACAATAAGTACGTTGTAAAATCAAGTAAAAAAGCCGTTTACAAGATGAAATATTTTTGATAAACTCTTCGGTACCAGTTAGTACATATGCCGCCTTAGCTCAGCTGGTAGAGCAACTGTTTTGTAAACAGTAGGTCCCCAGTTCGAATCTGGGAGGCGGCTCCAAACATAAAAAAACAGCATCCTAGTCGGTGCTGTTTTTTTATTGTGACTCTATTTTCTATTTTATTTTCCTGCTGGCACAAGACTTGTTCCAATTCCTCTGATGAAGTCGATAGTATACTGAGCAGTTCCTTGACTGCTACAGTACGGACTTACTCCAACCTGACAGGACTGTCCACCAGAATACATTCCACCTAGTGTACTTACATTTGGAGTCCAAATATTGTAGTTTTCTTTTAATGAAGAAAGACCAGGCTGATACATCGCTTGAATAGTGTTACCTCGGACATCTCTTATAGATAGTAGTGTTGGTAAACCTATACTACAGGTACAAACCGTTGCTTGAGTGATTGTACCCCCAAAATCTGTCATGCTACTTCCACCTGATGAGCCTCCACTTCCACCACCTGCACCTCCAAGTGCTGCACCACCACCTGAACTTGAGCCCCCTCCTGTAAGGCTACTTAAGGGGTTACTACCGCCCTTTACAAGTGGATCAGTTATGAATTTATGTACAGGACTCACTTCTCTTAGTTGTTCGAGGAGGGGATCAGCTGGAGGTTTGGCACTATCTAGCATTGAGCTGGGGTCAGACATTCCCCCCATTAGAGAGCTTCCACTACTTTCACCTGAGTCGCCACTTGAACCTGATCCACTGCCACTGCTAGAGGCTGTAGAATTGTTTGTCGCTGCTGTGGACTCCGCCTGCCGTCTGTAGGCTGTCTCGTAGGCGTCATCTGTTGTGCTTGAAGTATCAAATGATGGAGGGGCTGCCTGGAGAGATGTGTTTACAGTAGGTGTACCTGAATTAGGGAAGTTAATTACATGTACGAGTTGCTCTTTACTGAGACCATTTTCATTTCGAAGTTTGATCAATACATTTATAGATTGGTTTTTGTATTTTTTAAAAGCATCCATATAGTACGGCAACTCTCCAATCAAAAATGATAAAGTTTTTCTGTCAGTAGAGCGAACTACAGTATTACCCAAATTTGTTTCAAGAGTGTTGTTAAATGAAAAATTCTCACCATACAGAAACACAAGGTCATTAAGATTTTTTGATGTGTTTGGATAAATAGTAGTGAGTGAAGGCGTAAAGCTGATAATAGGAGTAGTAGAAGAGATCTCTGGTTTAGTCACATTTAAATACATGTAGCCTGTAGACGTTGTTCCATATGTGTTTGCTACACCAGCCTCGTATGAGCCTGTCTCAAGCGTAGGAGGCACTTTAAAAGTGATTTTAGTTCCATTGTCTAGCGATGGATATACTCCAATATTCTCTGAACCCAAATAAACTGTATTTTTTGTTGGGTGGAACTGTGCTCCAAAAAGACTCATAAATTGTCCACTTATTGCTTTGAATGTAGAAAAGCTACTAATAAGCGGTAAATTTGCTGGATTTACAGTCGAACTAGTAGATGTGTTAACTACTCCACTCGCAGTAGAGTTTGAGAGGTTTGATGTATATGCATTTGATTGGTTTGAGATGCCTGAAGAAGAAACAGCGTCAGGTAGAGGAGCAAAGATATTTGATTCAGAGTATGATCCGCTCAATAAAATACCAAGAATCTGATTAAGCTTTGCACGAGTTCTTTCTCCTACAAAACCTGTAGGTTTAGGAATATTTGCTGGAGTAAGGATGTCATTTCTAAATTTTTCTTGAAAATTCATAACGGCAAGCTTTGTCTTTGAACCAAAATAATTGGTTATATCATCGAGAGACCCTGGTCCTGAGGCAGCTACTTGAGTATCTCCACTTTGGTCAAGTATAAACTGTAGGTAAGCGACGTCAGGATTTATTGAGTCGCCCTGCTTCAAATTTTTTGAAAAATTAAAAGCAGTAGGTATATCAGAAACCTTTAGAGTGGCTGCATCCAAATGGTTTGTTTTTACGCAAAAAATAAGCGCGCATAATATACTCGCTGGAAGTATAAATAATAAGGATTTTGATTTTTTAGAATAGATTTGCATTCCAAAATTATATCATAGGATATGACCTAGAAATAAGTAATGGAAAATCTTAAAATCTATCAGTTTGTCTTTAGGTTTATAGCGCTCCTCCAGAAGTAGTAGCTTTGTCTCCGTTTGTTTTTGTCTTAGCTTCAGCTGCTTTCTTGTCCTCTTGAATTTTGTCTAACTTTTTTAAATCAGGAATAATATTTTTCATCTCTTCAATTGATTTAAATCCAGTATAAGAATCGTCATTATATACAATAGCGGGCAGTTTTCTCTCATCTATTTTGTATATTGATTTAAGAGTATCAATTGCAGAAAGATTTAGGTTTGTATCAAATGAATAAATACGTAATTCGGGATACTGCTCACGAAGATGAGTGAGTACATAGCTCATATCTTCACATGCAGGGCAGTCTTTTTTGTCCCCATAGAAATAAAGGACAGAAATTGGATTTGAACTACATTTTTGACTGAGCTGCTTCATCAACAATGAGTCTTTGATTTCAAGTAGTGAGTAGTATTTTTTCAAATAAATAAGTTCTGCGCTCTTGCTACCGGAGTCGTTGGCTTCAAGATAGGTTAGTTTTGTTGCGAGAGAATTGAGTTCCTTGGAAAGTATAGATCCATCTACGTTCTTGCATGATGTCTCCTTGAGTAGGTTAAATTGGGTCTCTGATGAGAGGAGGTCGAGAGAAATCTGATCTTGAATAGCTTTAGTATCACCAAAACGCTTTTGGTCGAGGATGTTGTTTACATAAAGCATACCAGCAAAAATAATAGCTGTGATAATGAATGTAATAATGTATTTGTTTCTATCTATTGGTTGTCTCATATTTTTTTGGTTAGTTGTGCTTATAAGTTTATTTTTTTTGTAAATTTGTAGCGGTTATATTGCGACTACTGTATTCAAATTTATCTCCATGCTGCGTCTCTTTTTATGACCGTATTATACACCGAGGTGACGAGCCAAAGAGGTGATATAAGTGAATATATAAGGAGGAAGTACACGAAGTCAAATGAGTTCTTGTCTTTGATGCCTGTCAATTTTTTACCATACCAAATTGCAAACAAGACGACCCCGATAGCAAATATCCCAAGGAAGAACGTTGTTTGTAGATTATAAAAATACCATTCTAGGGTGAAGGCGTGGAAATCCCAACTAAATCCAACTAAGTTAAGTCGTTCGATTTCTCTTATCATATTTGATGCAAAGGTATATACGTTGTAACACAAGAAAATCATTGATCCGGCGATACTATACATTGCAAGGGGAAGGATAAGCACTCCGAGGTTTCCATACTTTGGATTCAAAATCATCTTCTTGTAGTCAATGGTGTTTTGAATAAATCCTCCTGTCCATCGAACTCTTTGCTTGTAAAGTTTGTAGAGAGTTCGAGGTCCTACTGTGTACACGACCGCTTTGTGAGCATTTGTAATTTTGTAGTGATGATCCTGTAGTCGTAGAGCCATCTCGAGATCTTCAGTATTGTGAGCATGCTTATACATTCCGACTTTGCTAAATACTTCTCTTCGGAAAATTGAGAATGGCCCAGGCGTTACATACTGTGCATCAAGTAGTCCGAGGATCTTTCTCGTAAATACACCCATAGAATATTCGGCACTTTGAACCATACCTAAAATACTATCAGGGTCCTGAATCTTGAGTGATGGAGTAACAGCTGCTACTTCTGGATTATCAAAATAAGGCATCATATGAATAAGAGCTTCACTGTCTACAAATGAGTCAGCATCAAGACATCCGATTAGTTCACTTGTTGCATGTTCAATAGCGTAGTTGAGCGCAGTGTACTTTCCTCCATTTTCTTTCTTATGAAGAAGTACTTGTGGGTTACCAGCGAACTGCTGTACGACATTCCAACTATTGTCTTTTGATCCGTCATCTACAACCATCACAAAAAGCTTGTCTTTTGGATAATTGAGATCAAGTAGGGAGAGTACTGTCTTAACTACTGTCTTTTCCTCATTGAAAATAGGTACAATTATAGTAACGCTTGGTTTTCTTTCGAGAGTATGGCCACCAGTTATGTCGAGATTTTCTTTATTCTCCAATAAAGTCAGAATCAAAAAGACTTGAAAGTAGAGGACTACAAACAA
Source organism: Minisyncoccota bacterium (assembly GCA_021734945.1). Classification (GTDB taxonomy): domain Bacteria; phylum Patescibacteriota; class Minisyncoccia; order Phycocordibacterales; family CAIZLB01; genus VEQN01. The sequence continues at coordinate 49,336 of JAIPIA010000003.1, read as the reverse complement.
GAATGTATATAGAAAGCTGGTGAAGAAGAGGTCCATTTAGGGTGAATGTGTGTTGGATAGAGATATTTTTCTAGTTGTCGCGGTTTGGCTATATGTTGCCACAGGATGTCGTGTATAAGTACTAATATACAGTATTTTGGGCTTTTTTCAATTTTCAGCTATACTTTGAGACATGTCTAATGATTCTGAAATAAATACCCTAGAGAGCCTAAAAGGCGATGTTCCGATGGGTCATATCCATCCAATTACACAAGTAATTCAAGAAATTCAAAACATTTTTGCAAAAATGGGTTTTGCTGTTGCTGAGGGACCTCAGATTGAAACAGAGTTTTATAACTTTGATGCACTTCGTACTCCAAAGGATCATCCATCAAGAGATATGCAGGATACTTTTTGGATGCGTGATGTAGGTTCAAAAGGTGAAAGACTTGTTCCACGTACTCATACGTCTGGTGTACAGGTTCGATACACAGAATCACATAAACCTCCTTTCAAAATTATTGTTCCAGGAAAAGTTTTTAGAAATGAAGCGACTGATGCAACTCATGAAGCAGAGTTTTTTCAAATAGAGGGAATGATGGTTGCAAAAAAAGTTTCAATGGCAGATTTAAAAGGTACGCTTGAATTTTTTGCAAAAGAATTCTTTGGACCTGAAGCGGAAATTCGTTTTCGACCAAGCTATTTTTCATTCGTAGAACCTGGTGTTGAGATAGATGTGCGATGGAAAGATAAGTGGCTTGAAATACTTGGAGGAGGTCTAACTCATCCTGAGGTTTTGCAAAACGCTGGTCTTGATCCAAAAGAGTGGCAGGCATTTGCATTCGGAATGGGTCTCGATCGACTTGTAATGCTCAAGTATGGTATCGATGACATTCGACATTTGTATAGTGGAGATCTGAGGCTTGTAAATCAGTTCTAAGTTCATAGAAATTTATATGAATGTAGAAAATTTATTGAATAGTCAGGAAAATTTTATCCAAACTTTATAGAAATTTTAGAAATAATAAAAACATGCTCGTATCTTACAATTGGCTTCAAACATATTTCAAAGAAAAACTTCCTGAACCGGAAAAACTTGCAGACATCATTACGATGGGGGTTTTTGAAATTGAGGCTGTTGAAAAACGCACAAAGACTGCTGACAGTATTGATGGTTCTATAGAGGACACTGTACTTGATGTAAAGGTTTTGCCAGACAGAGCGGCATATTGTTTATCGCATAGGTATATAGCACAGGAAATTGGTGCACTTTTGGGATATGAATATGTTGTGCCTGAAGTTGAAGAATTTGATGTCGAAGAAACGGAGTATGTTTTTAATGTTTCCATTGAGGAAAATAAGAGTATTGATAATGTTTCAACCACAGGTGACGCAGTAGGTGACACTGAAGGAGAGATTGCTCCACTTGCGGAGAGATATGTAACTCGTGTTATTGAAAATGTTACGGTTGCGAGTTCTCCGGATTGGCTCAAAAACAAGCTTGAAGTACTAGGGCAGCGTTCGATAAATGCAATTGTTGATCTTACAAACTATTTTATGATGGAAACAGGTCAGCCTCTCCATGTGTTTGATGCAGACAAAGTTAAAGGTGACGTTGTTATTCGACGAGCTCGAGTGGGTGAAACAGTGACAACACTTGATAATAAAGTCATTCAACTGGATGCATCTATTATGGTTATTGCAGATGATGAGGGTCCTCTTGATATCGCGGGAATAAAGGGTGGAAAGAAGGCAGAGCTTGATACAAATACTAAGCGCGTAATGACAAGTGCGGCATGCTTTAATCCTGTACTTGTACGAAAGGCTGCTCAAAAGACAGGTGTACGTACAGACGCATCAAAGCGTTTTGAGAATGCTATTACTCCAGAAAGAGCAGGTCTTGCAGAATCACTTCTTACTTCATATATAAAGAAGCTTGATTCATCTGTTCGAGTTGGGCAGGTGATTGACATATATCCAAATCCTCAGCCACAGAAAAATATTTCAGTTTGGTTACAAGATATTGTTGAACGGCTCGGGACGGCTATTGATTCAAAAACAATTGAACAGATTCTGACTAGATGTGGTTTTGTTGTAGACGCAAGCGATGCAGAAAATTTGGAAACAAAAGATACTGAACCTAAAACAGATGTCGAGTTTTTGATTGCCATTCCACCATATCGAAGAGATATAACTATTACAGAAGATATTATTGATGACATTGGACGAATATATGGGTATGACAAAGTGAAAGGTGTAACACCAAGCTCTGAATCAGACAGAGTTATTCTAAAAAATTATTATTACCATAATGTAATTCGAAAGACTCTCGCGGATATTGGTTTTTCTGAAGTATATACATATTCACTAACTGATGAGGGGACTATGGAGGTCCAAAATCCTCTTACTTCTGAGCGTTCTCGAATGCGTGATTCTATTTCGTATGGTTTTTCAAAGAAGTTTCTTTCAAATATAAAAAATGCTGACTTACTTGGTCTTAAAGAAATACGTATGTTTGAAATTGGAAAAGTGTTTGGTATGAATTTCGGCGTACAAGATGAAAAATCTCCAGCTGGTTTTTGTGAGAAGCATACTGTGGCATTTGGTATCGCTCGATCAAAACAGCCAAAAGGTCATGACCCAAAGACGGAACTTTCTGCAATCGCACATTATATTATAGAAACAGTCGGCGCTTCATCTGTTCCTGAAATGCGATTTATTGAATTGAATGGTGATGCTCAAACTCCGTGTTCTGGATATGTGGTTGAGTTTGATATTGATGGATTAATAGATTCTCAAACAGAAACATCTTCTGACGCTGATATGGGAACTTATTGTGAATCTGCACATTTGGTTGGAAATGAAGGGTCTGAAAAACCATCACTTAGATTTAAACCAATTTCGCAGTATCCATTTTCAGCGCGAGATATAGCGGTCTTTGTACCAGGCGAACGGCACGCTGACGCAGATGTTTTAAATGTGATAGTAGGTTCACTTAATGATGAACAGAAAAAGCTCTTAGTTAAAACAACTTTGTTTGATGTATTCACAAAAAGAAAAGAAGGGGAGCCTGTAAAGACTTCATATGCATATAGACTTGTATTTCAGTCTACAGAGCGAACTCTTACTGAAGAAGAAGTGAGTGGTGCAATGAAATCGATAACCGATGTCTTAGCTGCTCAGGTAGGGTGGGAGGTGAGATAATGTGAGAATCTTTCCATATTTTTAGTCTTTCGAAATATTTGACACATATTGCCAGTCCTATTATTATCTGGGACTGGCAATTTTATGACGTGGTGTTATAAAGGAAGCCTCGGAGGAACAAGATTCGATGTCCAACCAACTCGAACAGTGTCAATTCAAATTGAAAGTTTTCTCGATCACGCGGATCAGGACAAACGCTCCAAGACAGCAAGCCATGCTCCTGTTCCATGAAGGGACAGTTATCAACTTGGATTCAGAATTTAAAGCTGAACAGTGGGTTCGTAAAATCGCCCTAGGAAGTCAAAGACGCAGATTTCATCTGTCTCTCGAGACCTCTCAAAATGTACTATGTGTTTGGCAGTCACCAAGGAAAATATCAAGAGGTAAATCAATTTTACCACTGGTTATCCAAAGGTCGTCGAGCTACCGCGGATCCTGGGAGAAAGGTCCTTACGAAGTTGCTATCTAGCGATTTCTCAAAAAAAGTGTCCACTATAAGTGGATCCAAACCTGCGGCGTCACTGCTGCAGGTTTTTTTTACTTCTCGTGTTAAACGTTTCTATATCTATCTCTTCAACCAACTCCAAACACTTTTACCTGAAACTGTTTCAATGTCTTTAATCATCCGGTCTGTAGATGATGCATCTGGAATACTTACTTTTGAACCTACACTTGAAAAATTAATTATTTTGTATGTAGCAGATTGTGCAACTCCGCGTGATGAGGTAGAAATTGTCGATGTTGTACTGTCCTTAGAATTAGCAACAGTTGGTATTGGAAACTCTATTTCAACACCAATTCCGTGTGTCGTATCAAAAGAAAAATATTGATCGAAGATAAAATTACCCAGTGAATAAAAGATGGGTACAATTCGTCCATCTGCAGTAGTACGTCTTGTAATCTGTTGTATGACGTGTGGGTGTGCACCAATAACTGCATCTGCTCCAGCATCAGTCCAGACTCGAGCAAGCCTGACCTGTTCTATGTGAGGCGTCTTTTTGTATTCTTCACCCCAATGTGGAAAGACTACGAGATAATCAACTAAAGGACGCAACCGCGCGATTTCCTTTAGAATCTCTTGATGGTTTTTTGATCCAAATTCGTGCCAGCCTATAAAACCAACGCAAATATTGTTTGCATTCGTCACACCATCTTGAGTGCCGAGATTTCGCGCTTGCAAACACGTAGATGTAGAAATCCCAGAATTATTTTGGTCAATATTTTGTGGACTTCCAAAGTATTTAACGCCAGCTTCATCGAGTAGTTGTCGAGTTTGTTGTAAGCCACTTTGTCCGAAGTTGTCAGTGTGATTGTTCGCTAGACTCACTATATCTATACCTGCGTCTTTGAGGGCTTTTGCTGTGCCTGTTGCAAAAGTAAATTGGAAACCAGGAATTGATTTGTTGGTATCCAAAATAGTTTTAGATTTGTAAGTAGAAATAGGTCCTTCAAGGTTGGCAACCACTAAATCATATTCTGCAAAAGTAGTAGTCGCTGGCCCGAATATTTCTGCAAACCCTGATGTATTTATTTTTGATCTCACACCTCTGTCAAACATCATGTCGCCGAGTACGAGGATTTTAATATTTTTAGGTTTTTGTACTTCAAGTTTTTGATTAAACTCAGCTGTATTTGCAAAATTTGAATTTGTATCAATATAGATGTTGCTTTTATTGATAATAATCATAAACACCACAATAATGACAGTGCTGACAATTCCCAGTATTCCAATAAAATTCCACCTAGTAATATGATATAATCTTCGCATAGCAAAAGTGTATACTATATTAAGTTTAAGTACACCTTTATAAATAATATTTAATTATATAAAAGAAAACGGACGCGCAGGTCGAATCTCAAAGGGAAAAGATTCGACACGAACCATCAGGTTCGGACATTGCGCGACACGATTTCGCTAAATCGCATGAAAAAAACACTTATAATCGTTGGTGCAATAGTTGTACTTATCGCTCTCTATGTAGGAGGTACATATAACTCACTCGTTCGACAGAACGAATCTATCAAAGGTCAGTGGGCTCAGGTTGAAAACCAGTATCAGCGACGTTTTGATCTTATTCCAAATCTTGTTTCTTCTGTAAAAGGGGTTATGAACCAGGAGAAAGAAATTTTCACAGCACTTGCAGATGCACGAACTAAGTATTCGGGAGCAGTTACAGATGATGCAAAAGCTAAAGCAGCAGGTCAAGTTGAAAGTTCACTCGGACGACTTTTGGCTGTTGTAGAAAATTATCCAACTCTCAAATCTTCTGAGAATGTACAGAGTCTTATGGTGCAGCTCGAAGGAACTGAAAACCGAATCAGTGTAGAGCGAAAGTCATATAACGATACTATTCTTGGATACAATCAGAGTATTAAGCTCTTCCCACGATCACTTATAGCAGGTATGTTTGGTTTTGCTGAACATGCGTATTTTGAAGTAACTGCTGAAGCTCAGGTAAATCCAAAAGTTGATTTAACTAACTAAGGTTGTATTCGGGTATAGACAGTTATTGGTTTGGTAGTACAAATTGGTTACAAAAAATAATATGGCACCTACTTTTTCTCTGAGAAAAATTCTAACAATAAGCACACAATATATGTGTGCTATTGGTGTTTTATCGGTGCTTGTATTAGCTACACCAGTGCTTCCTGTAAGTTTAAACGGTGGAGTTCAAAGAGTGGAAGCTGAAACCTCTGCACAGTTGATTAAGATAAAACCAACAGGGTATGTGAGTGATTTTGCAGGTATATTGAATCCTCAAGAAAAAGCAGATTTGGAGAATCTGATACATACTAATAATAGTGGTTCAAATGGCACAAGTATACACTCAGATGAAATTGCTATTGTAACTATTAAAACTCTCGATGGCGACTCTGTTGAAAATTTTGCAAACAATCTTTTCCGTGGATGGGGAATAGGTCAAAAAGAAAAAAATAATGGAGTACTTATTCTTGTGGCCGTAGATGAAAAAAAGATTCGTATTGAGGTCGGATATGGTCTTGAGGGTTCTCTCACAGATCTCCAGAGCTCGCAGATTATCAATAACATAATGAAGCCAGCATTTCGCGCTGGAAATTATGGTGCGGGTATTACTGATGCAACCAAAACAATCATTGGATTACTCAACGGCGATACTTCAAGACTTGACGCTGCCCAGACGGGTAGCTCTTCTAGTTTAAATCGTGGCTTCTTAGCTACAATTTTTTCTTCATCAGATAATTTTTTCACATTCCTGTTTTTCCTTTTTGGATTTATTTTTCCAATTCTAGGATCAATTCTCGGACGTTCAAAATCTTGGTGGTTTGGAGGAATTCTCGGAGGGGGAGTAGGTGTTATTCTTGGTCTAATATTTAGTGCTGGATTATTTATCTTAGTGTATGTTATTGGGTATGCAGCTGTTGGATTAATTTTCGACTATATTGTTTCTAAAAATTATAAAAAAGGAGGTCCAGGGGGTGGAGGTTTCGGAGGTTGGTTTTATGGTGGTGGGGGATTCGGTAGTCACGGAGGTGGTGGAGGCTTCAGTGGTTTCAGTGGAGGAAGCTCTGGGGGTGGTGGATCAAGTGGAGGGTGGTAAATGTGATCGTAGGTAAGCGTTAGTTTTGTAAAATAATGAAACATATAAATAAATTTTCAGTATTAAGTAATTTCTTCTATTTTGCGCCAATTTACTTTTCCTTTTTGTTAGGGATGTATGTCACAGCACTCCTTTTTATATTATTATTTGTATCAAGTACTTTATTTCATATTTATAAAAATAGATTCTGGAGTGTAATAGATTCAGGAATTTCTTATATTGTTATTTTGCAATCACTATTCCTACTTGCTACAAGTTCATTTTCATACTTGAATAGCATGGCGTTAATGGTAGTTATTAGTTGTGCATTATTTATTAGATACCGTGAAGAAGATAAAACAAGAGATGATTTTTGGCATGGACTATGGCATATTGCGGTATCTATTGCTTTAATAATGATAGTGCTGTTACATGGTGTAATATAAAAATATATGGAGAGATGGCAGAGCGGTCGAATGTACTACCTTGGAAAGGTAGCAGGGGAGCAATCCTCTCGGGGGTTCGAATCCCCCTCTCTCCGCAGTGACGGCGTAGGATATTGGCGTAGCTAATATCCGAGCGTCACATGTTGGTGAAAGCAGGGCTTTGGGGGATTCGAAAAGATTCTCCCATATTTTTGAGAATGAGCGTAATGAGTCGTGAATGAGAAAGCTGGACTGAAGTTCTGATGTAGACTGATACGATTTTGGTCAGCGAACCAGACCAAAGGAGGTGGGGTCGAAGGGATAATTGATGCTGTGTTTGAATAGGAAACTTAGTTAAGGTAAATCTTTTAATTCATAGTTATTGTTCCTCTCAATCCACAATGTTATATTTAATATAACAATATGAAAAACCATCATTTCAGATATATCATCAGTCTCACTATCTTGGCTATATTGCCGGAGATATACTTTTTGAGTCAGATGCCGATGCAAAAAATAGTGCTGTCTTTCGTCATTGCAGTTGTTTCAGGCTTATTCATTATGACAACTGATTTTGGAACAACAAAGGGGTCGGGTACTAGTTCTAGAAAATGGATATGGGATTTTAACAGTAATGATATTCTCGGTTTAAAAATATCAAACCTGCCTATAGAAGAATTTTTATTTCCACTAGTGTGGGTTCCTCTTCCTATAGCTCTTTGGGAATATGTAAAAAGTGTAAATATTAGTAATGGTGGCTTGGGTGTGATTTTAATAGGCACGCTTATACTCGCCTTTGTTATTTTTCCATTAATCGAAAGACCTCATACAAAACAATGAAATTTCTTTATCTAAAATTACTCTTTGCAATTTATTTTATACCAGTCATTGTGCTTTTTTCTGCCTCTGAAGGAAGCCTTGATATTTTAAAGTTATCATTGTTCACGTTCATTATTGTGATTTATGGTATTGCTTGGGACATGTGGGCGACAAAACACGGAAGGACAGACAAAGTCTGGGTTTGGCGTTTTAACCCCAAAACGATAACAGGTGTCTATGTAGACCATCATCCTTTAGATGAATATGTATTTGGGGTACTTCATATATTCTGGGTCATTTTTCTTTGGGAAATTCTTAATCAGGCGATTTTTGAAAATAACAATGCTTTGCTAATTGTACCAGTTGTCGTAATTCTGTGGCAGATTGGAGTGGGTTATGTTTTTTATAAAATGCAGAAGCGATAGTGATACATATTAGGTCTGTGTTTCTCAAATTCGTATAATACACATAATATTCTTTATTTTGATACAATTATCCTATAATAAACCCTTTGACCTTAAAGGTCTTCATAAATTTATGGAGCGAGACTATAATTTAATATGTCTAGATTTAAAAAATTAAAATGAACATTAAAAAGATTGAAAAAGGAGATTTTCTACAATTTTTCAAGCTCCTTGAAGAGGCAAATGATACACAGTTTGATATACACCATAGGCAAAGACTGCTGGGTGCTTTCGAAAAATGCACGTACTCTGTTTTCGGATATTTTGATAAAGATGAATTGATTGCGCTTATTGTTACGCTTGATAGTTTTTCAACTACACAAGCTAAACGTACGTTATATGTGGAAGAGTTTTATGTGGTGCCATCTGAGAGGGGTAGAGGAGTTGGCAAGACTCTTTTTGATTGGGTGATAGAATACGCAAAAGTAGAAAAATACTGCAGGATAGAATGGAGAACATCGAGAGATAATGCCGATGCACAGAAATTTTATTCTAAATATAGTGCCGATACTGAGTGGAAGTATTATGTTCTAAATATTGATTAGTTAAAAAAAGTCTCTCTACCCATGCTAAAATACCAGCAATGGAACTTCCTCAGAAATTAATAAAACTATATCGTCATTGGAGATTCCATATACATGACTCTAGTAGACCACACAAAGTAGAAGACCTTAGAAAGTATCAAAGCAATAAGACAATTAAAGAAATGGTGGAGTTTGCACATGATCGGATGTCTATATGGAACAAAAAAAATGGTGGCGCCACTGTGCAGTACACCACCGATCCTATTTTTGCACAGTATAGATTTTGTAACATATTTCGAGAGCTTGATAGACAAACAATAGAATTTCATACATTACTCAATCCCATGCGAGAAGATTTTCCTCGTTGGATTTTGAATATGTTCTATTTTCGTATGGTTGCTCGTACAGAAACTATAGAAAAAGTTGGATTACTCTCATTTGATAGCCAAAAGAATAGAGAGTTTTTAGATGCATTTTTGAATTCACCTCGTCCACGTTTTGGAACTCCATATGTATTTCCAATTAGTACTATATTGAAAAGTAAAACGCCAACAAGGGAAACTTTTATTGCTGAATATTTACCTACTATTATAAAAAGAGTATCAAGGGAGATAGAAAGTTGGGATAAAAAATCAGTCTATGATGGTCTACAAAAAATCATTCCAATATTCGGATATAATTTATCATTTCTTTGGACAGAGGTTCTGATAGATGTGGCATATCAATATCCTCAATACATAGATCTATACAAACGTTTTCCAGTAGGTCCAGGTTCCTTACCTACTATGAAAAGAATTGAAGCTGAGACAGACCCAACAATACTTGTCCAAAATCTTGCTAACTTAAATATGAGTGCATACCTAACTTTTGATAACAAGCCAATAATATTATCTGCAGAGAATTGGGAAGGTATAGGATGTGAGTTCCGTAAATATACAAACCTTGAGGCTGGAAAGGGGAGGAGAAGACTGTTTAAAGAGAAAAACTGAAAAACGAAGGCAGTTCAAGTCAAATTTAAAGTATGCTAATATAGCCTTACTATGATTGAAATAATTTCGAGGGCATTTATCCTCAAAGATAATAAACTCCTTTTCTGTAAAGCAATTAAAGCAGGTCACTATTATCTGCCGGGCGGTCATGTTGAGTTCGGTGAAAATGCAGAAGTCGCATTAAAACGAGAGATGATGGAAGAGTGTGGGGTAAGGATTAAAAATATAAATTTCATAGGAGTTTTTGAGAATAAATGGGGAGACCCAATTCATCATGAATATAATATGCTCTATACTGTAGATCTTGATCCAGATTCAGCTGGTATCATCTCGAAAGAGTCACATATTGATTTTGAATGGGTTGATATTGAAAAGTTAGGTGAAATTATTTTTTACCCGAAAGAATTTTTGGATAGAATTATCCAATGGTGTAAAGATAAAGAAAATATTTATTTTAGTACTATCAAATAATAATGAATCCATCATGAATCCATCAAATTCAAATCAGAACTCAACAACCGAAGACCTCAAAGCTCAATATCCTGATATAGATATAAACATGAGTGGTGGAGCAGATACATACCAAGAAGGCTTACCTATAGTAGAGCGTGATCCTATCGCTGTGATTATCAAACATCCAACTGATGATTTGTATCTTATTGCACAGTGGAAAAACAATTGGAATGGTTTTTTGACAGGAGGAATAGAAGAAGGGGATACGCTTGAGCAGACAGTTCAAAAAGAAATACATGAGGAAACAGGTTTTAAAAATATTGGATTAATAAAACCACTCGACTATGTTTCTCATGGATTATTTTTTCACATCGTGAAAAAAGTGAATCGCCTCGCTCATTATCACCTCGTCTATGCCGAGCTCACTGATTTAGAACAAGATACAGTTTCAGAAGAAGAACTTGCTATTGCCCAGTTTAACTGGATTCCAAAATCAGAAGTACTTGATACGCTGAGTCGCTCTGATATGAAATCTTTGTGGAAGTATTATTTGAATAAGTAGTCTTACTCGAATCACGACAGGTTTATATTATTTCTCGTTACCTCCAATCGATTTCTTCAAGTCCACGCTCACGCAAATATGTATTAGTTTTGCTAAAATGCTTACATCCAAAAAAGCCATTGTGTACTGAGAATGGAGATGGGTGTGTGGTTTCAAGTATGAGATGCTTAGTCCTATCTATATGTGCTCCTTTTTGTTTTGCATAATTTCCCCATAAAAGAAAAACAATATGCTCTCGTCGATTGGATAACTCGTATATGACCGCATCTGTAAATTCTTCCCAACCTTTCTTTTGGTGAGACCCTGGTAATCCTGCTTGCACTGTCAAAGTTGAGTTTAGTAGGAGAACACCTTGTTTTGCCCAATGAGATAAATCGCAATTGAGGTTACTAGTGCAAGCACTTTGTCCGATGTCTGATTGTATTTCCTTGAAGATATTTTTAAGTGATGGCGGAGGATTTGCACCAGATTCAACTGCGAAGCAAAGACCATTGGCTTGGCCAATTTTTTTTCCGTCACTAGTCCGCGTAGTCCCATGATAAGGGTCTTGTCCAATGATTACTACTTTGACCTTATCAAACGGACACATTTCAAATGCTCGAAATATTTCATCAGACTTTGGGTATACAGCAAAATCCTGTCCCTTTGAGATAACATTTTGATACTCTTTTTTCACAAAAGCAGACAGATTCTGAAAGTAGTCTTTATCAAATTCTTTGTGCAAGACTCTTTTCCAAGTTGGTTCAATTTTAATATTCTGTATATCTGCCATATGGTATATTAAATATATCATGCAAAAGTCTCATAAAAAAACACCCAAAAATCTAGCGAATCTAGCGAATCTAGCGAACCTGGAAAGTCTAAAAAACCTGGAGAGACAATTTGCTGAATATATAGAAGGGAAAAGAAAGAAATTTAGCTTGTCTGAAATAGGCTTACATAGTGATCTGCGTGAACTTGTTGGTACAGATTTACAAAAGTCCGTTTGGAGAGAACTCTTGAATGTCCCATATGGAAAAGTGATTTCGTACGAAGATTTAGCAAAAAGAGTAGGGAAACCAAAAGCTGTTCGAGCAGTTGCCAGTGCTGTAGGTTCAAATCCACTTTGTATAGTTATTCCATGTCACAGAGTTCTTCCGAAGAGTTCAGTATCAAAGCTCATAAAAAATGCAACACAAAATAGTTTAGAAAAGATATCAGTAGGTAATTATTCGTTTGGTTCAGAGCTCAAAGCAGTCCTGCTTAATCTAGAATTAAAATAGTAAATTAGTCACACAACCCTAGTGTACTTTGCTCGTTTGGCGACTATTTTTTCAAATGCTATAATAATCTCATATGAAAAAATACATTGCAGAATTTATTGGAACAGCGGTACTAACATTAGCAGTTGTAGGCTCTATTATAAACGGTTCAGGATTTGTAACATTACTTACAGTTGGTATTACATTAGGATTATTCGTAGCTACTATTGGATCAATTAGTGGTTCACACATAAACCCTGCTGTTACTCTAGGTCTACTTTCTATTAAAAAGATTCACTGGAAAGAGGCCGTATTTTATATTATCGCTCAGTTTGCAGGTGCCGCTCTTGCACTTATTTTGGTAAGACTCCATAGTGCAGAAATGCCTGCTCTTGATTACGCTTTTTCATGGACATCTCTGGTTGCTGAATTTGTAGGCGCAATTATCTTTACTTTTGGTATAGCATCTATTGTTCTTGCTCATGACTCACACAAAGCTGAATCAAAAGCACCTTTTGTTATAGGTGGTTCACTCACTCTCGGTGCAACTCTTGCCTCTGCTTTGGGTTCAAATGCTGTTATCAATCCAGCAGTAGCATTTGGTATAGGTTCATTTGGTCTTGCTTACATTATTGGTCCAATTCTCGGCGGTATAGCTGGAGTATGGTTATTTAAAACACTCAAGTAATTTTTTATGAATACACTTATCGTTACGGCTCATCCAAGTTCAAAGGGATTTACACACCAGATTGCCGAAGCATATAAAAAAGGTAGAGAAGCTAAAGCCCTTGCTCTTGGTATTGCTGACACATCTTCAGTAGAGATTCTTGATCTTTATAAAACAGATATTAAACAGGATTTTCTTAGATATGAAGAAAAGGCTGATATGGGTAATCCTGATCCTGCTCGTGAAGCAATGCAGGCAAAGATTACTGCTGCCGACAATATCGTTATTGTTCATCCAATGTGGTGGGTGAGTCCTCCTGCAATTATGAAGAATTTTATTGATGTAAATTTTGCTGCACACTTTGCATTTAGATATATAAATGGCAAACCTGTAGGACTACTCACAGGTAAGACAGCTGCCGTGTTTATTACATGTGACGGACCACGATGGCTCTATTGGCTTATTGCAATGCCTTTCCGAACTATATGGATTCACGGTATTCTCCAGTATTGTGGTCTCAAGGTAAAAGCTTTCAAATTATTTGATAGAAAGATGTTTAGAACTGAAGACGAAAAAACAGCCTTCCTCCAGAAGGTGGAAAAGATTGCGAAGAAGATTTAGTATGAAGAATATCCAAAGAAAATACATATATGGAGGACTTTTTGTCCTTCTTGTGTTTATTTCTTTTACCTCGTACAAACTATATGAACGGGCAAAAAATAATACTACTTTAGGTTTGCAAAATGTTCAGATCGGTACTGCACAAAAATCGCAAGTTGATTCTCAGGTGAATAATCCATCCAAACTAAATATAGCGAGTTCATCTTATAAAATTCTTTTAGCAAACACTGATGAATTGCGCCAAAAAGGTTTAGGCAGTCGCCAAGGTATAGACACTAATGAAGTAATGCTTTTTGTTTTTGATAATGAAGCTAAGCACTTTTTTTGGATGAAAGATATGTTGTTTCCGATTGATATGGTTTGGTTAGATAAAGATAAGAAGGTTATATATATCGAGCAGAATGTTGCGCCTGACACGTATCCTAAAGCCTTTGGTCCTCAAGTAGACTCTCAATACGTGTTGGAATTTCAGGAGGGAACAGTAAAGAGAGAAGGTCTAAGTTTGGGTGAACAGATTACTTTTGAGTAATCATTGAACCGATAGTAAACAAATAAGTGAAAATGGTCTAATAAAAAACCTACACATCGCTGTGTAGGTTTTTTATTAACTCCCTAAATTTTACCTCATTAAGTTCACCTTGTTTACCTGGGATCTTAAATCTCCTTATAGTTTGGCTTAACAATACATTTTACAGATTTTGTTTGCGAACTACCGTTACTATCTGAGCATGTTAGGGAGTAAGATCCTGGTGGAACATCTAATCCTGTTGAAGTGGGATTATCATCGTATATATCTCGCCCATAGTAGGTAGGACTATTATTTAGTTTACAAACGTCAAGCTGATCTGCGTCTGGATTTGCATCAATGTTTGATACCCATGAGAGACTGCAGAATTTGTCAGAAGCAGACACTATGCTAGGTTGAGCTATGAAGGTCTGAATAAGGTTGTTACTTGCCGTTGTACACTCGCTACCTGTACATGGACTTGCATCACACACACTTGGTGTATAAAGAGGGTTATTGTTACTGTCTTGGCATGTCCACTCCCATTTTTGGGTAGTAGTATTGAACGTAGGTGCTGAACTTACAGTTGATGGAGATATACAAAGATTTGTTGTAGGACCATCAACTGGTACCGGCCCAGGATACGAAGTACCACAAGCTCCACTTATGCTATTCCAGCAGTATCTTGCGCTGTCAGAGAAGAGGTTGTTATTAGAGAGGTAAGAATTATCTTGAGGTCCTTGATAGTTTACACACATATCATCTGTACCACAGTCATAATCTGTACAAACAACACATGACCCACCGTTGCATGTACGCCCTGCGGAACAACTTGTGTTTGATGAACCTGTAGAACACTCCCATGAATAACTAGTATCTGATTCTGAGACTGTACCAGGGACACCAACTGCACAGAGATCACTCATAGGAGCTGTTTCATATGGTCCAGAAGCTGTGGCACTACCACATGTTGCTTCACTGCTCGCTATACAAGAGTTTCCAGTTGTTGTATCGACAACATCTGGATTTGCACAACAGAAACCCTCAGCGTTTCTATCATAGCCAGCAGGGGAGCCTTGAACTCCTGAAACATTGAGACAATAATCTTTTGAAGTTACAGTATATGATGAGAATGAATCAATTGTTTGTGGAACATTGAGAGGGGTGGCTGGGGTTGCTCCAGCAACTGCTTGTCCGCGTAAAGTATTTTCAGCATCAGTAGCACATACTACAGTCTGTATCTTTGCTGTTCCAGCAATTGCTACACCTGATTTTGTTACGCTAAAAACAATATTTATATTACACGCATCCCCGCTATTAGTATTATCACACTGACTTGTGTGATAATCGGTACATCCACATGCTGTCGGCCCATAGTCACACGTGTAAGGCTCTGGACCTCTCGCTGAGGGAGGTACGTAGGTGTCCCAGTTTCCATCACAACAAATAGGGTCGGCAAAAGTACAAGTTTCAGGTACACAAATATCATAGACGCCTCTAGAATTTTGAGGGGCATAGTTTGTTGCGTTTCCATCACAACAAATATATCCATATGATTGGCAACTACCGTTATCTACCGTTGCACTGTAGTCATAGTTAGGGGCTGTAGGGTCGGTACATCCATATACGTCTTCTGGTTGATAAACACAATCTTCACTCGCTTGGTAGTTTAATGCATTTTCGTCATAGCAGTGTGCACTGTAGTCACAGCTACCATCGTCCGATGTTGCGTCTGAGTTAAAATTTAATGCTGATGAGTCCATACATCCCCAGACGTCTGCAGGAGGTTCATTATTTTGACCTTCATTGTTACTTGGATCTTCAGGGTTATTCATACTAGGGTCCTCACCATAATAATCTTGAGCGTAAGCAATTGATGGGCTAGCAAGTGAAGTTAACAATGATGCCTTGTTCTGTGCTTCAATCTTCCGTATTGCATTTAAGGTTATTTCATTTTTTACAATAGGGTTGGGTGTAGCAAAGATAAAGCCTGTAGCGATAGCAAATAGACCGAAAGAAGACAATATCCTCTTAATTCTCATATTTGTTTTTTGTGACATTTTATGTATTTTCATGTTTGTATATATGATTTTGAATATTATTTCTTTGGTGTAATCGGGAGGGTAGTCGACGCATTTGTACCAACCTTTGTTACAGAATTAATAGTCACGCTTGTTATTTCACCACTATAGAAATCTTTGTAGTTACTTTTTTCTGCTGGTGTTAGCGTTTTGTCAGTATTTAGAAGTGAAACAATTTTCTTACCTACAGCATTTGCTTCAGCATATTTGTTCTGTAGAAGTAATGCTTTATAAAGTAGTGTTTGTGAGTGAATGTAGTTCGGATCAAGTTTAATTGTGGTGTTAGCCAGGTCAATAATTTTTTGGAGGGCCATTTGTCGATCTTCTTTTTGGACAAGAGGAAGTACACTTACACTAGCTTCACCAAGTAATACAAGGGTATGAACGTTGTTTGGTCGGAAAGAAATAGACTTTTCATAGTATGTTTTTGAAACCTCAGGTTGATTACGAAGCCTCATCGCAGAACCAAGGATTTCATAGGCCTCACCAAGAGATGCATTGTTTGATGAGATGTTTGCAACTTTCCATGCAAAATTCATAGCCATATTTTCATCACTTTGAGATATATAGTAACGAGCTAAGCCGAGGTTGGACATTTCATTTTTTGGATCCAAAGTAAGCACCTTCCTATATCCATTTGCAGCAGTTTCCCAATCTTTGTCTGCTTCATGCGACATAGATAATCCAGCGAGAGCATTAAGATTTGAATTTTTACTTATACGTACAGCTTTCTCAAAATTGTCTGCTGCAGGTTTAGTTAGTCCTTTCATTAGATATGCAACACCAAGAAGTCTGAAAGATTCATCTCTTAGTGGATCAATTTTAATGA
The DNA here is from genome assembly GCA_021734945.1 of Minisyncoccota bacterium. Lineage (GTDB taxonomy): Bacteria > Patescibacteriota > Minisyncoccia > Phycocordibacterales > CAIZLB01 > VEQN01. Next base: position 32,416 of record JAIPIA010000003.1, on the reverse strand, counting down.
TGTTTGCCAAGAGGTTCATGGATTTTTTCAGAGACTCCTTTTCGGCCGGTTCATTGCTTGCTTTCTGCAAATAAAATGCTGCGAGAGTCTCTCTTGCACTCACATCATTTGGATTGTCAGCCAACCACTTTTCAAGGACGGGAATACCTTCAGTGTATTTCCCTTGGTCAAATTTACTTTGTAAATTTGGGTCAAGTACTTTTGGCTGATTATATATATAAACACTAGCAATAATAATAAGTATGAGCGCTATAAACGTCCCTACAATTTTTGGTAAACCTATTCTTTTCAATAATAAAATAAATGATCTCATATACGTCAAATTATATCACTATGAGGGTAAACTTTCTTTATAAATAGAAAGAGGTTGTGGGTAAGTATGAGAAAAGACCTACCAGTTAGGTAGGTCTTTTCATGTGTTGTTGTGCCTATAAGCCGAATTCTGTATTTGAATGTTGTGTTTTATGTTTCAAATCCACATCATTTAAACGATAATTATTTATCTGGGATTTTGATTACTCAAAACCTCGAGCGGCACTCTGAGCACCACGCCGGATTCTTTAGTGATTTATGTTACTAAGTCATTTAAAAAATCAGAAGTGGTACTCAGCACGGCCTTGCACTCAAGTAAGGATTTTGCCGTTTCACTCCACATTTGGATATTTGTGGATTAATCCATATGTCGAGCAGGTTATAGCTAAAATAGATATAGAAAATATTGAGATTCTCTTACACTGTCTAAGTTAGCTACATCATGCTCGAAACATGGACCCAATTGTCTTTCGACACATTGCGTCACTGCTCGCACCTCTTAACTTGCGTTAGATGGGAATTACCCACTACCTGGCTCCTACTATACAATTTTTCCGCGAACGGATGGATAGTAGGGAGTGTTCGGACTTTCCTCTGTATGCTTAGTTTAAAATGGAAACCATCTCATAAAAGCGTACAGCAATCATCCAACACAACGATATAATTATAGCACGATTTTGTATTTAAATCAAATAAGGGTATAATTTTATTATAACGCTGTGTATAAAGCATATTAATAGTACATTATCTAGTAAAATATTTATCAAAATCAAATGGCACCAAAAAATCAAACAAATCAAACAACTCAAACAGCTAGTCGAAACACTGATATAGATAAAGTTGATGTTCCTACTGTGCATGAGACTACTGATACAGAGGTTTCATCACAATCTATGCCGGTATCTCCACATTCTAGTGTGAAGAATCGAGGTTTGTACGACAAGGTATCGTTTTGGGTGATTAGTATTGCTATTTTATTGTTACCTATATTTGTCATTCCATTTACAAATATTAGTTTTTTTTATGCAAAATTCGGCTTAGTGTCTGCTGCTGTACTTGTCGCCGCAATTACTTTCATATTGCAAATACTTAATGAACGCAAGGTTGAGAGATATTCAATATTGCATTATGTATTTCTGTTCGGTATTCCCGTATTGTATGTTATTTCATCTCTTTTTGTGAGCCATTCGGGATCAGGTCTGATGGGGAATGGTGCAGAAGTAGATACAGCGTTCTTCCTCTTTTTAGGATCAATCCTGATGTATTTGATCTCTAAGTTTTTTAGATCAAAACACTCTATCTTTATGATTGTATTGGGTATAGTCTCTGTTGCTACAATCGTAGAATTGTTCCATACATTGAGATTTTTATTCGGTAAAAGTTTCTTGTCTTTAGGTATATTTAACTCCATATCTTCTAATACTATTGGTAGTTTTAATGAACTCGGAGTGTACGCTGGATTAATAGTTCTAATTTCAATTTTAGCTCTTGAATTAACAACTATTAGGAAAGGGGTGAGGTCATTGTTTTACGTAGCTATAACTCTTTCTTTGGTGATAATTGCAGGTTCAAATTTTAATTTGGTGAATTCTGTATTAGGTTTCCAATTTGGAATTACTCTTTCTTCACTTATCTTACTTTTTTCTCTTGTCCTTTTTATTCATAAAAAAGTTACAAACCCTAGAGGAAGTCTACCTACAGCTTCTCTCATTGTATTGTTAGTATCGCTCGTCTTAACTATAGGTATTATGCCGATATCTGCCTTTGTCTCACAAAAGATAGGTATAGTTCAAAATGAGATTTTGGATGTACGAGTATCACCTTCAGCAACATATACAGTCGCTAAGGGTACTTACATGAGCGGGATAAAAGAGGCAGTTTTGGGTGTCGGTCCAAATAATTTCTATTCGGCTTGGGGAAAGTATAAACCAACTGATATTCAAAATTCTGTAAATAATACAGCCTTTTGGAATGTAGATTTCAATATGGCATCAGGTTTTATTCCTACAACTTTTGTGACAGTTGGAATCCTGGGTGGCCTCGGTTGGATATTTTTCCTAGCACTTATTATTTTTTATGTAACCAAATTGCTTAGAAACGTTGCAAGGCCAGACAGTGATCCTACTTCTGTGTTCGGAGCGTGGGTTGTTTCTGTGGGTACCGTATATTTGTGGATAATTTCACTCTTGTATACGACAGGTCCAACTATGATCTTGATGGCTTTTATATTTACGGGACTATTTTTAGCGACACTTGTACGAGAAGATATTATCAAAACTAAAATGGTTATGTGGGATATTTCAACGTATTGGAAAGGATTTTCAGTAACGTTTGGAATGGTTATTCTCATAGCGTTGCTCATGTATATTGGATATATCTGGGAGCAAAGAGTGTATGCGTCTATTCAAATTCAACAGGCGTCAAAGATGCTTCAAAGTGACCCAACAAAAATTACAGAAGCTGAAACAGTTGCTTTAAATTCAATTAATACGTACTTTAATACAAGTGACTTGAGATTTCTAGCTGAGGTTGCTCTTATACGTCCAAGTAATCTTATAGGTAAGGCGCAAGGTGTGGTTCCACAGGAAAAACTAACTCAAGAAGTTATTTCAGATATAACTCTTGCTATTAATGCAGCAAGAAGAGCGACGATTGACAAGGGTATGTCAGATGATTATCGTGATTGGCTACAGCTAGGTAAGGTATATGAGACTGCAACATTCTTGGGTGCAACAACTACTGCTACGCTTGCAGTTGAATCATATGCACAGGCAGAGAGACTAAATCCAACAAATCCTGTTCCTCCATATCTTATTGGAAGATTATACGCACTTGCTCGAGGTTTTGATATTGCAGAAGTGAAATTGAAGAGAGCTATTGAATTGAAGTCTGATTATGCTGAGGCAGTAAATCTTCTTGGCTCAGTACAGGACGTCAATAAAGGTACACAAAAATCTTCTATTGCTATTCCAGAAGAGAACGCAAGTACGACAAAATCAGACGCGGCAAATTCAACAACTTCTAATACAAAAACTGGTACTACAAAAAGATAAAAATGGTAAATAGAATATTAAGTATTTTCCACAAAGAAATTGCTGGGGTACACCAAGCAGCTTTTCTTTTGGGTGCATTCACTTTGATGTCACAGTTGTTGGCGTTGGTTCGAGATAGAATGTTGGCCAATTTTTTTGGAGCAGGACAGACTCTCGATTTGTATTACACTGCGTTTAGAATTCCTGATCTTATCTATGCTTCTATCGCATCGCTTGTTTCTATTTCAGTTTTGATACCGTTTTTTAGTGGTGTATTCGAAAAAGATAGAACACAAGCACGTAGATTGCTCGACTCAGTATTCACCGCATTTCTCGGAATAATGATAGTTGTGTCTTTGATTGCTTTTATCCTCATGCCGTATCTTGTTCGATTTTTCTTTAGTAATCTCGGGGGAGAGCAGGCTATGTCTGAATTGACACTTTTATCTCGTCTTCTTTTATTACAGCCAATTTGCTTGGGTATCTCAAATGTTTTTGGCGTAATTACTCAAATAAGTAAAAGATTTTTCTTATATGCTGTAAGTCCAATTTTATACAACCTCTCTATTATATTTGGCTTACTATTTCTGTATCCAACATATGGAATGAGAGGTGTAGTTGGGGGTGTGGTAATAGGTGGAGTGATGCACTTTTTAATTCAAATTCCTTTTGTGTATAAAGAAAAGTTATTGCCTCGTATTACATTTAAATTTGATACAAAGATCATTTGGGATGTCATAAAAATTTCTATTCCACGAACTATTACTCTTTCAGGTAATATGCTTGAGCTCATAGTTATAACATCATTTGCATCGTGGCTTGTTGTTGGCTCCGTGTCAGTCCTTAACCTTGCTCTCAATTTGCAATCCGTTCCATTTGCGATTGTTGGTGTGAGCTATGCTCTTGCGGCCTTTCCAACACTGTCTGCTTGTTTTGCAAAAGGAGAACGTGAGAAGTTTATGAATCATATTGTGACAGCTACGCGGCACGTAATCTTTTGGTCAGTACCGATCGCTGCGCTCTTTATAGTATTGCGAGCGCAGATTGTGAGAACAATACTTGGAAGTGGTTCATTCAATTGGGAACACACGCGACTTACTGCCGCATGTCTTGCATTGTTTGTTGTCTCGTTAGTTGCACAAGGCTTAGAACTTCTTTTTATTCGAGCTTATTACGCAGCTGGGAGGACAGCCAAGCCTCTTGTTCTGAACATCCTTTCATCAATAGCCACGATTGGTTTTCCATTTGTACTGCTTACACTTTTTAATACGCACCAAATTTTTAGATTCTTTATCGAATCTTTATTTAAAGTTGAGGGCATAAATGGGGCGGCTGTATTAATGCTTCCACTTGGATACTCTATTGGTACTCTTCTAAACGCATTAGCATTTTGGATTATGTTTGAATATGATTTTGGTAATAGATGGACGCATAGTAGGGCTCAAAGTAAAATCGAACAGAATATAACAGGAGAGGAAATAGTCCAGACAGGGGATAGATATGCTTTTACATCTAAAGTTATACCGACACTTTCAGTAAGTATTCAAGCAGCCGTGTTTGGAGGTTTTGTTGCCTACATAGGTCTAAATATGTTTAATTCAGTCTTTAATCTCTCAACACTTTTTGGGATATTTGCGCAAGGATTTGTGGCAGGAGTTATGGGAATAGTAGGAGCTGGCCTGGTCTTTGTTCTGCTAGGTAACAAGGAAATTGGAGAAATATACGGAGCTTTACGACAGAAAGTGTGGGGTACAAAGATCATTGTATCTGAACCTGATAAGATTGAGGTTTAGTCGTGTTTGTGTATAAATAATAAAAAGTTTCAGAATAAAAAATACGTAAATACACAAAAAAACTACCACTCAATCGGTGGTAGTTTTTTTGTGTGGGGGCATAAGATTTCCAGAACGATTTTATCCTAATTTACAATTATTTACACTCTATATCTCTATTCTGTACCCTTACTTTCTTCACGATTTTCCTTATCCAAGAAGGGAACTTTAATTCCTGGCATATGTACGTGTGGCATCTTCATTCTAGAAAGTCTGTTGATAGCTTTTACTGCTACAAAAACAGAAATTGCTACTACTAGGAAATTTACAATATTATTTATAAATGCTCCAAACTTTATAGATCCGCCATTTATGTGCCATGCAATTGTACTAAAATCAGGTTGGCTGAATATAGCGGCAATTGCTTGCATAACGATGTCATTTACAAGTGAATCAACTATCTTGTTAAAAGCAGTACCTATAACAACACCAATGGCGAGGTCGAGTACATTTCCTTTAAGTGCGAATGCTTTAAATTCCTCGAGGAAGTTCTTCATGTTATTTAACGAGTGGATGTCGCGTTAATAACTACTCCTGTAGTAATAGTTGAAGTACCATTTGCTCCTTGAACCTGAACTGTTGATGAACTAGTTGCTTCTACAGTTTTAGGATTGAGTTCGGCTTCAATGAGTGCTTTGAGCTTGTCATATGTGACAACACCTCGGATGAGGGCCTTACCGTTGATGATACCTGTAGGTGTTGAGTTGATACCCATTGACTGAGCGTCAGCTGCATCTCTATCAATAATAGCCTTATACTTTGAAGCGTTGGCAATGAGGTCTGCATTGTATTTTGCTACATCGAGACCGATAGTCTTTGCGTATTCTTCAAACATAGCTGATATCTCAGAGTCTTTCTTTCCATAGGCTGTCCAAGCGTCCTGATTTTCAAATACGATATCGTTCATCTCCATAAACTTACCTTGTTCACGTGCTGCAAAAACAGCTGATGCTGCTAACACTGAATGTTGGTGAATAGGAATAACTCGGAATGTAAAATCGATCTGGTCTTTGTATTCAGCGAGAATTCTCTTGAGAGAAGGGTGAAGCATTGCGCATGCTGGACACTCATAGTCAGCAAATTCAACAAGCTGAATCTTTGCGTTTGTATTTGTTACTCGAAGACTGTCTTCTCGAACAAGTGCATCCTGTTTAACTGAAACCTCTGGTAATGATGTATTGCTTTGCTGACCGCCTGCAAGCATAACTCCTACTACAACAATGATAACCGTAATAATACCAATAATACTTATGATTTTTGTGTCTGAATTCATGATAGAAATAGTATAACAAAAAAAGAGGGTTTCTACCCCTCTTTTTTATGTTCTAATTGGGCTTTGTATTAGGGCGTTGGGCACCTTGCAAGGCCTTCCTTTGTTAGGCTAATCGCGCAACTCTACGTCGTTCTACGAGCATAAGGCTTATAATCACAGAGAATGCTGTGAATGCAAGGAAGGGGATAGTGATGAATCCAAAGAGCTCAAAATATCGAGTGGTGCATGATACACCAGTAGAACATGGAGCTAGATCGTCTGGAATAATCTTGTAGTACAGGAGAACGTGGTAGATAGAGATAACCCAACCGATAATTGCGGGTGTGATGACAAAAAGCCATGTGTCCTTATTTTTTCGAATAATACCGATGATAAGGGTAATAAAAAGAGGGAACATAGCGATACGCTGGTACCAACAGAGAACGCATGGCTTGAGAAGCATGACGTCGCTAAAGAACATGCTACCGAGGAATGCGACAATAGCTTGGATAAGTGCCAGGTAAAGGGCGTTGTTGATGATGAATTGTTTTAGTGTGTGAGTCATACGAAATGTGTGGATTTGGTTTTTAATAGGATCTTGCACTTTGCACGGGTGAATTATAACATTTTCTGGTCTTTAAATAAGTTATAAAGTTCGATTTCATTAATGAGATGTTGGATATCCTATGTGTATTTTTTATGTCTGCAGTCTTGGGATTTAAGTATTGTCTCTCAAATATAGTGACCATGGTCTGCCTATGAAATATTGCAGCTCCGGTCTATCTAATCATATCTTTATGTGTCCTATATATTGTCGATTTTGTAAATATTTCGATATAATCTGAGATGTTTTTATGCGGTGCGTCTTTATTATTTAACTTAATAGGTTCTGTAATATAGGTTTCTCTGTTTGATAAAATACCGTCTTTCCAATCATTAACAGCGTCAGATATTTGTTTGAGAGAAAGATAATTTTGATAATACTAAAAATACAAATTAGTCCAATGCAGGACCTATTGATTTTAGACTTTGGCTTTTCGATTGTTTATTATTATTTATATGAACTGAGTTATTATCGTTGTAAATATATTAGGACTTGAAGTCTTGAATTGACCGGTATCCTTTAGTTCTTGTTTGGTAAGTACTTTTAGAATATTTGCAATTTTAATTCTGACACATATTTGCAGTATCTTGATTAACGTGGAGCGCATGGTTAGTTTTAACAATTGGAATTTTGATAGTAAAAGTAGTACCTAGAGTAGTTACTTTGGTAGAACACTGGGAGTCAATCTTGGATTCAGAGTTGCGTCTTAAATCTTCATTTCCAATACAGTTAGAAGTAAAAGAAATGGTGCCATTAAAATATTTTTCTAATGTGCTTTTTGTAGCAGAGAGTCCTATTCCACACCCGAGTGTAGATTTTGTAGTGAAAAATGGATCAAATATTTTTGATTGTATTTCAGCTGGTATGCCACAACCAAAATCCTTTATTTTTATTTCAACTTGTTTATTCTTTTTCTGGCTGTAGATTAGAACTAGATGTTTGAGAGGAGGCTCGTTGTTGTTTGATGTTTGATATTGATTTGATAGGTTTGAGTAAGAATCGATAGCATTTGATATAAGGTTAGTAATAACGTGACTAAATAAAGTAGGACTTCCTTCAATGTATATGTTTCTCTGGGTTTTAAGTATTAACTGGGCGTTATTGTGCCTTGCTTTGCTTTGTAATAAAGTAATCACATTCTCAATTTCCTCATTAATCTCAAATTTTGTAGACTCATGTACTTGTTGAATTTGTCTTTTGGCAATACTTACGAAGTCTGTGATTCTAGAACTTGTCCTTAGACATAGTTCGATTTGTGTTTCTATCTGTCTTATGTTGTTTTTGTTCCCAATTTGTTGTATTGCAAGGCCAAGCGTATTTAACGGAGTCATTAAGTCATGGAAAAGTCCACTCGATATTCTTCCAAATTCAACAAGCTGGTACATGCTGTTTATTTTATCAACTTGAGCTTGGTGCAGCTCCTTTGTTCTTTCATTCACTTTAATTTCTAATGAATCTCTTTCCTTCTGCAATTCTATTTTGGATTGTTTAACTTTTAGTAGGGACTTAAATATTTCTCTATTTGAAATCCAAGATACTCCAGCTATAAGTATAAAAATAGTGGAATACTCAATAGAATCATCTAATCTAAAAGGTGTAGTTTTCCATGCCTTTAGAGGTATAACAACTTGCTCATTTTCTAGAATTTGGAATAGAATGGTTCCTAAACTGATAGCCGCTGCAAGAATGAAAGCATACCGTGTACTGATTAGTATGCTAGATGCAGTAATAATGAAACACCAAATAAGTATTACTGATGGTAAATCAGCACCCCAAGTTATTTGACCATAACTACAACCAGTAATGAGTATCCAAATTAATATTTCTGAAACAATAGCAAAATATCCTTTGCGAGAGAGATACAACAGGCAGGTAATACTGCCTGTTGTCAGAAACATTATGATAGGACTGATACCATTGTAATTGTTAGATCCTATGTCAATGAAAGATATAAATACAAGTGAACTAAGGATTGATGTTAATAATAGTATAAAGACTAAAAGTATATTGCACACAAGTTCCTTCCTATATGTATCTTCATTTTCTTGGGTAGGATCAATAAGAATTACATAAAGTTTAAAGATAATTCCTTTTGAGATTTTTAATACTTCTGTAATGTAATATTTAATTACTTGAATTTTTCCTTTCATAAGTCCTGCTAATACTTACTCGTTCCAAGGGTAAGTAGTTTGATTTACACTATTATACACATCAGCTTTGTTCTGTGTGGTTAGGTCTATCTTGCCTTCAAGGATGTTTTTAATCATCTTGTTTGATTCAAAGTTGCTAGTAATGGTAATGCTTAAATTCTTTTTTAAGAGAGTAATTTCAGTTCAAAACACTACACCCAATATGTTCAATAATGAGTTGTACTAATATGTAAGTTCTTCATATAACAATATTGGGCACAGGTTTTGAACTGATTCTCCAATTGCAACTTTAGCACCAAGGGACATTCGACGTGTCCCTTGGTTAATATTGTACGGATAGGGGATAAAATATTGATAAAGAAAGAATAAATTTCTTTTCATTTTTCATTTTGCTATTTAACGCGGTCAACTTTGTATCCCCGTCCAGGTATTGTGTGAATATAAGATTTTTCAGAGCCATTTTTACGAAGCTTTTTTCTCAAGTTTCTTATATGGGCTTCTACCGTATTTGAAAATGGATTTGATTCATTATCCCAAACTTCTTCAACTATTTCTGCTCTTGTTACTACTTTCCCACACTTCCTCGTCATACACTCAAGCAACATATACTCTTTTCTCGTCAGATAAACCACAGACCCAGACTTATATACTTCTTTTGCTCCTGTATCAATAGTCAAATCATCCAACGTCAAAGTAGGAGACTGTGTTTCGTATGGTCTACGCATAACACTCCTAATACGAGCCATGAGTTCTGTAAAAGCAAAAGGCTTACATATATAGTCATCTGCTCCACTGTCTAGAAGAAGTATTTTGTCGGATACCTCGGTCTTGACAGACATTACAAGAATAGGTGTCTTGATCCCCGCAGTGCGAAGCTCTCTGCTTACAATGTCTCCATTTTTACCTGGTAGGAGATAGTCTAGGATAATAAGATTGTAATGGTTTGTACGAGCAATGTATGAACCACTGGTTCCATCACTTGCTGTATCTACAACAAATGATTCTGCTTCAAGACTGGTCTTTAGTATTTCTCGAAAATCAGCATCGTCTTCTATGATTAAAATTCGCATAATGTTTTGTATAGACTATTAATTGGTCTTTATTTTATATTTATTTAATAATAATACAAACAATAAACATTGTGGCGTGACATGGGGATAAAAAATTTATAAAGAAAAGCTGAAGAAAGGATAAAATTTACCAAGTGAGCTTCCTTTTTTGCAAATTTTAAATACAAAAAGTCCCAGAACGCGATGAAGCAATCCTGGGACTCGATTGAGGTCTAATGAGTTTGTAAATATCTCACACCTCTACACTAATTATTTAAACAACTCTCATTGGGCAGGAACTTTATCTGTTGCTTCGTGGTGAATGAGTGCATCACTGCAAGCTTGTTGACTGATCGCATTCACATCTGCGCCAGGGCAAAAGTAGGGAATGAGTGATACCACTGTCTCAAATCTTTCTTTTACCTGAATTCCTTCTGTTGACTGATCCTTTCCATTTCTTTGGTTCTTCACATACGGCACCGCTTCGTCCGCGAGGAGTTTTAAAAAGATACTCTTGATGTAAGCACCTAAAGCCATTGCTGTTATCGGGTGCTGTGAATTCATCACAAAAGTGGAACCGATTTGTTCGCAGCGTACTGCTTCCTCAAGGATTCTACTGACGATTCCGATCTTGCTGAATTGACCTCGGACCAAACTCCAAGAACTACCAAGGTATTCTGAAGCTTCCGATATTCTATGCCTTCTGTAGTCCCTGATTGTTTGAATGGTTTTGTACAAGAGGACGAGAGTACACAAAGCACAGAGGAATAGAGCGTAATACACCACGTAAGGATTTGTGCTGTCTTTATAAATCCCTTTGCAAAAGACAGAAACTGCGAAATTCACAGTACTTATAGAGCAAAGGAGAAACATCCCTAACCAAACCCAAATCCAAGGTTCGCTCGTTTGACGTATGGTGGAGTAAGTGAGAGCCCTTTCAGGTTCGCGACTTGCATCAATTCCTCCCTCTGGGCTTTTCCTCATCTTTTCCAGTATTTCTCTATAAGTTATCCTGCCAACAGGAGTCTCTTTCGAGCTCTTGCCTGGATCATTTGCCTGTCTTTCTACCCACGCTCGCATCCAAAAGAAGCTGAGGATGGTATAGATAGCATTCAGGATTTCCTGACTTCTTTTTTTACTAATTTTTCTTGCCATTGTTTTACCTTTCGTCGACCAATTGTTTGTGTTGTTATGTAAATGAGCTATCAGCCAGTACGAGAAACCCCATCGGATCTCCTGTATCTGTAAGTGCAAAAGATTTAAGTGTGGTCGTGCACTGAAATCTGAGTAATATATACAAGGTTTATGAAGGTGTGTCAATTTTAACTATATATCAAAAAAAACCAAGGCACCGTAAAATTTACATAAAATTAAATTAAAAAAACAACTGACGCATTGGGGTGCGTCAGTTGGGAAGTGGGTCCGAAGAGCCACGACTAGTTTTTGAAGGTATCGCAGTAGTCTACTTCGTGTCAGGTGTAGTAGATTCCTGTGTTAGTCGGTTGCAGGCCTCTGAATAGATGATTACCCGAAATTCCTTCGCTGAATGTGGAACGAAGAACATGGGTGCAACGTCGATGCTCTGCCCAAACTTGATCTCGAACAATCCGAGGATGAGAGGTCTGTTTCCGGAACTCTCAAATTTAGCTTGAACCTGTTTGAATTTAGCTCGGATGTCCTCCGTGATAAGTTCAATCAAATGATCCCGATACGCATGATGAATGGCGTTTGAAACATCAGGTGTAACAACCGACCTTTCGGCGCAGTATTCGAGATCGCTGAGATTAATTTCTTGCTCAAGGATGAGATTGCGAATAACTGCTTGGATCAATCCTGATTTTAGTAGGAATGCACGGCTGTTACTCCATTCGTGTGCGACATAGTATGTAGTCTCCGTCGGGGAGTAGAGATTGCAGAGCAACCAGAAGAGATATACCGATGCTGATAGCAGGATGGTAAAGACTCCAATGACTACGCATTTCCAAAAATCACTCTCAATGTTAATCGGCCCTGTAATGAACCGCGTCACAGCTGAGACTAACAAAATAAAACTAATCAGCAGGAAAGAAACCATATACTGATCGTGCTTGAGAGAGTATCTGTAGCTCTTTTCCGGTCTGCGATTGTAATCGACATAACCAGAAGTATATTCGAAACACCCCTCCAATCTTTCCAGTTTTTTGCGGTGCGTAGATTCAATCGTCTGCCTTTTAATTCGGTCTTTTGTTGGCTGATCAAGCCACCACTTTCTCCATGGTTCGCCGATGATGGCGAGCAGGGCTGCTTCGTAGCGAGCTCTGATTTTTTTCGTAGCCTTCCTTGTCTTTGCTTTTGTTTTTATTTTCAATGTATTCTTCTTTCTATTTGACCGATGTGATCTGTGAATGAGGCGAGCTCAATGCAAGGATCCTAGTCCTCTTGCATCTGGAAACACAAAAGATGTCTGGGTGGTCTGCCAAATATCCGGGCATATAGTGTAATAAAATAGGGTAAATGTCAACACGTTCGTAATCCTCCAATACCTTGGCACCACTTTGATATGCAAGATAAAAATCTACATAAAAAACAACTGACGCATTGGGGTGCGTCAGTTGGGAAGTGGGTCCGAAGAGCCACGACTAGTTTTTTGAATCACTCAAACTCTCACGTCATCAGACTCAGACGGAAGCCTTGATCATTTGGTCGGCACTTTTGCCTTCCTCGAGATATTTCCGATGCAGACGTTTTGATTCTGAGTAGAAGGTTTCAATGGTTGTAGGACAACTGCTTTGCTCGGGAGGTGTAAGTTCCTTAGCATAGGGAAGCAGTTTTTTGCTCATTTTCGTGAGATGCCCGAATACTCGGGCGAGCTGTTTTTTCATGTCCTGGTCAGGATTGGCACAAATGACTTTCTGAGCAGAATCCCAGACGCTGGCAAGTGTATCAATGGTGTTTATTCTTTTTCTTGCCGGATTACCTGGCTTAAGGGAAATCAAATCAGCATAACCAATATTCAGCAAACACCTTGAGATGTTACTGCAGTCATCACTCACGAGTCCGTTCAAGATAGAGCTTTGAATGAGTTCTAGAAGTTGATCGAGCTCGTTTCTTGGTGCAAGTTGAAGCACTCGTACCCAGTACCACTTTCGAGCCACGCTCTGCATGACATCAAAATCGGTCGCTGAGGGGTTAACTCGTCCGCTTCCGAGAGACGCTTCACTGGCAAAGTGGACTTGGCATCATGCTCTTTCGAGCAATTTGTATGACCTCCATACCCAGAGAGGTGCCTCCCAAAATTTCCAGCTTTTCAGCCGGAGGATCTTAAAGAGTTGCCCCTTTGCAGAACCTGAAGCAGAGTAGAACAGGCTAGCAAGTGACATCTGGATCAAAAACATGACTTTCACATCTCTGCAGTTATCTGACAGGGCTTCGAAATAATCTTGGCCAAGTTTGAGGGCACCTTTCGGTCCCCAGTATTTTCCATCCCATTCGAGCTTTTTGAGGAGCTCTTCAATCGATAAGTCTCTTTCCATGGTTTTGGTTCTTTCCGTGTAGTGTGTGTTTGAGGTGAGTTGTGAAGGATCAAGGGATACTTAATTGAGTACCTAGATTGTCCTAAAAAACACAATACAAGTCTTCTGGTATGGTGTCAATTTTAGACAATGATTTAATAATTCTCAAATACATCAAAATTAACCCACAGTAAAAACCCATTTCCACACCATGTTAGACCTTTTCCCCAGGGTATCACAGCTTGTATTTGGCCTCCTTCCCATAAACACTAAAGCATAGTATGATGGTGTCGTACCTAGTTTCTCGAGGCCAGCGGAGTACGTTAGGCGAAAGAGGGTCGGCTATGGATACAATTTATATCAAACCCAACAAAAGTACCCAAAATGGCAAAGAAATTATATGTTGGAAATCTCGCATGGGCGACGACTTCTGACAGCCTTAAGGATGCGTTTTCACAGGCAGGCGAAGTTATCTCAGCAACTGTAATGACAGACAAGATGACTGGCCGATCACGAGGCTTCGGTTTCGTTGAAGTTCCAGATGAGGTTGCAGAAGCTGCAATCGCTATGTGGAACGAAAAAGATCTTGATGGACGAGCAATCATCGTAAATGAAGCTCGACCAATGACAGATCGACCTGCAGGAGACCGTCCTCGACGTGACTTCGGTGATCGAAATGACCGAGGCCCACGACGAAGTTACTAAATCTCACGGGCTTGTCCCAAGAGTTTAGTTACTCCTCTTTCTTTTCAGTCTAGACTGCACTCCGCGTTTAGATAAGTAAGAAAAACAAAAAACACCCACTCGTAAGTTTGGGTGTTTTTTGTTTTGGGTTGATCAATTTACTTGCACCACCAGGTGAGGAGGGTATAGTGTATATATGATATTCAACTTAGATTTTATAAAACAAGAAGTTGTAAGTACAATATTTGCGCATGGAATGAGGATTGTTGGAATTTTGATAATTTCATATCTGGTACACCATTTTTCAGGTCGTATTATTACTAGGGTCATCATGCAATTTGCTCGAAAGCATGATGGAACACGGTACTCAGAAGAAAAGCGTGAAAAAACATTGATACAAGTAATAAATAAAACCCTTGGTGTATTTATTTATATAGTAGCTGTTCTTATGATTCTTTCAGAGCTTGGCGTTGCTATTGGCCCACTTCTAGCTGCGGCCGGTATTGCTGGTGTTGCGATTGGTTTCGGTAGTCAATATCTGATTAGAGATATTATTTCTGGATTACTCATTATCATTGAAAATCAATACAGAGTAGGGGATGTAGTTTGTTTTGATAAGACATGTGGGCTCGTGGAAACAGTAACGCTCCGTATGACCACATTGCGTGATCTTAATGGAACTGTTCATCACGTCCCTCACGGAGAGGTAAAAAAAGTTTCAAATCTTTCTAAAGATTTTGCTCGAGTAAATATAGACATTGGAGTTTCTTATTCTTCAAATCTTGATCATGTGATAGATGTAATTAATAAAGTTGGAAATACACTTGCTCTCGACGAAGAATGGAAAGACAAAATATTGACAGCACCTCAATTTTTAAGAGTAGATGATTTTGCAGATTCTTCAATCACTATTAAAATTCTAGGTGAAACTAAAGCGCTCGAACAGTGGGCGGTTGCGGGAGAATTTCGTAAGAGAATAAAAATTGCATTTGATAATGAGGGAATCAAGATACCGTTTCCACAGAGGGTGGTGCATAGTAAAGAGGTTTAGATTATGCACGAGTTTAGAAACGAAAAAACAACGCCTCAGAAAAGGGCGTTGTTTTTTACTTAAATCGTCTGTGTAACTTCTACTTCTTCCCAGCTGATGACTTCGCCTTAGCTCGATCAGTGTTTGTGAGGTACTTCTTTCGGAGTCGTGCGTTTGTTGGAGTGATTTCTAGATATTCATCTTCGTTGATGAGTTCAAGACCTCGCTCGATTGTGATCTCAAGAGCTGGTACAAGATATGTAGTATCGTCAGTTCCTGACGCTCGCATGTTTGTAAGCTGCTTACCCTTAGTTGGGTTTACTTCCATTTCTTCACCCTTAGATGTATTTCCTACAACCATACCTGCATATACTTCAGTACCGTGAGTTACATAGAGAATACCTCGTGTCTGGAGATTTCCAAGTGCGAATGTAACAGCCTTTCCATTTTCCATAGAAATCATAGAACCTACCTCTCGCTTTTCAATAACACCAGCATATGGTCGAAACTCGATAAATCGTGATGACATGATTCCTTCACCTTTAGTATCAACCACGAACTGACTTCGGTAACCGAGAAGACCTCGAGTAGGGATGTCGAATGTCATTCGAGTCACACCACTATCTTGTTTCATTGAAGACATAACACCTTTTCGCTTTCCGAGCTTTTCGATAACAACCCCAGAAAATTCGTCAGGAGTATCGATAACAAGTTCTTCGTACGGTTCAGATTTTACTCCGTCGATTTCTTTGATAATAACCTCAGGCTGTGACACTTGGATTTCGTACCCTTCTCGTCGCATCTGTTCAAGGAGAATAGCGATGTGAAGTTCACCTCGTCCATATACTTTCATTGTATCTCCATTATCAAAATCAACTTTAAGTCCTACGTTTACTTCGAGTTCTTTTTCGAGTCTATCTCGAATCTGTCGACTTGTTACGTATTTTCCTTCTCGCCCAGCAAATGGAGAGTCGTTTACAAGGAAGTTGAGGGAAATAGTTGGCTCGTCGATAGAGATAGTAGGAAGTGAAGGAGTATCCATACTGTCAGTGATAGTGTCACCGATGTAGATGTTTGTAAGACCTGCAATCATTGCAACGTCACCAGAGATGGCTTCTGTTGCATCTACCTTACCCATACCTGCGAATGTAAAGAGTTTTACAATTCGTCCTTGTTCAACAGACCCATCAGGTTTTTTAATAAAAACATTCTGACCAGTTTTAACTTTACCTTTCCAAATTCGAGCAACAGCAAGTCGTCCAAGGAAGTTGTCATATGCGAGGTTGAAAGGCTGAGCAACTAGAGGCTCTGAACTTTCATCTTTTGCAGGAGCAACCTTGTCAAGAATCATCTCAAAAAGAGGATCAAAATCAACAAACTCATCAGAGAGATTTGCTTTAGCAACACCGTCTCGTCCAATAGCATAAATCATAGGGAAATCGAGCTGTGAATCATCAGCGCCAAGTTCCATAAAGAGTTCAAGAACTTCATCATGAACTCGAGTAGGGTTTGCAGCAGGCTTATCAAGTTTATTTAAAATCACGATTGGTCGAAGTCCAAGTTCAATAGACTTTTTCAAAACGAATCGAGTCTGTGGCATAGGGCCTTCCTGGGCATCAACAACGAGGAGTACACAGTCAATTGAACGCAATATTCGCTCAACTTCTGAACCGAAGTCGGCGTGCCCTGGTGTATCGATAATATTGATTTTGTGTTCAACACCAGTCTTTTTACTCTTGTATGTAAGAGAAGCATTTTTTGCATAAATAGTAATACCTCGCTCCTGTTCAAGGGTATTTGAGTCCATAGAACTAGCATCTTTTACCATGCCAGTATATTTCATCATCGAGTCTACGATAGTTGTCTTTCCGTGGTCCACGTGAGCGATGATTGCGATGTTTCGAATGTCCATAATAATGTGTTTAATTAATGCGCGGTGAACGCAGATGATAATTTGTAAAATGCCGCCGATTTCAAGCACCCTGCGCTGTTAATACATAAAAGGGGAGTTAGCCGAAATGAGTCCTGATTAAAGCATTATTTTAGCTCTTTTGCAACGGGTAGGATTGACGGAAATGAGGTTTGTTGGTTTAATCGATTTTGTAGTGTCCTATATTCTGTAGGATGCAATTGAACCTTTCACTACCAATTCAAAAGATGAAGCTTATTTTTATACCCGATCCAAAAGTGCATTCGCACGAAGTTTCATTTCCAGTCAGTTTCGTTTTCTCAAAAGAGAGATCATCTAGTGGCCTAGACCTTGATCTGGCGAGTATTCCGCAAGTCGTAGTGCACGCAAGTACTGCATATGGGCTACAACTTTCAGCGGGTGCGATTTATGAAGTCAAACCCATGATAGGCGATTGTCTGCATGTGAAGTGCCGAGAATATCAAGATAGTGTGGTGTCCCTGGCAATCAAAGCAGCTTTGGGTGAATTTAAACCTCTTTTCTTGAATTATGGTGTCTTTGCTGAGTATTCAATCACACATCAGTCATGACCAATGTGGAAAAAGATACTCTGCGAGGATATACAACTATAATGTTGTGATCTGTGCTTCAATGCGTATCATACCCCCCACCACGAGAAGGACCCCGCCATCTGGCAGTCTTCACAGTGTGGTGGGGTTTTTTCTTGATAGAAAATTTAATTTTCAGCTTCATAAATTAGATGTTATGATAGAGAACATATTAATAGTCACTTTGGCGCTCACATATAACGCGCGATAAAACAATACATTCACATCATGAGCCGATTTACATCATTTAAAAGATTTTTCCTGAGAAAAAGAATCTACATTCCAACAATCCTTATTCTCGCTTTAATTGGGTGGAGTATTTTTGGTAATAGTGGCTCTGCTAACGAACAACTTGTGTCTGTTCAATCTACAACGTTTGTCCAAGAGGTGGGTGTAACTGGTAAGGTTATTCCTTCAAAAGATGTAGACATGGCATTTGAAATTGGTGGAAGAGTTTCTCAAGTAAGCGTTAAGGTGGGCAGTATCGTCAAAGAAGGTCAAATACTTGCGAGTGTTTCGAGTGGTGATCAGCAGGCTGTTGTTTTGCAAAGACAGGCAAAAGTCGATTCTGAGGCTGCTAAACTCGCAGAAGTACAGCGAGGTAGTCGTGCAGAGGATATTGCAATTGCGACTACAGAAGTAGATGGTGCTCGAGTCTCGTATGAACAAAGTTTACAAACTTTGGTTGACCAGATTAAAGATGCATATGCAAAAGTAGATGATGGTGTGCGAGGAAAGGCAGACCAGCTTTTCAAAAATCCTCGGACTGTAAACCCTGAGGTTTTAACTTTTGAAAATTATCCACTACGTATGTCAGTAAATGATCAACGTCTTAAAATTGGAGAGATACTTGCTTCATGGTCAAAGAGTATTGAGACATTAAATTCTGGCACATATACTTCATCATATTTAGATGAGGCAAGAACAAATCTTTCTGCTGCGCGAAATTTTTTCAATGATTTGAGTGAGGGCGTGTCATCTCTAACTGCAAGCGATTCATTTCCACAAACTACTATAGATAAATATAAGACTGATGTTTCTACTGCACGTACAGCTGTGAGTACTGCTATTTCAACACTCAGCACAGTTGAACAATCTTATAAGTCTAGTCAAAATGCATATGCAAAAGCAAAAGACCAGCTTGCTCTAAAAAAAGCGGGTTCTACTATAGAACAAATAAACTCTCAGTTTGCAATATTAAAGAGTGCTCAAGCTGACTTACAAAGTGCGCGAGCTCTACTAGCAAAGACAAACATAACAGCTCCTTTTAACGGCCTAATTACTAAAGTTGATACAAAAGAAGGTGAGATCGCGAGTGTGAATGCAAATGTAATCGGTTTGATTAGCGCATCTTCTTATGAAATTGAGAGTTATATATCTGAGTCAGATATTGCAAAAGTTAGAGTTGGACAAGCTGCACGAGTAACTCTAGATGCATATGGAAAAGATGTTGTCTTTTTAGCAAAGACTGTTGAAGTAGATCCTGCAGAAACAGTGCTAGATGGTGTTTCAACATACAAGACAAAATTGGAATTTGTAGAAGCTGATGAACGTATTCGATCTGGTATGACTGCAAACATTATTATTCAAACGGCTGAAAAGCCAGAGTCAGTTGTTATCCCACAGGAAGCACTGTTCCTCGACGCTGGTGAAAAGATGGTTACGATTGACCAAGGAGGAAAGCGTATAAATAGAAAAGTAGAGACTGGAGGAATAAACGCAAAAGGGGAAATTGAGGTGTTATCAGGAATCTCTGTTGGTGAGAAAGTGGTTGTGAAAAAGAAATAAGCTATCGTCGTACATAACGATAAAGTCCCAATAAATAGTATGTCAACAAAACAAAAATCACTAAGTAATGGAAATATCTGGAGAGTTGCTTTTTTTCTAGCATATCGGCAAATAAAGCGTGCGAGTCTTTGGACTACGGTTTTGATTATTGCTGTGATGACACTTACATTTCTAAATCTCGTAGTGGTAAATGGTGTATTGGTAGGTCTTATTCAAAGTTCAGTTGAGGCACAGCGTGAGAGAGGAACTGGTGATGTTTTGGTTTCAAGACTTCAGCAAAAAAATCAGGTAGAAAAAAGTCAGGAGATTTTGAGTGTTCTTCATAACCTGTCAGATGTTACTGTAGTGTCACCTCGATATACAGCTTCAGGTGTTTTAAATGCTGACTATCGACGAAAGCTTCGTCAGGATGAAACTCCAAACAAGTTGGGAGCAAGTTTTGTGGGTATTGATCCTATTATAGAAGATAAAATCACGGGTATCTCTAAATACATTGTCGAAGGTGCATATCTTCAGGATAATGACGTGGACGGAATTATTATTGGTGCAAACTTTTTATATAAATATACACCTATTGAGACAGCAGGATTCCAAACTCTAAAAGATATTTCTATAGGTCAAAAGTTGAAACTCACAATTAATGGTAATTCAAAAGAGGTTATAGTGCGTGGTGTTATCAAATCAAAAGTAGATGATAATGACTTCCGAGTATTTATGTTGGGCACCGAGCTTCGAAAACTTATTGGTAGAACTGATGTTAACGTAGATGAAATTGCTGTGAAGCTTCTACCAGGTGCAACAGAAGCCGATTCAGCTCGTGTAAAACAGATTCTTCTGAATAACGGTTTTGACGAAGATGCAAAGATACAGACGTTTGTAGAGGCACAGCCAAAATTTCTCAAAGATATTGCTGCGACCTTCGGACTTCTTGGAAATATGATTGGATCAATTGGGCTTGCTGTGGCTTCAATTACTATATTCATCGTAATCTTCGTAAACGCAATTACTCGCCGAAAGTTTATTGGTATTTTGAAGGGGATTGGAGTTCATCCAAAAGCTATTGAAGTGTCATATATAATGCAATCTATCTTCTATGCTGTAACAGGTACAGTGATTGGTCTACTTGTATTGTATGGTTTTCTTGTACCTTTCATAGATGCTCATCCAATCAACTTCCCATTCAGTGATGGTATTTTGTACGCACCATATTTCGGAACATTTATTAGAAGTCTACTATTACTTATTACAACTATTATTGCCGGATATATTCCTGCACGTATGATTGTAAAAAAGAATACATTAGATGCGATATTGGGTCGTTAAAGTTTCGCTAAATAAAATCAAATGCATAATCAAAAAGAAAACATCATAGAGATAAAACAGATAATCAAGTCTTTTGTTGATGGTGATAAGGTTACGACTGTACTTAAAGGTATTGATTTGGAAATAAAGAGAGGAGAGTTCGTGGCAATCATGGGTCGCTCGGGTGCAGGGAAGTCTACACTTCTATATCAAATCAGTTTGCTTGACCATGCAACTTCTGGAGAAATATGGGTTGATGGTATAAATGTAACAGCGATGCATGAAGATGAGCGAGTATCTTTTCGTCTAAAAGAACTCGGATATGTATTTCAGGATTATGCTTTGCTTCCAGATCTGACTGCTCGTGAAAATGTGTCAGTACCACTCATCATGCAAGGCTATGATATTGCTGAGGCGTATCAGATTGCTGAAAAGACCCTTGTGCGTGTAGGTCTCGGGCATCGCGTAAATAATTTGCCAGCAAAACTTTCTGGAGGTGAACAACAGCGTGTGAGTATTGCACGTGCAATTGCACATAATCCAAAAATTCTTTTTGCCGATGAGCCGACAGCAAACCTCGACAGCGAGTCTTCTGGTATGATTCTCAAAATCTTTCAAGAGCTCAATGCAGAAGGTCAAACTATAGTGATGGTTACTCACGAAGATGAGTATGGTGACGCTACTGACCGTGTGGTTTTCCTCAAGGATGGACAGATTAGTAATGAAAGGTAATAGAGGTGTTGAGTTGAGGCTTGTCTTGTAAGTATGGATTTAATCTATTTTTTTCTTTGGGATTATTACTAGTTTTTTACTTAATTGACTAACTTTCACATTTGCATATGATAAAGCACAAATGACTAGTACAAGCGAGTGCTTGTACGTTAGGTCTTTGTCAAACTGCGTGTAAGTTAAATTGCACGGTCAAAAACTAAAAACTCAAATATAGAAAGGGGTAAAAATGACAGAAAATATAATTAAGATTTTGAAGCAGGCCTACGAGGAAAGACTTTTTACCTCGGCGACGCTTGCGGTGCAGTATCCAGATGGAGGTCCTCACTTTTTTACAGCGTCAGATGAAGGTACTATATATGTTCCTAAGCTTACTAAATCCATAACCAAGATTCATGATGTCGCTTCGGTGACAAAATTTCTCTTGTCTATGCTGTTTTACAGGCTTATGACTATTCGAAAGGATTTGGTTAATGAGCTGTTGGCTCCAGGAATAAATGGGAAACCTCTTGCAAAAGAAGCTTTTGCAAGAGCTAAAGCGATTAAGAATTTTCACCCAGAGTCGCGAGTATCAGATTTTATGTTTATAGGTGGATCATTTTCAAATAATCTGCTTGTTCGTCATTTGCTAAATTTTCATGCAGAATTTAATCTCTTCATGAAGCCAGATGAAATTATCAAACACAATCTTAAGACTTTGATTGATCAGTTACGAAACATCGGTTTCGTAACAACACCCGGCCTCGAACACAAATATCGAAATGCACATTCAATCCTTCTTGGTGTACTCCTCGAACATGTATACGGAGAACCTCTAGAGGTGTTGTTTCAGAAGCATTTGATTGAGCCGTTGGGTTTATCAAGCACAACAACAAACCCTAGTGGAATGTTGCATCGGACTATGTTGAGTTCGCATGACGTACCACTTGGAAAGGTTCATGACCCAGTAGCTAGAATGGCACTTGTGGAGAGTAGACTCATCGGTTCGGCGGGTCTTTTTTCATCAGCACAGGACTTGATGAAAGTTGTAAACGTCATTTTAAATAATGGGTATATCGGTCTAACAACCGAAGAACCGTTTATCCTTCCATTTTGGATTCACTACCTGCATAAGGAAGAAAATCCAGAAAGGAAATTTGCTAGTGGAATGGCATATTGGGAAAGGTTCCGCGATAATTTGGAACATCTTAATCCGACACCTGTGAGGGATGGCCTCTTCAAAAGTGGGACCACTGGTTCAGCGGTTGTTGCTTTTAGGGAGATTGGTGCTGGATATGCGTTAACTACTGATTTTTTGGCGGTGCCACGAACAGTAGATGAACTAGAAAAGGCTAAAAAAATGAGGTCTGCACTGTATCTTCTGATAGGACAGTCAGTCATAAGTACCTCTAAGTATATGATATTGGAGGGAAGCGCTAAATAACTGGGTGTAAAATCCAAACCACGAAAGGCGTCACAGTGACAGTGTGACGCCTTTTTCTATTATCACATTTCGATGTAAACAGTTCGCTTTTTTCATATTTTCTGCTATATTTTGCTGACACATGAACCTATCTCATATTAGAAATTTCAGTATTATTGCCCATATCGACCATGGAAAGTCTACGCTCGCTGATCGTATGCTTGAACTCACGCATACTATTGAAAAGCGAAAGATGATGAATCAGGTTCTCGACAACATGGAACTTGAACGTGAAAAGGGAATCACTATAAAAATGCGTCCTGTGAAGATGCATTATAAAAATGCAAAAGTTAGTGCTGGTGGAGCTACACTCACTTCAACAGGCGTTTCTGGTAGTTTAGATGGTGATGATGAGGTGTACGAGCTCAATCTCATCGACACACCAGGTCACATCGACTTTTCATACGAAGTATCACGAGCCCTCAAAGCGGTAGAGGGTTGTATTTTGCTTGTTGATGCTACTCAGGGAGTACAGGCACAAACACTTACTACTCTAAACATGGCTAAAGAAGCTGGACTTAAGATTATTCCAGTACTTAGTAAGGTTGATTCACCACTTGCTCGACTCGATGAAATAAAAGAGGAAATGGTAATGCTTCTTGGATGTGACTTTGATGACATTATGGAGACATCTGGAAAGACAGGTCAGGGTGTAGAAAAACTTCTCCAAGAAATTATAAAAAAAGTTCCAGCTCCAGTTGAAGAAATTCCAAACTCAGGAAGTTTCCGCGGACTTGTATTCGATTTTCAATATTCAAATCACAAAGGTGTAATTGTATATGTACGAGTGCTTGAGGGTTCTGTTAAAAAAGGTGATGAGCTTCTCTTTAAAATTGCAGGTGAAAAATTTTATGCACTAGAAGTTGGAATGTTTACTCCAGAAGAAGTTCCTGTAGATAAACTTACTGCAGGTCAAACAGGATATATCGTTACAGGTATCAAACAGCCAGGTATTGCATCAGTAGGAGATACCATTACACTTTTCCGAAAACAACTTCCAGAACTTCCAGGATACATGAGTCCATCTCCAGTAGTATGGGCGTCTGTATATCCAGAAGATGCTGATGACTTCGAATCTCTCAAACAAGCACTAGGAAAACTTCGACTTTCTGATTCTGCATTTACTCATGAAGAAGAATCATCAGGTTCACTTGGGCGAGGGTTCCGATGTGGATTCCTTGGACTACTTCACTTGGAAATTATTACTGAAAGACTTAAGCGAGAATTTAATCTTAATCTTGTTATTGCAACACCAAGTATTACATATGAAGTTACTCTCAAAAATTTAAATACAGCATCAAAAGATGGAAATGCGCGTGACATGAGTGGACGAGGAGGTGGTGTGATTGATGTTGGTACAGCAAGTGGAATCTTACCTGCAAATAGTATTGGAAATGTATATATGGGTAGAATTACAACTCACGAGGACGGACGACGGACAGTAATGATTTATTCTCCATCGATGTTTCCTGATGAGGGTATGGTTGAACGTGTAAGTGAACCATGGGTGAAACTTTCTATTATTACTCCTGATTCATATACTGGTGATATTTATCAACTTCTCTATGATCATGAAGCGGAACTTTCAGATACAATTTCTTTTGGAGATGGACGAGCAAAGCTTGTGATTCATATGCCACTTCGTGAACTTATGCGAAACTTCTTTGATGAACTTAAGAGTATTTCTTCGGGATATGCATCATTGTCATATGAGTTTGAGGGAATGCGTGATGCTGATGTGACACGACTCGATATTCTCGTGGCTGATGAAGCGGTTGAAGCCTTTACACGTGTTGTCTCACAGCGACGAGTGGATGAAGAAGCAAAGAAGGCTGTTGAGAAACTAAAAAACATCCTCCCTCGACAGCTTTTTACTGCAAAAATCCAAGGTAAAGCTAATGGACGAATAATTGCATCTGAATCTCTATCGGCTCTACGAAAAGATGTAACAGGCTACTTGTACGGAGGTGACATTACGCGAAAGATGAAGCTTCTCGAAAAACAGAAGAAAGGTAAAAAGAAGATGGCAGAACGAGGAAAGGGAAATGTAAACATTCCACATGATGTGTTTTTGAAGATGATGAAAAGTGGGGAATAAGTGAATAAATAACTTAGATGTAGTATGAAGTATGGTGTGGCATTTGCTTCATCTTGTTAATAAGTAATATAATAAAGTTAATAATAAGATAAAACTTATTACTGAAAATCCAAGTTATATTACTACTATAAATATGTTATATACTCTCATTGGTCTATTTGTTACAGTAACTCCATTTATACTTGTTCGACTTTTCAAAAACAAATTGAATGGTTTTTTTACGGTCTTGACGTCACTTTTCTTTGTTCATTTATGTACAGCTCTCATTACACAAAGTATTCATGTTTTTACATATGATATTATTTTGTCTATACATACTATTGTTCTGTGTATTGCTTTACTTATTTATAAAAGAAATAGAAATAGCGTAGAGAATGGTTCTTCTCTGAAGGATGAATTAAAGAGTAATTTCAACATTGGTAGACTGTTTATTCAGCGTAGTTGGTTTATTCTTATAATAGTATTTTTAGGTTTAGCAGTTCTGTATTCAATACGATTTAATTATTCAGGTACTGTTGATACAGCTTTTGGTACAAAACAAGTGTCTCATAGTTCGTATACCTACCCACTTTATTCTGATGAATGGGTGGGTTCTTCTTTAGTTGCATATTCTATCGAATCAAAGTCTCTACCGTTGGTTAATCCACTTAATGCCAATAGTCCTTTCATAAATTTTTTAATGGCATCACATGCTGTCTTTGCTGAAATTATACTTTTCTTTGGTTTAAATTCTTTGACTCAATATATATATCTTGCTGTTTTAAATTCAATTTTCTTGTGTTTTTCAGTATTTGTCATTTCGAAGTTAATGAATGTAAGACAGTCAATTGCGATTGTTGCTGCTTTAAGTGTATTGCTCATAACAAATAGTGGTAATTTACCAGGTACGTGGTTTGTCCTGCCTTATATTGCGTCTCTCTCATTGTACCTTTCAGCAATAGTTGGCTTTTTATTAAAAAATAGATTAGTTTTGTTTGGTAATCTGATTGCCTCGGTGTTGTTGTACCCACCTTTTATAATCTTTGTTGTTCCTTTTTTGCTAGGAATATCTTACGATCGAAAGATAAATTTTGAGAAGATACATTTTTTTGCCTTGAGAACTATAATTTTATTTGTTGTGGCATTAGGTTTAGTTACTCTTTTTGCGCTCCAAAGCTTTACTTTTTCTGAAATTTTTTCACGAGCTACCTCGTTTGTATTTAGACAAAGTCTCGATAACGGAAGGGTTTCTTTTGATATTTGGAATATTGTTCCACTCTATATAATTCCCTTTATTCCTATCGGTTTATATAGTTTGTATAAGGAAAAAAAGAAATATATATTATTTCCAGTTGTGGCCGGTATATTATTTTGGATATATTACAGCCTTACTACTATGGTATTTCTCATAGAGCCGTCGCGTATTATTGTTATAACATCTGTTTTGTTCTTGATTTCTAGTGCCTTAGGAATGGAACGTCTATATATGTATGTATTAAATCATAAAGCGCTGGTGTTTAATCCTTCCACATTGATAAGTATGAAAATTATACTTTGTATATTTTTTGCCTTTTATGTCTTTAATCTCCCAAAACTTGGTCTTTGGCATAAACTGCCTCTGCAGGCTTATATTAACAATATGAACTATTCTTTTATTCCATCGCCACCTGTAACTCGTTATTTAAATGAGGATGATCTAAGACTCTTTTCAGGATATACTCACAAATTTTTTATCGCACCTCCGTGGAAAGGGCTTGTAATAGGGGTGGCTACAGAAAATTACCCTCTGGATTCTAAACCGTCGACTCTTACAAACAACATACTTGGATACTCTGTCTTTCTACAAGCAAGTTGTGATAAAAAAAAGGAATTTATAAAGAAATATAATATTTCCCTTGTGTATAGTAGTCCTGTTTCATGCGAGGGGTTTTTGAGGAAAATTGGTTCAAGCTCTGAAGGTCTGACGCTGTATAGAGTAGAAATGTCAGATTAATTTTTTTCCACAGAACTAATCAGTCTGGTCTCAGGTGTTACCCTAGTGTGCTAAAATAAATAGTATGAAAGCACATGTAACAACAGTACAGAGGCTATTCTTTTTGCTCGTATTTTGTGCGGCGCTAGGGTCAATATTTTTCTCTACGTATGTGTATGCAGATAGATTTAATTGGGTTCAAAGAGTCTCGAGTGTCTATGCTGATAATTGGACGAGCGCTGTTGTCTCAGATGATCATGCGTATTTGTTTGCAGCACATGGATCAGAATTGATGCGTTCGCCAGACGGTGGTGCTACTTGGACCACAATCTATAGTTTTTCTAGTGGTGAGTTCGTAACAGATATTGCAGTATCGAGTAATGGTCAACGTGTAGCAGTAACTACAAGTGGCGGTGCTTATTATGATAGTACTAGCTATGGCTCTGGATTATCAAAAAGACTTGTTGGAGATTTTAGGACAACAGCACTATCTAGTGATGGTACTCAAATAATTTTTTCATCTGTATATACTATATTTTATAGTCCAAATTCTGGAAACACCTTCAGCCATGCATCTGGTGTCGCGGAGATATCAGCTTATGATTCGGTGATGGCGAGAAATTCTTCACGTGCGTACTTAATTGCAAGTGGGTCCTGTTTATATGTTTCAAATGATCAAGGTGCAAGTTATTCAAGTTTATCGTGTGGTGGATACACTCATGTTGCAGCTAGCGCAGATGGTTCATATGTTCTTGTGTCGTCTTATACGGGTGATAATGGCGCAAGATTACACCTCTCTTCAGATTATGGAGCTACACTGAATGTGTTGACTAGTGCACCTTCATTATCAACTGCGCATTGGACCTCGTTGAGTATGTCAGGATCTGGCTCTTATATAGTGGCAGTTAGTTCAGCTGGAGGAGTATATGTTTCGATCGACTTCGGTAGTAGTTGGACACAGGAGGTGAGTGCACCTCAATCAAGTTTGTGGAATGCTATAAGCCTTTCGTCAGATGCATATAGTATTGTTGGTGCAAGTTCAGATGCATATATATGGACAGCTACATATGACAGTACTCCACCAAATATTGTAAATATATCAAGCTCACTGGCTGATGGATCGTATACAGTAGGACAAGAAATTCCAATAACAGTAACTCTTGATAAGTCAGCCTTTGGTGCTTCTTCATTAACACTAACGCTTGAAACAGGCGCAGTAGATAGGACATGCGATATGAGTATTGATAATACAAATGTTGGTATTTGTACTTATGCGGTTCAGGCAGGAGATACAACGTCAGACTTAAGTGTTTTTAACGTTTCCGGTGTTCTTAGAAATCAAAATGGGTATAACAGGTCTTCTGGTTTTGCAAACATATCATCCTTTGCGTCAAATAAAGCGATCCAGATTGATACGACTTCTCCAGAGGTAACATTAACGACACCAAGTACAGGTTCAAGTGTAAGTGGAATAGTTTCTCTTGTAGCTACATCTTCTGATGCAAATTTGGTTGGAGTTCAGTTTAAATATAATTCTCTAAATATAGGAGATGAGATAACCTCAGATCTGTACGAAGTAAACTGGGATACATCAGGCTTGTCAAATGGTACATACACGGTAGATGCTGTAGCTCGAGATGTTGCAGGTAATACTGCAACATCGAGTATCACAGTCACTGTTAATAACTCAACTACGCCAGCGGCTCCAGAGGAGGCTGCAGATGCACCTACGGGTGTAGGAAGTATAGTTACTGTAAATACATTTAAGGCAGGCAGTACTAGTGTAGGGTCTCAAAATCCTTCAAACTACGTATATTTAAACCAAGTTATTACTCAATCAAATTCTGATGTTAAAAATGAAGCTTCAAAAAGATTAGAGGATAGAAATATTCCACATGGATTTAATTTCCTAAAAGATTTAAGTGTCGGTTCTGTTGACGGTGATGTTCAAAATCTACAGAGAATGCTCAATCTCATGGGATATACAGTAACGACGCAGGGTGGTGGTTCAGTAGGTTATGAGACTACATACTTTGGCACAAATACAAAAAAGGCGCTTGTGAATCTTCAGACAACTGTGGGTATCAGTCCATCTCGAGGATACTTTGGCCGAATTACTCGAACTTTTTTAAATCGGGTGTTGAATATTATTGGATACTAGGGCCGATGTCTTGTGTTATTATTAGACATATATGCGTTCTGTATTAAGACTAAGTTTCTCATTAGCCAAAACAAATTTTAAACTTAGAAACGAGGGGAGCTACTTAGGAATCCTGTGGTATATATTGAGTCCTCTGTTGTTATTTCTTATTCTCTTATTTGTGAAGCAAGAAGCTTTTTCTGTTAAAAATATTCCTTATTATCCCATATATCTTTTATCTGGACTTCTTCTGTTTAATCTTTTTACTCAGATAATTGGTTCATCCATTGTTGCAATTTCATCTAACGCAGGATTTATTAAGTCTATAAAAATTCCAATGGAAGCACTTGTTGTTTCAAAAGCAATTCAGTTTTTATTTTCACATGTGTTTGAGATATTTTTGCTAGGTCTGTGTATGTTCTATATAGGCTTGCCTCTGGTGGGTCTTTTGCTCTATGTACCAGTTCTTATTTTATTTATTTTGTTTTTGCTTGGTCTTTCGTTTATAGTATCGACAATCGGAGTGTATATCTCGGATTTAAATAATGTCTGGACTGTCTTTAGTCAGCTTTTATTTTTTGTAACACCTATATTTTATGTACCTCAGATGGGCAATCTGATTTATCAAGTTAATGAGTACAATCCTCTCTACTTTTATATGAGACTAGCGAGAGAGGTATTAATTGGTGGACAAGGTGTTTCATTTAATAATTTTATTTTTGCGGGCCTTAGTTCATTCGTCGTGCTGTTCGCGGGTATATTTATCTTTGCGAAAAACAAATATCGGTTTGCAGAACATTTATGATTTTGAACTTATAGCATGAAGAAAAATTTTAAAGATACATAAATATGAAAAAAATAGCGCTTGCATCAGTTACAAAAAATTTCAGTCTAGGTAGCTCACGTGGTGATGGTTTTTTGGGTCGTATATTAGACGTTATATCTGGTAAAGAAAAAAAAGCGCAAAAAATAGGAGTTGATGATGTTTCGTTTGAGCTAGACAAAGGTGAGATAATTGGAATTATTGGTAGAAATGGCTCTGGTAAAAGCACATTACTCCGAACTATTGCAGGTATATATAGTTTAGATGGTGGAAGTATCGTCACTTATAAAGAGGAGTATAAAAATCCTCACGAAGGGGATCTCGATGATACAACTACTGCTCCTGCTAGTACGATAGGTGCAGATACCCCAGAAATACTCTACATAAATGGTTTTAGTCACGGTATTAAACCTCGATTAACTATGAGAGAAAATATTTACCTTGTTGGAACTATCATGGGATTATCAAAGAAGCAAATAGAAGGAGTGTTCGATGACGTCGTCTCATTTTCTGGACTGGCAGAATTCGTTGATACGAAAGTATATCAGTTTTCAACGGGTATGATTTTGAGGCTTAACTTTTCAATATTTATATTTGGAATATCACTCAAGAATTTCGATATTCTCTTGTTGGATGAGGTTTTTGGAGCAGGTGGTGATATTGATTTTAAATATAAAGCTGAGGAAAAAATGAATTCACTACTTAAAAGCGGGGTGACTGTTATCTTGGTAAGTCATAGCCTCAGTGATATAAAAAAATATTGTAAAAGAGTAATTTGGCTTGAGGGAGGCAAACTTAAAATGGATGCAGAAGCCGATCTGGTTATAAATCATTACTCTACTGAAAAAATCTAATTCTTTAGGTATTTTATTTTCAAAGGGGATTTTCTATTGTACAGACTATGTATTTGGACAATTATATATATATTTAGTATTCTATAGTTCTTCATGAAAACATTATTTATTGGCGCTTATGGTTTTGGTAATCTTGGTGATGAGCTAGTTCTCATGGAATCTTTACAGGCTTTTCCTGGTGGTGAAGTGTGGGTACGTTCTGTGTCCCAAGAGCACACGAGTAAGTTTATCCAATGTGATGGATATATTAATTGGGAACCTGCATGTCCTGATAAAAACTTTATTGTCGATTTTGATCGAGTTGTTATAGGTGGAGGGGGAATCTTAAACGGTAAACCAGGACAGGATTATATGAGTTGGATTGTCGCTGCACAAAACAGTGGTGCCAAGACTTACATTCATAACGTTGGTGCCTCTGGACCCAACGATGATTCTTGGATCACAGATGATATTAGAAATGCTTTTGAGAAACTCGACGGCTTTACAGTTCGAGATACAGATTCATTGGAAAAATTTAAGAGGTGGGGTGTTAAGAGAGAAATTGGACAGACAAAGTTCCCTGAGACATCTTTACCTCTCGACATGAGCGTAGGTAACTTACTTCCTGAGGGCAAATATCTCGGTATTTCTGTAAATAATGGACAAGCATTTTTTGATATGGTTAGAAAAAATAAAGATGCAATCGCTGAAATAATTTCAGAATTTAAAGGGTATAAGATCGTTCCAATAATAAGTACCGTTCATCTTTTTGTAGATGTTGAAAATGATATTCTGGGCTTTCAAAAGTTCGCAGATTTATTTTTGAAGGATTTTGAAATAGTTTTACCTGAGACCCTTGATAGGGATTGGTGGTACAAAAATATGAGTCCAAACTCCCTTAAAGGCCTCATTAGTAGGTGTGACGTTCTTTTGTCTCGAAGGAAACACAATTGTGTGCATTCTATCTCGTGTGGCGTTCGAACTATAGGTTTGAGTAGAAAAGATGATTTCGGTGTGCAGAGTGTCTTCGAAACTCTAAAGGACATGCTTCGGTTTGATACAAAAAGTGTCAGACTGTAGTTTTATATCCTAAAGTTACAAATCGTATTTTAATGCCTCGAATTAAAAAAATAAAATAATTACTTCTTTAACTGGGAAGTGCTTTTTTCAATTTCATTTCGAATATTTTGAATGAAGTGCTTCGTATCAAACTTCCTAGCCTGCTCCATGTTCGTATCTATATAGTGACTTGGATTTTCTTTTAGTGTAGTACGTATTGAAGTAACTGCATTAATAACCTTATCTGCATCAATTTCATCTATTAGAACCCCGTGTAC
>JAIPIA010000004.1 GCA_021734945.1 Minisyncoccota bacterium | reverse complement strand
CATACACAATCATCACTGGTGCCACTGCGTCATCTGACTCTTCATACAATGGTCTCACAGTCTCTGATGTCTCACTTACAAACACTGACAATGATTCTGTCGGCGTCACAGTTACTCCAACTTCAGGCCTTACAACAACTACTCCAAACTCTGGACTAGTATCTACACCTCCTAATACATATCAAACCGTATTTTATTTTAATCAAAATACTGTTCAACCTCAGCTTACACCTAGTAATCAGACATACAATAATTCTGATACATTAAATAATATATATACATCAAATGTTTCAAATACAAAAAACAATATTACTAGACCTACTATTGATCCAAAATTAACTCAAAATATTAAAGATAGTAACCAATACAGTTTAGGAGCTAATATTCCTAAACAAAATAAATTAAGGCCAGCAATTATTTCAACGTCGCCATTAAGTCCGTCTTTAGAACTATACGGAGATATCTCAACTAATCCTTTATCTAATAATTTTTTGCCAGTAGAATTATCACTTTTTGTTAATAAATTTCCAAGCTTAAGTAAAACCCTTGCAACATTGGGTATAACAGATATTGATTCTGTGGCTAAGATTAAGGGTCAAACATTTGTAGTGCCTGGACTAAATAGTATCCTTTCTTTAGGATTAGAAAATTCACAAAATACACAATTATTGGGTGTGTTAGATACAACTGATGCAACCCTAACTTCAACTCTTCCTATTGCTGGTTTAGCGAGTTTGCCTACGCAGGAACTTTTTGCGAGAGGTGCAGCAGGGAAGATTGATTTAAATATGAGGCTTAAAATTTCAAACACAGGTGAGTTAGAAAGAACTTTACATAGTACATCTGGACAAACTGTAAGGCTTTCTATAAAACCTGATGAAAATGTCTCAGAAGTTAAGGGCGAAATTCAGTTACTTCCTGGAAATAACATAAACACAGATCATGCTATTAAGAATAGTAAATTACTTGTTAGTAATTTTGCCTATACTGATAAAAATAAAGATGGAATTTATGAGGCCGTAATAGAAGCACCAATTGCAGGAAATTATAAAATAAATACGTTAGCATACAATGAACTTAAGGTTGATGATGTAAATAGCGTTATTATGGTAGTGGATCCTGAAGGGTATATATATACTGAACAGGGTACACAAGAACTCAGAATTGATGGTGCGAAAGTTAGCATTTATTGGAAGAATCCAATAAACAATGACTTTGAGTTATGGCCTGCAAAATTGTATTCACAAGATAATCCACAGACAACTAATAAGACAGGTTCATACTCATTCTTGGTTCCAGAAGGTCAGTATTATGTGCAGGTAGAAGCAAAAGACTTCACAGTATTTAAGAGTAAAATTTACAATGTCTCTTACGGTACAAATATTCATGAAAATATTAAACTTACTAAATATTCATGGTGGAAATATTTCTTTTCTTGGATATTTTAGTATATAATTAAGCAACACATATATGTCAAAACAAATTTTAATAATTATTTGCGGCCTGTTATTAATAACCAATTTTTTTCTTTTTTATAAATATACTGCGACTTCAAATTTACTTGCAAATATTCAAGTTGAAAATAAGTCAAAAGCGGATGAATCACAGAAATTTTCTGTGTTCTTAAAGCTTTTGGTTGCAAAGGTCTTACAAACAGGAGGCGATGTCTCATTTGAGGATAGACTAACTTTGGAAAATAGTGTAAGGAATCTAAACGATACAGAAATTTTGTCTACATGGAAAAATTTTGTAGATAGCAAGGATAATGATATGGCTCAGAAATATCTTAAGAATTTACTTCAGCTTTTGGTAAATAGAATCAATCCGTAATTTTATCAAAAGGACACAACATAGAGGTGTTGTGTCAAGACGGCTCTTCTGACGGAAATTTGGTATAATACATGAAATTCTTATATTTTTATTAAAATACTGACCACCGTAAACCAAATGGCAAAAGAAGAAAAAAAACCAAAAAATAAAGATGTGTACGACGCGTCGTCCATTACCGTTCTCGAGGGTCTAGAGCCAGTACGAAAGCGACCAGGTATGTACATCGGTACGACTGGACCTGAGGGTCTTCACCATCTTATTTGGGAAATTTTTGATAACGCTCGAGATGAAGCTATGGCTGGACGATGTTCTCATATCGAGGTGGCACTTCTTCCAGGTGGTTATATACGAGTTGCAGATGATGGAAATGGTATTCCAGTAGGTATTCACCCAAAGACAAAAGTTTCAGCCCTTGAAACTATCATGACAGTGCTCCATGCTGGAGGAAAGTTCGATAATGAAGCATACAAAGTTTCTGGAGGTTTGCACGGTGTGGGTGCTTCTGTGGTAAACGCACTTTCTGTTCATACAAAAGTTACAGTGCATCAGGATGGTGGACTTCATATGCAGGAATACGGTATTGGTAAACCAAAAGCTCCTACAAAAAAGATTGGCTCATCAAAAAAACATGGTTCTATTGTAATGTTCAAACCTGATGTTGAAATTTTCAAAGAAGGTATAAACTTTGATTGGAACAAGATAGTAAACCATCTTCGACAGCAGGCATACTTGGTTCGAGGTGTTGAGATCAACGTAGTAGATGCACGAGGATACGATGAAAAGGCGATGGAGAAAGTCATCGATCCAAAAAATGACGATGTCTATTTTATAAAAGAAGCCGGTCTGGATGTTCCTTCAATGACATTCTATTTCGAGGGTGGTCTTCGTTCACTCGTTGCTTTTTATAACCGAACACAGAAGCCAATTCACAAAAATATTTTCCATGTAGATCGAGAACACACAGTAGGAAAAGGCGATGCAGATGCTGAGACACAACAGAGTCAGGCGCGAAACAAGAGTGTATATGTAGAGCTCGCACTTCAGTATGTTGATGATATCAATACAAAGATAGTAGCCTTCGCAAACAACACATACAACGTAGAGGGTGGTACTCATGTACAGGGTTTCAAGATGGCGCTTACTCGTACTATCAACCAGTACGCTAAAAAGAACGGCATCATAAAAGATGCTGAGGATAACCTCACAGGAGATGACGTACTCGAAGGTCTCGTTGCTGTGGTTTCTGTGAAGCTTCCTGAAATTCAATTCGAAGGTCAGACAAAAGCTAAACTTGGTTCTACAGAAGCACAGGGTGCAACAGCTGCGGTATTCTCAGAAGCATTCAGTGCGTTCATGGAAGAAAATCCAGATGACGCAAAAGCTATCATCAACAAAGGACTTCTTGCACTTCGAGCTCGAAAAGCGGCTAAAGCTGCTAAGGATTCAGTACTACGAAAAGGTGCACTCGAAGGTATGACGCTTCCAGGTAAACTCGCAGACTGTCAGAGCAAGCGAGCAGAGGAATCAGAACTCTTCATTGTGGAGGGAGACTCAGCGGGAGGTACAGCAAAAATGGGACGTGATCGACGTACACAGGCTATTCTTCCACTACGAGGAAAGATTTTAAACATTGAACGAGCGCGACTCGATAAGATGCTCGCATCAGAACAAATCCGTAACTTAGTAGTTGCACTTGGTACTGCTATTGGTGATACATTCGATATTTCAAAACTTCGATATCATAAAATCATTATCGCTACAGATGCCGACGTGGATGGTGCGCACATTCGTACACTTATTCTTACACTCATGTATCGGTATTTCCGACCACTTATCGACGGAGGTTTTGTATACATCGCTCAGCCACCACTTTACAAAGTTACAAAAGGAAAAGAGACTCACTATTTCTATGCTGACGAAACAAAGAACGCTTATATCAAGAGTTTAGGTTTTGATGTAGACGCTGTAGAAATCAGTGACGAGTCAGAGGATGCTGACGCAAACGCAGAGGGCGAAGAAGGTGAGGAGTCTGACGAAAATACAGAAGGTGAAGGTGCTGACAAGGGTGCAAAAGGCAAGAAAGGAAAAGATGCCAAAGACGCTAAGGGAGCAGGTAAACCACCTCGAGTTCAGCGATACAAGGGTCTTGGAGAAATGAATGCAGAAGAGCTCGGCGAGACAACTATGGATATCACAAAGCGTGTACTCAAGCAGGTTGCTGTTGAAGATGCAGAAGAGGCAGACAAGATCATTGAAGTACTCATGGGTAATGATGTCCCATCACGAAAGACATTCATCCAGACAAATGCAAAGACAGCACGGTTGGATGTGTAGATAAAAAAGACGCAGTTCTTGTTTTAAAATTGGCATAGAATATATATCATGAATAAATTTGATAAAATGCCGACGGATTCTGATATAAATTTTGATATTAAGGAAATTGTATCCCGTGTTCAACAAATCCATATTCAGGCTGCAGAAAGTTATCTTTCAGAGGATGACAGTCTACATCAATACATCATAGATTATTATTCTGATGCAGAAAGGCTTGAATCAGAACTTTCATTTTTCCTTACAAATAAAAGAAGAGGTGAATGACGTTATTAGTACCTACGAAGAAAGAGCTGCTAATAAAACTTTATTTATTGAAACTTTTCAAAGAATTGATGAACGCACCTCTCTTTTTCGCAGAGCAAAAGAACGTAAGGAGCAACGACCTCTTGCGACAGAAGAAGAGTATCAAATGGGAATATATAGTGAACAACTAGAATCACAAGTTCGAGAAGCTGTTTTAAATTTATTTTTAAAAGGATACAAAACTTTTGAATCTGGTTTCGTGGAGAGTGATCTTAGAAGTCAATATGTAGGCATGTATAATTTAACTGTTGAGATACCTTACTCAGTTTCTGAAGCCTTAGGTGAGCTAGGTTTCACAGTCGAATCTAAAAAGATGGAAGATAGAACAAAAATATTTATTCGACCAACAAAAGATGAACCTGTGAGATTAGAAGAGTGGAAAAACGTTTGGAATACTTTTGCAGATCTTATGCCTGTTCCAAACAATGAAGATTTATCAGGTTCAAAAATATATAATCAGCATAGTGAGTTTAGACAAAGGCAAGATAAATTGAAAGACATTTCTAATTAAATTTAAATGAAAAAAAGCCGCAGGAATTGCTCCTGCGGCTTCGTGTTTTGGTGGTTTAAAGCTCCACACTTAGCTTTTTCGATCAAGACATTTTTCAGCACATGAGAATAGTGAACCTTTATCAGTGTGTTTGAGAAAGTGCGTGATACGTATATCGATGAGTGGATTCATCTCGGTATCAACAGTCTTGGTGCGGTCTGCTAATTTACCAGCTCTAATTTGCTTGACCGCTTTCAGCGCTAACTCAAAGAGGACCTGTTCGAAACTGTCTTGGACAATTGAATATCCGTTCGTAATGATTTCATTGGCAGTTTTTTGGTGCCAATCCTCGAGAATTTCCACGCTCATACTCTTGTCTCGAGGAAAAATGGATTTAACCATCTGCTGGACTATTCCTCTTGCGAGTAGCTCCTTTCTGATAGGAGACCACATTTGTACAAAAGCAACTTCGTGGACGTGCCTTTTTTTGAAAGACAGCGACCAGAAGTTTTGAGCGACAAAAGGGAAACCTACAATCATTCCGACTGCACTTAGCAGGAGAGGTGCAACTGTCGTACTGAGGCAAAAAACCAGAAGACTGATCAGTTCGATAATCACCCCAAGTATAAACCAGTTGTAGCTAGTACATGCTTGGGTGACTTCTTGGTAAATGATCTCTGGGTTTTTTGCGCACCCTGAGTCAGAGTTATTCCTAGTTGCGAAACCTGTATGTTTGTGGAGTTGCTCCGATGATGGACTGAACTGCTCACTGAGCAATTGAAGTACCTTCAGTTGTTTGTAGTTGAGTACTGCTTTCATAACGTTACTGTGCTGTGTTCCACCTTTCAATGTGCTGGGTAGGTCCTATTGACCAACTCTTAGGAACCCTATTGGTCCCAAAGAGTCTTGGTACCAAACAGGAGATTCCAGGTGTGAGAATGTTCCGTATAATATAATACTACATTATTGTTTAAATGTCAAATTTCAACGACCTTGAACAATGTTAAAATAGTATGAACTTATCTAAAAATAAACCCGATATATAATCAAAAGAAAAACCCCGCCATTACAGCGAGGTCTTTCTTTTGATCTTTGTAAACTTTCAGATATACTTGCAAATTGCGATGCTTGTCTAATTAATAACTCACATTAAATCCAACACTCGCAATGTTATTACTCTCGTTGAATTCATTAACCTGATTAAGGTTGTCGAGGAAAATAGTGATTGTGTTTGATCCAATCTGTATATTGTCGAATGCAATAGTGTATACCGCACGTCCACCAGGTGGAAGGGAAGCTTCATACTGAGGGTTGTTGTATGTTTTTGGTGCACCTCCAAATCCGTTGTTACTTCCTGTGAGATCAGCTTTAAAATTCCATGCGCCAGTGGCTGACTGTCCTTGGTTTGTAATTTCAAATTGAACTGCTACTCGATCAGATGATCGGAAATTTCCACCGTATGTACCAGTAGTACCATTTACAGTACTCATAGGAATAAACTGATTGTTGTAAGAGAGTGTTCCTGTCTGGAGAATTCGTATAGCAAGATCTGCTCGTCCATCACCAGATGTGATCACTCCATCGTTACCTCCAGTAGTACCTGTGTTTGTAGTTATAAGTGCTGATGTCGCGATATTGTTTGATGTATTTGCATCACGCCCTGTATTGTCAGTAACTGTGAATACTACATTTGAAGAACCAGCTCGTGGCGAATCAAAGTTTGCTTGACCTGTCACAGCTGCTCCTGCAGGAATAGAAGCTACATTACTAACAGTTCGGAGTTGGTCAGCTGAGTTGTTTGATGGCATTTCAGCTTTAAAATTCCATGTACCAGTAGAACATAATCCTCGGTTTTCAACTTTGAATTTGATAGAAACTGTATCACTTGTTGTAAAGTTGTTTGTTTCAATATACTGACCAGTAGTCTTGTTAATAATACCTCGACTTACGATTGAGATAGCAAGGTCAGGTTGAGCACCTGCTGTACATACTCGTGAACTATATGTATTTGTTCCGGAAGTATTAGATGAATTTGAATTACCAGAATTAGTGTGTGAATTTCCAGTTGTATATGCACCAGAATTTGTAGTGGTTGCAGGTGTAGGAACGTAGTTGTTGTATGGATATGATCCAAATTTTGGAGTAATAAGATCCAAGAGGGAAGTTGAACTTCCATTCTTAGTGTCGTTGTTTGTTCCATTAGTTCCATTTTGTGTAGAACTTCCAACGACTATAAATCCGTTTCCGTTAGGAATAACAGTTCCGTCTGAGTTTGTATTTGAACCATTGTTTGTTGAAGAAGCATTATCACTTCCACCAAAAATAGAACTAATAGAAACAGTCGCAGAAGCGAGTGATGAGAGTGCTTTTGGTACAATTTTAACTATACCAATACTCAAAAAGACTAGTATTAATAAAATGGCGCCTATTACGATTACTTTAAGTAATGTTTTCATATACAAGTATTATATCATACACAATGCGTACTTGTCAAATATATGGGTGGGGCGTATAATAGGTTGAAGTTCGAGTAATTTCGCAAAATCTCATGAAAAACCCATTAAAATCAGGCTTTAATTCACTTTTTTCTCCAAAGGAGGCTTCGTTCATCCTTTGGTTTGTTATCTTTTTCCTGGGTTCAGCTAGTGTTTTGGCACTTTTTGGGCTACTCCCAAGTGAGCTTACCGAGAAGTCAGATGGTCTCACACTCTCAGAAAAATTGGCTGAAACCGCGACTAACGCTGTGGTAGGTAATAGCGCTACAAATAACGGTAATGGTGCAAATAATGGCGAAGATGTTTGGGTAACAGGAAATGGGATTACGGGTCAGAATGGCCAGAGTGGACAAATTAGCAATGGAAACAGTGTTGCAGGTTCAAACAATGGCGCAAACCTGTTGACTAAAATTGGTTTGCCATCACGACTAGTTATTCCTTCAATACAAGTTGATACAGAGGTAGTCATTCCACGTAATACTTCTGTTGAAGTGCTTGATAATGATCTTACAAAAGGGCCTGTATATTACCCTGGGTCGGGGACTATAAATTCTGGAAATATGTTTATTTTTGGCCACAGCACAGGATACAAAGTGGTTATTAATAAAGCATATAAAGTCTTCAATGACCTCAAAACTTTAAGTAAAGGTGATCTCGTTTATATAGAATCAGAAGGAAAGAAATTTTCATACAAAGTACGGTCTGTAGACAAGGTAGATAAAGATGAGACTCTAGTAACTTTTGATACAAAGGCTCATTTGTTAACTCTTTCAACATGTAATAGTTTCGGTTCAAAGTCTGATAGATATGTGGTAGTGGCGGAATTTGCGGGGGAGATTTAATAAAATTGGGCTAGGCTAGATTACTTGGGCTGCTAAAAGCATACTTGACAAGTATGCTTTTACGGTGGTATAATATTTACATCAGAAAGTCAGTCAACCTATTTGCTTCAGTAATCAAAAGTCAAAAACCCTCAGAAAATTCAGTCTTACCCGCTCTTTATATGAAAACAAAATTGTTTCGTCTCGTTCTCGCCCTGGTCGCCTTTGTTGTATTGCCTTCGTGTGATATCTACACAGGTCCACAGGGAGAGTTCCTTGGTGCTGGATTCCAAGGTGTTAATTGTGGGACGTTCGGTGATGGCACCGGTCGTTCGTACCAGCCAATTGGTGGCACAGTTATCGCTGGTGGCAGTATTGTCGCTGGGGGGCTATGTTCCCCTGGAGGTCCATTCATCCGAGGAGGTGGTGGTTTCCGCCCGCTTCCTAATCAATGGGGGCAAGTGAATCCATATGGTCGTCAAACATATCCATATGGTTCACGAATGTCTCCTGGACATCCGTCCAACTACTGCCGTGACCCAAACTTGGATAGATTCCGTCAGAGGTTTCCAGGTTCACCGTGTCCAGGAGTCCTTGGTCGCGATGGCAGATGGTACTAGCAGTTTCGGCGCTGGTCCAACTCCATCAAAAGCTACGCTCCGAGTTTCAAAGATTCTTGCATTCGTGCAATGATCAATGAAACTCGGAGTTTTTTGTTGCAAGATTTTATGTGTTTTGCACACAGTTTCTATTTTTTACAAATCGGTAGAATTAAAATATTCTTAATATGCACATGTTCTCAGCTATGTATTCGAAAATATTTTTTGTATGTGATACAATTTATGAAGTTTATGATTAATATTTCAAAAGAAGGGCAGGCTAGTTTCCAACAAGAAAAGAGTGAGAATCGTGAGGTACAAAAAGGTATCGCCCAAATACGAGGTGCTAGGGTGATGAAATTCGTTGATCAATCTATAGAAGATGGAGGACATCTTGTTGATGCAGTTGTAGATATAAATGAAAAAAGTGAGAAAGGAGAGGATACCTCAGAGGAATTTCGAAAAGCTGGTAAAAGTGTAGGTTCAATTTATGAGGGAGCAAAGAGAGTTGCTTCTGATGGTTTAGAACATGTAAAAGAAAAAGCTAGACAAGGTGAATGGGGTCAAAGTATCCGATGGTATTTACTTGATCATGGTTCATCTGCTAAGCATGATTCACGTATAGCTAAGCAAAAGCAAAAAGTTGAAAATCTCGAGGATAAGAAACAGCGTGAGGCTCGACAGTTCGATGAGTTACAACAAAAGTTTAGCTCAGGTAAGATGAACGAAATGGATATCGAAAGGAGTAAAAGAGAACACTTGAAGGAATTTGAAGAACGCGTTGAGAAAGAAAAAGTAGCATTAGCCAAAGAAGAATCTGAAAAAGTAAAACATTTGCAAGAAGTTCAAGAGCTCAAAAATCGAATCAATGACAGAATCGAAGGTGAAATCAATAAAATTAAGTTTGAGACAAACTATGATTTGAATGAAAAGCGGCAAGGTGAACTTAAGGGTGAAATTAAAAAAGCCGAAGGTCTTTTAAGTGGGGCTAAAAAAACTCAAAAAGAACTAGAAATAAAATGTAAGCTTTTGTATGCAGATAGTTGGACAAGTAAGGTATTAAATAAATCTGTTTTTGGATATCGAGCTAATTTTCACAAAAAAGAAAGTGATGTTTTTGGTGATATGTCACCTGAAGAATTGAAAGCTCTGAGTCCTGAACAAAAAGCAGAAATCAAGAATGCAAAGGCTGAATTGCAGAAAAGAATGAAAGATGAAGAAGTGACTTTGTCTAATGTTGCTTTAGAAATACGAGAAGCGATGGACGCTCATGCAGTAGAAGTAGAACGACTTGAATCAAATCTAGCAAAGCTTCGAGCTGCAAAAGACCCTATTGATACTGAACTTATAAAGGCAAATGCACGAATCGGTAAATTTAAAACGCAGAGAAAGAGTTTTCGTATTAAGGATAAAGTAGATGGATTAGCAAATGAGGATGTCGGTGAACATGTAAAAGTGGAGGGTTTCGAGAATGCTCAGGAAATCAAAGATAATAATGATAATCTGTTTGGAAATGAAATAGCCGAACTAGATGCTAAAATAAAATCTCCTGAGGCCTTATTTGGAAAGGGGGCTGCTTTTAATTTCAAAGTTACAGGATTTGAAAATTTTTCAAATACAAAAAAGAATACAGAAATTTTGCTTTCAATTAGAAGTGAGACTGATCAAACTATTTTCAAACTAGAAAAAACAATTACCAAAATTGAGTCAACTGTTGATTCAGGTGTTTTAGAGGAAAAAGATAAACCCGAAGTAAAAAAACAAATTGAAGCTCTTGAAGTTAAAATTGCTGAGTTGAAGAAAAACATAATAGACAAAATTCAAGTGGATAAAGATGGAAAACTGGATGAGGACGTAGACCAGGTTACGTTATTGAAAGAGCTTTGTCCAGATCTTTTTATGGTGTCTGATGATAAATCTGAGGTATTTGGAAACAAACTGGAAACAGAGGAAGAAAAGGAGGAGGGATTGGAAACACTCAAACTTGCTATTGCAGAAATAGATGCACTTTCTGATCCTTTAGCTAGACTTAAGGGCTATACAGAGACTGTGGCTTTTGGGCTCAATAATAAATTGAGATTAGATTTAGACAAAGAGGGGGTTGATCAAATTTACAATTCAATTGTTGGAGAAAAAATTCAGCAATTGATTAGAGAGATTGATAATACTAATACTGCAGTGGAAGTAGGATTCAATGCAATTAAGACACTTGCTGATTCAGGGTTTAGTCCAATGTCTAGTTCTGCGATGATAAATAGTATTACATTTGCAATTACTGAAAAAATTAAAAATGAAGCAGACCCTGTCGTTGCTTCTACTGCGTTATTGTCTTTCACTGAAAAGTATTGCGAATTAAATACTAGGACATTAGAGGAATTAGGTGCTGATGCATCACCGACGGAATTAATCTACAATTTGGGAGTAGCTCAGAAAGTAGTTGATAGAATGAAAACTGATAGTGATACCTATACAGAATCAAGAAAAATCGCTGATTTTGTATTCCAGTTAAGTGAAAATAGTAATGGAAAAATAAGTCTCAACTTGATTAAGAGG
Source organism: Minisyncoccota bacterium (assembly GCA_021734945.1). GTDB lineage: Bacteria > Patescibacteriota > Minisyncoccia > Phycocordibacterales > CAIZLB01 > VEQN01. Next base: position 3,849 of record JAIPIA010000004.1, on the reverse strand, counting down.
CTATTTGACTCAGGAATTCTTCATCTAAAAAATAATCCAGAAGTTGTCGAAGGTTTAGTGGAAGACAAGATAAATATGTATGATTCAAGTTCTGCAATATATGATGAAACATATAGATATATTCAACAAAAAATGGTTGAAGCAGGAATTGGTGCAGAAGAAATAGCTGAAAAAGAGAGAAGCAAGGAGGCCGTATCTATTGAGATATCTCGACTTATTGAAGGTGGAAATCCAAATGAAATAGCTCAATACGCAGTGACTTTAGCAAGAGAAAATAAGTTTCCTGATGAAGTTATTAGAGCTACTTATGCGGCTCAATCTGCTTGTGGAGAAACCTCAAATAATCAGAATACTGTTGACGGTAATAAACTAAGACTTGTAGCTGATATCTTCTCGGCTGTAGGTAGTGAATTTAATTATCAGGATCGATCAAAGGAACTTTATGACATTGCTTTTGATGCTTTAAAGAATCAACCTAATGATTTAATGAATTCCTACAGATATTTAATTGATTCATTAGAACGCGCTGGATATGAGGAGAAGATTTCTAGTGTTGTTGAGTCTGTTGCAGAAAACCTGTTGAAATCTTCAACAGGAAGTGTTGATAGTTTGAATAAACTGGATACGTTTATGGATATGTGTAATGTGTACAAATCAAAATCAGAAGGTGGTGACCTTTCAGAAGTTTCCCTTAAACTCGCGAAGGGGATGTTCGATAGACAGGTAAATATGAAATTAGATAAAGGTAACATTGTTTCATTACTAGAGGTTATTAACAAAAATGGATTCTCAGAAGCTTCAACTGAAATGTTCTTGAATCATATCAACAGTCTTCCTGTAGAGGGTGATGGGGCGGGACATATTGATGCATATCTTTATTTGCCTCATTTAAGTGAAAATTCCGGTTTTGAATCATCTGCTCGAATAAAATTTGGTGAAGCTATAGTTAAAAAAGTTGGAGAATATTTAGCTCAACGCCCTGAAAATGAAAAGATTGATAATTTAATGACACTTCATCGTCAGCTTACTAATAGCGACTTCGATGAATTGGCTTCAAGTGTTTTTGAAAATAATTTAGATCTCGCAAATCAAGAAACAATAGTAAATGTAATAGATAAACTTTCAGAGGGGGATGGTTTGTACCCAGGACAGTTTAAGGCCTTAATTGGAGACTATGTTCCTAAAGCTATAGAGATGACTGATAGTGATTTTGAAAAGACAGTCGACTTGATGGCACATTGGGCTGATAGGAATAATGACAGTCTTCATGTTCCAGTTATCGCTGTTGCTCGTAAATTAGCAAATAAAGATTTCGATAAATTGCTCAAGCTTGCAACTGTGATGAATGAACATAATGTAGGTGTAGGTTTAGGCTTAGAGCAATCAATTTTGGAAGCTGAAGTTATTGCAAAAGATAAATTTAGCGCTAAAGGTTTTGAGGTAGATACAGGTTTCGAAGAACTTGAAAGAGTTCTTGGTGTCTTTAAATTAGTTAAAGATCTAGAAGGGCAAGCAAAAAGACTTGAAGGTGAAATAGAAGAAATGAAAACTGAATCAGTTGGTGAAGATATCTTGAATGAAAATATTTTCACAAGTGATAGTGGCTTCAACGCAGATTCAATTGAGTCAGCATTCCCCGGTGCTTCAAATAGTTTGGATGCAAATTTTGCAGGAAAAGCTGCAAATCAACCTCCTAAAAAACAAGGCAGTGCAGTAGCAAATTTCATTAGAGGTCTTTTTGGAAGATAATATTTTATTAGGTTATGCAATCGCACAATTATCACAGTAATCATAATCACAATCACCACAATGAACAACACACCTCAAAAACAAAATATAAATAGTGATACATCTACTTCTGCGATAACGAATGAAAAAGCGCTTAATGCTGAAATACATCAGAAAACAAATGATATCAAATCTTATAATGATCAGCTTGAAAAAACGTTGGAGGATTTGAAAAACAGCACACCAGAGAAGACTAAAAAAAGTGAATTGACTGAAAGTCTTCAAGTTGCAGGAGATAGTAAGGAATTGGATAGTATTGAAAAAGATTTTGATGCAGCACTTATTGATATATATGCTGATATTTCTGGTACCTCCGAGGAGGATAATTAGATATGAGTGTAAGTTTATTACGTAATAAATTTTTACTAAAGGTAAATAGATAGTAACAAATAAAGTATGAAAAAAAGCCGCTCATGTTGCCATGAGCGGCTTCGTGTTTCAGAGCTTCGGTGAGGAAGGTTAGAAACAATCTTCGATCCAGGTGTAAACTTTTTCACCCCCGAGACAGATTCTTTCCCAAAGCGTCAACCTGGGGCGTAGCACGAGTCCAAATCCACTGACAACCCTGTTGAGGTCCTCGATAGTATTAAACTCTTGCTTCGCCTCAGTGTCGATTGCGATGGTCCATTTTCCGCCGGTAGCTGTTGTAGCGGTTGCCCACTGCAGCTTACCCACGTTTGGTTTTGTGTTGTCCACACGAACCATTTCATAGCGGGAAGAAACTGCTGCTGGTCTCGGTGCGTAGGTTCCTGAGCCTTCATAATGGACTTTTTGGATCTTCAAAATGAAGAGGAGTCCAAGGAGTATGACGATGGTCCAGAACGTGATTTTGTATACTTTTGGCATGGTGGAGTGAGGTTGAGAGATGAGGGTGTTGTTTGTGGTGACACCTTTCTCGTAGGAGAGTGAGGTGTGCACAGAGAGGTTCAAGTTATAAAAAATAATTTGTATTTCCTATATATTCATTGAACTTTTTTGTGCACAACCCATTCTCCCTTACTCTTTTGCAAGGTCTACATAAATCTTTAGGCCTACCGAATCAATCAAACTGTTATTTAAAGAACTAATCAATATTATACATATATAAATAAATATGTCAAGTATAATATTGACATAAATACTGATATAATATATAATATGTATATGTTAAATAACCTCATAAACAACCAACAGAAGCCTCTAAATATGTCTACAAATAAGGCTAAGGCTATTTCTCTCGCGCTGGCGCTAATGTTTGCTGTCGGTTTCTCTCTCACACCAAACAGGGTAATTGCAGAAAGTGGTACATACTACGGTAGTGGAGATTCTGGTACTTATTATGGTGGTGGAGACTCAGGGACATACTATGGTGGAGACTCTGGTACTTATTATGGTGCTAGTTCTCCCTCTTCTTATTCTGCACCGTCTTCAAGTTATTATTCATACACTCCAGTATCCACATACGATTATGTAAATGATTACGGATCGTATGGTTGTTCATCGTGTGGATATTCATCACCTTCGTACTACGGAGGGGGATATTCAGCGCCGTCGTACTCATATGTACCACAAGCTTCATACCAGTACATTCCATACAACAGCTATGGTGGAACGGGAGGATATGGTGGAAGCTACGGAAGCGGAGGAGGTTCTGGTTACCAGTATGTGTCTAGTTCAAATACGAATAATAATGCAAATGATAATACTGTAACTAATACATTTAATCCTACAAACAACAACGACGCACGAATCAACTTGATTGTGTATGGTGGTGGACAGGGACAAACACAGACTGATCAAAACTATCAGCAGTATGTTCCAAATTATGTAAATAATACTTCATATACAGACGCATATTCATACCCAACATATCCTATATCGACGTACGTATCTTATGCGAGTCAAAATGGTAACAACCAGAACTACGGCTCAAACAATAGTTCTCTCGGAACCCCAGTCTCTGGAGTATTCCTCTCACAGGTACCAGAAACAGGTGTAGGCTTTGGTATCAAGATGACTCTCTTCACACTCGGTCTTACTCTCTGGAGTATATTCGCAGCATTCATGATTGCACGAAAGAAG
>JAIPIA010000002.1 GCA_021734945.1 Minisyncoccota bacterium | reverse complement strand
CTGTAGCTATTGCAATACCTGCTCTGTACAACCCATTTAAGTAACCACCAAGACCTGCTCCTTTCACATCTACTGTTCCCCCTGGAAAGAATGTCTCTATTGGAGCTAAGAGAGTGTATGTGCCTCCGGCGCCTGGGGTAAGTGTTAAGCCGGTGTTTGGTGTATCTTTTGAATTGGTGGGAACTGTGACTAGCGGAGCTGCTTGATAATCAGCTGTTGTTTTTCCTGCTGAATCAGTAATTTTTGTCTTTCCATCAGCTGCTGTGTTTATGGTTGTATTTGTTCCAGCTCCAGTAAATACAGTTTGTTGAGAACTGTCACTGCTTGTTTTTGTTTGAATATTATATATTTGAGCACTCGCAGTAGGTATTATGAAGGAAAAGATTAAAACAATAACAGATAGTAGTGTTAAAACGTGAGAAAAATATTTCTTCATAGATAGTAATTATATTATAACCCCTTTTTATTTTACTGTACCTTACTGTCCAAAAGTACTTTTCTTTTCATTAAAGACTAGACCTAGATAAGCAGAAGCTTTCTGGAGTATTTTTGATGGATTACCAATCGTTACAGATACATTAGCTGTACCTTTTTTATCATCTTTTCTACGAAATATTGCTGAATTTTGAAAATCTGGAATAGCGAGAGGATTATTGTTGAGATTCCATTTGTAGGTGACGGATTCATTTTTACCTTCTGTACTAAAGAAGTATGGAACAAAAGAAAGTTGAACCTCATTGTCTTTAATTGTAAATTGGTTTCGTAGTGCTTTATTAAAAAGAATTCCATAAATAGGATTATCTTCATACGCTAAAGCTTGTGGAAAAACATGTGTAAGTTGAAAACCGTTGAGTCCTTTAAAGGCGCTATTTGCTGCAGCATAGACCTCAGCTTGTATAAGCACAGGTTTTAAAATAATTGCCCCGGTGTAATCATAAGAACTTCTTCCAAAACCTGAGTTCTCACCATCAACAGTTCTATCAACTTTCCAGTTATATACCATATCTGACGGATCAACTCTTTCTCCTCCTATTATAATGTTTGGAAGAGCAATAAAAGTAACATTTGATTCAGGTGTAAACAGAGCTTTTCCTTTATAAAAAGGAGGTGTATAAGTGTTTGCTTGCCACAGAATATCAACATCTATTGGCGCAAAACTAAATGTTTTTGTGATGAGTGGTGCATTTTTTGGGCTTGCCTCAAAATCTACAGTCATGAGTTTTCCTGTGGCACCCATTGTAAATGTGAACACTTTTTTACCCACCCCTTTAAGTTTGACCTCTCCATTTACCTTCCATGTTATGAGAGTTGTATTTAGATCAATATCTCCATAGAGTTCTGTGCTAATAGTAACCTCCTCTCCTGGTTTTGGTATTTCGGGACTAACGTCGCTCACTACTTGCTCTTTTATTTGTGGAAATTTTGCCGTAAAAGGTAAATCTTTAGTAGAAGTCGTGGAATCCCCAAAGTAAGGAGTTTCTTGAGCGAATACTTCATTAGTAGGAATTGAAATTAAAAGACAAAAAACGAAGGCAGATATAAGAGATAAATTTTTATTCTTCAATGGCATCATATTACATCTAATAGTATATCAAATTAATATATGAAAGTATTTATTTTTTGGTTTTTAATAAAGGAGTGTTTATGTGTTAAAATTAAAATATTAACTTATGGATAATAAAAGTAATAAAGAGTTTAAGGCAGGTAGAGGAAAAATAATAGAAGGTGCGAGACGTCTTGCTGAAAGACTCAATAAGGAGATTGAAAAAGGTAATGATACAGGTCCCTTTTTAGTCGCTTTAGGTGTTGCTGTTCTGAAGGATACTATGGATATAGTTCTTAGTTTTGCTGTTGTTGGTTTGGTCCCTGGGGTTGGTTGGGCTATCAGTTTGTTTGTAACAACTTTTTTATTCTTCTTTATGCTCGGAAAAGGATGGTTTTTGAGTACAAGACTAAGAATCTGGTTCTGGGTTCTTGGCTTCTTTGTTGATGGTTTACCTGTGTTTGGGGACTTACCTATAAGTTCTATACTGGTTATATATGCTTGGCATTTGACTAAAAAGAAGGCAGAAGAGAGTTCAGTTAAATTAAAAAATTTAAATAGACTAACTAGAAGAGATATGAAGCGACTTAATCAGACTATACACACCTTAGAGTTAGGAAATTAAATTTTTTTAGTAGTATTTAAACTGATTTTATAGGTTCAATTGGTTCGTGATACTGAGAAGTTGGTTGTCTTGTTTGACCCAAATCAGAAAAGTCTCCTACTACTCCACTATTTGCAATTGGTGCTTCGGCAGCGACTACCTCTTTAATTTGTTGAATATTTCTCTTACCTTCTTCTTCCATATTATTCATAAACTGATTACTTGCACTTATACTCTCGCCCATCTGATTTTCAGTTACCAGTCCTTTAGCAGCTAAGTCTGCTTTAGCTTTTTTCATATTGAGTACCTGAGATGGTGAAGATGTGATGATTTGGTCTTCGGTATATGAAGAAATAACCTTAATAGCAACATGTTTAAGTCCAGCAAAGAAGATTCCCTCTCCTACGTCAGATTCGAGGAGTAAATACTTCTCCTCATCAGTAAGGTTAAATGTCTTCGCAACAATATCAATAGATGATGGTGATTGTTTAAGCAGAAGCTGAATAGACGAGTTTGTAATAATAGGTAGACCATAAGGTGATTTGAGGAAGTCCTCAACGTCCTGAGTGATTGTAGCGAGTCCTAGATAGTATTTTCGTCCTCGTTTAGCAAGACCATACAAGAAAGAGGCTGTGTCTTCTGATTTCATCATCCACCATGCCTCGTCGATAACCATAAGTCGCCGCTTGAGCTCTTTTCTAATCTGATTCCAGATGAAGTGCATTACGATGTACATCGCTACTGGCTTGAGTTCATCTTCCATGTCTCGCATTGAGAACACTACGAACTTTTTGTTGATATCTACGTTTGAAGGTCGGTTAATGAATCCAGCCCAAGTACCTTTTGTGTACTTTGTAAGTCTTTGTACAAGTGATTCTCCTCCTTCCATACCAGCAAGTACAAGCTCGAAGTCTGACATAAGTGGTGGTTCCACAGCTGCGAAGTTTGATTCTGGAGTAATGTCTTTGAGAGCGTATGTTTCTGTGATTGCTCGGTCTACGATTGCATCTTCTTCTGGTGTAAGACCTCCAAGCATGATTCGGAAAAGACCTACGAGGTTGATAATGTTTGATCGAAGTACGTCAGCACTTGCTTCATCTTCACGAGGTGTAGGAAGGTCAAAAGGGTTGATATGGTGTTCTGAACTAAGGGAAATATTGAAAAATCGCCCACCTGTAGCTTCTGCGAGATATTCATATTCTCGTTCTGGATCGAGTACGATTACGTCTGTATCAAACATCATTGATCGAAGGATTTCGAGTTTAGTTGTATATGATTTTCCAGAACCAGACTTAGCAAAAGTAATAGAGTTGTAGTTTTCTAGTGAGAATCGATCGAAAAGGATAAGTGATGAGTTGTGTCGGTTAATTCCGTACAAAATACCCTTATCTGAAGTAAGGTCGAATGAAATGAATGGAAATACACTTGAAAGTGGTGCCGAATTGAGTTTTGAGTGGATATTGAGCTGATCGTCTGCAATAGGAAGTACGCTCTTGAAGCCTTGCTCTTGTTGGAAAAGTGCCGGTTTGAGGTATACAAGACTCGCTTCAAGAATAGATTTAACCTCTGACTCAATTTTATCAAGATCCTGCTCACTATCTCCATAAATAGATATATAAAGTCCTACATCAAAAATCTTCTCCTGTGCTTGCTGGAGATTGTCTCGGAGTGATTCGAGGTCTTGATATGCTGTATCGAGCATTGGATCACGCACAAGCCCTTTCTCTTCTCGAAGGTGAATTTGACTTTGTACCTCTGCTACCTTCTTTTGAAACGTTCGTAGTACTGACGCTGTATCAATAGGGTGAATGAAAATGGAGATATCAAAAATTTTGTCGAGGTTGATAACAGGTGCAAACCAACTTTCTGAGAGGTATCGAGGATATGAAATAACAAAGAATGTTCGCACTAGTTTGTCTCCGAGATTAAGAGCTCGAGGAGTAACCTTTAGAGCTGATGGTGCAATGATGTCTTGAAGTTCAAGGACTCCAGATTGATAAATCTCTTGAGGGAGAATAGAAGCAATTGGATTTGATCTAGTTTGTTTTGGTTTTAAAAAATCTAGGAATGCCATATATGTTGAAAAGTGTTTTTATTTTAGCATACTTGCTAAAAGTTAATCTTTAAATTAACCCTTTTTACTTCTGTTGAGTAAGGTGAATTGGTTTTTCTACATCTCCTGGGTTAAATGTTTTGTAGAATAACTCGATCAACTCCTCTGTACCAAGGTTTGCAATACGAATACCACATCGTACAAGCCCTTGCTCAACTACCTCTACTCGTTGCTGAAGCTGACTTCGGCTTTCTTCAAATGTTGTTTTCTCCTGATCTTTTTTACTTCCTTTTGATCCTCCAAAGAATGACTTTTTTATAGCTGTTGTTCCACCAAGCGCTGGAGCTGAGTAAGAAACAACAATAAAAAAGCTTTTTGTCATAATACTAGTTGATTCTGTAAAGCTTTTGATGAACTCAATGTATTCTCGGGTCTGCATTTTCATCAAATCCCCCACCTGATCCTTGAGACGTTCCTCTAAAAGGGCTATGTATGGACGTATATCAAGTCTCCGAGACTGTGTATAAATCTGGATAGAGAAATTTATTGAGTTAAGAAAGTTTTGAAATTGAAAGATAATAGATTGCTGTTCTTCTGATGATTTGAGAGCGAAGTTCAAAGATGAAGCAAGTAAAATAGAGCGAAGAGAGCCATCTTTTAGAACAATGACACCATCACGGATTTCTTTTATTGGAACGAACGATTGAGTTGGTTTTGCATCAATAGCCATATAGGACAATTATATAGCAATACACACTTTTTTGAAACGTCTTATTTAGGTAGATTTTTTATAAGTTTTTTATTAAGACTTTATCTACAAGTTGATAAGTTTAATTTTATGCTTAAAGACTTTGATAATTGGAATATTCTTAAAAAGAAAATAGAGACTGATCGAGATGAATTTTTCTGTAATAGAAGGGAAATATGGTGGTGTAATTTAGGTATTAATACAGGGTCAGAGTCTTGCGGTAAAACAGTTCTTTTGAGAGACCTGTTCTTGTCTTAAAGGTTTTTAATAGAAAGATTGCTTTGGTTGCCCCATTAACTTCTAAAAGTAAAGACATAAGGTCTCATTATAAACTTGAAAACAAGGGTTTGACCTCGAATGTAATGTTGGAGCATGTGAAAGTGATCAGTACTAAAAGGCTAACAAGAAAAATAAGGAGATTGGATAAATTTATTTTTGAAGAAATTAAATCTTTATTTGTCAGTTTAATATTCTAAAATACGAAAACCCTACGATTTGTAGGGTTTTCTCGGAGCCTCTCGGCCATGTGATTAATATATTAGCATTGTTTGGCCCAAACGCAACTAGAAAAAGTAAAAATATGTGATGTTCTTCAGTTTAAAAAAGAGTGTAGGTCGATCTTCTGCTAGCTAGAGATAATGTCTAAAAAGGCTTTGAGTTTGGAGCATCATTTCTACCTTGGAGTTTTCCAGATTCTCTTGAATAAATAGTTTCATTAATATCGAGACTCCACGCTAAATCTTTGAGGTGACTTTCCGAAAGTTTTGGAACTGACACTGATGATTTTGCTGCTTCAAGTACCTCAGTGATAGTTTTTGGTTCAACTTTCTTATCAACCTTTCTCCAGATATATAGCTTTTGTGTAATGTAGTAGTTGAAAGCAGATTCGATAGCATTAATAAAAGGCCTGTTGTTGGGTTTATAGAAAGCCAATGCTGCTGCAAAACCGCCAGCAGGAACCATAATAACAATAGCTGCTAAGAATGGGAGTGTCCTGTATGCAATAAAACAAAGACCAGCTCCTCCAGCCATGTAGATAAATTGTTTAAATGTAAAAGGTCCAAATATTTTATCTTCTACTTCGATAAATTGTGGAACTTGATAACGCATATATTAATAAGTATAGCACTAAAGTTATGTAGAAAGTTATTCAGCCTGTATCGCTCGCATCTTTGCTTGGATAGGTAGAAGAATTTTTGTATTAATGTCTGTACTCAGTTGTAATGCAGTTTCAGGAGTGAGTCGTAACTCATTTTTAAGAAAAGAAACAAGATCGTGTGGCTCTATATCTCCAAAAATAACGTCTGCCACAGCTTTTTCGAGTGTGTAAGCTTGATCTATATGGAGCTTGTAGGTGTCGTGTATCACTTTGAGTGTTTTATCATATTCAAAGTCTCGAACAGCTGACTTTGCATCCTCTGGGAGTAGTTTGAATTTTTCGTTTGCTTCGAGGGAGTTTTTCATTGGTGAATTTTAGTTTTTAGAGGTTTACTGGTTCGTGATATGGGTCTGGTTTTTTTGATACATATATATCTTTTGGAATAGAAGCAGATGGTGTAGATAATTTTTGATCCAATTTCGCGGCTATATTTAAGGCTGGATTTGTGTATGGTGCAACTGGTTCTGGTGAATGGAGAGAGGTTATTGTTGATGTGTTTGTGGGGTTTTTTTGAGTTGTTGTTGGGTTAGTCTGGGCTGTTACTGGAGTAGTTGTTTTCACTATATTTGCTCCAAGATTAGCTTGAAAACTTGCTGTAGTTTTTATCGATGGTGTTGGATTTTCAATTTCACTGAGGAGGTCGTGGTGGGATATATGTGCTAAGTCAGCTAGTTTTGCATCTTCAATTTTATTTTCTTCAATATTCATGCCTTCTTTTGTATTTAGTTTTGAGATTACAAATTTATTTATTGCATCATATGCTTTTTGAACTTCAACCACACCCTCAAGGTATAAGACCTCTGCGAGGTTATCTTTAAACTCTTGAATAGTAAGGAGACCAAGAATAAAATATGCAATTTGATTAGCTAATTCATTCACAATTACAAGATAGTCCTCAGTATCTTCTCCTATCATTTGTTCAAGAGTAGGGTCTACATATAAACCAGTTATGAACAGAGACACATCTTTTGGTGCTTCTGCTAGTTTTTTTTCAAAATCTTTTTCTTCAATTTTTTTCATATGGTTTTTAAGGTGTTGGTGTTGGTGCGGGGCCTCCGTCAAAAAGTCTCTTAAGATTTGATTGGGCAGTTCTTAGATTTCCTTGAGCTGTTGCAACGGCGGTTGTGAAGGCAAGATTCCCTGGGTTTTGTTTCTGATCATACAGAGCTCCTTTAAGGTTTTCTCTTGCTTCTTGGACTGCTTTCTCAAAAGGTTTTTTGATAGATTTATCTACATCACCTTCTCTTCCTTTAGATAATTTTTTCTGTGCATTGTGCCTTGCTGCTGTACCACCTAAAATAGAAGGAATTCCGAAACCTTTTTTACTTACTTTTCCAGTTCTTTGGTCAGTTGTTACTCCAATTCTAGCATCAGCCCTATTTTGATTTTTAGTTTCCAAAGCATCTGCTTTCGCCTTTCTAGCATCAAAACTTTGTGTACTCTCCCATCTTCTTTGAACGATGTTTGTATCTGTTTCTTTAATAGCCTCATACTCTTTTGAAATTTGATCCTCTTTCGCTTTTATTGCATCTTTATAACTTTTACCACCTACTTTTACGTCCTTAAGAGCTTGCCCACCTCGTAGTAATGCTGCTCCACCGATAACTCGTCCAAAATTTGAAGAGGCAAGTGGTTTTGCAAACGATGTTATTGCTCCTCCAGCCACACCTAAACCACTTCTAGCAATACCCATACCCAAGTTTGCGCCACTGAACTTCATACCCAAGTTTGTTGCAAGTCCCATACCTGTACTTTCTGCCCATTTTGAACCAGCAACTCCAAAACTACTTGCGATAAGGAGACATCCAACCATAAGGGCGTTAAGTACTACGAAAGTCATTGCAGCCCCAATCATATTGTCATTTCCACTAAAGAGTTGGTAGAAAGAACCTCCCCCTCTAACACCAGTAAAGCCACCTTTGGTGATCATACTTATCACAAGATATAAAAGGGTCATGTATGCTGGAGCAAAGAGTAAATTATTAAACAGTTTACTCCACCACTTCTTTGTAACATCTCCTAGAGCTGGTAGTACGCTACCCATGAAAGCGAGAGGTGAAAGAATCATCAAAAATACTAATGTTACTGTTCTAAGTAAGAACATAAGGGTTGCAGCAAAAAATACAAAAGCAGTAATAAGCACAAGAACTGTTCCACCAAGTCCTACAATCAAGAGATTACCTGAGTTGAGACCAAGTTTTTGGGTAGAGGCGTCATTTGGGTCAAGACTATTAGCCCCAGACTCTTTTGATGCTTCTTGTCCTATTCCCCACACCTCTTGTAACCCAAGTCCTTTTACAAAAGCAGCAGAGATGCCACCATCGAGTGAGTTGAGTCCTCCATCAGCCCCAGCAGAATCGCTAGAGTCTTGAATTATCTTGTGATAGAACTGCAGAGCCATAATGTTCGAACCATCAATCATTGCTTGTGTAAAAAACAAACTGAAGTTTATGAGCATTGCTGTGACAATTACTTTTCCGAGGAGTTTTTTAATTCCATACCCTTCATTTCCAACAATCGTGTTGATTGCAATATAGAGAATTATGAAAACAAAAAATAAGTTTGCTAGATCTCTAAAAGTGGTCCATCCAAGTGCAACAATAGGAACATCACTTAAAAAACCAGCCATGTTTAATGTATAGCTTATTGTTGCATTAAAAAGGATAGCTGAAAGCCATAGAACCCATGAGGCAACACCTAAAATTGCAAACGCTACGATAGCTCCACATCCTGTTAGACTAAATCTAGCTCCTGTTAAACCCTCTCCTCCGAAGTCGAAACAGTAAATCTCATCATTTTTAGATGTTTGTGATTTTGCAGGTGGTGCATTCTTTGCCGCTTGAACAAGCTCGGCTTGGCTTTTTTGGGTCTTCCCAGTCATTGTATTAACAACACTACCAGAAGCAGGTACTGGATTTGTTACAGGAAGGCCTGCTGCTTTTTGAAGATCTTGAAGTGCTTGAGCCTGGCTTTTAGGAGGTGTAGGGGTACCTGCTTGTTTCCCTACAATATTAAAAACTTGATCAGTAGCGTCATTTGTTGCAGCTTCAATAACATTTGTTGGAAAAAATCCACTCACTAAAAAAGCCACGAGTGCAAGAATAAGAATTATTTTTTTGTGAAAATAACTTCCGGTCATGTATATACTCATGAATTATACATCATTTTTAAAAAGATAGTAAAAAATTTCCACCATTATTTACTATATATCTAAATGAAAGATTTTTCTCGAATTGCTGAATTACTGACCTTGTTCTAAAACTGTATTTAGAGCTTTTTTCACGAGCGCATTTGCAACAGCTGTTATGACCTGATCAATTTTACCTGCGGCTACAAGTCTTTCTTTTCCAAGACTTAGTGTTTTATTGAGAGATGATTCAATGAGTGAACCAGGTGTATAAGTCTTACAACTACTCGTATCTCCCTTTTTAGCAGCTTCTTTGTCCTCACATTTTTTAAAGTTTAAGAATCCATTATTAAGACCAAGTTCGAATTTTGCCGTATTGTTTTTAATAGACACTTGTCCTCGCATGTAATCACCTGCTTCTATATATGCCCCCCATGGATTATTTTGATCTTGTCTCATTTGATTCCAATTGCTCCAATATCCATTAACATTTGCGCCCCCACCTTGTCCCCCATTTGCAAAATTAGCAAAATTCTGACCAATTTGATCCATACTACAACTTATATTACCTGTTCCTCCTTGTCCTCCATATGACTCCGAAAGTGCGATAGCAAGATCTACTCGAAAGGGTTCACAGACGTTTACACCTGTAGAGTTATAAGCTACAGATGAAATAAATTGACTTACTTGTTTATCGGCTAGAGTGGTGAAAAAAGACTCAGGATTTTCCAAAAAGGCCGGGTTACCCTGGAAACCAGAATTTGCCCAAGCAATAGTTGAGTCTGCAATATATGTAATAAGTCCGTTCACAATACAGTATGCAATACCGTTAAAACTGGCACCAAAAGGTATACCAAAAATCTGTTGCACTGCATTGACTGAAGCGTCAGCTTCGTTTGCGTTTGCTGATTTATCTATATTGTCTCCAACGGCATTGGCTGAAATAGGTACAGTAGTGAACATCGAAGTTACCTTACCTACTGCTTTAGAAGCTAAGGATTTGAGACCCATTGCTACAGCTTGACCGAGTAGTGAGGCTGCTGAACATCCGAGGGCGTCTGATACCGCAGCACCAGAACCTCCACTCCCCCCTGATACACCTGATGTGTCGCCATCGGCTGCGGTGGCTTGGGCGTCAGACTTGCTAGATAAATTTGATTGAATTCGGTTTAATTGATTGTCACTATTTTCTTGTCCAAAAGCTGTTCCAGGTATTTGTAATACCAAGAGGCCTGCAATTGTAAGAGATACAACTGCTTTTTTTAAACTTATTGATACTTTTTTATAACTCTTCATAAATTATTGTTGTTGAATTGAAATTGTTGTAGTTCCAACATTCCAGAAGTTACCAGGCTCATTTTCTGTATATACTATACCATTTTCGTTTAAATATTTTTTGATATTTGTGAACATCTCAACTTGTACAGGAATGCCCTCACGTATAACTTTTAAACCAAGGAGAGCTTTTACGGGATCTTTTACTTGTCCTCCTACCAAAACAAAAGCATCTGCTTGTTTTAGATATTGATTTACAAGCTCTAGTTGAAAGCTTGCTACTACACTTGGAACCCTTACTTTGAGAAGGTTCTCTCCTATTGCTTTGTAAATAGGAACCATAGCGTTTATATCAGTTTGATATTTCAACACATCTCTATCTACAGGGGCGATAGTGTCTAAATATGTTTTTGCAAATATGTTTCCGTAGTTTCTTATTTCATCTTTTGTCGTAGGTACAAAAATATTCATGAAAGATAGACTGTATTTGTTTTTGTCCGTATCGTTTATATCAAGATAATCAAAATTTTGGATGAGTGAATCACCGTCAGGAAGAACACCATCTTTGTTGTATTGCAAATACGCTGCAAAAACATCTTTCGTAAATCGGTCACTAATATTGTCTTTTGGCGAAGGGTCGAAGGGGTTTGTTGAATTTGCTAGGGATCCTAAGCTTGTTAGTTTAGCTTCTTTTAGAGCTTCCACAATTTTTCTATCAGCTACAATTTCTTCTTCTGTACGTCCTGCTGTTACTAAAAGGTCAGACTGTTTTTCAAGTAACAGTCGTCTCTCATTTGAGATTTTATATGTGAGGAGTATTACAATAATAGAAATACATACAGCACCAAGAATTAGAACTTTTTTATGAGGAAGGATATCTTTTTTAAGATTGATTTTTGATTCCTCAGGTGCAAGTAAGGAGTTTTTTTGAGGTGTCTGTGAATTAGGATACATAGCTTCAGCTATTATATCAACCGTTCAAATAGTTGTATATACGTTTGTATAGAAATATCTTCAGCTCTTATGTTTTTATCTAAATCTAACTCTCCCAATATTTTTTCATATTGGATAGAATTCATTTTTTTATTTGAAAAACTTTCAAGATTTTTAGCCAAGCGTTTTCTTTTATGAGAAAAAGCCGAGTGAATCATTTCAAAAAACACAGAATCGAGTTTTTGAGGGATTTTTCTCTCTATGTTTTCCACAGCAATGATAGCGGAATCAACGTTTGGTGCAGGAACAAAAGCCCCTCTAGGTACGATAGAGACTCTTCGGGGTACCCCATAGAGTTTGATACTAATAGAAAGTATGCTTTCCTTACCTGAATCCTTATTGCCCCCATTAGAATCTTTATTGATAGCGTTGATTTTTCCATTGTCTCCGTAGGCTATAATGCGGTTGGCCACCTCTTTTTGAACCAAGAGTACTATCTTTTCTGGTAAATGGTGTAGTTCAAAAATACCCCTAAAAATAAGGCCAGTTATATAATACGGTATGTTGGCTATAATTTTATACGGCTTCTTTTTTCCACCCTTATCTCCTCTGTCGACTAACTTCTCAAAATCATCCTTATTTTCCAAAATATCTATAATGTCACCATGAATTATTTCTAAAATACCCTTTTGTATAGCCTCTGCATAGCTTTCCTTTAAAAAAGGTACCAATCTGTCATCCTTTTCGATGCAAATGAGCCGTGATCCTGGGGTATTTTTTATTTTCTCGAGGAGTTTTATTGTTAGAGCCCCCTTACCTGGCCCAATTTCTATAATAGTTTCATCTTCTTGAATATCACCCGCTTGTACCATATCCAAAAGAGCCCTCTCAGATTTTAAGAAGTTTTGTCCGAGAGATTTTTTAGCAAAATGAGAATCAGATTCGAGTTTGCTTGTTGGTTCTATTTTTTTGAAGCCCTTTTCAAAACCTCCTGACGAGTTTTTGTCTAACTTTGATAACATATTCGAATCTTATACTAGTGGACTACTTAGAGCAATAATTTAAAAATCAATAAATATCGATTTTATTCCTGTGACTGGCTTTTCTTCTTCAATCAAATCTTCATCAATATCTGCTAAAAATTCTGAAGGAAGTGTCACTTGTTTATTTCCGAAAATAGTACGGACATTTGCATGTGAAAGAAAAAGTCTCTTTTTTGCTCGTGTCAGTGCAACATAAAATAGTCGACGTTCCTCTTCGCTCGATTCAGGACTAATTGCTTCATCACGCGTTCTCCCGGATGGAAAGAGATCTTGTTCGAGACCTGTCACAAATACATATTCAAACTCAAGTCCTTTTGATGCATGTACAGTCATGAGTTTTACTCCAGGTTTTTTATCCTTATCTTTTTCTTCGTCAATCGTGTCTTGATCACTTGCGAGGGCTGCCTCTTCTAACATTTTTTCAATACCCTCTGGTTGAACATATGAATCATATTTGAGAGCAAGAGTTACAAGTTCTCTTACGTTTTCAAGTCGCTCTTGTTCGTCTTCATCTTTAAAAGATTTTTCCATTCCAGACATTGTTATTACGTATTTAACGACTTCTGATGCTTTATCAGTTTTTGTTTTCTGTTCAATAGCTGCGAGAAGTGAACGAAATGATCGTATCTTTTCTTTAGCTGCATTTGGAAGTTCATCCTCTTTACCTTCTAAAACTTTAAGTAATGTTGTCTTTCCAATACCACGCACCGGTGAATTTATTACACGTTTAACATCAACCATAGAATCTGGATTCAGGGCTAATCGTATGTACGAAATGACATCCTTAACTTCTTTTCGTTCAAAGAATTTTGTACCTAAAAGTGTGTAGGCAATATTTTTTCGGAGAAATGAATCTTCAATAGCTCTCGATTGGAAGTTGGCGCGATACAAGACTGCGATGTCATCTGGTTTTATTATTTTTTTATTTCCAGACGCATCGATAGTTCCTTTATCAAGCATTTCACGAACTGTGTTTGCAATGAAGTTTGCCTCGTCAGTCTCATCATAAGCTGTATATATTTTTATTTTTTCTCCTGCCTCATTTTTTGTAAAAAGATTTTTTTTCTTTCTGTAAATATTTTTTTCAATAACCTTATTAGCAGCAGTTAGAATAGTTTGAGTTGACCTGTAATTTTGCTCGAGCAAAACCATTTTTGCGGTTGGATAGTCTTCTTCAAATTTAAGAATATTTTTAATATCCGCACCTCTCCATCCATAAATAGATTGATCTCCATCACCTACTACTGCTAAGTTTTCATTTTTACCAACAAGTAGTTGCACTATTCTGTACTGAACTTGGTTCGTGTCCTGATATTCATCTACATGTACATATCTCCATTTTTTTTGATAATACTCTCGTATCTCAGGGTGAGTAGAAAGTAAGTGTGCTGTTTTAAATAAAAGGTCATCAAAATCTAGTGCTTTATCTTTATCCAATTTTGCGTCATATTTCCTCCAGACTTCAGCGGCAATACTGCCCATATAATCATCTCCGCTTTTGGCTTCAAACTCTTCTCTTGATGTAAAATTTCCCTTTTCTCGAGAAATGATGCCGAGAATTTTATTAGGGTCAATTTGTTTTGGATCGTGACCAAGTTCAACAAGAGCATCCTTAACAGCACTCTTTGAATCGCCTCGGTCATAGATAACGAAGTGTCGTGGTATTCCAAGTTTGTGACCACTCTCTTTTAAGATGCTTACTCCAAGGGAGTGAAAGGTTGAGACAAAAGGTCTGTCACCTCTATCCCCATAGTCATGACTAGACATTGAGTGCATAGGTAAATTGAAGTTTTGGTCAGAATTTAACAAACTAGTGACTCTTTCTCGCATCTCGCGCGCAGCTTTGTTTGTAAAGGTGATTGCAAGGATAGCTCTTGGTGACACACCTGTTTTTATGAGGTGTAATATTCTGTATGTCACTGTCTTTGTTTTGCCAGCCCCAGCCCCAGCAAGTATAAGTAAAGGCCCTTCTGTACAAAGAGCTGCCTCTAGTTGAGCAGGATTTAAATCTTTTAAATATTCTGTTTCAGATATACCTTTTGTATTAGCCATATTTTCCTTATTTGTATTCATTTCATCAGTGGTACTGTTGAATTCGTTCAACTCATTAAAAAGATTTTGATCAGACATATGAAAAATATAACATAGGTCTTAAAAAATTTACTTTTATCTCTAAGTATTGTCTTGTTTTAGGTGTATTGACGTGTTAGGTGCGATTTCATACAATTTAGGGAGTGCATAAGCCCTTCTCTCTATCTTTTTCTAGCCTATTAGTTTTGGTGACTCTTGGTGTCACTTTTGCCCCTTCTGCATCTTCAGCAGATGTGATTTCTATACTTTCTTCAGTTTTTAGAAATACTAATGTTGGGGGTTTACAGGAGATTGAACAAGTTCATATCAAAAACATTCAAACAATGCCTATTTTAACCGCGATTGCGAACCCACTTGACGGGAGTTCTTCCATGGAGGTTATAAAGGAAATAAAGACTAGTGCTTCTCTCGTAGAGGGTAAAGCTTTAACTAATGAGAATAGTTCAGTTACAGAAGGAACTTTTACTGGATATTCAAGTGATTCTCTAAATTCAGATCGAATTAGTCTATATACTGTTCATCCAAATGACACTTTAGAACAGATTGCTCAGATGTTTGGTGTTACACCAAACACTATTCTTTGGGCAAACGATCTCAAAAAGGGTTCTTTAATTCAACCTGATCAAGTGCTCGTTATTCTCCCTATTTCAAGTATTAAATATGAAATTAAAAAAGGAGATACAATAAAAAGTATCGCAAATAAGTTTGATGGTGATGAAGATGAAATTGCTCAATTTAATAACTTGAGTAGTGATGAGAAGCTTACTGTTGGAGTATCTATTATGATTCCTGATGCTGATGGCTCTCTCCTTGCAAGTGAAAATAAGAAGGCTGAAGAAGCTGACAAAAAGAAAATAGCAGCTAAAAAGAAAGCGAGCAAGGGAACTAAGGGTGCTGATAATTCTTCTATCGCTTATGTTGATACAACTGGATATTTTTCAAGACCAATTGTTGGTGGTATGCGTACACAAGGTATACATGGTCACAATGGTGTTGATCTAGTTTCCACATATGGTGCTCCTATATTGGCTGCTGCTGCTGGTCAGGTAATCATCAGTAAGAGTGGAGGTTGGGGTGGAGGGTATGGTACATATATTGTTATAAAACATTCAAATGGCACGCAGACTTTGTATGGTCATTTGAGTCAAACTCTTGTATCAGCGGGACAGACTGTTTCAAAAGGACAGCAAATTGGAAAGATGGGTAATACAGGACAGTCAACAGGTGTGCACCTTCATTTTGAAGTCCGAGGAGGAAAAAATCCATTTTAGTTTTGTGAAGTGCGTCATCTTTTGTTCTGATTTTATTTAATTTTTATTTTTGTAAGAGAGAGCCTCAAGTATGTGTTTCTCCTTGATTTGATCTGATTTTTCCAAATCGGCAATAGTTCTTGAAATTC
The DNA here is from genome assembly GCA_021734945.1 of Minisyncoccota bacterium. Lineage (GTDB taxonomy): Bacteria > Patescibacteriota > Minisyncoccia > Phycocordibacterales > CAIZLB01 > VEQN01. The sequence goes on along the minus strand of JAIPIA010000002.1, from coordinate 311,138 downwards.
TGAGTAAAGAAAATTCTTCCCTTTTTGAAAAATTAAATTTCCCACATATTTTATTGAATGTCTGACGAGAACTTCCTGATAGTTCATTTAAGCTCTGCATATCAATCTGATTACTTAGACTTTTCTTATCTAGGACGGTGGTGTAGTCACTTTTTGCAGACAGACCTAAAAGTGTAGCAGTTCTTTTATTTTGAATAACTCTCACTTCTTCTATACTCTTTAGTATATCTTTGCCAACCTTCTGTACTTCAACTGTAGTTCTGTTTCCTCGTTTTGTATTGTAGTGGTCTTGAATATATATACATATATCAAATCTTTGAAACAAAGGACTATTCATCTTCCTTTTATACTTCTCTTTCTGACCTTGAGTGCATATACATTTCTTTTTATTTGATAAAAAATAACCACAATCGCAAGGATTCATACACGCAATTAAGATAAAATCTGTGGGAACTAAGTCAGAATGTACACCTTGTATTTGCGAAGTCTCTTTTTGAATATATTTGTTTTCTAGAGGTTGGCGGAGTGATTCCAGAACTCTTCTATTAAACTCAGGTAATTCATCGAGAAAAAGGATTCCGTTGTGTGCTAATACTATTTCTCCACTGATAAAACGATTGCCGATGATTTCTGTGTAACTTGATGTATGGTGAGGTTCTCTAAAATTTATTTGACTTGAATTTTGAGTAACCCAAGAATCGGTTTTTTGAAGTTGAAATATGTTGAAGTCTTTATTAGTTAGTTTTGGAATCAGTTCCTTTGAAGCTTTTGCTAGTAGACTTTTTCCACACCCAGGTGTCCCTACTAGTAGCATATGGTGTCTACCTGCAAGTGCAATCTCCAAACCTCTCTTGGTGGTTGTATTCCCCTCTACGGAGTCTATTAAATAGCTTCCAAGCCTGCCTTTTTCAGTATCGTGCTTTGCTTCCGTTTGTTTGTCTTCATTTAAGTAGTGATTTTTGAATGATAAAAACTTGAATTTAGAAAGAAACTTTTTTCTTTTATCTAGGAGCCCTTTTTTATCGTCGTCTGTATTTATTTTATTTAGAGTATCTATAATGTAGATTATTTCGGATATATGTTTAATAGGCCATATATAAATACCTTCAAACTTGTTTATTTCACTATTGTTACCTTCTGGAATTATAAAATAGAGTATTTTATTTTCTATCCCAGTGCGAATAAGAACAGAGATATTTTTAACTGGAAGCACGGAGCCACTTAGAGTTAACTCACCTAAAATTATTATATTTGAAAATATATTTGCATCATCAATTTGTTTTTTTACTGAAACGAGATATGAAATCGCAATAGGTAAATCAAAATGAGAACCTTCCTTTTTTGAGTCAGCGGGGCTAAGTAGTGTAGTAATTTTCTTGTTTATATAATGATTTTTTTCCTTAGAGGCTAAACTTATTGCGGAAAGAATCCTTTGTTTAGACTCAGAGATTGTTTTATTTGCTAAACCTATAATATCAAACTGAAAAAGACCTCTCCGGGTGATTGTTTCGATGGAAACAATAAAACCAGTAAGGCCATCATGACCAATTGTTGTAATAATATTTTCTTTTTCCATCGTTTGGATAACCCTGAAAAAGACCTGTTTGTAGTAAACAGAAAAGTTGATCTAGGTGTTTCTGAGGCCTCACCTATTTTATAGATGCTTCTTTGATGTTCTGGCTGATGGGTTTGCTTCTAATCGATCAATTTCTATCTCTTCACCAGAAACTTCACATATGCCATAAGTTCCTTTCTCAATTTTTTCTAATGCGTGATTTACTTCATGGAGTTGTGTTTCTAAAATAGAAATTGCTCCCTCATTGTTTTCAAATGATTCGATTGAGCTTGCTACTTCCTCTCTATCTGCTGTATTGTCTTCTTGATTTGAAACACTTTCCCAGACAACACCTGAAGGGTCGATTTTTCGTCCAATGCTACTAAGGTCTTTTTCGAGGATTTCTTTTTCTTTTACTAATAGGTCTTTAAAGTGTTGGATGTCTAAGTTCATATATGCATTGTACCAAAGTGTCGATGAAGCACAAATCAAAAAAAGATAAACTACCTTACTATTCGCCCAGTTGTAAGTCTAAAAATGATCTCTTTGAGAGATTTTTCTGAGGTGGCAATAACGAGTGTTTCTTTATCTAAAAAGGTGTATAACATAGATTCCTTACCGTTTGAGTCGACGAGTACTCTAGCGTCTTTATTGCTTAATATTTTATCTACAAATTTTCTCTGACTAAAAACCCCAAAAGGACTATCGTTTGTTGCAGATGTTGTTGACTTTGAGGTAGTACCGTCCTCTGTACTTGAACTAGTAAGATTAATAGTTGTGTTGGATCCTGCAAGAGAACCAATATTTCGACCGATACGGTCTTTTTTGTTTATAAATATATCGCCAATATCTGATTCAACATTTGGCTCCCATTCCAACATACCTGCAAAGGCAGAGTCGTATGAGTTTACATGAAAAACAGCGAACATTTCTCGGGGGCTGTAAGCATAAACACCCAATAAGAAGTTTGGATCAAGAGAACGAAGAAGTCCATCTGGCGCGCGTGAGTTCAAAACATTAAAAAAATCTATACTAGTAATTTGTCTCTCAGATGTACTGCTACCTGTGGTTAGTACTATTGCTTTCATTGAACCTAGATCCATTAGAGCCTCTCTGTCGCTTTCAATAAGTTTAATGAGGTTATTTATATTAATTTCATCGATATTTAATACAGAAACCATCTCAGTGTATAAAATTGGCTGTACCTTTTGCTGCTCATTTTGAACCACTTTTGTATTATTTTGAGATTGTAAAAATATAAAACCAGCAATAAAGCCAGCTATAACTATAAAAGCTACTATTGCTCCAATTACTAGATAAAGATTCTTATTGCCTTCTTCAAGAGTATCATCAAGTCCCCCTCTTCTCTCTTGTCTCTTTTTTTCTGAAAGTGCAACCTTAATCATGGAGACATTATCGTTCTTGATTGTGTTGGCGATGTCAGATTGATATGTTCTCACTGTTTGAGCCTCTCCTTCATCTTTTTTTGCACCAGCCAAAGCGTCCATGATATTTATGGTTTTTCTAGGTTCAGATAGTTGATTTCCATCACCCCCTGTATTGGTGTCATTTAGAATATTAGGGTCAGTGTTGTTCCTGTCTGTATATTGGTCAGAGTTTGGGAATGAAAAGTTTCTTTTAACATTAGGATCCATATTTTTATAATTATACACAAAAAAACCACCAAGATGTAAAATTCTTCCAATTTGGAGTTTTCTTTTTAAATGTTCTCTACACTTTCTAGTCTGATATAAATTTTATTCTAAGTCGTCTGGGGATACGTCATCAAAAGTACCTGCGAGGTCAGAATTCAGTGCCTGTATATTTTTGTTTGGAGGGAGTCTTTTTCTGTTTGGTCGAGATTGAGGAGACCTAGCTGGAGAGTTTCTTGGTCCTGTTGGCCCTGTTTGTCGAGAAAAGTTCATTGGACTGTTTGATTGTATTACGTATTTTTTAGGTTCCTGACACATATCAATAAAGTCATCAGCAATATCTCGCAACATGCTTGATGAAGATTTACCAAAAGCAATAACTTCTACCTGACAACCTTCGTTTGTTTGAAGATATTCGACTAGAGGCGTGAAGTCTCCATCGCCCGATACTATGATAATAGTATCAAGTTTAGGTGCCATTTTGATTGCGTCTACTGCAAGTCCTACATCCCAGTCAGCTTTTTTTGCTCCGCTACTAAAAATCTGTATGTCTTTTGTTTTTGCTTCAATCCCTAATTTTCCTAGTGCTTCAAAAAAATTCTTTTCTTCCCCATTCTCTGTGCTGATAACATATGCAATTGCTCTAATAAGAGCGCGGTTTGCAACTGCTTCCTTCATAATCGCGCCAAAGTTTACACGTGCATTGTATAGGTTTTTTGCACTGTGGTATAAGTTTTGGGCATCTATAAATACCCCTACTCTTTGTTCGCTGTGTTTAATAACTGTCATGTTATATAAATGTTAAAAATAAATAAAATAATCTTAAAAAATGGTGCAATATGAGCACCTCAAATATAAAAATCTGCAGATAATAATGTGCATTGAAATTAATCAAAACAAATCTATCTGTTCTTCTTATTATATCAAATAAAAACTAAGTAAATAGCTAAAAGAAAAACCGCTGTGTATAGCGATTTTTCTTGAAATCTTATGTGTCTAGTGTAGACTACGCAGCTTTCTTTTTGAGTTCGAGCTTCTTGAGAACAGAATCATATGTCTTAGGATCCTTTTTCTGAAGGTATTTCATATGTTTTTGTCTATCAGCAACCATCTGTAGTAATCCACGTCGAGAGTGATTATCTTTGGCGTGTTTTTTGAGGTGTTTTGCAAGCTCCTCGATTTTTTTACTAAGCAAACCAATCTGAACAGCGGCAGAACCTGTATCTTCCTTGTGAATTGCCACGTCTTTGATAACTTTTTGCTTCTTTGACTTTGTAAGCATGATAGCAGGATACTAGCACACAAGTTCAAATAAAACAATCCCCTAGAACCCTGTTAAATAAAAGGATGTTTAGTCCAAAGAGTTTGCTATACTAATAGGAATCATGTCGCAAAATATAAACCATATGAGCGAGAGTAGTAATACACTTAGTTTAAACCAATTAAAGCGGCAATTTTTAGAATATATCGAAATCGAGAAAGGTCGATCTCTCAAAACAGTTGAAAATTATGACAGATATATCACTTCATTTCTTGATTTTTTGTCTGATAATATAGCTAAAAATAAGGGTTTAAACGCAATTCCTGTAAATATGCATATTGATCCACGTGAGATTAGTACAGAGTATCTTCGTGAGTATCGGCTTTGGCTCAATCGTAAGCCCTTAGGGGAGAGACCAGGGAGTTTTGAAGCTAAAAATAAGGCTAAAAATGGCGTCGGTGGCATATATGGAGCTCAAACCCTCAAAAAAAGGACTCAAAACTACTATTTGATTGCTTTGCGGTCATTTTTAAAATATCTTGCAAAAAGATCTATAAGTTCCCTACCTGCAGACAATATCGAGCTTGCTAAGGTTCCCGAGAGGTCTCTTGACCTGATAAGTAGTGAGGAACTTGAGAGGTTTTTAGACGGCCCAAATCAGGAGAAAGATGAACAGAAAAAGCTTAGAGATAAGGCTATTCTGGAGCTTTTCTACTCTACAGGATTGCGAGTATCTGAACTGTGTTCTCTTCCGCGTGATCTCGATGTCTCAAAAGATGAGTTCTCGGTACGAGGTAAGGGCGAAAAAGTTAGAGTGGTTTTTTTAACACCGGCCGCAAAGTCTGCTATTCGTGATTATCTGGCTAAAAATAAGTCTCTGACAAGTTCTCGTCTGTTTGATTTAACCCCAAGGTCTATAGAAAGACTAGTGAAATACTATGCTGTTAAGGCGGGAATTTCAAAAAAAGTCACTCCTCACGTTATTCGTCACAGTTTTGCTACTGATTTACTTCAAAATGGTGCTGATTTGCGTTCAGTACAGGCCCTATTGGGACATGCAAATATAACAACTACTCAGATTTATACCCATGTTACTGATAAACACTTAAGAGAGATTCACAAGACTTTCCATAGTAGGCAGGACGGTAAGAAAAAGTAATCACAGCGTTTTGAAATACTCCCCAGGTGCTATAATTTAAGAACTAAATGAAAAAAATTATCTGTTGGAATGTAAATGGTATTAGAGCATGGAGTAAAAAAGGTTGTCTTGATTGGGTTTTATCTCAAAATCCTGACATATTTTGCTTCCAAGAGACAAAAGCCCATCCAGACCAACTAGACTCTTCATTGCTCAATATAGACGGTTATAGAAGCTATTTTGACCACTCAAAAGTTAAAAAAGGATACAGTGGAGTTGTTGTATATACAAAAGAAATACCAGAAACTGTTGATACAGATTTGATGGTCGAAGTTTCTGACTCCTCAAAAGCTACGCAAATAGATCAAGAAGGGAGATTTATTGCACTATATTTCAAAAAATTTGTCTTTATAAATTGTTATTTTCCCAACGGCGGCGGTGATGTTAGTAGACTAGAATATAAACTTAGATTTTATAAGGCTTTTAAAAAATACATAACAAAACTTAAAGATGAAGGTAAAAAGATCGTATTTTGTGGCGATTTAAACGTAGCTCACACGGAGATTGATATTGCTCGTCCGAAGGAAAACTCTAACCATGTTGGCTTTTTACCTATTGAGAGAGAATGGCTTAGTAGTGTTATAGAGGAAGGTTTTATTGATACTTTTCGTTTTAAAAATCCTGAAGCTCGAGATGCTTATAGTTGGTGGGATGTAAAGAGTGGTGCTAGAAACCGAAACATCGGGTGGAGAATCGATTATTTCCTAGTAGATAAAACCCAGGATAAAAAAATCATTGAAGCTAAAATTCATCAGGATATATATGGTTCAGACCACTGCCCTATTTCACTCGAAATCGATTTATAATTTTCATAATTTAAAAAATATATTTCAAAATATTTTTAGCCTGTGGATAACTAGTTTAACGACTGAATTTCATTTATCTTGAAGACACCTAAAATGTCCTTTATATCCAACGTAGAAATGATTTTTTGCAACCATGTCTTTTATAAACAAAATAATTTAAAAAATTAATCTGTGTCTGTTTACATTTATTGTAAAGGACATATAATAAAGGACAGGTCAGGGTTTCACTGCATAAGACACCTGTACATTCACAATATCGACACAGGTAGGTCGATAAGGTTTGGTAAGAGGTAAGATAGAGGAAAATTTCCCAATATACTTACATTTTTTGAAATTCTTTCCTTGAGTTTCACTTCCCACCATTCCCTTAATCGCGACTACAGATGTCAAAAAGTTTCCGGTCTCATAAGACTGGCCTTAGCTGACGCTAAATTTATTTATTTGTTCTTTGTTTGTTCTCGTTTTTTTGTTCCCTTCCGTCGTCATGCTAACGCCGGTCTTTTTTGTTCCCGTCTTTTCAACTTTTTAATGTTTCTTATGAAACGTGGTGTTTTTTCAATATCGAATCCAAAGCTTCCTTTTCTTTATCTTCTCTTAATTTTTTACCATTGTCAGCTTTTTCTATAAGTTCTTTAATATCTAGGTTATTCAAACGTTCAGCGATTGCAGACAGCTTTGCCGGATCATTTTTAGTGGGATCCTCTATAACTTCTTCTAGTAATGCATTCAAAATAAGGCCAATCTTTGGTCCAGGTTCCACGTGTAACACTTCCATAAGCTCCTTGCCATCTATTTTAAGCATTGATACTGAAACAGGGTCCATAAGCACCTGATCTATCATTGCAGTGTATTTTCGGAGCCTATAAGGGTTTTCTTTTGGTCTGCCTGTTCCCACACGATCACATATTCGGAGATTCATTAAATCCCATATATGTTCCCTGCTCACATTTGCAATCATTCTACGAACAGCTGAAAGGCTAATTTGTTCTGTATCTGAAAAAAACATATGCCAACGCACAAATTTGTATACTAAATCAATGGTTTTACGTGGAAAATTGAGTCTTTCAAGTATCTTTTTAGCCATATTTGCGCCAATCACCTCATGTCCGTAGAAAGTATAGTCCTTCTTCTCCTTCGAGAAACGTCGAGACTCAGGTTTTCCAATATCATGGAGTAGTGCTGACAATCTTACTTCAAAAGGGTACTTTTTATCAGCTGCGCACTGTAGACTTCTCAAGAGGTGCTCAAAGACAGTATATGAATGGGCTTGATTTTGCTCAGTATTGACCCCCTCTTCAAGCTCGGGAACAATATATTTAAGAATTTCTAGCTTCTGGCACATAAAAAGACTAACCATTGGGTAATCAGACATGATAATCTTTGAGAACTCGTCCCTTATACGTTCTTTAGCTATCTTTTCAAGCATTTCACGTGAATCATATAGGGCAGTTTGAGTATCTTTGTTAATCGTGAAACCTAATTCTGCACTAAAACGCACTGCTCTAAGTACTCTGAGCCCGTCTTCTTGGAATCTCTCTAGAGGGTTACCGACAGCCCGTATTGTTTTGTCTTTTATGTCTTTTATTCCATCAAACAAATCAATAAGAATGTCTTTTATAGGATCAAAAGCCAAAGCGTTGATTGTAAAATCTCTTCTCTTTAAGTCATCTTCAATATGATCACTAAAAGTCACACTCTCAGGTCTTCTTCCATCTTTGTACTCAGATTCCACTCGATAAGGTGTAACTTCTATTACCTCATTCTTTATCATAAGGACTTCTTTCGGCTTCTGTACCTCTTTGTCCCCTACTTCCTCTTTAGCGTCTGTTGGTTTAAGTATAACTACCCCTACTGTACCAAAGGTATTTTCATAAAAGGTCTTTTCAAAAATGGCTATAATCTGCTCAGGTTTCGCGTTTGTAGTAACATCCCAATCTTTAGGCTCTCTATTCATTATCAAATCGCGTACACAACCTCCTACTAGATACGCTTCATAGCCAGCTTCTTGAATACGTTTGACCACACTGAGTGCATCAGAGTTAATCTTTCGGATATCTATATAGCTAGGCTTATTAAGTGTGTTCATTGTCTGTTTCATGTATAACATCTCAAATAGTAATACAACCTTTGATTTTTTGCTATTTTAATGTAATATTGTCCTTGTATTGAAAAATACATATGCACCTATGGTGAAATGGATATCACAACGGTCTTCGGAACCGTTATTCTAGGTTCGAATCCTGGTGGGTGCACACGGTTTGTAGAAATGAAAGGTTTCTTTAGAAAACAATTTTGCTATAATCGTAATAATATATGAATGCGGGGTTGGTTTAGTGGTAGAATACGTCCTTGCCAAGGACGGGACAAGGGTTCGATTCCCTTACCCCGCACAAATAACAAAAACCAGTACAGAATGTGCTGGTTTTTGTTATTTGCAGAGTTAATAGAGGGATGAGAAAGCCGGACTGAAGCTTCGATGTGAACTAATACGATTTTAGTTAGTGAACCAGAAGCAAAGGAGGAGGGGTCGACAGGACTTTTGTGTAACAAAAGGAACTGGTGACCGATTCCCTTACCCCACAGAATAAACAATATAAAAAGACAAGGATATTACCTTGTCTTTTTATATTGTTGCTTCCCCTTGTAGAATAGCTACTTAAGTTCGCACCTATTCTAGACCTAAAAACAATGTTTTTTAAGGATACATGTTCATTACTGATAATAGCCATAATCATTCAAAACTGTGGATAACTAAGTGGATATGTGTATAAAAGACATTTTGAGCTGTCTTTTACTTAAATAGGTATCTTGTTTAAAACTGTGAATTAATGGCTTATAATATGGGTATTTTGATATTTTGGACTCTAAAGGCTGGCTTTTATAGATTTTAAATTGGCTTATATATGTTTCACGTGCCACATAGTGTATAAAGCACATATCTGGCTTGTATGAACAGATTCGGCGTATTTCATGCCTAATTATAGGTATGATTCATGTGAAACAGTATTCTACGGTTACATGTGTAACTTTATTTAAATTTGATTATTACTTTAAGTGATCTTTGTTAGGTTTAAATAATTATGAAATTATCTCTAGATACTAAAGAGGGTTTGTTTAATCGTAAAAATTTGGGTTCTTACGGTGAGAAGGCAACTGAATTCTATTTAATTTCTAAAGGCCATAAAGTTTTGGGTAGAAACGTTAGGCTCAAGAGGGGAGAAATTGATATTTTAACATTTTACAATAGTAATATTCATATTTTTGAGGTTAAAACTGTATATTCTGGTGATTTTGGGACGGAAAGTACGAACATGCTTAGAAATAACAACTTTCTAGCTGAGGAGAATCTGTCTAGGACAAAAATACTTAAACTCAGAAGATTAAGGTTAGGACTTTTGTCTTTGTTGGATAGTAGAGGTGGGGATTATGATTCAAGTGACTCTTCGGTCAGAGGTATTTTTAGAGATTTGAGGAGTGTGTATAGAAACAGAGGTCTTGATATTTTTATTCATGGGTTTGTTGTGGAGGTCTATTCTTCGCAGATTGAGCGGAAAATTACTAAGATAAAGGTAAGATCCTATTCAAATTTATAGTTTTTTATTGTTGTTAGGCGAGTTATATGATATATTGCTTGTCATTCGGAGCGTGGTGTAACGGTTAACATTCCTGTTTTGGGAACAGGTGACTCCGGGTTCGAATCCCGGCGCTCCGACAAATGTCAGATACAGCAGCAAATAGGGCTATAAGAGAGGAGAAAGCTAGAATATCTCAAGAAAATAAGCTAATTAAACCTTTTGGTAAAAGATTTTCAAAAACCAAAGAGGATTTTATTTGTGGAAAATGTGGGGTTACAGTGAAGGGAAGTGGATATACAAACCATTGCCCTGTTTGTTTGTATAGTAAACACGTAGATATTAAACCAGGTGATCGACTAGCTACTTGTGGTGGTTTAATGAAACCTGTAAAAGTTGAGGGCACAGAAAGGGAATACAGAGTGTTACACAGATGTATGGTTTGCAACTACGAGAAGGTTAACAAAGTTGCATCAGAAGACAGTATAGACGCTTTGGTGGCTATAATTAAAGAGAATTCAAGTAAGTATTCAAAAGGGAAGTAAGATAGTCTCTATATTGCAGATTAAAAGATTTTTCTACGTCAGATGAACCAAAATTTACTACTTGAGTTAGGTTGGTGTTGCTATATTTAAGTAATTCAGTGTCAGTGTGATCAACAGTCATTGCACGAATATTTTTCTTTGAGGGAACCGTTGAATTTACAATAGTCGTAATTGTCCCTATAAAATGACCGTGTTCGTCTACTATTGCTCCACCAGAAGAGCCTCTTTGGCCAGCTGTGCTCGGAGTAGTTTCTAATACATCATATGTTGTCACTCCTACTGAGTAGTAGCGGTTTACTGCCAATTGCTCTTTTTGCATAGGTAATGAAGCTCCAACTCCTTTAGTCCCTAATATATCCGCAGGGTAAGAGATTGAAAATATCTTGTCACCTATAGCTGGTAGATTCTTCTGAACTACGATAGGAGATAGAATGGCTATATTGTTAGTATTTTGCTTAGGTAAACCAATTTTTAGTAGAGCGAAATCTGATTTTCCGGTTTGTGCTGTGCCTTCTGTATTTACATATTTCCCATATTCTTTAATCCATTCTGGAGAAATAAAGCTTACTTTAACTGATAGAGATCCACTAGCAGGGTTCCCATAACGAGCAAGGCATACAACGTTGGGATCTTTTTCAGAGAGAAGAGGGAATTGTCCTACATGCGCGTTTGTGAGTACTGTACCGTCTTTATTAATAAGGACACCACTGCCCGTAATAGTTCTTCTTTGGTTGCTTACCTTGCCGTTTACAATTATTTTTTGCGAACAAAATATGTTTACAATTGCGTCTTCTTGTTTTGTCTCTTTTTTTGCAATAATAGGAGCGCTAGTTTGGTTTAGTGAATCATCTAGAGTTTTGTTGTTTGGATTCGTGTTTCCATTTTTTTGGCTTGTAGTTTTTGTTGAACTTGAGAAGAATAGGGGGAGAAGATCAAAAATTGGGGCTTGTAGCTTAAGATATGAAAGCGGCTCAAGTGTAAAAATGTTTAAAGGTTGGCCGTTTAGCATTCCTTTAATACTTTTTGTCGAACCCGCTACCGTCGCTAATAGCTGGAAAGATGTCTCTGATACATAAGAAAGGGTATTTGAAAAAACAGTGTAGGTTTCTATACGAGGGTCAATATTGTTAACTTTGAGGGGAATATAATATGAGGTGATACCTACAAAAACCACAAGGAATACGATTGATGTGTTTTTGAATATATTTTTCATGGTTTATATGGTTATTTGAGTTAAGTATACCAGATGTTGTTTTAGAGTGAATGCTTTGGTATAGTGGTGCATACACGAGATAGGAGGGTAGGTATCTCGTTATAAAAATATGCGGGATTGGTTTAGTGGTAGAATGACTGCCTTCCAAGCAGTAGACAAGGGTTCGATTCCCTTATCCCGCACAAATAATAAAAACCAGTACAGAAATGTGCTGGTTTTTATTATTTGCTATTGGATATTGTGAATCGAAAAGCGAAGCGCACCGAGCCTTGCGAGGTCTGGACGCAGTAGCGGACAGAGGCGAGCTGGGGTAGCGAAAATTCCTGAGCGACGGCAAGGGAATTATTCGTGACCGATTCCCTTTATTTTGAATCTATAACTAATTTCCAAGGAGAATCTTTTGTTTCTCTTTTTGCTGAAAATCCTAATTTGATGTCTGCAACTTCAGCTACACTTGAATCAATAGATAAGATTGTATCTAATCGTACGAGCTGCATCTGTTGCATGGAAAAATCTCCATTACCACAATGAAATTGCTATATATCAGATTCTTCGCCGTCATCCTGATGAGTTACCTCTAATATAGGTAGTTTCATTTCGGTGATATATTTTGAGGTAACAACCATAGTGTCATTACTTACATTGAATTTTTTTAGCATATTTAAATATTAACTTCAAACTAAGTGTTCGACAAATATGATACCTGTCCGCGAAATGAAATTACGGAAACTTAAAATGCTGGTAAAAATAAAAACTAAAAACCCCTACTCATTTCTGAGAGGGGATTTTAGTAAGTGGGACCAATATTATTCGGTCATGATTCAAACTATCTAAATCTTTTGCTTATGTCGCTTTGTGATGCAATGTCACATTACGATTTTTTGTCTGCACATTTTGACGAAGCTGTAGCTAGGACAAATTTTGCGAGAGTATCAAAAAATTATTTATTGATAGCTTCTTTGAGAGCCTTTGCTGCTCGGAACTTTGCAACCTTCATAGCGGCAACCTTAACCATTTCACCTGTTCGTGGGTTTCGCGCTGTTCGTGCTGCTCTTGTCTTTGCAGAAAAGATACCAAATCCTGCTACTGAAACTTCATCACCTTTCTTGAGAGTAGCGATGATATTGTCGAAAACTGTATCAACGATTTGTTCAGCTTGTACTTTTGTAGTACCGAGAACTCCGTGAACTTTTTCAACTAATGCGGCTTTATTCATTTTGGTTTAGCGATTTATATTTTATTAAATAGTCGACCTTGTTCTGTTCCGTGATTCTAATTATATATCAAGCCATATTTTAGGCAACCCATCATTTCAAGTGAATCAATTATGAAGTTTTAGAGTCCAATTTTGCCCAAAGTCTATCTGGATCGATGATTGAGGGTTGTGATCAAAAGTAATGATTTATCGAGCGTATTCTACAACACGAGTCTCGCGAATAATATGTACTTTGATTTCGCCAGGATACTTGAGTTCCTCTTCGATGTTTTTAGCTATATTTCTAGCCATATTTTTGGCATCTAGGTCGGACACTGTTTCTGGGTGCACGAAGACACGTATTTCACGGCCAGCTTGGAGAGCATACACTTTCTCTACTCCTTTCTCATTTTTCGCTATTTGTTCAAGTTCGGTCAGTCTTTTTATGTAATTTTCGATATTATCTTTTCGTGCTCCTGGTCGCCCTCCTGAAATTGCATCAGCGGTTTGAACGATTCGTGACTCTACAGTTTCATAAGGATATTCTTCATGGTGAGCTTGCATTGACTTGATAATTTCTTCACTCGCTCCAAACTTTTGCAAGATTTTTCTACCTATTTCTACGTGAGTTCCTTGTACTTCATGATCAAGTGCTTTACCAATATCGTGTACAAGTGCACCTGTCTTTGCAACATTTACATTAGCACCAAGTTCTTCGGCAATCATACCTGCTAGATGGGCGCATTCTATAGAATGCTGTAAAACGTTTTGTCCGTAGCTTGTTCGAAAATGAAGTCTTCCAAGTATTGCAGTGATACGTGGATCAAGAGGTGTAATACCTGTTTCATAGATAGCTCTTTCTCCTGCTTCTTTTATTATTTTACTTATTTCTCCTTGCGCTATCTCAACTTCTTTTTCTATTTTGGCTGGTTGAATTCTCCCATCTTGAAGTAATCTTTCGAGCGCAATTTTAGCAACTTGTCGACGGATTGGATCAAACGATGAAATCATTATTGCATCAGGCTGGTCATCAACCAAAACTTCAACTCCGGTTGCTTTTTCAAACGCCTTGATATTTCTACCTTCCTTTCCGATAATTTTACCTTTATCATCTTCAGAAATTATAGGCACATATGTAGAAAATAAATCAGCTGGTACTGATACTGCTAGACGTTGAATAGAAACAGCTAAAATTTCTTTTGCTTTTTGCTCCAGTGATTCTGTTGCAAATGTTTCTAATTTATAAATACGTGATGAGAGGGAAGTTTGAGCTTCTGTCTCGATTTGAGCAAGAAGTTTTGCTTCAGCCTGTTCTTTTGTTAGGTTTGCTACTTTTTGTATTTCATTCTCAATTTCAGTTTTACTGTTGTCTACACGGTCCTTTATTGATTTGATTTCAGCAACTCTTATTTTGAGTGCTTCTGCACCACTTTGAAGTTCCACCTCTTTCATTTCCAAAATTTCTTCCTTTTTAGCAAGGCGTTCTTCGGCCTTGATAATACTGTCTTCACGTTCACGTACTTGTTCACGAGCAGATTTGAGTGTTTCAGAAGCTTTTTTCTCAGACTCAAGAGTTACACGCTCAGCTTTCTCACGTGCGTCAATCATCATCTTTTTTATATCAAGTTCAATAGAGTTCTTTTTACTCAAAGCAACAAGGATTCGAATGAGATATCCAACCGAGAAGCCAATACCCACACCTAGAATGGTGAGCATTGTGGCTATTTTTAGTTCGATCATAGCGGTTTATGAGTTAAGAACTTTGTCTATAATCCCGTACTTTTTAGCTTCGTCTGCTGACATATAAAAATCACGGTCCATGTCTTTCTCAACTTTACTAAGTGGTTGACCTGTGTTTTTTGATATCATTTTAGCTAAGTTCTCTTTTGTTTTGAGAATGTGTCGAGCTGTAATCTCGATGTCTGTAGCCTGACCTTCAGCACCTCCTAGTGGTTGGTGAATCATTACTTCAGCGTTTGGAAGTATATATCGTTTACCTTTAGTACCAGCTGAAAGAATCATAGCTCCCATAGAAGCAGCCATACCAACACAAACAGTGGATACGTCATTCTTAATATGGTTCATTGTATCTATAATTGCTAGACCGTCTTTTACATGACCTCCTGGTGAATTTACGTAGAGTACAATGTCTTTCTTTGGATTCTCAGATTCAAGAAATAGCATCTGAGCAATGACGATGTTTGCGATGTTGTCATCAATAGCGCCACCGAGGAAGATGATATTTTCTTTAAGAAGTCGTGAATAAATGTCGTACGCTCTTTCACCAAATTGTGATTTTTCGATTACTGTTGGAATTAACATAAGTTTCAAGATTTAAATGTTTAAAAGGTAGCTTGGTACGGATTATTGCCTGTGTGAGATGAGTTTATATTTAGATTTTTATAGAAAACCTATTTAAAACTCTACCTGATTTGTGATTTTTCTATCTTTCTGGTAGCCTTTCAATCACACTATACTATATATTTTATGAGATTGCACAGGTTCTATATTGGCGGTAAAAATGGGGTTAATTTAGCTGATTTAAAGGTTTCTGACCGGTTTATTTTAGATACTTTGCAGAATGAAAATTTCAGTGCTCTTATCCATCAATGGAAAGATGTGTTTCGATACATGCCAGGGAGCAGAGTGGTGCTTTTTGATGATTCTAAGACAGAATGTCTATGTATGATTGAAATTTTTGGTAATTTTAAGACTGAATTAGTAATTTTAGAAAAAGCTGACCTTTCAAAACAAGGTTCAACTGGTGAAGTTAGAGAGGAGGGTCTCGATGGGCGAATGAGTAGTACTGCTAATCGCGCTGCAAAAAATGAGGAACTTTGGTTATTTTTGTCTATTTTGAAAAATGATAACTTTGATCTTGTTGTACAAAAGGCAACTGAACTTGGGGTTGATCATGTTGTGCCACTACTTTGCGATCGAACAATAAAGAAAAACATAAACTTAAAACGAGCTGAAAAGATCGCGATTGAAGCCTCTGAACAGTCTGGTAGAACATCTGTACCTGTGGTGCACGAGCCAATCGCACTAAAGAAAGCTGTTGAAGATTTCTTAGCGAATGATGGTGATCTTGTTGTGTGTCATCAACGAGGTGATGAATGGTTAAAAGGCAAAGAGCTCCTCAAGAAATATCCGCTTGGGTTTATTGTTGGTCCTGAAGGTGGTTGGTCAGAGAAAGAAGAAGTCTACTTTGATAAGATGTCACTTCGAAAAATAAAGTTTTCTGAAAATGTATTGCGAGCCGAGACTGCTGCTATAGGTGTGGTGACTTTGGTGAGAGTGGGGTAATCGCTCTATTGCCGGTGACTAGTTTAGCGCATTTTAGAATTGTATTATTATTCCATTAAAATAATATCTACGATACAATTATTTTATGAAAGCTATATTTTTGGATCGAGATGGAACAATAAATGTAGGTGTTCCTAAATATGAAAGGGTTAGTTCTCTCGATAAGATTGAGCTCCTACCAAATACAATAGAAGCACTCAAGGTCCTTTCAACTTTAGACTACGGTGTATTTTTTATCACAAATCAATCGGGTTTGTCAGAAAAACTGATTACTCTCAATCAGTTTTGGGAGATAAATAACAATATTTTAGAGCTCATTGCTCCGACTGGTATTAAGATACTTAAGACATATCTTTGTCCTCACGCTGAAGATGATAATTGCGAGTGTCGTAAACCTCACCCTAAATTACTTTTAGATGCAGCAAAAGAATTCAGTATTGATTTGCAAAATTCTTGGATGATTGGAGATAGACCCTCTGACGTTATGACGGGCTTTAATGCGGGTACAAAAACTATTCTTGTTAAGACCGGAGTACCTACAGTTGAATCTGACAAGGCAAACTTTACGACAGCAAGTTTGTTGGAAGCTGTAAAATTTATTCAAAAAATAGCAAACGGTATTAACCTAAATTAATCCAATTTTTACTAAACAAAAAATAAAACATCTGCCCTTTGAGACAGAAGTTTGATTATGTTTGGGACACAGTTGGAAAGTATAAAAAATAAAAGCACCTCGAAATGATAAATGAGGTGCTTTTATTTAGACTAGTGTTTGTTTTTTTACTTCCCCTGCTCCTCCAACCACGCCCAAACTTTTTCGTTTAACAAAACTGTTTCTACGTAGATTTCAGCTCGAGTTCGATCTGCATCTTTGTATACTTGCATGATTTGTTCAACTTCTTTCTTGATTTCATCTTCACTCACTGTGATTTTTTCATCAAGAGCTATTTGGTTGAGGATGAGTTGAGTCTTTGCTCGCTTTTCTGCGTCTGGAACCCATTCCTTTTTCATTTCCTCTATATTTTTACCAATGTGTTTCAAGTATGTTTCAACGTCGATTCCCATTTGTGAAATATTCGCACTGAGTTCGTGAACCATTTTACTAAGTTCTGATTCTACAAGCATTTTAGGCATTGAGATTTCAGAATCCTTAATAAGTGATTCCATAACTGTAAGTCTCTTCTTATCTTTTTCTTTTCGGTTTTTATCAACAGTAATCCCTTCTTTTACCTTTTCTCGGAATGCTTCAATAGTTTCAAATGGTCCAAACTTCTTGATAAATTCATCATTTACTTCTGGAAGTGGAAGATCTGTGTGATCATGTCCATGATCGTCCGGATTATTTTTGTGATGGTCTGTGTGAGCAACCTGCTTTTGTAAATCAACAATTGCTTCATCGATTTCTTTATCAGTGATTTTTACATCAGTTTTTTCTGACATTACTTTCTTTGCTGTTGCTTTGTAACCTTTTACTTTTACTTCTGGCATGAGAGCTGTTTTGATTTTGAAACCAAATGCTTCACCAGGAGCTACTTTTGTAATAGTTACAGCGGGAGATCCAAGAACTTTAATCTTCTTGTCATCAATAGCTTTTTTCATAATTTCACCATAGTTTGCTTCGAGAGCCATTCGGCCAGCTTCTTCTGTAATAGCTACTTCTCCAAAACGATCTACTACATATTTTTCAGGAGCATGACCAGGTCGGAAACCATCCACTCGAGTTTCAAGTGAAAGTTCTTTTACTGCTTTGTCTCGAAATTCTTTAACGATATCTGCGTGAATCTCTCCTTCAATTTCATATTCACTATCTGGGAGCGTAGCTTGTTTTGTGATTTTAAATGACATTTGATTTAGCGGAAGTTAAGCGTTTGTAATATCTGTTGCATCAGCAATAGTTGGTTCTGTAATACCTGCCATAGTTTCTGCTTCTTTTCCATGTTCAGTGTTTCCTTCTAGTTTTTCTCCATCACTTGAAACTCCGTTAGTGTTAGCTTCATCTGTACTCTTTGTACCAGTTGATTGAATATCAATTCTCCAACCAGTAAGTTTTGCTGCAAGTCGTACGTTCTGCCCTCCTTTTCCGATGGCGAGTGACTGCTGATCTTCTGTAACCATAACTTTTGCAGTTTTGTTTACTTCATCAACTGTAACGTTTACAACTTCAGCAGGTGAGAGAGAATCTTTAATGAAATTAGCAGGATCTTCTGACCATTCGATGATGTCGATTTTTTCACTTCCACCAAGTTCACTCATAACGGTCATAACTCGAACACCTCGCTGACCTACCATTGAACCAATTGGATCAATATGTGAATCTGTAGAGTGAACAGCAATCTTTGATCGCTGACCAGCTTCTCGTGCAATTGATTTGATTTCAACTGTACCAGCTACGATTTCAGGTACTTCAACTTTGAAAAGTTCAGCTAAGAACTTTGGGTGTGATCGTGAAAGTCGAACAAAGATACCTCGTGGAGTTTCTTCAACTCTGAGGAGTACCATTCGAAGTCGTTCGCCTTGTTTGTAGTGTTCGCCAGGAATCTGCTCTTCGTATGGAAGCATACCAACTGCTCGTCCCATATCGATAAATACATTTCCTCGTTCTGTTCGCTGAACAGTTCCAGAGATGATTTCTCCTTCTTTCTTTCCGTATTCTGCGAGAACTGATGTTTTTTCAGCTTCTCGGATCTTTTGGATAATAACCTGTTTTGCTGTTTGAGCAGCAATTCGTCCGAAATCGTCCTTGTATTCAAGGTCAAACACAACTTCTTCACCTACTTGTACACCTTTTTTGATAAGTCGGGCAGTATCAATAAGCATGTGTCGCTCTTCATTGAAAAGAATCTTTTCCTCACCCTCTACTGGGTTTTCAGGGAGTTCCTCTTTCGTTTCAACGATTTGGTCAGGGCTTACAACTACTTTTATTTGTGAAAATTCAGTCTTTCCTGTTTCAACATCAAAATGCGCACGAATAAATTGGTCCTTTCGGCCGAATTCTTTCTTGTACGCTGTTGCGAGGGCTAGTTCTATAGCCTCAATAATCTTTGCTTTTGGAATGCCACGCTCTTCTTCAAGCTGGTCTAATACTGAGTGAATTACTTTTAGGTCAAACATATGATTTAGCGAAATCATGCCTCGCAACTGATTTTGCGAATCATGTCGTGTCGAGTCCTTTTGGACACGACCGTTTGGCGAGGCACTCCTTCGGAGTTATTTTGTATTTAATTGTTATTTTTAGGCTTATTATAGGAAAATAGGGCTATTCAGCGTCGATTGTCGAATTTTGCCGACTTTCGTAACTAATAGAACCATTTATCCGAAAACGCCAGTTTGAGGAATAGTGTGGCTCGAAGTAGCTATTTAAAGCTTATTTTAAGCCATACTTGTGAAAACAGGCCCTCAAAAGCCATATTTTCTCAAAAAAACGAGCCCGCCTTGTGGGCGCGCTGTTTCAGATGGATATATTATACATATATATAGTAGAGGTGCAAGGGGTGTAGGTACTCCAGGGACGGATTTTCCTAGGGTGAATATTGACATATGGGTAATATATGTTATATGATTTTGGTACTTCAAAAGTGAAGTGTGCACATTTAATTCACCCACCAACTGTTAGTCAACCTGTTATTACTCCGTATGAAATCACGTCTCTATTACAGCCTTCTCTGTACTGCTCTCTGGGCAGTCATTACTGGATTATCCTTCGTCGTATTCTTCTTCGTCGGAGCGATTTTGTCGCCAATCCTTCTTCCTGATGCCTCGGTGTTCCATGTCATGGTCCTTTCCTTCGCCACAGCCTGTGTCACTGGATACTTCGGCCTCAAGATCATGATTCGTCAGGCCGCAAAGAAGAACGCTGAGAAAGAATCGGCTAGTGCCTCTTAAACCGAGACATCAGCCAGTGGTTCGAAAGAATCACAAAGCCCCGTTGCTACATGCACGGGGTTTTTGCTTTTTTGTAATTTTGAATATTTAGTAAGTATATTATTCCTAAAAATATATAAAAGATATAAACAATTTTAAATAAATTATTAAATGCATTTGTGTCCTTACATGATATAATTTTTTCATAAAACGCTGTTTAACATTTTGCGTTTGTAACTTCTCATATCCATGTACATTGCACCTGACCAACTTAAAAAATATATTCTAGACGCAAAACTTATTTCACTTGCTGATCTTCAGTCTGCAGAGAAAGAAGCTGAAAAAAGTAAAAAAGATATCGGCGATGTTTTGGTTTCAGAGGGTAAAATGTCAGAAGACGACTTTCGGCGAATGCAGGCACATATTCTTGGTATTCCATTTGTTGATTTGAAAAAGCAGAAACTTGAGATTTCTGTGCTCTCGCTCATCCCTGAACCTATTGCTCGAAATCACAACATCGTTGCATTCAATAAGATTGCGAGAAACTCTGGTGATACTGATGGACAAGACGCATCACTTGAAGTTGCGATGCTTGATACAGATGATTTGGGTGCTATTGATTTTATAAAAAAGAAAACTGGTTTTAAGATTCTTCCACGACTTACAAACACTGAGTCAATGAAGTCTGCTCTCATTCAGTACCAGAAAAGTTTGCAAGCTGATTTCGGAGATATTATTCAACAAGAAGCTGCATCACTAAAAGTAACAACTGAAAATGGTGAAGGTGGGGAAGTATCTGGTGATGACCTCAAAAAACTTGCTGAAGACCTTCCTGTAGTACGAATCGTTGATACACTTTTGAAACATGCAGCTATTCAGGATGCATCAGATATTCACATCGAGCAGACAGAGTTTGAGGTGATTGTGAGATATCGTATTGACGGTATGCTTCATGATGCGATGATTCTGCCAAAGTCTGCTGGTGCAAGTATTATTGCGCGCCTTAAGGTACTTTCAAATCTTAAGCTTGATGAAAAGCGTTTGCCACAAGACGGACGATTCCGTATAGAGCTTAACGGCGAAAAAATTTCATTTCGAGTTTCTATTCTTCCAACATATTTTGGTGAAAAGATTGTAATGCGACTTCTTCGAGAAACTGTTTCTGGTTTTACGCTCGAGAAACTTGGTTTCCATGGACGTGATCTCGAGATTCTTCATGATGCAACGGGTATGTCTGAGGGAATGGTTCTCACCACAGGTCCAACTGGTTCTGGTAAAACTACAACATTATATACATTGCTTGATATTGTAAATCAGCCTGACGTAAACATTTCAACAGTAGAAGATCCTGTGGAATATCAAATGAAGCGTGTAAATCAAACTCAGATTAAATCAGAGATTGGACTTACGTTTGCTGCTGGACTTCGTTCACTTCTTCGACAAGACCCTGACATTATTATGGTAGGAGAAATCCGAGATAATGAGACAGCGTCACTTGGTATCAACGCTGCACTTACTGGTCACCTTGTGTTCTCAACACTTCACACCAACTCAGCTGCTGGTGCTATTCCTCGACTTATAGATATGAAATGTGAACCGTTTCTTCTTGTTTCTACTCTTAAAATAGTTGTTGCACAGAGACTTGTCCGAAGATTGGCTGAGACAAAAGAAAAATATATTCTTACAAAAGAGGAACTTGCTTCTATTTCAAAGAAGATTGATATGGATAACGTACTTCGAATTCTTAAAGATGAAAAGATTGTTGGACCTAAAGATGATTGGTCAACTATTCCATTTTACAAGGCAAAGGTTAATTCTGATGCTGATGATGGGTATCATGGACGAGTTGGTATTCACGAGGTCTTTAAAATGTCAGCAACTATCAAAGACTTGATTATGAAAGATGCTACGAGCGATGCTATTGAGGCACAGGCTCGTAAGGAGGGAATGATGACTATGATTGAAGACGGTATTTTTAAAGCAGTGCAAGGACTTACAAGTATAGAAGAAATATTGCGAGTTATTTCTGAGTAGTTGTGCTATATAATTATTTCTAAATAGTTATAACTGGCTGTATAATACTGTTAGTAAATTATTAAGCTTCAATAAGCTTGAGATGTTTTCCATAAAATAGTATGAAATTTTCATATACAGCGATAAATAAAGAAGGTCAAAAGTATACAGGTTCAATTGAGGCTCAGAATAAGTCTGACTTTTATACTGAATTTAAAAAGCTTGGAGAGACTCTTGTTCAAGTTAAAGAACAAAGTGGAAAAAAACTTGGTCTCTCTACAAACATCACAATGTTTGAACGAATTAAGATAATGGATAAGATTATTTTTGCTAGAAATCTTGGAAATATGCTTGAAGCAGGTCTTTCTCTCTCAAGGGCTATTAGTGTAATGGAACGGCAAACGCCTGGTGTAAAGCTCAAAGGTGCATACAAAGGATTGAATGACGCCATTTCTTCTGGAAAAAGTTTTCATGAAGCGCTTGAACTTTATCCAAAAATATTTCCACCGCTATTTGTTGCGATGGTAAAAGTAGGTGAAGAAGGTGGAAATCTCGCAGAAACACTTAAACAAGTTGGTGTGCAAATGGAAAAGAGTTATATGCTCACAAAAAAGATTAAGGGGGCTATGATGTATCCTTCAATTATTATCTTTGTAATGATTACAATTGCTATTTTGATGATGATTTATGTTGTACCTGGTCTTACGAATACATTTAAAGAGATGAAAGTTGCTCTTCCGACCTCAACAAAAGTTATTATTGCTATAAGTGATTTTATTTCTGTTCACTATATTATTACATTAGGTGGTTTTATCGGATCGACTATCGGCCTTCTATTCATTGGTAAGACAAAGGCAGGCTCAAAAATGTTTGACCTTATCTCGCTCAAGTTGCCAGTTATCGGAGCTATCGTAAAAGAAGGAAACTCAGCTCAAACTGCAAGAACATTGTCATCACTTCTTACTTCTGGAGTCGATTTAGTTATGGCAGTAAAGATTACGAGCGACGTACTACAGAATTCTTACTATAAGAAAGCTTTGATTAGTAGTCAGGCGGTTATAGAAAAGGGTGAGCCTCTGTCAAAAATGTTCATTCAAGAAACAAAATTGTTTCCTCTTTTTGTTGGTGAAATGATGAGTGTAGGAGAGGAGACTGGTCGAATGGCTCCAATGCTTGCTGGTGTAGCGACTTTTTATGAAAATGAAGTAGAGATGAAAACAAAAGACCTATCTACTATTATTGAACCCGTGCTCATGGTGTTTATAGGTGCTTCAGTAGGTTTCTTTGCTATATCGATGATTAAGCCAATTTACTCAGTAATGAATAATATACAATAATATGAAAGGTTTTAGTTTACTTGAACTCACTGTTGTTGTTGCTATCGTACTTATTTTGACTTCCATTTCTCTGTCTACCTTTTATAATGTTGCCAATAATCAGGCTTTAAATAAGGATGTAAATTATGTTGTTGCACTCATAGAGAAGGCTCGTATCCAAACAGTAAATGCTCAAAACAATAGTCGATATAGTATTAAATTTGCCTCATCGTCAGTCACCCTTTTTCAAGGTACTACCTATAGTTCGAATTCTGTATCAAACATAAAATTTGATTTTTCACCAAAAGTTGAGATTTCAGCAATTAATTTATCAGGAAATACTCAACAAGCATCTTTTGAATTTATTACTGGAAAGTCGAGTGCAACTGGAACAATTAGTTTTAGATTAAAACAAAACATTAATGCATCTAGTACAATCATCTTGTACAAAACTGGGCTGGCAGAAATTAACTAGTACGGTGTACAATGTTAATTAGTATTATGAATTTTTATAAAATAAATTTTAAAAAAAATAAAACGCACAAGATACAAGGCGTGAGTGTTGTGGAGGTTCTAGTTGCATCTGCAATTATAATGACCTCTGTTATTTCTATATTAGGTGTCTACAGTGGTCTTACATCTATATCTCTTCGAAATACTTCAAAGGTACAAGCTGGAATGTTGTTAGATGAAGGAGCAGAAGCACTTCGTTTTATGAGAGATGTGAGTTGGAATACAAATATAGGCCCTTTGGTAAATGGGACGACATACTGGCTTTATTGGGATTACAGTACGAGTACATACGGTTGGAGAGCTACTACTACGCAGAATCTCATCGATGACCAATTTGATAGATCTATTGTTCTAGCTTCAGTTAACAGAGACGCAACAACATATAATATTGTTTCTTCTGGAGGAACTCTTGATACTGGAACTCGTAAGGCAACCATTACAACGTCTTGGTTTGATAAGACATCAACATCATCGAAGTCGATCGTGATGTATTTATATAACACGTATAATCGCTAATCTTATGAAAAAAAGAGGCTTTACCTTAGTCGAACTGCTCGTATATGTAGGATTGCTCGCTGTCTTGCTTGTAGGAATTGTGAATTCGATGCTTATTTTGACTGATGCATATAGAACTGTGAGTACAGCCCGAAAAGTTGAGTCGTCAGCTATTACCCTTATGGATAGAATAATGAGAGAAGCAAAACGCTCAACAGGTATTAGTGCAGGTGCATTTGATGTACAAAATGGAAGTGTTACTCTTCAGACAGGTAGTTCGACAAATCCATCGCTAGTATTCTATGTACAAAACGGAAGAGTTTTTATAACAGATGATAGTGATAGTTCTCCACTGACAGATTCAAGTGTGGTCGTTGAATCCATGATTTTTAGTCGATATCCTGTGTATAATGTTCAGTTTGCTACGAGTTCAGTACTATTGAAAGTTGATTTTACAATAAATAGTGGATCGTCAACACCAAACTTTATGTCCCGTTCTTTTTATGGATCTGCAATTCTTAGAGGTTCTTACGATTTTCGCCCTTAGTTATACAGCATAACTTTACACGGTATTAATTATTTTTTGATACAATAGTGTTTAGATTATGAATAAAAAAAATACTTCCAAAAAATTCTCACAAAACAAACGTACACGCAGTAGAGACCATTATAGAAGTCATCAAAGTGGGCAGGTTATTATAGGTGCACTTTTATTATTTCTGACGATTTCAATTACAGTGCTTGTTGGTATAGCGACTCCAGTAGCAATACAGGTCCGATCAGCAGCAGACTTTTTACAATCAAAGCAAAGTTATATTTCCGCAGATGTTTTAAACGAAGAAGCTTTATACAGATTAAATAAGGGTAAAACACTCCCTTCTAGTATTGTTCTCTCGTTCAATGATGCAACGTCGACAGCTCTTATCTCAGATGTTGGTTCAAAAAAACAAGTCCTTGCTACTGGTGTTTCTGGACTATTTACAAGACTATCTCAAAGTCTTTTTACTCAAGGGCAAGGTGGTTTTGCTCTAAATTATGGTACACAGGTTGGTATAGGTGGTATAAGAATGGAGGGAAGCCCTACAATAAATGGTAATGTAATTGCAAATAGTGACATTATTGGATCTGGTGTTTCGACGATAAATGGTAATGTTGTAGTTGCTTCTGTTTCTCCTCAGGTTGTAGATGCTTCAAACGAAGGTGTGTATCCTCCTCCATCAAATGTTATTTTTGGAAAGTCTGCTTCAACTCAAGACTTCGCTCAGAGCTTTACTGTTTCTACTACTACAGAACTTTCAAATATTGCTGTATATATCAAAAAAACAGGTTCTCCAGGCAATGTTAATGTATATATAACAACTAATTCAGGCTCAAGTCCAAGTTCGTCATATATTGCACAGGCTACTTTGAATAAGACACAGGTCTCGAGCTCATATTATTGGATTCCAATCACTTTTAATACAAAAATATCATTCACACCAGGTACTACATATTGGATTGTTTTTGATGCAGGTTCAAACTCATCTTCAAAAAATTACTCTATTGCAATGAATACATCTTCTTCGTACCCAGGCACATCAAAATCAGGTGTGTATGGTGGAACTTGGTCGAGTCCTTTATCAAATTCTGATGCATATTTTCAGATCTATTTGGGTGACCCAAGTAAGATAAGTGGGGTTGTGGTCAACGGCAGTGCGTATGGAGATATAATAAATAATTCTACAATTTCTGGAACACTATATTGCGAGTCAGGAACAGGTAATAATAAAGATTGTAATGCTTCGTCTTCTACTCCTAATGCAATAACTTATCCGTATTCTGATACAAACATTAGTAATTGGAAAACTGAGGCTACAAACGGTGGTGTTTATAATGGAAATTTAACCATTGAAGGTGTGACTGCAACTACGACAGGTCCATTAAAAATAAATGGTAATTTAAAAGTATCAGCCTCAGGAAGAATGTCTGTGACTGGAACAATATATGTCACAGGTAACGTGGTGATTGAAGGTGTAGGTGACCTTTCTCTTGCCTCATCTTATGGTTCGAGGTCAGGAGTTATTGTTGCAGACGGAACAGTACAAATAACAAGTTCAGCTTCGTTGTCAGGTAGTGGTACGACAGGAAGTTATATAACAGTTGTAACTACAAGTGGTTGTGGTGGTATTTCGACAACTTGTACAAACCCAGCAGTAGCCCTAAGCGGTAATTCTGACGCTGTAGTTGTTTTTGCTCCAAATGGAAAGATAAAATTTGAAGGAAGTGCTCGCGCAAACGCGCTTATTGCATATGCAATTGATCTTAGTGGTAATGTAAGAGTAAATTATAATAGTGCTTTATCTACAATAAGTTATGATGACTCTACTTCTGGTGGAGGCTCAACATCGTGGATTACTGATACATGGAAGGAAATAAGTTTTTGATTTTGTGAATAGCTGTGGATAGTCTCTTGTTTGCTATAATCAAAAGGAGATACCTCCGCGCTAAAAAGACGGTTGCGCGGACCCAAGGTATTCGCTTAGGGCTCATATAATTTCGCAAAATCAAATGAAAAAAAATAAAAAACCACTACTCGTAGGTAACTGGAAAATGAATCCGGCTACTCTCGGCGAAGCAAGAAAGAATTTTTTAGAAATCAAAAAAGCAGCTCTCTCATACAAAGATCTTGATGTGGTTATTTGTCCTCCTTTCCCTTATATCGCACCACTAGCAGAACTCTCATTTGGAAAAAGCTTTCTTACTGGAGCACGTGCACTGGGTACTCTTTCTTTGGTTGCATCAGAGAAGCCTAAAAAAGCGGGATTTGTAAGTATTGGAGCACAGGATGTGTCTATATATGAGGAAGGTGGTTCGCGCACAGGAGAGGTCGGAGTAAAGATGGTTACAAGTTCTGGTGCAGAATATGTAATAGTTGGTCATTCAGAAAGACGAGTGCTTGGTGATACTGGACAGACTATTGCTTTGAAGATTCAGCAGGTGCTTCGAACTCATGCGCAGGTTATATTATGCGTAGGAGAAAAAGAGCGAGACGCTGATGCTGGCTATCTTGAGGTTATTAAGGCTCAACTTAAAGAAGCTCTAGTCCATGTGTCACGGGCGGATTTTCATAAAGTGGTGATTGCATATGAACCAGTGTGGGCAATAGGAAACAAAAACAATGTAGCTATTACTTCATATGACTTACATCAAATGGTTGTGTATATAAAGAAATTTTTGAAAGAGACTTGGGGTGAGACGATTTCTTCTATGACAAAAGTCTTGTATGGTGGGTCTGTTACAAGTGAAAATGCAGAAGATATCTTGCTTAATGGAGAAGTGGATGGGCTCCTTATTGGTAGAGCAAGTTTCACAGCTCCAAGTTTTAAAGATATTTTTTATGCAATAAATAAGGCTGAAAAAACACATAACACAAAGGAACTCAAGAAAACATTAAAAAAAGCTAAAGAGAGTAAGAATTCTAGAACGCGAAGATAGAATTACACAGGATGGAGTAGTCTAAATCATAAAGTATAAGGGTAAATAATTTATACAATTACATAAATAACATGAGTGAAATAACAACGATGGTTAAATCAATTACAAGTGTCCAAAGCTCAGAATTGAAAGGAAAAAGAGTAATAGTTCGATGCGATTTTAATATCCAGGTTTTTGGAGGAAAAATTCTCGATGATTTACGAATTAGAAAGACACTTCCAACTATTTCTTACTTGCGAAATGCTGGTGCAAAAATCATTCTCATCTCTCATATTGAAAGTAAGGATGGTACAGGGCTAAAACCAGTGTGCGAATACATGAATGAAACATACGCAAAAGAGTGCGGAGTTGTTATGTTTGTAAGTGATTTTCAATCTGAAAATATGCCTAATATTATGGCTAATATGAAAGATGGAGAGATTGCGATGTTTGAAAACCTTCGAATAGATTCACGAGAGAAAAATAATGATATTGAGTTTGCAAAGCTGCTTGCATCTTATGCTGATATATATGTGAATGATGCCTTTGCTGTATCTCATCGAGCTCACGCTTCAGTTGTAAGTCTTCCTTCTCTTTTTCCAAATGCACGATTTGCAGGTGTTCAGTTGATGAGTGAATTGGATCACTTGAAAATAACTTTTGACGCACCTCATCCATTTGTATTTATTCTTGGTGGTGCAAAGTTCGAAACAAAACTTCCTCTTATTCAAAAGTTTGCACAAGCAGATTCTATTTTGCTAGGTGGCGCTCTTCTCAATGACATATTAAAGGCAAAAGGTTATAACGTTGGTAAATCACTTGTTTCAAGTGGTATGGATGCATCTGGTACAAAAATCGATTTCGCCCCTATTATTTCAAATCCAAAGCTTATTATTCCAGATGATGTGGTTGTAGCTGGTCCTATCGAGGGTGATGTTACTGGCGCTATTGGAACATCTGTAAAATTAATAACAGAAATTGGTGATGAAGATGCAATCATGGATGTAGGTCCTTCTATGAACGGGAAACTCGCGGATGTTCTTAAAGATGCAAAGTTTATTCTGTGGAACGGCCCAATGGGTAATTATGAAAAAGGTTTCAAGGACCAGACTATTGCAATGGCCAAACTTGTTACTAGTGTGTGTGAGAGAGGAGTGGAAGCTGTACTTGGTGGAGGTGATACTACTGCTGCCATGGCAGAACTCGATCTTGATGATAAGGAAAATTCAAGTGAAGAATCTTCGATGAATAGTGGTGTGAGTGCAATGTTCATTTCAACTGGTGGAGGTGCAATGCTTGAATACTTGTTGAATGAAACATTGCCGGGAGTTGAGGCTTTGAAAAATTGAATAAAATAAAAAAACCACTAGTCTCACAACTGGTGGTCTTTTTTGTTTGAGTACCCGAAGTCCTTTTTAATTCTCCGTTTTGAGCTCTGTCGAAATTTTATCAGCAAATGATTCCATCTCCTCAGGGTCTTTATATGCAGTTCCGTGCCAAAGTGTGAGATTATCGTCATTGTATCTAGGAATAATATGAACATGAGTGTGGGGAACAACTTGCCCAGCTGCCGCTTCGTTGTTCATATAGATATTCACTCCATCAGCATCAGTTGCGTGTTTTACAGCAAGAGCCACTTTTTGGGCCGTCATCTGTACTCGCATCCATGTCATTACTGGAGTTGTATATATATTTTCAAAATGATCCTTTGGAATAACAAGAGTGTGCCCAGGGTTTACAGGCTGAATATCTAAGAAGGCAATAGTTTCGTCGTCTTCATACACTTTGCTCGCAGCAATTTCGCCAGCTACTATTTTACAAAAAATGCAGTTTTCTTGGTCTGTGTTTGTTGAGTGTGTCATATGTTGGGTATTGTATGACAAAATTGGAAAGTTAGAAAGGAGAAGGTTTTTTTGTTTTCTGTTACACTTTATAAATCATGCCCACCTACAAACTCCGGCCATTTCAGGGCGACTCATTTCTTGATCACTTACTTCATTCTCGTGGTGTTACAGACCCAACTGAGAAAACAGCTTTCTTGAGTCCAAACTACGACCTTGGTACTCACGATCCATTCCTTCTAAAAGATATGAAAAAAGTTGTTGAGCGAATTTTGCGTGCCGTATCTACTGACGAGAAGATTTGTATATACAGTGATTTCGATGCTGATGGTATTCCGGGAGCTGTAGTTCTTCATGATTTTTTTAAGAAAATTTCATATGTAAATACATTTCACTATATTCCTGATCGACATATCGAGGGCTTTGGAATTCACCGGCCGGCGCTCGAGAAAATCATCGCTCAAGGCGCGACGCTTATTATTTCTATAGATTGTGGTATTGCTGAGATTGATAATGCAGCGTGGGTGAAGACTCAGAAAGCTCAAGAGATTTTCGGCGAAAACTCAACTAAGACGCAAGAGGGTGATTCGACAAAGGCGGTTGATTCAATAGACCTCATCATCACAGATCACCACACACCCGGTGCTATTTTACCTGATGCTTTTGCGATTATTAATCCAAAACAAATAGACTGCGAATATCCAGAAAAAATGCTTTGTGGCTCAGGGGTGATATATAAAGTAGTGCAGGCTTTGTGTCAGACTATTCGCGAAAAGGATTTTAGCAATTTTAACGATGACGCTGTTTCAAACGCGATTGCTGCATATTTTAAAGATATAGAAATAAAAGAAGGTTGGGAAAAATGGCTGCTCGATATGGTTGGTCTTGCAACTCTTTCTGACATGGTGCCGCTTCGAGGTGAGAATCGCATCTTTGCATATTTTGGCCTCACAGTTTTGCGGAAGACTCCGCGTCTTGGTCTCATCAAACTTTTCAAATCTCTGAAAATGAATCCGGCGCATATGACTGAAGAGGATATAGCTTTCATGATTACACCGCGTATAAATGCTGCATCGAGAATGGCTAGTCCTATGGATGCATTTCATCTGTTGGCGACTACTGATGATGCTGAGGCAGATCGACTAGTCGAACATCTCAATAATTTAAATACAGAACGAAAAACTCGTGTAGCACATCTTGTGAAAGCTATTAAGAAAAGCATTGAGGAACGTGACTTGCAACATAAGCCGATAATCGTAGTTGGTAATCCTGATTGGCAACCACCAGTGCTCGGACTTGTTGCAACTAACATTGTGCGTGATTATGGTAAGCCTGTGTTTTTGTGGGGGAGAGATGAGGAGGGTGTTATAAAAGGTTCATGTCGTGCTCCAGACGGTCATGATGTTGTAAAAATAATGCGTGCAATTCCTGAAGCTGACGGTGTGTTTTTGAATATGGGAGGGCACGTTGCTGCGGGTGGTTACTCTGTATCAAGTGAGAAGATTCATGTATTTGAAGAAAAGATTTTGGAGGCTCATGCTGGCATTTTGAAAGCGGTAGAAGATGCAAAAGTGGCTATTGATGTTGCGAATAAAGCCGCAGGTATTAAAGGTATTAACGGCACTGATGGCGAACACGGTGTTGGCGTTGCAGTCCTTGGTGAAATACTCGTTGATAAAGTTTTGAATGCCGGTGAGGTGGGACGAACTGTTTGGAATGTTATAGAAAAGGTTGGTCCATATGGTGAATCAAATCCAAAACCACTTTTTATGATGAAAGGTATTACAGTGATGGATATAAAATATTTTGGTAAGACAAAGGAGCATCTCGAACTTCGTCTGCAGGACGGTCTCAGTGGTGATGAGACGAAGGCTATAAAATTCTTTGCAAAGGAAGATAAGGCTCTAGAGGGGAAGCTTAAAATTGGAGAGTTGGCTGATCTTATAGTTCATATGGAAAAATCAATGTTTAAAAATTATCCAGAGTACAGATTAAGAATTGTTGATATACTGTAGGGAATGAGCGTTACATTTCTTAATGAGCCAAGAATAGATAGTAAAATCCCAGAGAAAAGTATTTTATTGAGAAATAATTCAAAAGATTTAATTATTTCAGTTTGTTATAAAAATAAAAATCTTTTGGGCGATGATGTGCTGATTGAATACTTTTATGAGGGTTTAATATCTGTAGTTGTAAAAATAACTAACGCTGTTGAAAAAAATAATAAGTTCGTTTTAAAAATTAGAGGGGGAAATGGTTCATCAAAAGAGGCAGCTGTTTTTGAATATTGGAAAAGTATTGGTGCTAAAGTTCCAAATGTCTATGTTGTAGGTAATGAAGGAGACCTCTCATACTTTATTATGGAATTCATTGATGGTAAAAATCTTAAGGAGTCTTCTAAAGATGGTCTATATAGTGAAGGAGAAGTAGCTGAAATATTAGGAAGATTGCAGGCAGATTTACATTCTGGACAACTTAAAGAGGATACAAAAATTCCAAAGGATTTAAAAGATTCTATTTCAAATCACGCGGAGACAACAGAGAGAAATTTTTATAAGGAACTAGGTTTGACCAAACTCGAGGAGTTGGATATTTTTCCAAAAGTTTGGTTTATTGGAATTGATAAAGCTTTTAAAAATATAATAGATAAAGAACAAGATGAGGATACTAATATTATCTTAGGTCATATGGATTTTTCTTCTTATAATATATTTGCAGGACCACCGCAAGTTATAACAGACCCAAATCCAGCACTTTGTTTACCTGTCGTTGATTTAGCTCATACGTTGGTTATGGCGGCACATACGCAGTCTATTCTTACAACTTATGTACAAGATATTTTGAGTGCTTATGAAAAACAGACAGGGTCAAAAGTTGATATGGATTTATTGAAAGATGCTTTTGTGGTTGAAGCTATAACAAAGATAAGTTATTGGTTTAGGGTAAATAACACTGATTCAAAATATCGTCTCGAGCCTTATTTGAAGGCATTGTTAGAGGAAGGGCGATTTCCTTGGGAGCTACAGTATAACTAATTTAAATATACGTATGGAAGGAAATTTTACTTTTCTCACAAGAAAATGTAATATCCTGACAGATACACATCTTGTGTTGCTTGAAAAATAAATTCCTCGGCCAATCATTGTTAGACTCTTCACTCTCTTCATCTCCACTACCCATCCACCTTCCACCCAATTCTGTAACCTTATGAACATCTTGTCCGTCCTTTTCCTCTTCGCTTGGTACCCATGCCTTTGGATCACATTCTATATCGTTGCTCTTCTTGCTGGAGGAGAGGACGAACTTGAGCATGATGCAATGACTACCCGCGCTATCATCAGTCAAAACATTGGTTCATTCCTTCTCGGATACCATATGCTCTGGAGACTCTCAATTGCAGGCTTGTATCTAATTGGTCTGATTTTAGAGTTTTGGATTGACCCATTTGTGGTCAGTCTATCAATTGTCTTTACCGTTCTTTTTATCTTTATTTCTTTTGACTATGGTCAAATATGCGAGGATGAAGACATGCCTTGCGCGATTTGAAGCCCACATTCGAGCAACCTTAACCTACAAAGGTCCGTTATGTGGGCTTTTGTATTGCTTAATATTTCAGCATATCGCCGTATCTAATACACATAAACATCACGGGCTGCATAAAGTGTGTGTGATATCATATATTCCAATCACAACATTCCAAATTTAAATCATTACACCCCCCCCCCATGAAAACCCTTTCAATAAAAGATAAAGACATAATCATATTTACAGACGGCTCATCTAGAGGTAATCCTGGAAGAGGGGGGTATGGAGTAGTAGCTATTTATCCAAATGCTCACGGGGAGATGATGGTGGATGAGCTTGGTGGTAGAGAAGACCTCACTACAAACAATAAGATGGAGCTTCAAGCGGTCATAGAGGGGATTAAAAATTTTGTGGGCTATTACAGTGATATTGAACTCAAAGAACATACATTCAATTTTTATGTAGATTCAAAGTATGTGCTACAGGGCGCTACACAATGGATACATGGCTGGAAGAAAAATAATTGGATAACTGCTGGTAAGGAAGAAGTTAAGAATCGAGAAGAGTGGAAAGATCTCGACGCTCTTATGTATGGTCGTGGACTTAAAACGAAATGGAATCTCATAGAGGGCCATGCTGGCGTTTTCGGAAACGAACGATGTGATGTTATAGCTACAGCCTTTGCAGATGCAAAAGGAACGAGTGATGAAGCAAAGAAAAATATCAATCTTTTTACAGGTACACTTGCTAACTATCAAGCTTCAGATATGGGCGCTGATATTTTAAATCTCGAAGCTGTAAATCAGGGAGCAAAAGATAAATTGAAAGCGAGAAAGAAAAGTTCAAGTTCAGGTAAACTCGCATATTCATATGTCAGTATGGTTGATGGTGAACTAAAAACTCATGCGACATGGGCCGAGTGCGAAGCTAGAGTAAAAGGTAAAAGTAAGGCGCGATTCAAAAAATCAACTTCAAAATCTGATGAAGAAAATATAAAATCTGAGTTTAAGAAAAATTGATACAAAGTTTCACCTCTCTCACTATAATGAGGGGATGCAAGGGCAAGATATTAAAAGTGAGTTATTTTCAGTCAAAGATGCGGGGATAATTAAAAGAAAGTTCGCATACTTTCTGCTATTTATGCTATCTACTTTATTTGTCACGGTCCGATATTGTTACGCCGATTTTGATAATACGTATTTAAAGAATTTATTTGATCAGAATAAAAGCTTTCAGTTTGAAGGAATAATTATCTCAGACCCAGAATTCAAAAAGACATACTGGAAGTATGAGGTTCTGGTTAAAAATAATAGTACTGATATCGGGACTAATCCAAAAATATTATCTGATAGAGGATCAAAAATTTTAGTTAAGGAAAAAAGTCGAACAACAGAACTCAAGAATTCTAGTGTTAATTCCAGTGTCGAGCAGTATTCAAATTCTGCGAATTTGAATAGACCCACATATGGCGATTATATACGCTTTGATGCAAAAATAACAAAACCAAAACTGATTGAGGGTTCAGATGGTAGAGATTTTGATTATGAGTATTTCTTGCAAAAGGATAATATTTTTTATATAGCAGATGCTGAAAATGTTCATTTGATTGGTACTGGTCAGGCTGACAAAATTACACAAACCCTATATTTGATTAAGCGCAAATTTATGCAGAATATTGAAGATATTTTGCCAGCACCATATGCATTTTTGGCGACTGGTTTAATCATATCTGGCAAAGGTTCCTTGGATAAAGAACTGCAGGAACAATTTCAAAAAGTGGGGTTAATACACATCGTAGTTTTGTCTGGTTCAAATGTTTCAATTGTAGGTGAGGCAATAAGTAAATTTTTCTCATTTCTTCCAAAGTTTTGGGGAGGTATTTTTGGCTCAGTGGGAATAATTTTATTTGGCGTGATGACTGGTGGTGGAGCAACTGTTTGTAGATCGGTCATTATGTCTATTATAGGAATATATGCACGCTTATCTGGGCGGAATAATTCAGCATTAGTCTCACTTATTGTTGCAGGTTTTTTAATGCTTTTTCAAAATCCAAAACTCCTTTTGCATGACCCATCTTTTCAATTAAGTTTTATGGCAACTCTCGGACTAATATTTTTAGGAAGTCCGATTGAGGATATTTTGAAAAGGACAAAGGACAAACTTCAAAGTTTAAGCAGTCTTCTTTCTTCGTCTTTAAAATATATACCACAAAGTTTTGTATCTCTGATTGCGACTACTATTGCTACTCAAATTTTTACTCTGCCATTTATTATAAAATTTTCTGGAGTTGTTTCATTGGTGGCAATACCTGTTAATGCTCTTGTCTTACCCCTTATTCCCCTCACTATGTTGTTCGTGTTTCTAACTGGTGTTATTAGTTTCATGACATCGCTTTTGGCATTTTTGCCAGCGTTCGTTTCATGGGTACTGCTCAAATATGAACTAGTCACTGTAGGTTATTTTTCAGCACTACCATTCGCGGCAATTACATTACCACCAATAACCCCACTAATTTTTTTTGGGATGTATTTTATCGTTATTTTGATTAGTATTTTTTTAAATACGGGAAAATCGCTTTCTGAAAAGATGGGCTCAGTTCAAATGATTGCACCCTCATAAAAATAAAAACAACCTCTGTGTAACATGTGAAAGAGGTTGTTTTTATTATCCTGAGAGGGCTTTTTGCTATCTCGGAAGAGAATGTGTATTGATTCTGACCACTTCTCTCGCATCTAGAATCAAAAAATAAATCTTGGTAATCACCACGAGAGGGTCTTGCGGTGTTACAGACTTTTCTGTGAAACGGCCTTTGAAAAACGTTCTGTAACGCATTTCCAATTGAGGTTTGTAAAGAATGCTTCAACATATTTTTTCTTCTCAGAAGGCACGTAATCAAGCATGTATGAGTGCTCCCACATATCTAATGCCAAGATGACTTTTAGAGAAGTTAAATGTCCTAGATGTTGTTCATCAATCCAAGCGTTTAAGAGTCTGTCTGTTTCAGGGTCGTAATATAAAATAGCCCATCCAATTCCACGAGTCATAGCAAGACTTTTAAAACGAGAAACCCATGCATCAAATGTTCCAAAAGTCTCAGTAACTTTTGTTACGAAAGAAGCCGTCATGTCTATATCAACTGGTCCATTTTCAAGCTGTTCAAAATAGTATTCATGGTTTCTCATTCCATCAAATTCAAATCCAAATCTTCGTTGAAGTTCTCCGATAATATAAGAGTTAGATTCAATGTCAGATGCCAATACATTTATTTTGTCTATGATGACATTCGAATGTTTAACATATCCTGCATATAGTTTAAGGTGCTCATTAATGGAATTCTCTGAAATACCCTCAAGTTTTTTAATGTCGAATTTTCTTTCAGTAAATGTCATATGTATAAATTAATCATAAAGTAACAAACCTAATAATGAGCAAAGTATACCACACAGAGACATCTCAAAAACTGCCACAAAATTTAACAAATCATGCGCAAATTTGGGCCGAAATATTCCAAAAAGTTTTGAAAAATCACAAAACAATTGGGATGCTATTTCTACTTTTTGTGATATTTAGTTTTGCGTTTGTAGGTTACATTTTTCAAAGTCTAAATAATACAAAATCAAAACTGCAGGTTCATTTTTTAGATGTAGGTCAAGGTGACGCAATTTTAATACAAGTTGGAAATAGCAATTCTATGCTCATTGACAGCGGACCTCAAAACGAAAAAGTAATTTCTGAGATCCAAAAGTTTAAAAATATATTTGACCGTAATTTAAATATCTTACTTGCAACACATGCAGATGCAGACCACATCGGTTCGATGAAAAAAGTAATAGAGAAGTTTGGATTTCAGAGATTCACATTCTCTGGATTAAGTTCGGAAACTAAAATCTTCAAAGATTTAATGACGTCGATTGGTGACACAGATCTAATTGCAAAACTCAAAGAAAAAAATATTCATGATACATCGCCTCAAATGCATCAAAGGCTTTTGACTCTTACAGCAGGAATGAGTATTGTCTTAGATCAACAAGATAATGTGCATTTTGATGTTCTCTTCCCTGACTTTGACTTTCAAATTGAAGCATACCAAAAGTGCAAAAATGGTATGCAAAATAAAAATGAGAGTAGTGGACAGAATAAGATAAAATCAAAGACCATATCTAAAACACAAAAAAGAAATCCATGCTTAAAATTTTTGAGTACAGAAACGAATTTAAATTCGGTTGTAGGAAAGCTTACATTTGGTAGTACTTCATTTATTCTAACGGGCGATGCGCCGATTGAAGTGGAGGATTTTATTATTAAAAAATATGGAGAAAGAATACACGCTGATGTTTTAAAATTAGGTCATCATGGGTCAAAAACTTCAACCTCACCGAATTTTCTAAATGTGGTTTCACCTAATTTCGCAGTTATTTCCGCTGGAATTGGTAATCGTTATAATCATCCACATAAAATAGTTTTGGATAATTTGAACGCATTTAAAGAAAAAGATTCAAATTTTAGGCGAACTCTAAGAACAGATATTGATGGGACGATTAGCTTTTATTCTGATGCTAAGAATCTCACTATAAAGACTTCTAAATAATTATCAGTATTACATTTCGTTTGTGTCATAGACGTGTTGAGTACCCGAAGTATGTACTTCGGGTATATGATACTCACGCATCCTCATTGGAAATCAATCACTCAACTGAGCATGGTTATAGAGCAAAAATAAAAATAAAAACTCCCCATCTCTGAGAAGTCTTTATTTTTACGCCCCGATGCGGTCTGTTGTCTATCCTATGCTCCATCCACCGCCTGGCGTCCGTTTATAATTTAGATAAGACCTGCCTTTTTGAATGTTGCGAATGCTCCGTTCTTCTGGATAGTCTTGAGTGCCTTTGTTGAAATAGTCACAGTCATAGACTTCTGGAGTTCAGGAATATAAATTCGCTTCTTCTGAAGGTTTGGGTACTTTCTCTTCATCCCTGTTGGGTTGAATTTGGTTGCTCGAGTTCGGTTTGAATACCCTCCAGCCACCATAGAACCTTTTTTAGTTATTGCGCATACTTTTGCCATATGTAGGAGCATGCTATCATATTTTTAACGATTAGCAAATGTTTTAAATGAGGTTCTTGTGTCAGTATAGTGAATCCCTTGTGTTAATATAGACATACAGCTATAAGACTCAATATTGTCCTAATATGTTACTTATATCCTAATTCATCCAATATGTCCTCACTTTTCAATCTCGCAATACTAATTATATCTATAGTAGTCCATGAGGTGTCCCATGGTTTAGCTGCTTTGTGGCAGGGCGATCGTACAGCACAATACCAAGGACGCTTAACTTTAAACCCTATAAAGCACATTGATCCAATGGGTTCAATCGTTGTGCCACTCCTCTGTGCCCTTTTGCCGGGCAGTCTTATGTTTGGTTGGGCTAAACCAGTTCCGTATAACCCCTACAACCTCAAAAATGGCCGTACAAGCGAGTTTTTTGTTGCTTTTGCTGGACCTCTTTCTAATATCCTAATAGCACTCCTTGGGTCAATTGTACTGCGTACTTTTGGGACTATTCTACCTGATGCCACTCTTGCTATTTTATCTATGACAATCCTTATTAACCTTGTGCTTGCATTGTTTAATCTCGTGCCTCTACCTCCTCTCGATGGTTCAAAGATTCTTTCCAATATCCTTCCATATCAATCTAGCGAGCAGTTGAACCGATTTTACGCAACATATGGCTTATTTGCTACTCTTTTCTTCATTTTCTTTGTATGGCAGTACTTCGTACCTGTTATTTTCTGGGTGTATAGGGTTTTTGTAGGGATTTAATGTGATTGTGGTTGTTCTCTGCACAAGTGTTTCACCTTGTCCTCTGTACAAGTGTTTCACCTTGGCTTTGCACAAGTGTTTCACCTTGCTTACGAGCCATATATATAGTAATCTTCTAACAAGTGCTTTTTCGAAGCATTTTATTTCTAGTTTCAAAGCGTGCGGAACACGTGATGGATCTAACAATAGGCTTAAAATAAGACTATTTTGGAAATTTCCAAAATTTTTTGTTTCTAAAGTCATTATTAACAAATTAATTAAAACAAAGGCACATGCCTACACTTAATCAATTAGTAAAGAAAAGTCGATCGAAGGCGAAGAAAAAGAGTAAGGCTATCGCTCTTACTCGAGGTTTCAACGTTCTTCAGAACCGACCTGTCTTTTACGATTCACCGTTTAAGAAAGGCGTTTGTACAAAGGTAACAACAAAGACTCCAAAGAAGCCTAACTCAGCGATTCGAAAGATTTGCCGAGTACGACTTACAAATGGTCTTGAAGTTACAGCGTATATCCCTGGTATGGGACACAACCTACAAGAACACTCCGTAGTACTTCTACGAGGTGGACGAGTAAAGGATGTTGGTATCAGATATACAGTAGTTCGAGGAGTTCTCGACTGTGCAGGCGTTGAAAAACGACGAAAAGGACGATCAGGATACGGAACAAAACGACCAAAAGCAGCAAAGAAGTAAGACTTATCCCCTCAAGGGATCGCGATGAGAAATACATCGTACAAGAAGCAGAGTAAGTCAGCGCAATGAAGCGTCAAACTGAATAAAATCTGCGAATTATTAGACAATTTCCCCTAACATTTTCCAATAAAATGCGACGAAAAGTAAAAAATCGTAATATAGCCAAGGCTGATCTCAAGTACGACTCAGCAGAAGTTGGTAAGTTCATCAACTACTGTATGTGGTCAGGAAAGAAGACAACAGCTATCGCAATTGTGTACCGGTCATTCGACACAATCGCTGAAAAGATGAAAACTGAAAACCCTATTGAAATCTTCAATACGGCTCTCAAGAACACTGCACCTGCAGTTGAAGTGCGATCACGACGAGTTGGTGGTGCAAACTACCAGGTTCCTCGAGAAGTTCGACCTGAACGACGACTCTACCTCTCAATGAAGTGGATTATCGATGCAGCCCGATCAAAGAAAGGAGCACCTATGCATGAGAAGCTCGCAGATGAACTCATCGCAGCAGCTAAGAATGAAGGTGAAGCAGTTCGAAAGAAGGAAAACACACACAAAATGGCAGAAGCCAACAAGGCCTTTGCTCACTTTGCTTGGTAAAAGTCCAAACTACAACATGTGCCTCAAGTACCCGTTGTGTATACTCTGGGTACCCGACACTAGTAAACAAAAACCACTTCTCGAAAGAGCGGTGGTTTTTGTTTTGATCTTGATTTCACACTTTATTGACTCTTTTTGATATGAGAATAGTATAAGTGCAGGAGGATGAATCTATTAATTTCTAGGATTAACCTAATTTCTGCATAATCTGTGTGGAAAAGGAATTAGTAGATTCATATTAGAATTGAAAACACTTCAAAAAACAAAGTTCGTTGTCCAAGTTCTGTCTTTTGTGTTGGCCTTTTTCAGTCTCATATTGACCGGCTGTGTCAGTGGGGCGCTTGCAAAAGCGTCGGAGGGTATTTCAAAAGCCGCAGACAATGTCTTGAATCACCATTCGAGTCCAGCCAAGCATCGAGGTAAAGTAAAAGTCTCAGACTCGATTGTGTTTACCTTGAAAGAAAGCACCTCTTTTGGTGCAGAATACAAGGCTCTCAATTTTACTCACGCTGAGTTACCGTTCGTCTACACGATTATCAATCCTTATACTGGGGAGTCTTCGGCGAAGTACGGCATATGCCCTCGAATAACAGTCACTCTGAAGTCGGTGGATGGGGGAAAAATATTTAGTTTCTTTGAGTACATCGGATCGTACAGTACTCCTGTCTCCACACTTCCACTTTGCGACAGATTTCTGGTAAGGATGTCGAACAAGAAGGATGAACCTCATAAAATCAAGGGTTTTAATTCCGACGGTAAATGCATCTATTACTTTGAATTCATTCCCGAAGGAGTTGAAGCAAATGGTAAGGGTCAAAATTCTTCATCCAATTCAGGGTCCCAACACAAAAAGCCTGTTGTGAAGGTTCCTAAGATGATGGAACCTTCATGACGGTCAGAACTTTCTTTGTTCTGCTACGCAGTCCACCACTAACCACGGTGGACTGTACTATTTTAGTCTAGCAATTATTATCTTTCCTATTTCAAAATCCCCCACAATATATTGAATTGCATCGTCATGAGATTTGAGAATGCATTTGAGTGAACAATGAAGCCATATAATTCATCTGATGAGTCAAAAAAGGCTACTTTGTCTCCATAAATCCAATAACTCATACTAATCCCTGTTGTTTCTGAGCCACTAATTGCTTCACTCCCAGCTAAATATTTTACAGTTCTTAGCGTTTCCTCACCTTCTTGAAAGAAACTATGAATAAGTCCGTCGATAACCGGTCCTTGGCGAATTACTTTTACAGATATATTTTGCTCGACACGTCTTTTATTGTGCCAGGCGAGGTATTCAGGTCCAAGAAGATCCAACATAGCTTGAGTTGGCCACATTGTGTAAGTCTCTGTATCTTTACACCAGAGTATGTCATTTTGAACACTTTTTACTCCTTCGATGCCGCTGAAAAATTGAATTTTTGGATCAACTGATCTGACATCGGTTTTGAGTCTTGGTAGTAGGTTTCCAAAGACTTTTTTCATCTCCTTGTATTTAGCTTCCTGTAAATCTATTAACGACTGTATGTGATGAGGGTCGTTAGCACTAAAAAAGAGCTTGCCGTCCTGCTTTTTTGGAATAATTAGGTTCTTGTTCTGGAGTATTCGAATATGGTCATACACAGATGGACGAGGAATATCTAAAGCCTCCGCTAACATTCGGGCGTTAAGGCTCTTGTTCCCCAAGAGTCGCATATATATCTTCCTAGAAATGGGCGGTAAATCCAACGAAGTTAGCACTTCTTCTAACTGCTCGTTTGAATCGTTTAAGATTGAGTTGCCTGCATTGGTTTCGTGCATGGCCTTATTATAAGGCATATTTCATAATTGTCGAATTTCGACAACATACATAAATTATTCAACCAAATCCTCAGGAGTAGTAACTCTCTTCCAGTAGGTGGTCGAAACTACATGTATGTTCAGTTTGCCTGTTGAAGGCAATTTATGCCGCACTTCCTGCACAAAGGTGTGTGGAAGCCCATATTCAGTCTCACTTATCTTTATAAGAGGCAGTGTAAAAACATCAGGCGTCAAAAGACAGGCACCTGTGTACATGAGGTTCCTAAGGATCTCTTTATTTGGGTCATTCCTAAAATCTATAAGATAGCCCTCTTCATCGAGAACGCATTTGCCGTAGGGAATATGGTCCTTTTGAGGCTCTACTAATGCAATCCATGATTGAGGATTTTGTATATTGAGTGCAATCATTTCTTCTAAATCTTGTTTTGAGTACAGATCATCACCCATTAGCACCAAAAAAGGACTATTTCCAATAGCTTCCTTCGCTTGCCACAGGGAATGACCACTTCCTAGAAGTTCCTTCTGTTCTATATATGTAATAGGAATAATTGCCCCTCCATTTTTACTATTGTCATAAGAATGACCAAGTGCGTCAATAACTTTTTCGCCTAAATGGCCTATTGTAATGATAATTTCATCAATACTGCTTGGAAGTTGTTCAAACTTGTGGTGAATAAGTGTTTTTCCTTTGTATTTCAGAATAGGTTTAGGTGTGTGATTTGAAGATTCACCCATTCTTTTCCCTTTTCCTGCAGCAAGTATTATTAGTTTCATATATTTGAATGTAGAGTGACAGTATATCAAATATTTACCTAGGACTTATATTGCAAACACCCTAAAATAATGCTATTTTATCCCCACGACTTCTATCTAGATTTGATTCTAAAAAGTCGGTGCCTTATTAAATTATTTATATTTTGGTCTGTTCGCTTTTTTTATTTTTCATCAATTTTATTAAATTTTGATTAAAATTTTAACTAATAATCGAACAGCCACAACAACACATTTATGGAACGAGATTATCCATTAGAGAAAACAAGAAACTTCGGTATTATCGCTCACATTGACGCAGGTAAAACTACGACATCTGAACGAATTCTTTATTACACAGGTATGTCACACAAGATTGGTGAAGTTCACGAAGGTGAAGCTGTGACTGACTGGATGGAACAAGAAAAAGAGCGAGGTATTACTATTACTGCCGCTGCCATCACTTGTTTTTGGAACCCTTCATACATGGGTACAGACAAATCTCTCATGCACCGATTCAACATTATTGACACACCAGGTCACGTAGACTTCACAGTGGAAGTAGAACGATCACTCAAAGTACTCGACGGAGGAGTTGTAGTATTTGATGGAGTAGCTGGTGTAGAGC
The DNA here is from genome assembly GCA_021734945.1 of Minisyncoccota bacterium. Lineage (GTDB taxonomy): Bacteria > Patescibacteriota > Minisyncoccia > Phycocordibacterales > CAIZLB01 > VEQN01. The sequence continues at coordinate 267,520 of JAIPIA010000002.1, read as the reverse complement.
CACAGTCTGAAACTGTATGGCGACAAGCTGACAAGTACAATGTTCCACGAATTTGTTTCATCAACAAACTCGACCGAACAGGTGCTTCATTCGAACGATCATTTGCATCTATTCTAGAACGACTTAACAAGAACGCAGTTCGAGCACAGCTTCCAATTGGAAACGAAGGTGATTTCGACGGAGTTATTGATCTCCTTAAGATGAAGGCTTACAAGTTCGAAGGAGAAATGGGTAACAAAGTTATTGAATATGAAATTCCTGCAGATATGCTTGCTGAATCTACTACACGACGAGCAGAATTTGTAGAAAAAATTGTTGAACTCGATGACACTATGATGAATCAGTACCTCGAAGGTAAAACTGATTTTGATATTAAAGATTTGAAAGCTGCTCTTCGAAAGGGAGTTATTGCTGGAAAGATTTTCCCAGTATTTACAGGTTCAGCTTTGAAGAACAAAGGTACACAGCTTATTCTTGACGCCGTTGTTGATTATCTTCCATCTCCACTTGATGTACCACCAGTACACGGTCTTGATCCAGAAACAGGTGAAGAAATTACACGAGCTGCATCAGACTCAGTACCATTCTCTGCTCTTGCATTCAAACTTCAAACAGATCCATTCGTAGGTCAGCTTACATTCTTCCGAGTGTACTCTGGAACTATTGAAGCTGGTTCATACATTTACAACTCAACAACAGGTCAGAAAGAACGACTTGGACGAATTGTACGACTTCAGGCTAACAAGCGAGAAGAAGTAAAGAAAGTGTACGCCGGAGAAATTGCAGCTGCAGTAGGTTTGAAAGATGCAAAAACATCTCATACTTTCTGTGATGAGGCTCACCCTATTATCCTTGATCCTATCAAGTTCGCTGAACCTGTAGTGTCACTTCGAATCGAACCAAAGACAAAAGCAGATCAGGAAAAAATGGGTGTTGCTCTCAAGAAGCTTGGTGATGAAGATCCAACTTTCCGAATTTCATCAAACCAGGAAACAGGTGAAACTATCATCGCTGGTATGGGTGAACTCCACCTTGAAATTATGGTTGATCGAATGAAGCGAGAATTTAACGTAGAAGCAAACGTAGGTAAGCCACAGGTATCATACCGAGAAACTATCAAGGGAACTTGTGTTGATGAAGACTACAAATACGTTAAGCAGTCTGGAGGTAAGGGTCAGTACGGTCACGTTCGAATTACAATCAAACCACTTGAAGCAGTTGAAGAAGGTGCAAAGATTCCAAAGAACGTTCACCGTGAAGCTGGTTTCGAATTCATCGACTCTATCAAGGGAGGTGTTATTCCAACAGAATTTATTCCTGCAGTTGAAAAGGGTGTAAAAGAAGCTATGGATCGAGGTATTGTTGCTGGATTCCCAATGACAGATGTATCTTGTGAACTTACATTCGGTTCATCTCACGATGTGGACTCATCAGAAATCGCGTACAAGATTGCTGCGTCACAGGCATTCCAGGCAGCTGCTAAGAAAGCTAAGCCAGTTATCCTTGAGCCAATTATGAAAGTAGAAGTTGTAACTCCAGAACAGTTCATGGGAGATTGTACAGGTTCACTCTCATCAAAACGAGGTCAAATCGAAGGTATGGATGACCGAGGTCTCAACAAGGTTATTCGAGCTATGGTTCCTCTATCAGAAATGTTCGGTTACACAACTGATCTACGATCTATGACACAAGGACGAGGTTCAATGACAATGGAATTCGATCACTACGATGTGGTTCCACCAAACGTTGAAAAAGAAATCGTTGAGTCACGAAAGTAAGTTCTGAGTAGTGGGTAGAGTTAAAATTTCTCTCGAAAATTACAAAAACACCGCGCAGAAATGTGGGGTGTTTTTGTTAAAGTAGATATTATTTTCTTTATGAAGTAGTATAAAAATGCTAATGTATATAAATATTGCATATAAAATGTGCATACAATTACACTATATGAAAAAAAACGCCCAAGAATTTTTTGAACAAAAGACAAAAAGGATAGGACAGGAGACTGGTACTGCTGAAAAAAGAATTTTTGATAGGTCCTACATGAGCGAACTTTCAGAAAAAGTTGGGCGAGGGGAAATTAAAAAAGTTCACATCACGGGTGTGTGTGGTAAAGCTACATCATCACTCGCAGGATTGTTTGCTGAAGAGGGTTACGATATTTCTGGATCAGATGTTGGTTGTTATCCACCAGCAAGTGATTTGATAAATAAATTGAATATAAAATTTTACGAAGGTTTTTCTAAAGAGCATGTAAAAGATAAAGATTTAACAATCGTTGCAAATATGTTTGGTCCTGATAATGAAGAGGGTGCGTATGTCCGAGAAAACAATCTTCCTCAACTTTCAATGTCTGAAGCGATTGCTGAATTTTTTATTAAAGACAAAACTTCAATTGTGATTTGTGGTACTCATGGAAAAACTACTACAACAGGTTTGTGTGCACATGTCTTTTTGAGTGCTGGATTGAATCCTGGATTTTTAGTTGGTGGTGTAGCTGTTCCAACTTCAAACGGAATTCAAGAAACAAGCTTTAGTTCTGGAGCAGTTCGACAAAACGAGCAGGGTATAAAAGACACTACATCAGACCTGGCTCCTCAAATAGAATCTAAACATTTCATAATAGAAGGGGATGAATACGATACTGCGTACTTCGACAAGTCACCAAAGTTTCTTCACTATAAGCCAAAAGTTGCAGTTGTTACATCTCTCGAATTTGATCATGCCGACATATATTCTGACTTTGAGGAGTATAAAAAGTCTTTTATATTTTTAGCAGAAGAAACTGCAAGCGCGGAAAACGGTGGAGTACTTGTCCTTAATGGTGATTCACAGGATGTTCGAGAACTTTCAAAATTTACAGAAGCTGATGTCTTATATTATGGTTTTGATTCAACTAACGACGTTACTGCAAAAGACATTGTAGTAGATGATAAAGGACAAGTATTTACTCTCGTCTACAAAGGTAATGAATTGGGACGACTATCCATTCGTCTTTTTGGAAAATATAATTTAGCAAACACGCTTGCTGTGATTGCTATCGCTTTGAACCAGAATCTTTCTTTTGAACAAATTTGCGATGGACTCGCTACTTTTAATGGAATGAAACGACGACAAGAAATTGTTGCTACAGTAAATGAAATTACAATCATAGACGACTTCGCGCATCACCCTACTGCTGTCAGAGAAACTCTTGCTGGTATTAGAGAACATTTTCCTAGCAATCGAATTTTTGCAATTTTTGAGCCAAGATCTAACACAAGTCGAAAGAAAATGTTTGAACATGAGTATGCACATGCGTTCGTGAGTGTGGACGGTCTAGTGCTCTCTATGCCAGAACTTCGTCATAACGATACTCCAAGTGACTTTATTGATGGGAACGTTGTGGTTGATGAAAGTATTAAGAATTACAAAAAAGTGCCTAGAAATAAGGGTGAAAATGGAGAAGAGAATAGAGAATCAAAGGAATTTTACGCAGTATGCGTAGCAAATGGTCATCAAGTTATAGAGAAAATAGCGGCTATTGCAACCCCAGGTGATGTTTTAGTAATAATGAGTAATGGATCATTCGACGGTATTCATCAGAAGTTGATTGCTGTACTAGAGGCTTTAAGTTAAAAAGTTTTACACTGTTTATTCTATAAAAAACTATTGACGTAGTGTGTGAGAGGTATAAACTTAATAGTACTCTGCGCTCACACAGTGTGGATGCAATTAATTGAGTTGTCCCTAGGACTGCTCAAGAAATTGCGCTCAAGCAAAGGTAAAGGTTACGTCTCACTATGAAACACATCCTCACCCTCGCGTTCATCGCGATTGCGTGCTTCGGACCGCAAGTCCATGCCACGCCTCAAGACCAAGCTATCAGCACCATCGCTGACGGCATCAACGTTAAAGTCGTCGTTCCTGCTACCGCAACCAAGATCGCACCAAATGTCTTCGCGATCCAGCACTGCGGTGTCATGGAAACTTCCACCCTCAGCGTTCAGTCCCCAGGTTCCCCGATCGAAGTCGGGATCCATATCCAACAGCGAGCACTCGTCGAGAGCTCACATTCCGTTGGTTTGGATTCTGCTTTCGTCGGTGCCTCGCCGTCAGCTTTTAAACTCTGGGCTCCTGACGACCCGGTGGGCAAGCACTCCGCCGTTCACGTCTGGACACCAGCACATCCTGCTGTTCCCTGAAGAAGCACTACGTTGAGACAATTTCTCAGCTCGGCCCCGATTCGAGTCCTCTATAATAATCCGCAGGTAGTAGCGTGGATGAAAGTATGAGGGCTCGGTCGGGGCTTTTTTCTTTATAATTTTATATATACTGACAAACTCAGCCTTTATCACCTATTTTCAACCTATTCCCCTCATATTTCCATTGACTTTACCTCCATATCTCTGGTACTATCTCTGCATTGCGTTTCGGCGCTTTTTTTATCTGTAACCTCTAGTGAGTCGATTAAGTATTATTTGCAAAATAAACGGAAGTTTACAAATAACCCTTAATCTAAGCCGCTAAAGCACTGTAGATAAAGTTTAATAAAAAATAATTAAATCTTAATTGGGAACTTACTGAGTTTGTGTGAGCAAAATATCGCTTCATCTAAATTCCTTAAGATAGCAATTAAACAAAACATATATATGGCACAAGAAGTTTTTGACCGATCAAAACCTCACTTAAACGTAGGTACAATTGGACACGTAGACCACGGAAAGACAACTCTTACAGCAGCTATTCTTAACGTTCTTCACCGAGCGGGTAAGCAAGTTACTCTTAAGGCTGTTGGAGATATCGACAAGGCTCCTGAAGAAAAAGCTCGAGGTATTACTATCTCTCTTTCTCACTCAGAGTATGCTACAGACGCGCGACACTATGCTCACATTGACGCTCCAGGTCACGCCGACTATATCAAGAACATGATTACTGGTGCAGCTCAGATGGACGGTGCTATTCTCGTAGTAGCAGCAACTGACGGTGCTATGCCACAGACACGAGAACACGTTCTCTTGGCTAAGCAGGTTGGTGTGCCAAAGATCATCGTATTTCTAAACAAGTGCGATATGGTTGATGATGCAGACATGCTCGACCTCGTTGAAGCTGAAATCCGAGAACTTCTCGCGAAGAACGGTTTTGACGAAAACGCTCCAGTTATTCGAGGTTCAGCTCTTAAGGCTCTCGAAGCAACAAGTAATGATGATGAGTGGTCAAAGAAAGTTCTAGAACTTGCTGACGCTCTTGATACTTACATCCCAGTTCCAGTTCGAGAAACTGACAAGCCTTTCCTTATGCCTATTGAAGACATCTTCTCTATCGAAGGACGAGGAACTGTAGTTACAGGTAAAATCGAACGAGGTATCGTAAAAGTTGGTGAAACTATCGAAATCGTAGGTCTTAAAGATACAACTTCAACTACTGTTACAGGTATTGAAATGTTCAATAAGCAGCTCAACGAAGGTATGGCTGGAGACAACGCTGGTATCCTTCTTCGATCTGCAAAGAAAGATGACCTCACACGAGGACAGGTTATTTGTAAGCCAGGTTCAGTTAAGCCTCATACAGAGTTTGAAGCTGAAGTTTACATCCTCAAGAAGGAAGAAGGTGGTCGACACTCTCCATTCTTTACAGGTTACAAGCCACAATTCTACGTACGAACAACAGATGTTACTGGAGAAGTAACTCTTGCTGCAGGAGTAGAAATGGTTATGCCTGGAGATACAGTTACATTCAAAGTTAAACTCATCGCTCCTATTGCTCTTGAAGACAAACAGCGATTTGCTATCCGAGAAGGTGGTAAAACTGTAGGTGCGGGTGTTGTAACAAAGATTGTTGCGTAAGTAATTTTTAGCCGGTCTACGGGCTGGTTCGTACGGCTCTGCAATATCTTTTAATAATTTGAGAAATCAAATTAAGACAAAAAATTGCAGGTCGCGGAATCAGTCTGTGGTAAGGCAACTAACAAAACACATCACATGGCTGCAACTAAAGAAACAACTAAAAAGAAGACAGCCGGAAAAGAAGAAGGTGTTTCAAAGCTTCGAATTCGTGTGCGAGCATACGAATCAAAGATTATAGATGCATCAATCAAGCAGATTATGGATACAGCTCTTAGATACGATGCCGTTATCCTCGGTCCTGTGCCTCTCCCAACAGAAAAGAGAATCTACACAGTTAACCGATCAGCATTCGTTTACAAGAACGCTCGAGAACAATTTGAAATGCGAGTCCACAAGCGACTTCTCGATATTGTTAATCCTTCTGCAAAAGTGATTGAAGCTCTTACGAACCTCAGTCTTCCTTCAGGAGTCAACATTGATGTAAAGATGCTCTAATCTAATTAGACATACTTACCACTCATTGCAATTAAGCCTACTACTATGAAATTCATTCTTGGAACAAAACAGAATATGACACAGCTCTTCGACGAGGAGGGCAAAGTACATCCAGTTACTGTCGTTAGGGCAGAGGACTTGGTTGTTACTCAGGTAAAGACAAAACTCAAGGATGGGTACGAGGCTATCCAGGTTGGTTTTGGAACAAAAAAAGAAAAAAATATTAACAAAGCACAAAAAGGTCACATGAAGGATCTTGGTAATTTCCGACATCTCAAAGAGATTGCTGGTATTACTGAAGGAGCTCTTGGCGATAAAGTAGAATCTACTTTAGAAGCTGGTGACGTAGTTGTGGTATCTGCTATATCTAAAGGAAAGGGTTTCCAAGGTGTAGTAAAGCGACACGGGTTCCATGGTGGACCACGATCTCACGGACAGAAACACTCTGAACGAGAGGGAGGTTCTATCGGTGCCGGTGGATATCAGCGAGTTTTTAAAGGTACACGAATGCCAGGCCGAATGGGTGGCGATCGAGTTACTGTAAAGAACCTCGTTGTTATGGCTTATGATAAAGATACAAAGGAAGTTTACATCCGTGGTGCAGTTCCAGGTCGACGCGGTACTCTTGTTGAAATACAGGGTTAATATCTTCACTAATCAATATATAAATTTATGGCTAAAGATTTTGCTAAAAAAATAGAAAAGAAGAAAGATGGCAAGAAGTCTGACAAAAAGGCTGAATTGAAAAATGTAGAGGTGAAGGTGTTCGACCAAAACGGTAAGAGTACATCTACATTTGACGCTCCAGGAGAAATCTTTGGACTCAACTGGAACGCTGACCTTGTACACCAGGTTGTACAGTCAATGCGAAGTTCTGCACGTAAGTCAGTTGCTCACACAAAAAGTAGAGCTGACGTAAGTGGAGGAGGTAAAAAGCCTTGGGCACAAAAAGGTACTGGTCGTGCACGACACGGATCAACTCGATCTCCGATCTGGGTTGGTGGAGGTGTGGCACACGGTCCTCGAAACGACAAGAACTACGACCGAAAAATTAACAAGAAAATGAAAGTGAAGGCAATCTATACTATTCTTTCTCAGAAACTACGAGATGGAGAAGTACTGTTCTTGAATTCACTTACACTTTCTACACCTAAGACTAAAGACGCTCGAGTAGCTCTTACAAAACTAGGTTCAATTGAAGGCTTTGAAATGCTTTCAAAGCGACGAAACAATGCTGCACTTATTGCGGTTCCAACACTTGATGCAAACGTTAAGCTTGGATTCCAAAATATGGGTAACTTGGAGGTGATGGAGGTTCGAAACATCAACCCTCTCGCTCTTCTTCAGTACAAGTATGTTGTTATGACTACTCCTGAAGAAATTGTAAAAACTCTTAGCTCTAAGATGAACTAACTGCCATGACTACAACTTCAATCAAAAAGCATCCATCAGATGTAATCAAACGACCTCGAATTACTGAAAAAGCAGCTATTTCAGCTGAAAAAGGTAAGTATGTTTTTGAAATTTTCAAAACTGCTACGAAGGCTTCTGTTACAGCTGCTGTAAAAGAGCTTTATAAAGTTACTCCAGTTTCAGTAAACATCGCACGAACTCCTGCAAAGCGAGTAATGGTGCGAGGTAAGGCTGGTGTAAAGCAAGGTGTTATCAAAGCATATGTTACTCTCAAGAAGGGAGAAACTATTGAGTTGGCTTAATAATTTCAAAATAAAAATATGAAACGATATAAACCAACAACACCATCACGACGAAACATGACTACGGTTACTCACCGTGGAGTGCTTACTACTGATGTGGCTTTCAAAGGCCTAACACACGGCTTCAAGCGATCTATGGGACGAAATAACCGAGGTCGGATTACTACTCGACACAAAGGAGGTGGAAACAAGCGAATGTTCCGAGATGTAGACTTTTTCTACGACAAAAAGGAAATTCCTGCGAAAATCACTACTGTTGAATACGATCCAAACCGAACAGCATTCATTGGTCTTGCAGTATATGCAGACGGTGAGAAGCGATACGTTATTGTTCCAAAGTCTGTAAAAGCCGGAGACACATTCCTAGTAGGTGAAAAGGCTGAAATTAAGCCTGCTAACCGACTTCCATTACATAACATTCCAGTAGGTACATTTGTGTACAATATTGAAATTAAACCAAAAGGAGGTTCTAAGCTTGTACGTTCAGCTGGAAACTATGCTGAAGTAATTGGCCAGGACTCAGGTTATGCTCAAATCAAACTTCCTTCAACAGAAGTGCGAAAAATCATCGATACAGCTTGGGCAACAGTCGGAGAGGTATCAAATGACGAAAACTGGCTCCAGAACCTTGGAAAGGCCGGCAAGAGCCGATGGCGAGGTATTCGCCCTACAGTTCGAGGTACAGCCATGAACCCTGTGGATCATCCACACGGAGGAGGTGAAGGCCGACAAGGACGAGGACGACGACGAGCTATCTCTATCTACGGTAAACCAACAGGTAAGGGACAGAAATCACGACGACCAAAGAAATATTCAAACCGACTCATCGTTTCACGACGAAAAGTAGGGAAGAATAAATAAGACAGTCGCTCGTAAAGCAAAAACACGCATGTATCCGGGATTTCATCCATACATGCGTGTTTTTGTTTACTCGCTCCTTTAATAGAAAAACTGAGAAGTTCTAGCTTAATGCAATTTTATTGAAAATGAACAGCCACCCGTCGCTTTGAGATGCGATAGGCGGCTGTAAATAATGAGAAAGTTCCAGGCGCTGTCGATTTTACCAAGTCCAGCGACCATCATTGTTGAGGTCAATTTTTTTGGACTTGATCTTTTCTCCTATGTCGCCTCCTGGGGTGACGAGATACGCACAGCGGCAACGACAAGCTGAAGGCTTATCCGTCTTGGTCTTGAGCAAATTGACCCTGGAATTGACCAAGGCAATAACGTGGAGTTCTTCTCCGTGGTATGCCATCGTAATAGTGTATCCTGTGATACAGAGCTTGCTGAGTTTTGCGATCGTTGTGACGACACGACGTTTTGCAGCGACAGTGGTTAAGGGGATGTTGGTAGGCATGAGGGTAGTGGTGAAGGATTGATCTGTCAAACCACGGTCAATTCCTATTTGTTGTAGGGTATTGCCGTAGAGAATTATTCATTAGTTTTGATTGTATAAAATTTAAACGCTTAATCAGATGCTTAAACCAAATTTATCCAATAAAAAGCAACTAAAACTCAACTAATAAACAAATCTCTAAGGCAATACCAGGTGCATAATCTGCGCAAAAAGTACCACCATATAAGTAGTACGTCAATGGTATTGCCTCAAACAAGCTCATTTCATCAAAACACCACACAAAACCATTTGACACTATTTTATTTTTTGATACTATGTCACCACAAGCTCTGTTAGGGCTATTATTTTTCGCATAGAGTTAGACGAGACTCTGCAACCAAATCAAATGACACGATCACTCAAAAAAGGCCCATACGTAGAAGCTAGACTCTTGAAAAAGATTGAAGGCAAAAAACCACAGGAAACTGGGGTTATTAAGACTTGGTACCGACGAAGTCAGATCTCTCCTGAAATGGTAGGTTTCACTTTTGGTGTATACAACGGAAAGATTTTTGTTGAAGTTCTTGTCTCAGAAGAAATGGTAGGTCACAGACTCGGTGAGTTCTCACCAACTCGAAAATTCATCCGACACGGAGGAAAGATGCAGAAGGAGCTTGACCAGGCTAAGAAGCAGGCTGAGATCGATTCAGCAAAATCTGCTAAAGCTACTGTTGCAGATCCAAAGAAAAAATAATTCACTCATATAATTAACGTCTTACCATGAAAGCTATACTAAGAAATTATCGACAGTCACCACGAAAAGTTGCACTTGCTGCAGCACTAGTACGTGGTAAGACAGCAGGAGTTGCTATTACTCAACTTAAGTTTGCTACAAAGCGAGCTTCTCTCCCATTGATCAAACTTATCGAAAGTGCTCTTTCAAACGCACGAAGTCAAGGTGTTGCTAATCCAGAGGGTCTTACTATCCAAGAGTTTCGAGTTGACCAAGGTGTTACTCTCAAGCGAATGATGCCACGAGCACGAGGTTCAGGTGCACGTATCTTGAAGCGATCAAGTCACGTTATTCTAACACTTGGCGAAGGTAAGCTTAGTAAGAATGCTGCAAAGAAAGCTAAGAAAGATGCTTCAAAAGAAGTTGCTTCTACAGATGCAAAAGTTGCAAAAGCACCTAAAGTTACAAAAGCTAAAAAAGCTGCAAAATAATAATTTACTAATATAAAACTACAATGACACATACAGTACACCCATACGCTCATAGACTAGGAATCATCAAGGGATGGAGATCTCGATGGTTTTCTACTAATGCAGAATATCGAAAGAACTTGAAGTGCGATATTCTTCTACGAGAATGGCTCGCTAAACGAATGCGAGGTATGTATGTTGCTGATGTTGATATTGAACGAAATGATAAGCATTTTCGAGTTATTATCAAAACTTCACGACCAGGTCTTATTATTGGACGAAACGGTGAAGGTGTAACAAAGCTAAAGGCAGATGTTATTGATTTCATGAAGAATATCAAAGCTGACACAAAGACTGATATTAAGATTGAAATTGAGGAAGTCAAAACTCCAGAAGCTAGTGCAGCTATCGTAGCTCAAATGATTGCGGAAGGCCTCGAAAAGCGAATGCCTTTCCGACGAGTTATGAAGTCTATGATCGAAAAAGTTATGGCGTGTCGTGATGTACAAGGAGTTCGAATTTTCTTGTCAGGACGTCTCGGAGGAGCAGAAATGGCTCGACAAGAGGATCTAAAAAGGGGTCGAATTCCACTACAAACATTCCGTGCTAATATCGACTTCAAACGATACGAAGCTCATTTGCCATACGGTAACATCGGTATCAAAGTATGGATTTATACAGGTGAGGTATTTAATAAGTAAGTATTCTAATTTTTATCTAACCCTACTACCATGTTATATCCAAAAAAAGTAAAATACCGAAAATGGCAAAAGAACCGACAGAACCCAAAGTTCTTGGCACCTGAAACACGAGGTACAGATCTTAGTTTTGGATCTTTCGGATTTAAAGCTGTTACTTATAACCACATCACTTCAAATCAAATTGAAGCTGCTCGAAAAGTGATCGCTCGTTCTGTGGGTAAAACTGGCCGAGTTTGGATTCGAGTTTTCCCTGACCGACCTTGGACACAGAAAGCTGCCGAAGTACCGATGGGTAAGGGTAAAGGTGATCCACAGGGTTTCTGTGTGGAGATACGACCAGGTCGAGTTATCTTCGAAGTGGATGGTATTCCTGAGGCTGACGCTCGAGAAGCTCTCCGAAAGGCAGGTACAAAACTTCCTCTTAAAGGAAAGGTTGTAAGTCGAGCTCATTAATTCTTACACTAATTTTATATACCAACATGAAAGAATCATCATTCACAAAATTAGCTGCAAAGTCACAGAAAGAATTAATTAAGCTTCTTGCTGAGAAGAAGGACTCACTTCAAAGTTTCCGACTTGGAAATACACGGTCTAAAACAAAGAACGTGAAAGAGGGTCGAACAACTCGAAAGGAAATCGCTCAGATTATGTCTATCATTGACTCTGCGAAGAAATAAAGTATAAATAAGCTACGTATATGACAAAAACACAAACAACTCCTAAAACTTCAACAATGCCTTCAAAGAAACAAGTTCTAACAGGTGTTGTAGTATCTGATAAAATGAAGGATACAGCTACAGTATTGGTTGAACGATTTATTAAGGCTCCAAAGTACAATAAGTACGTAAAACGAGCAAAGAAATATAAAGCTCACAATCCTGGAAACACGAAGAAAATTGGAGACAAAGCAACAATTCAAGAGTGTGCTCCAATTTCTAAGGATAAACATTTTATAGTAATTGAATAAATACAAACTACGTTAGTAATACTTTCGTAAATTAACAAAACCAACATGATTCAAGACCGAACATTAGTATCAATAGCAGACAACTCAGGGGCAACAATTGGCCGAGTTTTCAAAGTGCTTGGAAGTTCAAAGAAGCGATATGCTGAAATTGGTGATATGGTAATTTTTTCAGTACAGAAGGCTCAGCCACGAAAAGCTGTAAAGAAAAAGGACGTCCTCACTGGTGTAGTAGTTCGACAGCGAAAAGCATATCGACGAAAGGACGGATCATATGTTCGATTTGATGAAAATGCAGTTGTTGTACTTACAAAAGGTGGAAAGGATAAGACAGAACCATTGGCTGGTCGTATCTTCGGTCCAATCCCACGAGAACTCGCAGAACGAGGTTATCAGAAGATTGCTTCACTTGCACCAGAAATCGTATAGTCGATTTTAGGATATTTAAACCAATCAATAATTAACAAAAATAACATGAAGATCAAAAAAGGAGACAACGTAAAAGTAATTGCCGGAAAGGACAAAGGCAAGACAGGAAAAATTCTTAAGGCTATGCCAAAGGAGAATCTTGTTGTTGTTGAAGGTTTGAATCTTCGAAAGAAGCACAAAAAGGCTGTTTCAAAAGATAAGAAAGGTCAACTTATTGAGATTTCAGCTCCTATGAACGCTTCTAATGTTAAAGCCATCTAAGCTATCAAATAATTAATCAAATTGTCATGAAACACGATACAGCAAAACAAAAACAAAATGGTCTATTTGAAGCTATGAAGGGCAAGTTCGGTTACAAGAACATGCTTCAGGCTCCTCGTATTGAAAAGGTTATCCTTTCATCTACAACAGGCTCTATCAAGGATCCAAAGCGAAAAGCTCTCATCGGTGACCGAATTAACAAGATCGCAGGCCAGAAGGCAACTGTCAAAGCTGCAAAGAAGTCCGTGGCGAGTTTCAAAGTTCGACAGGGTGATCCTGTGGGTTGGCAGGTTACACTTCGAGGTGAGCGAATGTGGAGTTTCCTTGAGAAGCTTGTAAACATTGCACTCCCTCGAACTCGAGACTTCCGAGGTATTGAACTTAAGTCAATTGACGCTATGGGTAACTATACTCTTGGTATCAAAGAACACACAGTGTTCCCAGAGACTTCAGATGAAGATATCAAAGACGTATTCGGTTTCGCAGTGACTATCGTTACTACTTCAAAAACAAAAGCAGAAACAGAAGAAGTGATGAAACAACTCGGATTTTTATTCAAAAAGATTGACACAGTGAAGTAGAATTGTTAGCATCAACGAACAACTTATATGGCCAAAACATCAACAGTAGCAAGATCTAAAAAAACACCTAAATTCAAGAGTCGAGTAACTCGACGATGTTTTAGATGTGGTCGTGGTCGTGGCTACATGAGAGACTTCGACATGTGCCGTATCTGTTTCAGAGAGGCAGCAAACGAAGGTTTAATTCCAGGTATTAAAAAAGCATCATGGTAGACGTAATCGCATCACTCGCAAATAATTTAAAAGTTTCAAATCTTGCAAAGAAGGAGATTGTAACTTTTCCTCATTCAAAATTCCGTGAAGCTATCTTCACAGTTTTACAAAAGGAAGGTTTCATCAAGTCTTTTGCAAAGAAAGGAAAAAAAGTAATCAAGACTATAGAAGTAGAACTTGCTTATGAAGCAGATGGTAAGCCTAAAATTGAAGGCGTCCAGCTTGTTTCTAAAGGTTCTCGAAAGCTTTATTTCAAAGCTGACGATGTTCACTCTGTACGAAATGGCTACGGACTTCTCATCCTCACTACTCCAAGTGGAGTTATGACAGACCGAGACGCTCGAAAGGCAAAAATCGGAGGAGAAGCACTCTTCAAAATCTGGTAACAGAATCAGAAGCAATCAGTAATATTTAATAAATTCATTCAACCATCATGTCACGAGTAGGAAAACGAACAATCGAAATACCAGCAAAAACAGAAGTCACACTTGCTTCTGATGGTGTTTTGACTGTAAAAGGACCTAAAGCAGAACTTAAGCGAGCTTTCAAAACTGTTATTGCTATCAATATCAATGGTAACGAGATTACTCTTGTTCCACAGAAAAAAGACATCGCTACTTCAGCTCTTTGGGGAACTTACTCTTCTCACATCTCAAACATGATCAAGGGTGTTACTGAGGGATACACTGAAAAACTAATTCTCGAAGGTATTGGATACAAGGCAGATGTAGTTGGTTCAACTATAAATCTTGCTCTTGGTTTCTCTCATCCTGTAAAGGTAGAGATTCCTGCTGGAGTAGCCGCTACATCTGAAAAGGGTATCGTAACTATAACAGGAGCTGACAAAGAAAAAGTAACTCAGTTCGCATCACAGATTCGAGCATTGAAGAAGCCAGAACCATACAAGGGTAAAGGTTTCCGATATGAGAAGGAAGTTATCAAGCGAAAGCAGGGTAAGAAAGCAGCATAATCAATAGCTATAATTAGATAAATTTATCATCATGAAGCAGTCAATAATTTCAACACCAAGAGACAGACGACGAAAGCGAATCCGATCAAAGATTTCGGGTACAGCACTTTGCCCACGTCTTTCAGTGTACAAGTCAAATACAGCAACTTATGCTCAGCTCATCGATGATGAACATGCTGTTACTTTGGCTGCTGCTTCATCGGCTGAAATAAAGGGTAACAAAACAACCTCAGCTCATGCTGTAGGTATCGAAATAGCAAAATTGGCTCAGGCTAAAAATATTGCTAAAGTAGTGTTTGACCGAGGAGGATTTATTTACACAGGTCGAATTAAGGCTCTAGCAGATGGTGCTCGAGAAGGTGGACTACAATTTTAATACACATATATGTCTGATCAAATTAAAGATACAAACGAAGAAATTATAAAAGAAGCAGTAGTAGAAGCTACTGAGGCTACAGCTGCGCCTGTTGTTGCATCAACAGCACCTGTTGCTAAGCCTGCATCTGCTGGTTTTGCTCCTAGAACTTTTTCAAACGGCCCACGACGAAATGCACCTGGAGGACGAGGCTCTAATGATTCACGAGGTCCTGGACGAGGAGCACCTGGAGCAGGTGGAGACCGACGAGGTGGCCCACGACGAGAACCACGAGCTAAGCCAGAATTTGATCAGAAGATTATCGACATTCGACGAGTAACTCGAGTGGCATCAGGAGGACGACGATTTAGTTTTGCTGTATCTCTTGTTGCTGGAGACCGAAAAGGTAAAGTAGGAGTAGGAACAGGAAAGGGAGGTGATACATCTCTTGCTGTAGACAAAGCTCTCCGAAGTGCAAAGAAGAACATGATCACTCTTTCACTTACAAAGACTCATAGTATTCCTCACGAAGTTGTAAAGAAGTTTGGTGCTTCAGTTGTACACATGATGCCAGCTCCTGGTAAGGGTGTAGTAGCAGGAAGTTCTGTACGAGATGTTATCGAACTTGCAGGTATCAAAAACATTACTGCAAAACTCCGATCAGGTACAAAAAACAAACTCAATAACGCGCGAGTAGCTATTGAGGCATTGAAGATGCTCAAGAAACCTCGAACTTATAGTAAATAATCCAGTATCTATTAAAAGATTTTTTAAAAATTGCCATGCAAAACCACAACCTAAAACGAAAAACTGAAAATATGAAGAAGATCCAAGTTGGCCGAGGTGGCAAGCGTGGTAAAACTTCTGGACGAGGAACAAAAGGTCAGAAAGCTCGAGCTGGTCACAAGATTCGACCTGAGATTCGAGATATGATCAAACGACTTCCAAAGCTTCGAGGTCGTGGTGTCAACTCAAACAAGTCTATTCAGAAAGATGCTGTACCTCTAAATCTTTCTATGTTTGCAGATTTCAAAGCAAACGATATTGTATCTCCAAAAACTATTGTAGATAAGGGTATTTTGTCTACTGTTCACGGACGGTATCCTCGTGTTAAAATTCTATCACTCGGTGAAGTATCAGTTGCGCTTCGGTTCCGAGATTGTGAAGTCTCAGCTCCTGCAAAAGCAAAGATTGAAAAGGCTGGTGGAAAGATAGAGGCGTAGTCTTCGCATAGTGGTTAAACTATGTAAAGTTAGCAGATATTTTTCTATAAGCTTCTTACAACGGTTCAGTTAATTAACCTACTATGTCAAATTTCATACAGAAAATAAAGCACATTTTTCAGGATTCAGCCTTACGAAAACAGGTTCTTTTTGTTTTGGGTATTCTTGCAGCATTCCGTGTTCTTTCAGTTATCCCAATCCCTGGAGTAGACCAAACTGCTCTTTCACAGTTTTTAGATAGTAACCAATTTTTCGGTCTTTTAAATATTTTCTCAGGAGGAGGACTTTCTACTCTCTCTATCGTAATGCTCGGTGTAGGCCCATACATTACTGCTTCTATTATTATGCAGCTTTTGACTATGATGTCTCCAAAGCTTAAGTCTATGTACCAGGAAGAGGGTGCTATTGGGCGAAAAAAGTTTTCACAGTATTCACGACTCCTTTCTGTTCCTCTTGCATTTGCACAGGCTTTCGGATTCATCGTACTCTTACAGCGACAAGGTATCGTAGCCTCACTTGATTCATTTTCTCTTCTTACAAACGTACTAGTTATCGTAGCTGGTTCAGTATTCCTCATGTGGCTTGGTGAGGTTATGACAGAGTTCGGTATCGGTAACGGTCTCTCAATGATTATCTTTGCTGGTATCGTTGCTGTTGTCCCACAAGTTGCATCTCAGATTTTCTATGCATTCCAGATTGAAGATTTGTTTACATATATCGCACTTGGTGCACTAGCGCTCCTTATGGTGCTTTTGGTTGTATATATTACAGAAGCAGAACGACCTATTCCAGTAACATATGCAAAGCAGATACGAGGTGGTCAGACTCATGGTGGTACTTCTACATACCTTCCACTTCGACTTAACCAAGCTGGAGTTATCCCTATCATCTTTGCTCTCTCACTTCTCTTGCTTCCACAGATGGTATTGAACTTCCTTACATATTTGCATTATCCTGCAATAGATAAGTTAGCTCTTATTGTTACTGATTTGATGGCTAACCCATGGTTCTACGCTGGCGCTTACTTTGTACTTGTATTCTTCTTCACATTCTTCTATACAGCAGTTACGTTCGACCCAAAGTCTATATCTGAGAATCTTCAGAAGGGTGGAGCATTTATCCCTGGCGTGCGTCCTGGTGAGTCTACAGAGGCGTATCTTGGTAAGGTGGTAACTCGTATCACTCTCGTTGGTGCGCTCTTCCTAGCACTTGTGGCGGTGCTTCCACCGGTTCTCAAGGCTATTACAGGTATTTCATACCTTACTGTTGGTGGTACAGGACTTCTTATCGTAGTATCAGTAGTTCTCGATATCGTAAAGAAAGTAGACGCTCAGTTGTCTATGAGAGAGTACTAGTCTCTATACAAAGCCGAAGCTCAGGCTCAACCTACTCCAATCAGATCTTGATTTTGATAGATGAAAAAATACCCAGAAATGGGTGTTTTTTTTGTGAAGGAAACAGCTTTGTTATAAGTCTATATTATGTTAATTTTAGGACACTTATGTCTATTAATAGCGGATTTTCTCCAATTCAAAATCATATTCTTTCAAAGCTAAAGAATGCAAAATCTTTAAGATACAGTGAACTTATGCCGGAGTATCGTATTCAAAATGACCTCTTTAATTATCATCTCCAGTTTTTGGTAAAAAAAGGTTTTATAGAAAAGCTCGGAAAGACAGGCGAGTCAGAAGGTTATGCTCTTTCGGAGTTGGGTGTTAAGCATATGGCAGATCCTATTCTTTCAGACAGTAAGGTTATTACAAGTTTATTCAAGGCAAATGTAATTACAATAGTATCGCGAGTTGTAGATGGAAAAATTGAAATTCTCAATCAACTTCGAAAATCAAACCCATCGTATGGAAAGATTGGCGTAATGGGAGGTGTTATTTGGAAAGGTGAGAATACCTTAACTGCAGCTTCCCGAAAACTAAAGCAAGAAACAGGACTTGAGGCAGAGTTTAAACTTATCGGGATTGAACGAAGAATAATGTATGTGAAAGATGAATTATTTTCAGATTTATTTTTCCCAATTGCATATTCAGACTGTATAACAGGTGGTGAGCTTATCTCAACAGAGTTTGGGGAAAATATGTGGGTACCTATTGAAAAAGCTTTAGAAAATGAAGCATATGATACTTTCGATTGTATCGAAATGATTGCTATGGTAATACAAGCAGTAAAAGATGGAACTATATACGATTTACCTTTCTTATACAGTGAAGTTGAGAAAAAAGGCGAAAAGCAGCCCTAGGTGTTAGATTGAAAATAGACACCTTATTTATTCTATTTAGTGTTCTAAAATATGACTATTTTTACCGAGGAAGTCCTCGCTTTTTTTGCTTTTGTTTACAAGTTACTATTCCCGCGGAACAATTAGTTCTTGTTAGTGACCCTAATAAGTGACTCTTATCGTTGCCTCAATATTTAAACAAACAAACTTAAAACAAACTTTAATATGGAAACAAAACAATCAATTGAAGGATTCAGAACTAATGGGCTGTACAGATTGGCTTATCCTACAGATTTGCGTACTGCTGTAAAAAAAGCTCTGGAATCTTGGAAGAAATTTGTTAGTCTTTCTGATTCAGTCACTGATCAATTTCCATACAAAAATGGAGTTGGCTATGAACATCAACAAGGAACTGGACCAACAGATGACCGAAAGAAAGATTTTCATTTTACGTTTGATGGTGCCGATGTTTTGAATGATGCAATTTGTGGACTTGAAAATACTGAGCTGCAAGGGGTGTCGCGTACTCTTGTCGATGCGGCAGGAGAGTTGATCGGCCGTCTTTCTCCTTCAGTCTTGTCATTTGCACATGATGTTGAAACTCACTTCGGTATCGACAATTTTATGAATGAAGTTTCGGCAAGTATGGGTACTTGGTTTGTACGGTTTCTGTACTATCCAGGTGAGCGTAAGGTAGGTGAGAGTACTGCTGTGTCTCATATTGATAAGAGTGCTTTTACATTTCACTTGTTCGAAAGTGCCCCAGGGCTCCAAGGTCTAAGTTATGGTGATAAAGAGTGGTTTGACACACCGGTGTCTGAGACTGAGACGGTAATCTTTCCAGGTTACCAACTTCAGTATGTTTCTGAAGGTAAAATCAATGCTCTCTGTCACCGTGTTGTAGCAAATCAAGAAACGGCGAATGCAGGTCGCTACTCAATGGTGGTTTTTTTCTCACTCAAGAATCACCCGAAATACGATAAAAGTAGCCGAGGGAGACTTCAAGATCAGGATCCTGGTTTCAACTATGGTATGCCTTTTGAAGAGGTTGTGAAGCAGTTTAAATAATTTCTCATATCTTTTCAATTTGCATTAAAAAACCGCCAATCTCAAAGGTTGGCGGTTTTTATTTTATCAATATTCTCTCCTTTTCCACCTGCTGTTTCTTACTTCACCTCCGGCAACGTATACCACAACTGATCAAACAGTACCTTACGTGTTTCAGCGAACACTGCATCTTCGATTATAAAAATACTATCATTGTATTTTGGTGAAATAAAAGCAACAAGCTTCGGACATATTACTTCTGTAAAACCAAGTCTCATACCTCGGGGGAGTAGTCGGCTTTTTCTATTTTCCAATTTATCTTTAGGTAAAATATGTTCACGTGCATAAGGTGAATCGATGATCATTTGTTTACTGCGTACTCCGAGTTTTTTCTTCTGAGAAATTATTTCAGTCACAATATACTTTGCCTTCACATAATCGAGAAAGTTGAGTCCCTCCGTGATTATAGAATATTCGCGTGGATCAGATTTAAAAATAATATTCCAAGCTTCTTTGAAACCACTCGGACCATGCAAGAAATACATACGTGGTCTCTTATATAGAGCACCACGTCGCGCTTCGAGAATATTTATGTGCGTCTCAAATTCACGAATTCTCTGACGAAGTTTTGTTGCTACATCCATTGGTGGGCAAGCCATGTAAAAGTTTTTACGGTTTCTTTTTGTTTCAATAAGAAAGCCTTCTCTCACAAGTCGTTCGATAATATAGTATAGGGAAGTACGAACAACTCCAGATTTTTTAGATATATCTTGTACTGTTCCTTCTCCCAGTTCTAAAGCCGCAAGATATATTTTTGATTCTTTCTCTGTTAACCCACTGTTTTTAATTAGTTCAATAAGTTCAGTCATATTTTTATTGTATTTAATTTTTTATTGAATTCGCCACCTTTCAGTACTTACTTTATTATACGCCTCACTATTGTTAAATCAATAATTTTAGACGAAAAGTTCGACATAAATTATTGCGCCAAACTACGCAGGTACTAGAATTATAGTTAGAAATACAGATATAGAGGTGACGTCAGGGTGACGTCTAGAAGAACCTCAGACAACACAATTTAGAAAAGTCTGGTGCAACTAGACTCCATTCTATTCAGAAAATCCAAACCAACCAACCCGAGCGAAAGCTCATAGTTCTATGAAAATCAAACCAGCCCATGTTAAAGTTACGCAGTTTAGTGCTGTCTCGCTTCAAAACGACGGCAGTCAGCTCGAAGTCTATGCTATTGGTCACGGGGCCGCGCAGGCAAACACGCACACGAGTTTCATTGCTGTTCTCGGTAAGGAATCTTTACTTATCGACTGCGGCTACAACGTTCCTGCGTCGTTCACTCGGTTTGGAATCAATCCTGCTTCGATTTCAAACTTCTTTATCACTCATGCTCATGGAGATCACATAGGTGGTCTCGATCGGATGCTCATCGATAACCGCTATTTCCGCGGTAATGTCCCTGGTGCCAAAGCCACATTGTGGGCTCCTCGCACTTGGGCACAAGATCTGTGGAACAATAGTCTATCAGGCGGATTGTCCTCACACGATTCGTTGAGGTCCTCGAAGGATGAAGGTGGAGACGACCTCAAAACTTTGCCCTCAAACCGCTGGTACGACATTCTTTTGCCTACGGAGGACAGTTCCTTCGCAGACAGAGATATCTATCAGTTCAAAAAAGGAAGTTTCAAGATCGAGGCTTTCCGAACCATGCACACACCGGCTGTCGCTTCATCATGGCAAGAATCAGCTTGGAGCACTGGAGTTCTGATTAATGATTTGATCTGGATTTCAGGTGACACTCGCTTCGACGCGGGTCTGATCAAGTCGTATGCTCCACGTTGTAAAGTGATGATTCATGATGCATCACCGTTTCCTAATGATCCAGTACATGCGCCATTTGATTCACTTGTCACTCTGCCTGTCGATGCAAAAAGTAAGATGTTTCTGACACATCTCCCAAACAGCTTCGATGGGGAAGATACTCAGAAATTGGTCAGAACAAAAGGTTTCTGGGGTCTTGCTCTCACTGGCACGAAGTTCAGTGCGATGCTTTAATACATGCTGTGGTAGCTTGTATTTGAGGTGTTTAAAATATTCAGTGCGTACATATAGACGCAAATCGCCGGCGATTCCTACAGAGGGGTCGCTGGTTTTATTTTGTATGAATTTTAAATTTTTTTATTTATCACCTTCCTTATCCAACCTCTTAGCCTCAGTCCAAGCCAATTCATACATTTTCTTCATAACATCAGCAATCTCAGCACTTTCGATGATAATGCCTAGATTTTCTCGCCAAGAAGCAATCATTACTTTGTTGTCATATATGTTTATTTCAGGTGAAAAATAATATTTATCTGCAGGTACAAAAGCAATTTCTCTCTTCTCTTCCTTGTCATATTTTTTTCTATCTATTCCAGCAGCTGTCTTTGGAACAATACCTCTTATTGTAATACCTTTCTTAGCTCTTCTTTTATAGTATTCAGGAAAGTAGTTGGGAAGTGCTTTATACATGTCGTCGATTGTCGCGTATGCACGAATAGGTTCAGAAGATGTAAGTGTATCTTCGTATACATGTTGCAAGCCTTCTTTACCTTCATAAAATCTAATTTTAGGTCTATTTTTGAGTGCATGAAGAACTTCTAGTTCGGGGATAATTTCCTCAGATTTTTTAATATGCTCTGCAGTCTCAGCAGCTATTCTTTTTAAATACTGTGTTATTGAAGCTGGGGACTCTGCTGCATATTCTTGTTTAGGTTCTTTTCCTGATACATTCACAACACCTTTTGTAGCTAGTGATCCAAGAATGTCATATCCAGTTGTTCTGTTTATTCCAGCTTTTCGTGAAATTTCAGAAACAGTCCCTTTTCCTAACTCTAATAACGCAATATATACATCCACCTCCTTCTCACTAAAGCCGAAAGATTGCAGATTTATTTTTATTTGAGAATTATTTGATTTCATTATTTTAAGTATATATTGCAATGTATATTTGTGTCAAATAACATCCACAATTTTAATTAATGTACAATAATACGCCTATAAATATGGCTAATTTTATATATGTATTGACGAATATAGTTGACATAAGTAAAGTTGATGCTACGATTGTAGATATTATAAATATTTACAACAATTATGAATAAAGCTATTGGTTGGATTGTGATTATTGTGTTGGTTGTCTGGGGACTGTCTTCTCTGTCCGGTAAAAGTAGTAAAGTTGATGAAGTACAAAAGACTGTGGATACACTATCTACTTACAAAGTGGGAGCTATTGCACCACTTACTGGTGATGCTGCTACATATGGTGAGCTTGTTCGAAATACACTTCAAATTGCTGCAGATGAAATAAACTCTTCAGGGGGAATAAGTGGAAAAAGAGTTGAAGTAATTATTGAAGATGGAAAATGCAATGGAGAAGGTGCTGTTAATGCTGCTCAGAAGCTCGTGAATGTTGATAAGGTGCAAGTAATTATTGGAGGTTTTTGTAGTGCTGAAACACTGGCTGCACTTCCAGTAGCAGAGACTGCAAAAGTTGCCTTGATCTCAGCTGCATCAAGCAATCCTAGTCTTACAGGTAAAAGCTCATATTTCTTTAGAAACTTTCCAAGTGATAGTAGTCAGGGTTCTGTATTAGCTCAAATGGCGCATGACATGGGAAAGAGAAAGGTTGCCTTTATACAAGAACAGACAGATTATACTGCTGGTATTTATAAAGCATTTGCAGATAAATTTACAAGTTTAGGTGGTCAGGTTATCAAAGAGGAGTATGCTCCTGCAACTAAAGATTTTAGAACACAACTCTCTAAACTTCAGTCACAGAAAGCAGATGCTTTGTTTATTGATTCAAATATTCCTGCTTCAGCAGATGCTATAACTGCTCAAATGATTGCTCTCAAGTGGAACGTATCATTGTTTACAAATGATATTACTCTTGGTGCTACTGATGTACTCTCAAAATATAAGGACGCATTAAATGGTATGGTGGGAGCTGAATTTAGCACTGATTCATCAAACAAGACTTTTGCACACTTGCTTGAAGTGTATAAAACTAAGTACGGAAAAGATATGCCGTACCAGAGTTATGGACAGACAGTATACGATGCTATATATATCGTAAAAGATGCAATTACTAAGGTTGGATATGACGGTACAAAGATTGCTGATTTCGGCCATCGTATTGCAAATTGGAATGGTGCTTCAGGTTCTGTAACTATAGGTGCTAATGGGGATCTTGTTGGAGGTCATAAGGCAAGAGTTTTCAAGGATGGTAAGGTTCAGGATTTAAAGTAATTTAACAACAAGATAGGACTAATATAAAACACCTCGCTTAAATGTGTGGGTGTTTTTTTTATTGGTTTTTTTTAATGACCGTCCTCAATCGATTGAAACTACTTTATATTAACTTTCTCCCCAGTCTTCCAAATATACGTAAATATCTCTCGAAATGCATTCGCAATAATATCGTTTTTGATAATTACGCCAATTGGATGCTTTTTATCGAATACTGTAATAGTTACTTTTGAATCATATACTGCCATTTCTATCCCTAAATCTTTAAAAATATCTACAAAGCACATGTCACGTAAAAGCTCCTTTGCAGATTTTACATAACTTCGCCCAATAGGGGAGTCTGGCAATACACTCCTTACTCGCACACCTTTTCGTACTCGTTCAGGTAAATATACTTCAGTAAACCAGTCACCAAGTTTTGCATAACCACTTTCATAGTCAGTAATAGTTAGAATCTGCTTTTCTTTATTATTATAAATGCTATCAGCAAAAAAGTTTCTGATACCTTCAGGTCCTTCAAAGTATTTTACGTCCGCGTAGAGTGAAAGCTTCTTGTCTTTTTTAACGGTTGAAAAAATAGCCACATCTTTCTTTGAGGTTTGTTTAAGTGTCTCGATTTTTGATTCCACCCATTTCTCGTATTGTTCAATGGATATTGCTTCATAGTATGAGATCTTATCTTTCTCGACTTGTGTCACTAACCCTTTTTTAATCAAAAGCCCCAGTGTGTGATAGAGGGCGGTACGATTTATGAGGGTTTCCTTAGATATTTGATTGACCGTACAATTCCCAAGTTTAAAAAGAGCTTCCATTACCCGCCGCTCCTTGTCGTTTATAAGTTCCATAAAATTATTATTACGATTCACATTACCAACCTATCTATATCAATATGGTAGCTCAAACCTGTGTTAGTTGTCAAAGCGTGTCAACAGTTTTACATAAATATAGATGTGTAAGATACTGTTGCTAAATTAATAAATTAAACACAATTTTATGAATCCAACGAAAAAAGGCATATACACTATAGGTATAGTAGTGATACTCGGGCTTGTTTGTACATCTTTTTGGTCAAAATCTCCATCTGTAACTTCTGTCTCTGATAGCACAACGTCTAAGGGTCCAATAAAAATAGGAGTAGTTGAACCTTTAACAGGTGGTGCTGCCCCATATGGTGAAGCTGGTAAAAATGGTTTCGCAATAGCCGTTGATGAAATAAATAAAATTGGAGGAATAAATGGTCGGCAGATTGAGGCTGTGTATGAAGATTCAAAGTGTAGTGGTAAAGATGCATTGAATGCTGCACAAAAACTCATTAATACAGATGGGGTCCAATATATTGTTGGAGCAATGTGTAGTAGTGAGGTACTTGCTATCTTGCCACTTACAGAACAGAAGCCGGTGATATTTCTTGGTCAGGGTACAAGTCCTGATATAACAGGTAAAGGTAAATATTTCTTTAGAACATTTCCAAGTGATGCACTTTCAGGAAGAGCTCTCGCAGAATATCTTGTTCCAAAATATAAGAAGGTTGCGACTATTACAGAAAAAACGGATTATGCTGTAGCCCTTGAAAAAACTTTTATTCAAAGTGTCCGTGATCTTGGAGGAGAGGTTATTGCCTTAGAAACATTCAATGGTGATATGAAAGATTTTAAGACAATTCTAACTAAGATTAAATTAACAAATCCAGAGGTTCTATTTATAAACCCACAAGTTGGGTCTGCGGGTGCGCTTATTGCAAAACAAGCGCGTGATATGGGGATCAAGGCACAGTTTGTAGAATTCTTTATGACTGGAGATGAGTTTGTAAAAGCAAATTCTGCTGTAAACGGTGCCGTTATTCTTGATGTACCTTCTCTAAATTCTAATCGACCACAGTCTGCGCGTTTTGTGACTAATTATAAGGCTCAATTTGGTGGAACAATAAATTACCCATTCGTGGCAGGGGAGATGTACGACTATGCATACTTACTCAAGCAGACTATTGAAAAGACTGGTACTGGCGTAGAGGCAAATAAAAAATATCTAAATGGTCTCGATTCGTACAGTGGTGTTATTGGAGATTTTTCATTCGACAATACTGGTGACGTAAAAGGTGTAGGTTTCAGCTTTAAAAAAGTTGAGAATAATACGTTGGTGGATTTGAGGTAATTAGGATTTGATTTAAATAGATTCACGCAAAACCGCTGGTCCCACTGAGGCTAGTGGTTTTTGTATATATGATCAATTGATGTTGGACTATCGCTGTGACTATTATCGAATCTCTCTGCTCCAAGCCATGCAAGTTCAAACATTAATTTGATAGTTCCGTAAATCACAGCATCTTCGATGATAACAGCTATTGGATGTTTGTTTCCAAATTTAGCGATAGCTACTTTGTCAGTACTGTATAAAGTAATTTCAGTTTCAAAAGGAAACATGTCTGCAGGTATATATCGTAGTTTAGGCCAATATTTCTTATGTATTCCGTCGAAAACTGTTGGATTAAATTGTCGGTCCTCAGCTGTATCTGGCACAATTGCACGAACGGGGATATCAAGCTTTTCCTTTTCTTTCACAAAATATCTCACTTGCTCAAATGTCATATTGTTTTTGAAAGCTTTGGCATTCGCGAAGGCAATCATTTCATAAGGTTTTTGGTCCGGAGTTACCATTTCTAAGTAGATGGAGTTAACTTCCTCAGTCCCTTCGAAGAATCTCACCTTAGGTTTTCCAGCTGTGAGAGCGTAGAGACCTTGAAGTTCAGGGAATAGGCGTTCTGCTTTTTCAAGATTATCTTCAGCTATTTGTATCTGACTTTTTGCGTGCCGTATAAGACGCTCCGGTTTTTCTACTTGGTAGAATATCTTATTTCTTTTCTGAATCTCATTTACAAGACCTTTTATACTGAGACCAAGCAGAATCTTGTAAGCAGTACTTCGTTTGATACCCGCCTTTTCAGCAATAGATGATGGAAAGCCACTACCACCCAACTCTAAGAGGGAACCATAGATCAAGGCTTCTTTATCAGTTAAACCTATGTGTTTTAGTTGCTCGTTTAGGTGGCTTTGTTTCATATATAAGTAGCATACAATATCTGCTTTAAAATGTCACTCTAAACGGACAATATTTTTATAATATACAGAATATCCTTATAAAATAGGTACTATACAGTTAAATATTGTTCCAATATTACACAGAACACTAGATGTGTTGCATAGTAGTGGAGTTATTAAATGTAAGCGCTGACACGGAGCGTAATCCGTATATATTATATGAACAAAACAAAAATTATTATTGTAATAGTCGCTGTATTGCTAGCTGTTTGGGGTATCTCATCATATTCAAAATCAAATAGCACTAGTCAGACTGCTTCTACAGGTCAGGTGATTAAGATTGGTATTTCTGGGCCGCTTTCAGGTAGCTTGGCCTTTGCTGGTGAAGGAATAAGAAATGGTGCTGAACTTGCTATTCATGAATTTGAAAAGGCAAACCCGACTTCAAAGAACTCGTACAAGGTTGTAATGGAAGACGATGGTTTTGATCCGAAAAGAACAGCCTCTGCATTAAACAAATTAATTTCAGTAGATAAGGTTAGCGCTCTCATGACATTTGCGTCAGCCGCTGGAAATATTGCAAACCCTATTGCTGAAAAGAATCAAATCGTTCACATGGGTATTGCCTCAGACCCAAATATTGCAAAAGGGGATTACAACTTCATACATTGGACACCTCCATTTGAAGAAGTGCGACTCTTTATTGAGGAATTGCAAAAGCGACATATAAAGAAAGTTGCTGTGTTTGGTGCGAATATTCAAGGTATTACTGCTGTGATTGATGAACTTGAGAAACAAGTGCAGGGAACAGATATTCAAATTGTGAGTAAAGACGTGTTCAACTTTGGAACAACTGATTTCCGTACAATTGTTGCAAAAGCAAAAGCTACAAATCCAGATATATATGTACCTATTGCATTTTCACCAGAGCTTGAAACTCTTTCAAAACAACTTAAAGATGCAAATATTGGAAAGCCACTAACTTCACTTGAAGGTTTTGAACTTACAGATCGACCAGATTTGTTCGAAGGATACTGGTATGTAAATGCTGCTGATTCATCTGATGAATTTAGAACTGCATATAAAAATATGTATGGAAAAGAACAAGTGATTGCTACAGCAAATGCATATGACATCACAAAGATGATTATTGATTCAGCTGAACGAGCAAGTAAAGCTAATCCTGGAAAAGAAGTTTCAAGTTCAAATATCAAAGATGCTCTATATAATGTAGATATCCAAGGAGCACTAGGGCATTTGAAAATTGATAAAGATGGATTCGTTTTGACTAAGGCTGTTACAAAGATTATACAGAATGGTAAACCGGTGAGGATTGAGGATTAGGGTCAGAAAATTATCTAGAAACCGCAGAGAAAAATATGCAAAACCACCTAGCTGAGAATGTCTGGGTGGTTTTGTTGTTTAAGGACTAAAGGGAATCGAACTGATATAATCACAGCATATGAGTGAAGCTCTTAACGGATTTGAACCCTATCAAAAAGAAATACTTAAAGGTCTTGAAGGAAAGATACTTAACCACCCTGATTTTGTCGCTCCAGAAACATATGGACAAATATTTGATGCCGCAGATTTGAAAGCGGGTGATACAGTGCTTGATCTTGGTGCAGGCTATATTCACGTACTTGAAGATCATTCTTATACACATCAGCTTGAAGATAGGGGATTAATTCTAATTCCTATTGACGACACTGTTGAACGTTTGGAAAGTTGGATGCTTCACCCTTATCACCAAAGAAGAGAGAATGAAACCGTCGTAAGGCCGGTTACTGCTGATGTAACAGATACACCTTTTAAAAATGAGTCAGTGGCTTTTGCTTTGTCTATTAATCTTATAAATGCACCTATTGAAAAAAGCGCTGAGCAAATACTTGCGGAAGCACATAGGGTTTTAAAACCAACAGGTCAATTTCTTATAAGTAGCTTCGGTTACGATAAAATGCAAAAGCCTGATGGAACTGTTGTGTATAATAATGGTTTTACAGAAGATCAGTTTGTTACTGCGGAGTACGTTAAAAGAATGGCTATTGAAGTAGGTTTTGCGGAAGTGGAGGAGTTACCTCTTGATCAAGCTCGTATAGATGCTGAGTTTGCAGCTGTACAAGAAATCATTGAACGAAATGGAGATCATTTGTTGGAGATAGTTCATCCTTTCGCTGTCTTACTTAAAAAGTAGGTGTATTAAAAAACCACCTAGCTGAAATGCATAGGCGGTTTTGTTTTGTGGTAAAATACCTCTATGAATAATGAAACTCTAAAGCGGGGAATTTATCAACATTTCAAAGATAAGTCGATGATTTATGAGGTAATTGGCGTTGGAATGCATACAGAGACTGAAGAAAAAATGGTTGCATATCGGGCGCTGTATGGGGACTTTAAACTTTATATAAGACCATTAGAAATGTTTATCGAGAGTGTAGATAAACCTGAACTCAATTACAAAGGTCCGAGATTTATATTTATAAAAGAATTGGAATAAAAATGGACAGTATAATCCCACAACTCATTGCGAATAGTCTTATTGCGGGAGCTATCTATGCTCTTGTTGCTCTTGGTTTCAATCTTATATATGGAACAACAAAGTTTTTTAACTTAACTCATGGTGTTGTTGCCGCTATTGGTGGTTACACAGTATATTTTCTTACAAAGAAACTTCCTGGTTTGGGTGCTTCGATACAACCTCTTGGAGATTTCTTTAACTCTGGTACTTTAGGAATCATAGTTACTACTATTATAGGCGTTGTTGTTGCAGCTTCTGTTGGTTGGTTACTCAATCGTTTCCTATTTAAAAAACTTCGAGAACGAAAAGCTTCACAAATGGTTTTTTTAGTTGCTTCACTTGGTGCATTCACTTGTCTTCAGGCTTTTCTTGCAATCCTTTTTACAAGTCAATTTCAAACACTCAGTTCTGGAGCAGGGGATATTGTTACGTTTAATGTTTTTGGAGGAATTATTACTCAGGTCCAGCTTGCTATAATCATTTCAGTATTCGTTATTATGATTGCGCTCGGTGTGTACTTAAAGCGTTCGCTTTTTGGAAAATCTGTTGAAGCTATTAGTGATAACGAACAAGTCGCTAAAATTGTAGGTATCAATACAGAAAAAACAATTGCTATAGTTTGCGTAATTGGATCGGCTATTGCAGGGCTTGCTGGTGTGTTCGTCGGATATGACACAGGCCTTGAGCCAACTATGGGAATGGCACTACTGCTCAAGGGTGTTATTGCTTCTATTATTGGTGGAATCGGAAACGTATACGGTGGAGTACTTGGTGCATTCTTGCTCGGCTTTGTTGAGAACTTTGGTATTTGGAAGATATCAGGTGAATGGAAAGATGCCATTGCCTTCACATTATTGATCGTATTTTTACTTGTACGTCCACAGGGAATTTTGAAGAGATAGGGAATTATGTTTATAGTGGCTGATATTATCAACTAGTCTGCCCAATTAAAAAAACCAGTTTTTGCTGGTCTCTTTAATATACGATTAGTGTCCTTACGAACACTATCTCCGGCGGTTGTGATTCTTCACACACAACCCATTTGTAGATACATATTATTTTAAAAATAATTTCTTGTCAAATATTTCGCTAATTATAGGTGTATAAGTATTTTTATAAAATATTGATGAAAAATTCAGTAGGTTAAATATATAAATATGTATCTATGAAGGATTATAATGATTGGAATAGACTAAAAATAGAAATTGATAAAGTAATTGAAGGTGAATTAAAACATGCCATCTTAGAAAGAGAAATATGGTGGTGCTCTTTGGGTCTAAATGTTGGAGATGAACAGAATGGTGTCAATTCATTATATGAGAGACCAGTTTTAGTCTTAAAAAAGTTTAATAAGAGAGTTTGTTTAGTCCTGCCAATTACTACTAAAGTTAAAGAAGGAA
This sequence comes from Minisyncoccota bacterium, assembly GCA_021734945.1. Classification (GTDB taxonomy): domain Bacteria; phylum Patescibacteriota; class Minisyncoccia; order Phycocordibacterales; family CAIZLB01; genus VEQN01. The sequence goes on along the minus strand of JAIPIA010000002.1, from coordinate 236,720 downwards.
TTTTCTATTATACGATTTATTTTAAAGGTGATACATACTCCATTCTACTTTCACAAATACGTCTGATAAGTACTAAAAGATTTCTTAGGAAAATAAGGAGTGTTGAATCTGGAGAATTTAGGTCAATCAAAGATGCTTTAATCAGGTTAATTATGGGAGTGGTACCTAAGGGTTTGAATACAAAACCCCTTTGTCAAACGACCAAATTTTTGTATGATGTACGCATTATGACAACAATCAAAGTTTTTGGGCACATTTCACCTGACACAGACGCTACTAGCTGCGCTATTATTTGGGCTTGGTACCTCAACACTCACACTACTCACAAAGCAGAGGCATATGTACTTGGTGAACTTAACAAGGAGACAAAGTTTGTTCTCGGACGATGGAGACAGACTGAACCTACACTTCTCGAAAAAGTAGATGCAGAAGACAAAGTGGTGATTGTAGATACAAACAATCCCCAAGAACTCCTCTCTGGGGTGAATGAAGCAGATATTCTCCAGATCATAGATCATCACAAGCTTATAGGAGGTCTCATGACAAAAGGTCCTATTGAGATGACTATTCGACCAGTGGCATCAACTGCTACAGTTATGCACGACCTCATGGGTACTCACGCTGAAACTATGCCAGAAGATATCGCTGGAGTAATGCTTTCATGTATTCTCTCTGACACACTTGAGTTTCGTTCTCCTACAACAACTCCACATGATAAAGCAATTGCGGAAAAGTTGGCGGCTCGACTTGGTCTAAATATCACAGAGTATGCAAATGAAATGTTCAAAGCAAAGTCAGATGTTTCAGATTTTACAGACATAGGGCTTATTCACCTCGATAGTAAGAAGTTCGAAGTAGGTGATAAAAACATCCGAGTTTCTGTTGTTGAAACTACAGATCCAGCATCAGTACTTGTCCGAAAAGAGGGGATTGTAAAAGCTATTGGTGAAGTTATTGCTCAAGATGGTGATATCGACGATGTACTTTTCTTTGTGGTAGATATTCTACGAGAAGAGGCTACAGTGTTCACATACAATGATTTCTTGAAAGGTGTTATCAGTGCATCTTTTGGCGTTCAAGTTGATGGTGATACAGAAGTGCTTCCTGGAATCGTATCTCGAAAGAAGCAGATTATTCCTGCGTTGAAGCTTGCTTAGTTAGATTAAAGTTCGGATAGTTTAAATTAAATTACTTCAAAGTCTATCTTGGAAGTACTTGCCACATCATTTCAAATATTTGTCTAAGTGTCCTAGCGATATGTGGATTGTCTATAATTACTATTTGGAGATGTCTAATATCTGTAATTCTAACAAAATCATCGAGTGCCTCTATAGATATTTCAGAAGAATAATTTTCTAAAGGAAGAAAACGCAAATCTCGATATGGATCATTAGACGCAGGTTTGTATCTTTCAGTCGAGGAATGTTCTGGAGTGAAACCTCTCATTCTTATTGAATTTTCCTTTAAATCTTTACCCCAAACATCAAACATGCGTAGTACTACAGGATCTACATCCTTTGTTACGAGTGCATAAAAACCTATAAGCTCCTTCTTTTTGACTGTCTTCATTTTATAATACAAAGAATCTTTTAGTCCTTGGATTCCTTCGTAGTAGAGAGTCTTAAATTCAGAACGACTCTCTAAAGCCATAGACAATAAATCTGGAAGGGACTTTTTTGCTCTTATTAAACTTTCCTCGGCTCGTGCGAATAGCTCCTCAGGAGATCTTACTGTAAATATCTTCTTTTTAGCGCCTGGAATTGTAATAACTGCACCTTTTTTGAGGAGTTCACCCAGAATGACGTGAGTAGTTGGTTTCTTGAGACCTGACTTTTCGGATACAGAATATGCTGTTGCGCGACCAAGTTCGAGCAGGGAGACGTATGTCAAAGCCTCTTTATCCGAATATCCTAGTGTTTTAAGCGACTCTACCAATTTATTCATATACACTTATAGTAAACTAAATGGCAAATTAGTCAATAAAACTGGCGATTTTATCAATATTTAGATTTAAACCTTATTTAAAACAATATATTAATACTTAATAACGACAACGATACCTATCAAAATTGACCATATAACAAATTGATTGAATAATGTTGTACGTTAAAAATAACATAATAAATTACTTAAATGAAAAAGATTGCATATGGTTTCTTAGGTGTATTGATTGTACTAGTAATAGTATTTTCATTTGCTAACAAGAATAACAAAATCGAACCGACGAAGTTGAGTGTAGGAGTTATATCGAGTGAAACAGGTGCCTTTGCTGCACTCGGACAGGCTTTTTCACAAGGTATTAAGTTTGCTCATGAAGAATATACTAAGAGTAATCCTGATGCTCAAATCTCTCTCAGTGTTGAAGATGATGGAAGTGAAAGTAAAAAAGGACTTAGTGCATACAATAAATTAGTGTCATTCAATAAAATAGATGGATTAATTAACTTGAGTAGCCCAACTATTAGTATTGTGTATGATTCCGTAACAAACTCGAAGTTACCGGTGATTCAACTTGGTGAACAAGATAGAGATCCTGCTGACGACACTGTGTACCAGGTCTACCCAACGCAAGATGCGCCTGAAGTTGCAACGGGGGAATTTGTAAAGAAAATGAGTAATGGAAATGATACTGTGTTGTTTTATACAAATGATTCAACGGTGATGAAGTTTGTGAGCAACATAAAGAAAGGATACAGTAATCCTTTTGTTGAAGAATTTAAACTCGATCAAAATCAAAAAGAATATGCCACTATAGTTGCAAAGGCAATGGCTCATAACCCAAAGATTGTTGTTCTTAGTGCATATTCATCAAATGGAGCGAGAGTGTTAAAAGAAATTCAAAAATATCCAAACAAGCCCACAATCGTATTTGATCTTATCTATGACAGTGTCGAATATACAGGTGCGTTTCCAGACCTATCGGTGCTTGATGGTTCATATGTAATGTCACTTAAATCAAAAATGGATCCTGTCTTTGTTGAAAAATACAAAGCCAGATACGGTGCAGAACCATCTATATTTGCCGGATACGGATATGACGCATTCAATACGTTTGTGGCCGGATATGACGCTGACTCAAAGGTTATGAGTAATAATATGAAATCTTTATCTCTTAAGGGCGTTACTGGTAATATATCATTCAACAAAGAAGGATTACGCCAGCCTGAGTTTGGTATGAAAATAATCAAAGGAGGAGTTCTGAGCGAAATACAATAATATAAAGTTGCATGTGAAAAGGTATAAAAGGCATATCCTTGTAGGATATGCCTTTTATATTTGATTAAAATTGTGATAGTGAGGGCAGAGAGACCTATGGTGGTCCGACAAGCTGTTTACTAAAATCCTCAAAAGTATAGAATATACAATATGAAAAAAGTAATTATTACATTGATTGTTTTGGTGTGCTTATTGTTGGTGCTGTCAAAATATAACGAAAAGTACCGTATAAATACTAATAATCAAACGGTGTCTTCTTTTAAAATTGGTGCGGCACTTGGTCTTACGGGCGATGCATCAGCCTGGGGTGAGGCTTCACGAAACGCTATTTTACTTGCTCAGGATGAGATAAATGCAAAAGGTGGTATTGATGGAAAGAAGCTTGAAATCGTAATTGAAGACATGAAGAGTACTTCTAAAGATTCTGTGAACGCGATGTCAAAGCTTGTAAATGTAGATAAAGTAAATGCTGTAATGATTACGTGGCTTGATTCATATCAGGGTTCAGAGTCTGTTGTGTCAGAGAATATTCCACTCATATCACAAGATGCCGCAATTGAGTCAGTAAATATTCCCAAGAACCATAAGAATGTATTTTCACTTTGGTACAGAACATCTTCAAAAGCAAATGTGACAATAGATGAAATGATTAAATCTGGTGTAAAAACACTATATATAGTTACTCAAAATGATTCTTATTATTCGACCCTTGTGCAATTTTTGAAAAAAGAGGTTGAAAATAGGGGAATAAAAATTGTTGGATCTGAGTTTATGAATAGCGGTTCTGATGTAAGAACAGTTATTTCTAAAGTTCAAAGTGCAAATCCTGATGCTGTATTTTTTGGTGCGTATGATGAAAAGCTTTCAGTAGATTTTCCAAAAAGATGGAATGAATTAACTAAAAAGGATATTGCTCTATTTGCCGATGAATTTCTGGAACAAAGTATTCAAGCTAAAAAAGTAGATGCAAAATGGGTTGAGGGAGCGAAATACTATGTACCTTCAGATCCAAAAGCAGATTTTGTTGCTAAGTATAAAACTAGATTTGGTGTAGAACCTATGTTTAGTGCTATTAATACGTACGATACTGTTTACGTATTGGCAAAGTATTTAAAAGATAACCCCGCTCCTCATACTGCCGAAGACTTGAATGCTTATATGCTAAGTACAAAATTTGATACGCAAACATACGGTCCAATTAAGTTTGATTCTATTGGTGGTGTAGTCTCAAGTAGTACGGCAATTATGATGAAAGAGGTGAGAGGAGGTAAATTGGTGAGTATTTAGTATATTTAGAACCCTTTAATTTTTTTTAGAATTAATTTATCTGTATTTTATTCCCTTTCAGTAACATGAGAGATGTGGAGAATACGTTTTTAGAGTGGAGTGAAAAGAAAAAACAAATTGATTCAAGGGATAATAAACCTCCTTTTTTAAAAGAATGCGAAATTTGGTGGTGTAGCGTTGGCAAAAATATTGGAGTAGAAATTAATGGTAAGGGTGATTTGTTTGCAAGACCTATACTTGTATTAAAGAAACTTAGCGCTACAGTGTTTATCGGAATACCTTTTACTACTAAGTTTAAAGAGGGGACTTGGTTTTATTCATTCTTATATAAAAATAAGTTCATTACCGCCAATCTTTCGCAAATAAGAATGTTCGACTATCGAAGGTTAGTTAACAAACATGGTGAAATTGACGAAAAATATTCATACAATTAAAGAGAAAATTACAAATCCTACTAGGCCTTTAGAAAAAATTATCCCCGCTCTCTCGAGCGGGGTCGTGGGAAATCCCAAAAGTATCTATATTTTATCTAAAACTGATTGTCTGTCAAACTTTCACAAAATACATATTTACGGCATAATATAAGAGTATAAAATCTCATGGAATACCTTTATCACCTCGCTGTACTCTTCACTATCTACGCTGGTCTAGCTATCTCGCTTGATCTCGTAGTTGGTTATACAGGACTCCTCTCTGTAACTCACGCAGCATTTTATGGCTTCGGTGCATATGCAACAGCTATCCTTATGACTGTATATGGTTTCAATTTTTTTACTTCGGTACTGGTAGGCATAGTCGTATCAATGCTATGCGCCCTTCTCATTGGTTTCGTACTTGCACGATTTAAAGATGACTATTATGCATTGGTATCATTCGGATTCAACATTATTGTCTTCAGTATATTTTTAAATTGGCAGGATTTAACTCGTGGTCCTCTTGGTATACCAGGAATAGGGAAGCCTGAAATCTTTGGATATACATTCTCATCTACTCTACAATTTTTAGTTCTAGCTATTGTAATGATGCTTATTGTATATGGAATCGCCCGATTTATAGTGAATTCATCGTTTGGTCGTGTCCTCAAAGCTATTCGTGAAGATGAAAAAGCTATAAGTGTATTTGGTTACAATACAAAAACGTACAAGTTGGTCATCTTTGTTATTTCTGCAGGAATGGCAGCTATTGGTGGTTCACTCTTTGCTTCATACATTACTTTTATTGATCCATCTACGTTCACACTCAACGAATCAATCTTTATACTTGCAATGATTATTCTTGGAGGACTTTCAAATGTTCGTGGTGCTGTTCTAGGTGCCTTATTCCTTATCCTTTTGCCAGAAATTCTTCGGTTCGTTGGTTTTCCAACAGATATAGCTGCGCAAATGAGACAGGTTGTGTATGGCGGACTTCTAATTGCTCTTATGCTTTATAGACCACAGGGTATGTTGGGGGAGTTTAAGCTTTAGAGAATCTTGGGAATTTTATAAAAAATTGATGGGAAATTTATATTAAAAATTCCCCGCACGTTTAAAATGTGTGGTTACACATTCGTAGCTCTATGCGCGGGCAAACCATTCCATGTAAAGTTGAACATAGCCATTTGTCCCTCTGCGATTTCCTTACTCTCAATTATTACAGCTACAATTTCGTCTCCAAGTGAAAAGGAAGCAATCTTAGAATTCCACATAAACATAAGACTAGCAAAATTACCTGTATCCTTAATAATACGTACGTCTCGAAGTTCACTTGGTCCAGCTTCTTGTCGTTGTCTTGCTTTTACACTATCCTTTAAAATAATTTTAATTAATATTTTCTTTTGGATACGCTGTCTTCGAAACTCTGGAAATGTTTCACCGATAGTATCAAATAATGCATCTGCTGAACCAAATCCATACAAAATTTTAGCCTCGGATAGTATTTCTTCGAGTACTGACCATAATCCATTTTTACCTTCATACATTCGAACTGATGGTATTGTTCGATTTTTTAAAAATATACCAGTGAGATCAGGAAGGGAGGAGGACAGTGCCTTTACCTTCTGCTCAGCACTTTTGAGTACGTGTTTTGGATCTTCTGGTGAATATTTTCTAACTGTCTTATTTTTGTGAACAGATATAAAGCCTTTTGCTTGGAGCTGTCCAAGTGTAGCCTCACATGAACTCCGTGCGACCTGTAGCCGCTTGCTGATCTGCTGGATTGAAGCAACACCAAACTCTAGACAGACCATATATACCTTGGCTTGTCGCTCTGTTAGGCCGTACTGAATCAAAGACTGAAGGGGATTATGTTGATGTGTAGACATATGATTTAGTTAATTTGAGACTTAATTTACATATATGCCGACTTTTACGGCGTTATTTATACAGGCTTAATACTAATACAAATAAGGATATTTTGCAATTACTATACATATATAACTAAAAGTATGGCTTATAGACGCTTATAAGACTAGACTATTGGAATTCTGCTAATTCGATTAAAAATTAATTAAATGTTTCTAAATATGTCTATGTATAAAAAAACAATATATGTTTCGCTCGCACTGCTTGTACTGGTATGGGGAATTTATGAAGTAGGTGACTTCAAACATAATAACCAAATCAGCAGTCAGATTAATCCAAATCAAATAAAAATCGGTGTAGTTCTTCCTATTACTGGAAATTTTGCTGGAATAAGTGAGGACATACAAAACGCTATTGCACTTGCCCAAGAAAAAGTTGGCAACTCTGTAAGTATTTGGATTGAAGATTCTGCTAGTGAACCACAAAAGGGAATATCTGCAATTCAAAATTTAATCCAAAATAAAAAGGTACAAGCTGTTATTACAGGTCCAGGAAGCACTGTGAATATAGCAATGTCTGCGGTCTCAGAAAGATCTAAAGTGCCATTTTTTGCTATCTCAGCTACTCCTATGTTGATGGGTAAGGATGATTTTGCGCTTACACTACAACCTTCTATTACACGGGAGGTAACTCGTATGAGTGAATTTCTTGCGTCTAGATCATCAATGTACGGTGAAAAACTAAATAAAGTCGCAGTCATATATGATTCTGGCAGTGATACTTTAACTACAGGTACAAAACAATTTGCAGAAGACTTTACCTCTCGTGGAGGAGTGGTCGTTGACACAGAAGGTTATAAAAAAGATGTTGAATATAATACAATTGTGACAAAAGTTTTGAGCTCGAAACCAGATAGTATTTATGTTCTGGGGGTAGATAAAACAGCAGGTCCTGTTATTAAAAGTATTCGAGAACTAGGCTTTAAAGGTTTAGTTGCTGGTTTTTCAGGTATAGATAGTGATGAATTTTTGAAAATTACTAAAGGCGTAAATGAGGGAGTTGTGGTTACCGCAGTTCCATTTTCATGTGAATCAAATAGTGCTACTGAACAATACTGTAAAGAATATAAGGCTAAGTTTAATGGTCGTGAGCCTCAACAATACGGTGCTTATGCATATGATTTGATAAATAAACTATCAAATAATTATAAAACTTGCTCTTCTAAAATAGGAGAAGGATTGAAAGAATGTGTTTTGAAAGGGGATACTGCTTCAGTTACACTTACGGGTTACTTTGGTTTTGATCAGAATGGTGATCTAAGTAAGGAGGTACCTATATATGTGAAGGAGGTAAGGGGTTCAAAGTTTGAGATTGTTAAGTAGTTTCATTACTTAAAACAACCCTTAATCTTATTCTGCACAAACTCAACTTCTTTTGTGTAGACAAATATCTCTTGAATAGAAATATTTCCACGTATGACTGCTTTGCATCCACCTGTAATTACATGGAATTTTACAGTTGGTTTACCGACACCTATATGCTTGATGATGCCCAGTGATATTTTTGTCACAGCAGGTATCTTTTGTATAAGAGCAACAACCTCCTCGGCTTTTCCAATGGCGCTTGTATGACTGCGGGTTATCTTTTTATGAGTTGGTTTTGACATGGCTTTATTTGATATACTATATCAGCGAAACTACATGACTACTACAGAAACAACAACTCCAGCCCTCAAAACGCACACATTAACAAAACAGTTTGAAACTGTGAGGGCAATTCACGATCTATCTATTCATTTTGAGGAGGGGAAAATTACTGGTGTTATTGGTCCAAATGGTTCAGGAAAATCTACATTGGTGAATGTCCTGACAGGTCTTATTCCCGTAACATCTGGCGAAATAGTGGTAGCTGGCAAGGTTGGATTAAAGCGAGTGAATGCAAGTGACATGCCTGTCTATGGAATTACACGAACGTTTCAAGAGGTGCGTTTATTTGAACAAATGACAGTGCTCGATAATATTCTTGTCGTTACAACATGTCGAGGTTGGTTTAAGGGGATTTTCGAGAAACATAGAGGATATCCTTGGCTATCGCCGAGAAGGTTCTGCATCGAGTTGGTATTTGGCAATTTCGTGATAAGTTAGCGGTGAATCTTTCATATGGTCAACGTAAGCTTTTGGAGATTGCACGCGTACTCGCTATGCGAGAAATTGGTAAAGCACAGATAATATTTTTTGATGAACCGTATGCTGGACTTTTCCCTGAAATGGTTAAACTCGTATCTGAGATAATGAAAGAATTACGAAGAGAGGGTGCAACTATTGTTTTAATTGAACATAATATGGATTTGATACGAGAACTTTCAGATAGAGTTATTGTGATGGATAGTGGGGAATTACTTGCAGAGGGTCCTGTTCATGAGGTCCTAGCTCGACATGATGTGGTAGAGGCTTATTTGGGGGAGTAGATTTTAAGGGAAAGATTATAATTTTGAATAAAGCAGTTTAAATAATTTCTTTTGAAATTCTGCAAATTTTGCATGCTTGATTGTCATAGTTGTTTTTGAGGGGTAGTCAATAATCGCTACTTTATCTTTGTATAAAATTACATTGATTTCATCTTGAAATAAATCAAATTCAGGCGGAATAATTTTAATACTTCTCCCTAAAAGTTTTTGGTGTGGTGTCTTCTTGCCAGTTATTATTAATCTCTCAAGTCCTTTTTTATCTCTAAGATATTCATAATCTTTTGGAATATATTTTTTCTTTAGGAAATTATGTAGAGAACTATATCTATAGTAAGTCTCACCTTTATTAAGCGAATGAATAACATCACTATATGCGTCTGTAATAGCATCTTCACCTTCAGCCATAGACACATTTAGCTTTGTTTTACTTGTCTCATATGTTTGATGTAAGTCCTCAATATTATTAAAAAAAGTTTGCTCAAAGTTTTTAAAAAGTATTTCTAATCTATCTGGCGCCTCTGCTGTGTAAGTTTGTCTTTTTCCTTTTGATGAAATCCTTATCAAGCCTTTTTCTTTTAAACCTTCGATTGCTTTGTATACTGCTGGTCGGTACAGGTCTGTCGTCTTCGTAATATCTACAATTAATGACTCTTCTATGCTTAAGAGAGAAGTATAAACTTTTATTTCTGCGTCAGTCAGACCTAGTTGTTTTAAAAATGTAGAAGTACCGTTAGTTTTTTTCATGAAATTATTATTAGTATATATTTACTTATTTTTAATTAAACTGTACTAATTTTTGTACACTTATATTATCTAAAAAAACAATATAAAACAAGCTTTAAATGGTTATTCCAAAATTAAGTGTACATAAGTGAGTGTTTTTTCAGCGTACATGACTTTTTCCGAACATACTGTAGTCAGATCAGTACAAAACAACAAAAAGGAAAGAGAAATACCATGAAAAGACACAATATAAAGGCAAGCAAAAATATAAGGATTCCTCGGACTCACGTTCAGAAGGAAAAACTTGATGAGTTCATGCTTCGAATTGTCACTAAAGCAATAAAGATTGCACAAAAAGAAGCTGCTCATTTCAGTCGGATTGTTAAGTTGCACTACAATGGTGTGGATGCTGACTTGGTAACAAGTGGCGATCTCAAGGTCCAGAAGTACCATGTTAATGAGATTCTAAAGTGGAATCCAAATGTAGGTCTCATTGGTGAAGAAAAGGCTTTGATGCTTAAACCTAAAAAAGGCTTTGCTCTCGGCGATTACTTTACTGACGATCCAATCGATGGAACAAGAGCTTTTGGCCGGAGACAGTCGACTGGTGTGGGTACTATGCTCGCACATGTTAATAAAGGTAAGGTTGACGCAGTATGCATCGGGGACGTTAACACAGGTGAGATATACCAATTTGCACAAGGACTTCCTCCGACACGTACTCGTTTTGGAGTGAAGAGTTTGCTTCAGCCTGACACCAAAACTCCATTGGGTGAGATGTATGTACTTCTTACGAATCCCCCTGACGATTATCCAGCCGTCTTACGGAAGATGGTTCGTAAAAAGAAAGGAGGAGTGTTTAAAGACATGGAGGTTACAAGCGGTAGTATTGGCATCACGGTCGCTCGTCTGTGGAAAGGTGAAATCGGTATGTTGGTCATACGACCAAATGGTTTCGATACTCCTTGGGACAACACTCCAATCATCGGTATGAATAAAGCTTTGGGAATCAAACATCTCAAGCTGAATCCTCAAACCCTTGAAATCCATGAATTCAATCCGCAGCTTCCTTTGAAGGTCGTGCAGAAAGATTACATAGAGATACTTGCTCACGAAAGTAGGGTGAAGGAAATTGTTCAATGGATCGAGCGACATCGGTAAACCAAAATATAAGTAATATAGAAGTGATAAATTCGACGCTGACAGGTAACTCTGTCAGCGTTTTCTTGATTGATGTCATTACTATTTATAGAGTGCTCATATATTGGTATAATGAAAATATGATAATCACAACAACAAATACTATTGAGGGTAAGCCAATCAAAGAATATAAAGGTCTTGTAACAGGAGAGGTTATTATGGGTGCAAATGTTGTAAAAGACATATTTGCAGGATTCACTGACTTCTTTGGTGGACGTTCTGGAATGTATGAAGGTGAATTGAAAAAAGCTCGTGAAGCAGCGCTTGCAGAAATTATGCAAAATGCTGCAGCTCTTGGTGCAAACGCTGTCGTTGGTGTTGATCTCGATTATGAAACTGTTGGCTCACATGGAGGGATGTTGATGGTGAATGTGAGTGGTACTGCTGTTGTTATTTAATTTGTACTCAGTCTAAGAAAAAAAGCGCCGCCCTTGGAGTAGGGCGGCGCGAAGCAGACAGACGGGGGTCACTCTGTCGATGGTGTTGGCCGAGGAATCTCTTCTGAGTGATCGATGTCGAAATCGGCGTATTCCTCCCAGTTTTTTTGTTCTTTGTTTGAGAAAACGAATACCTCATACAAAAAAACAGAGAGGAGTACAAAGCTTCCGAAACACCAATTCCCAAAAATCGAAGTTGGAACAAAAAGAATTGTGATTGCGTACATTCCTCTTGCAGCAATCAATCTTTCTCTTTGAATTTGCCAATTGTCTTTGACCGAAAAGTCTTTGTCCGGTTTAAAGCAGAATGGTATTCCAACGTAGACACAGATGACTAGGACGTAAGAGATGAGAAGTCCGTACGTAATAGGGGTGTACGACACATGGACCCAAATCGCGCTTACTGCGAGGACATAGCCAATTATTTTGAGTGGATACATGAGAGCTTTTTCAAGCTTGCCGTGTCTTCCGTCAATGGGAGGTACTTGCATGACGCCGAATCTGACCTTCTTGAGTTCAGCCCACCTGCGGGCGATTGAGCCGAGAAGGAGGAACGTAATGCCGAAATAGAACAGGTTTAATGAAACCTGTTCGGGGGTGAGTGTGATTGTTGTCATAGGACTATTAGGTACTGAGTTGATGTGGGGGGGGTGACTGAAGGGTGGATGTGAGCTGATTTTCTGACAAGGGAATACCATAGGGTATCTAGAATCGAAGTATACTCTGAGGTGATGTTTTGTACAGGTGCCATGGGATAGAGTATCTTTTATTGTATACTTAGGGTATTAAATCTATATGACTAAAAGTTCTAACGAAAGTGAAACTCTCATCGAGCTCAAAAATGTGAGTGTTACCTATGGCGGAGTAAAGGCTCTAGATTCCGTGAATGTTCATTTCAAAGAGGGTGAGGTTGTTGCTCTTATGGGTCCAAATGGCGCTGGTAAGTCTACTATCCTTAAAGCAATTTTTGGTCTTGCTCCTATTGTCTCGAGTGAACATCATGAAAATTTAGAAAAAAGTTTAGAAAATCTTAATCGCAAAAATAACGGTAATACTGATAGCGGTGTTTATTGGCGACAAAATAAAATCAGTGAGGAATTACGTCAGCCTCATCATATGGTGCCTATGGGTATTACCCTTGTTCCACAAGGGAAGCGTGTATTTGGAAATTTGACTGTAAAAGAAAATTTGGAAATTGGTGGTATCACACTCAAAGATAAAAGTGTTCTAAAAGAACGAGTCGAAGAGGTTCTTGGTCTTTTTCCTGCATTGCGTTCTAAACTCAAGCAAAAGTCACGAGAGCTTTCTGGTGGACAACAACAAATGGTTGCTATTGCACGAGGTCTCATAACAGACCCTCGAATACTTCTTCTCGACGAACCATCACTCGGGCTTGCTCCAAAAGTAGTACAAGAAGTTTTTGAAAAAATTCACGAAATCAATCAGAAAAAAGGTATGGCAATAGTCGTCGTTGAACATAATCTAAAATCTCTTTTACCAATTGTAGATCGAGCTTATGTACTTGATAAGGGAAAGGTTGTGGCAGAAGGGAAAGGACAAGATATAGTAGATAGCGGAATATTTAAAAAAGTGTTTTTGGGAGCACTAGAATAATACAGTTCGTACTTGGTGCAATGTCAAAATGACATTGTTAGCAAAATAAATAAAAGTATCGACCAAAAGTTACATCAAATCAAAAAATATGGAACAAATTCACAAAAAAAGTATACGAATTCTTATAACCGTGAGTACTCTCCTTACTTTTCTTACAGGTCTTTTTGCACCCTTTTATGCACTGTTCGTCGGAAAACTAGGTGGAGGAATCGAAATAGCAGGAGCTTCCTGGGCAGTTTTTTCGATTGTTTCAGGTTTGATGATTTTACTTTTTAGGTCTTGGGAATCAACTATTCATCAAAAAAGAAGAATAATGATAGGCGGTTTGTTTCTTCGTTCTTTTGCTTTTGTCCTGTTTCTTTTCATTACCAGCTTTTTTGATTTAATAATAGTCCAAATTTTGATTGGTATCTCTATTGCTCTAGTTAATCCTTCATATGATGCGATGTTTACAAAACACACTTCAGAGGAACAGGCAATTTCTGATTGGGGAGGATGGGAAGGTCTCACTTCTATAGCCTCAGGACTCGCTTCAGTAACAGGAGGATTTGCTATTAAATATTATGGTTACGAATCAGTGTTTATTCCAATGGCGGTTATCACTTTTTGTACTGCTTTGTATCTGCAGTCTCTACCAAAAGAAATTTTATAGAATTTTGATTTAATAGATAAATGGTATAATTAGGTTGGAAGTTTTGAACCTTCCATTCTGAATATGAGTCTTGCACATATGGCGTATGTCGATTCATTTATGTCTCGGCGCGAAATGGGGATCTATCTCAAGAAACTAGAACAAGAAATGTTTTGGGCGCCAAAGGGAGCTGCGTTTCAATCTCTTATCTCTGATAGAAAACTTTCTCTCGCCGGAAAGAAAAAACTATCAGTGCATGTTTCTCGAAATTAATTTCCCACACCGACCTCGCATCACAACCGAGGTCGGCATCATTGGTGTGATATAATTATTTTACAAATAAGTTTATTTAGCATATTTTCGTTAAACAAATTACTCAAAAATAACAATGCAACCAAAGACTTTTATTTTCATAGGACGTTCAGGATGTGGAAAGGGAACTCAAGCAAAAATTCTGCGTGAATATATTGAAAAGATGGATAACGAAAAAAGAAAAATCATGTACCTCGAAACAGGTCCACGATTTCGGGAATTTATTAAACTTCCTGGATATACAAACAAGCTTGCCTCATATATTACTGATACAGGCGGACGACAACCAGATTTTCTCGCTGTGTGGAATTGGGCACATGTACTTATAGAGGAAATGACAGGAGAGGAGCATCTCATTGTGGATGGTATGCCACGTTCATACGAAGAAGCACTCGTATTTGATTCTGCTATCTCTTTTTACAATCGCGCCAAACCGATCGTTATACATATTGATGTAAGTCGAGAATGGTCAAAGAAGCATTTGTTTACTCGTAGTAAAATCGAAGGACGAAAAGACGACTCAAGTTTGGAGCAAATAGAACGACGCCTAAATTGGTTTGATACTGACGTATTGCCAGCTCTCAAATATTTCGAAAAAGCTCCAGGATATAACTTCGTGCACGTAAATGGTGAGCAGACTATCGATCAAGTGACGCAAGCTATTACAAAAGGGTTGAATTGGTAATTCTTATACTATGAAGGTTGGGTGGAAATAAAATCGAATTAGAGGTACAGTATCAGTAATGTTACAAACTAAGTCAAAACAGGACATAGAAATCTTACGACAGGCAGGCAAAATCCTGGCTAATATTCTAGCTGCTTTGGATGCTGAAGTGCAGTCTGCTTTTTCGTCCGACGCACCTGAGGGTAAGACGGTCTCGTCTCTCGACCTCGAAAACCTTGCTCGAAAGCTCACAGCTGAAGCTGGGGCTACTCCTGCATTCTTAGGATATACCCCTGAGGGAGCTGATCGACCATTTCCAGCAGCGTTGGTTCTCTCTATAAATGACGTAGTTGTACACGGTATTCCAAATGAAAAGATTCGAGTGATATTGCCTGGTGATCTAGTTACACTCGATATGGGTGTTTCTTATAAAGGCAGAATTGTTGATAGTGCTATTACGGTTTGTGCTGGAGGTGAAGATAAGACAGATGAGAAAGGTAGAAAACTTCTACAAGCTGGACGTGAATGTTTGGATGCTGCAATGGAAGCGTGTAAGAATTGGCGAAAAGAATATCCAAAGGGAATCAAGACAGGGGATATTGGTGCTGAAATAGAAAAGGCTAATGAATTTTATAAAAAGAAATACGGTTTTCATATGGCAGAATATCTCGGTGGACACGGTGTAGGTTTTTCAGTTCACGAGGATCCATTCATTCCGAATTTTGGTAAAAAAGGGCAGGGTCCTGTACTTGTTCCAGGTAGTGTTGTTGCAATCGAGCCTATTCTAAACGAAGGCAAAGCAAATATTTTCCTAGATACTGATGGTTATACAATTAAGACTAAAGATGGAAAGAGAAGTGTTCACTTTGAACATACTATTGTGATTACAGAGGAGGGTGCAGAAATTTTGACGGAGGTTTAGCTTGATGGTGAATAATTTTTGGCCTGAAAAAGATTTTATTCTATCCGTAAACTATTTGTAAAATTTAAAATTTCCATCTCCGACAACTTCCCACTACTAATTTTTATTGTATATTTCTACACTTATATAAGGCTCCAAAAATGACTTATTCACAAGTTTCTTTAGAACTTTTTGAACTTCGCTTCATGTCTGAGTGATATTATGCGAGCATGCATATAACACCGGAACAACTTCATAGAGAGCTTGAAGATTCTAGGGTTGTTCTTATTAATGAACTCAGAAGAGAGTCAGAGATCCAGCGATATCAGTTTCGCCAGGATATGGAAGAGTTCTATGAGAAATTACTCAAAAAGCAGAGAGAAGAATTCAATGCTGATGTTGTCCGTCATATGTCAGTCCTTGCAGGTGAATATCAATGGAGACTAGCGACTGTAGTCGAAAAGGTTGATATGACTTGGGAAAAGTGCGATCGAGAACACGGTGCTTTTGAACAAAAAGAAATGACTCTTGCGAACAAAGTGGCACTTCTGGAGGAATATTTACCTACATATCCTAGGAACCATAAGGGTACAGCTCAATCGTCTCGAAAGAGTGAGGAAAAGAGTATGAGAAAAACTTTGAAAATTAGTGCAAAGAAAAAAGACCATTAGAAAGATTAATAAGTATATGTACGAATAAAATTCTTCGAAAAACTTCACGCTGTTCGTATCTCGCTGTATAATATGTGAAGTATGGAACAAGAAAAATTCAGAGAAGTACAATCGCAGGCACAGTCACAATCTGGTGTCTCTACAGAAGCAAAACCCTCAGGCGTATATGAAGGTAAACAATTTGCATCACTCCAAGAAGAGCTCGACTATTTGCGTACAGTAGTACAAAGTCGAGAGCAAAATCTTACATCACATCCAGAGTCTGAAGCTCGTCAACAGGAACGGGCAAATATTATAGATTCAGAAATTGCAGACTATAGTGTTCAGAATGCTGATAGGGTACTTCACGAACATTACAAAATGCCTGCGCAGGAACAATGGGAAATCATCTTGGACTTGGCGCCTGAAATGCATGACAAAAGAATGGAGGGTCTTATGGAGGTTATGCAAGAAAAGGGTGTACTTAATGCTATTCAAGTTGCACGAGGAATGAATAGTCCTCATATAGATGGGGATTTTCATAGATTCCTTGTTGAATATTTGAAAAAAGGATATCCGTACACTGGACTCAAAGAAACATTACCTGTTGCAAAAGCTCTCAAACAAACTTTGTATGAAGTAGCGTTACCTGAACCAAAAGGTGATGCTGATGAAAAGCGAAAAAACCTCAAAGAACTTATCTCATCGATGGAACAGTTTTATGCTGGTATGCTTTCTGTTTCTACAGGAGGAAAGGCTTCATATGGTACGGATTTGGTTGAAAATCAGTTTTCTATTGAGCTCGCTGTATCTAACGGCGGGGAAGAGTTTGTTTTTTATGTTGCAGTACCTGACCAAAAGCGAGATATTTTTGAGAAACAATTTCTCTCTATTTTTCCAAATGCAAAACTCGCTGAGAAGAAAGATAATTACAATATTTTTAATGAAGAAGGCATTTCAGTCGGCTCAACGGCAAAGCAAGTTCGGCGCGAAATATTCCCAATAAAAACATATGAGCAGTTTGATTATGATCCACTTAACGTTATTTTAAACGCACTTTCAAAAATTCAAAAAGATGGTGAAGGTGCAGCTATTCAGATTATGCTTAATCCTGCGGGGGATTATTATAATAAACAGTACAAAGAGGCTTTGGATGCTATTCAGAAAGGAGATGCTGTCAAAAAGGCTACAGATATACGACATACTCTCTGGGGTAATTTTACAAAAGGATTCAAAGAATTGACGAAAGAGACTTATAAAGAAATCACAAAAGGTGATAAAGAGAAGAAAGAAGAGCCGAAAGTCATTGATTCAATTGCTGTAGAACAAATTACAACAAAAATTCAGACGCCTGTTATTGAAAGTAATATTCGTGTTCTAGTATCTGCAGAAAGTCGTCCGCGAGCAGAAGATATTATTTCAGGTATTGAATCTGCGTTTGGTCAATTTGAAAATTCTCTCGGAAACGCACTCAAATTTGAACGAGTAAAAGATTTTGCACTTGCTGAGCTTACTCACAACTATTCATATCGTTTGTTTGATAAGTCTCATTCTTTAGCTATTTCAACACGTGAACTCACAACCATCATGCACTTTCCGACAGAGGCTGTCGCGGGCGCTCATCAACTCAAACAATCAAAAGCTGGTAGTGCTCCAGCTCCATTAGGTTTACCAGGCGCTATGATAACAGGACATGATGGTCTCACAAAACAAAATCTTTTTCTCGGAACAAACAAACACCGAAATATAGATACACCTATATATGTGACGCCAGAAGATAGACTTCGACACTTCTATGTTATTGGTCAGACAGGAACTGGTAAATCTACAATGCTTCGAAATATGATTATGCAGGACATCAACAACGGTGATGGTGTGTGTTTTATTGACCCACACGGATCAGATGTACAGGATATTCTTGCTCATATTCCAAAAGAGAGATACGAGGATGTTATTTACTTTGATCCAAGTCATGTTGAGCGGCCTATGTCTTTGAACATGCTCGAATATAATCGAGACTATCCAGAACAAAAAACATTCGTGGTGAACGAACTCTTTAGTATTTTCCAAAAACTCTACGGTGGTGTGCCAGAATCTATGGGTCCGATGTTCGAACAATATTTCCGAAATGCCACAATGCTTGTGATCGAGGATCCTGATAGTGGATGTACGCTTCTTGATGTCTCTCGAGTAATGGCCGTGAAGAGTTTCCGAGATATGAAGATTGCTCGATGTAAAAATCCTATCGTTGTTCAATTCTGGAAAGATATTGCTGAGAAAGCAGGAGGGGAGGGTTCACTCCAGAACATGGTGCCATATATCACAAGTAAGTTCGATGTGTTCTTGGCAAACGATATTATGCGACCTATCATCGCGCAGGAAAAATCTAGTTTCAATTTTCGAGAAATAATGGATTCAAAAAAGATTTTGTTGGTAAATCTTGCAAAGGGGCGATTGGGTGATATTAACTCATCACTTATCGGGCTTATCCTTGTAGGTAAAATTTTGATGGCAGCTCTATCGAGAGTGGACTCATTTGGAAAAGATATGGCGCCATTTTATCTATATATAGATGAATTCCAAAACATCACAACTCCATCTATTTCGACTATTCTTTCTGAGGCACGAAAATACAAACTTTCCCTCACAATGGCTCACCAGTTTATTGCTCAGCTAGATGAAAAAATTAAAGATGCAGTCTTTGGAAACGTAGGAAATATGAGTGTGTTCCGAGTGGGTGCAGAAGACGCGGAGTTCCTAGAGAAGCAGTTTGAGCCCGTGTTTACCTCAAACGATATTATGAATATTGATAATATGAATTGTTATGTAAAGATGCTTTCAGGAGGTAAGCCCGTCCGCCCATTCAACGTAGAATTTACATGGCCAAGTAAGGGTAATCCAGATATGGTTGAAAACCTAAAAGAACTTTCATACCTTAAGTATGGTCAGGATCGTTCGCTCGTTGAGGATTTGATTATGGAAAAATATAAGAAGGAACCTGCTGTGGCGCCTGCATCTCAAAGTCCATCTGGAACAGCATCTGTTTTTGGTATGCCACCTATGGCGCCTAAACCAGCAGCTTCTACGGCGTTTTCTGCTGCGCCATTGGCGAAACCTCTACCAAATCAACAGCCTCAACAATCAACTCAGATTTAGTAAACAAACATGTTATAGTAGTCGCATGACGCATACATCATCAACACCAACACATCATAAAAACGAAAGAACATTTGTTATTATCAAGCCAGACGGTATCCAGCGAACTCTTATTGGTGAAATAATTGGTAGATATGAGCGAATTGGTCTGAAGCTCGTTGGAATGAAACTCATGATCCCAACCGCTGACATGGTTCGACAGCATTACACTCTTGATGCAGGGTGGATGCAAGCTGTGGGGGAGAAGAGTATAAAGGGTTTTGTAGACAAAGGTCAGATTCCTCCTACTACAGACCCTCTCGCGATTGCGAATGATATTTTAAATAGACTTGAAAAGTATCTTACTTCAGGTCCAGTTATTGCTATGGTATGGCAAGGTGCACATGCTGTAAAAATTGTACGAAAAATAACTGGGGGAACTGAACCTCTTACTTCTGATGTAGGTACAATTCGAGGAGACTATGTACTTGATTCATATCAGATGTCTGAAATTGACAATCGTTCAATAAGAAATCTCGTGCACGCTTCTGGTACAGTCAAAGAAGCAGAAGATGAGATAAAACATTGGTTCAAAGATGAAGAACTTGTGGATTACTCAATCATTTCTGACGAAATTCTTTATGCGCCTGATATGAAGGATATTTTAGGATAGTAAAAATAATTACGAAACGCACACAGTGAGTATGTAAAGCTCACAAAATAAAAGAGAGGTATATAATGAATTCAAGGTGTCTTGTAGTATCAACTTCAATACATTAAATCAGGGATCTCGAGTTGTATGTGACCTTGGTCTCATACACAGAGAACCCACCCTAGGTTAAAGTCTAGGTTTGATACGCAGGGTGCCTTATAAAGAAACTCACCAGAAATGGTGGGTGTTTTTATTTTCTAGCGCAGTGAATGAAATGGAAGTGCTCCGCATTTCCATTTCTGAGTAAGTGACGAAAATATACGAAGTGAGTCTATTTTCTAGCGTTTCTTTAGCATTTCACCATATTTATAGAACACATGGCATATTCGACCTAACTTTATAGTCCTGTATAATATTAGTCATATGAGTAATCACGCACGTTTCTATTTTGCACTATTGTTTGCTGGATCTGTGATAGCAGTGCATATGCTTGCGTTCAATCTATATCTATATTGGACATATAAATGGGTAGATGTACCGATGCATATTCTGGGAGGAATAATGGCAGGTCTTTTTACTCTTGTTTTTCTGAGATATCTTAGTCTAAAAGAAACTTTACTGTATACTTTTATAGGAGTGATGGCTGTCGGTATATCGTGGGAGATTTTAGAGGTATATTTTAGAGTAGACACTTTAAATTTTTGGTATTGGATAGACACAGTTAAGGACTTATTAGATGACACTATTGGAGGTTTTATATCAATATACATATGGAAAAAAATACCAAATCAAAAATAGAAAAATTAAAGCTTACTTTTTGTGGGGGAGTTGGCTCAGTAACTGGTGCAAACTTTCTTTTGACAGGACCACTACTAAAAAATAGTAGAAATGAAGCAGAGTCAGTGTCACAGAGCATTGCAGATTCTACCGCTCAAATTCAACATAAAGATACTTTCTCAATACTTGTGGATTGTGGATTGGAGCAAGGTACTCATGACGCAGATTTAAACAATCATAAAGATTTTTTGTATAATCCAATAAATGCTGATGTTTTATTGATTACCCATGCACATATGGATCACATAGGTAGAGTACCAAAGCTTGTTCGTGATGGTTTTAAAGGGGTAATTTATTCAACACCAGAAACAAAAAAGCTTGCAGTAGTTATGTTGGCAGATGCCTTAAAGCTCACAACGCAGAGTGCTCTGCGTAATGGAGTGCCTCCTTTGTATGAAGAAGAGGATGTGTCAGAATCTTTTAGACTTTGGCAAACAATCCCATATCACCAAAATCATCAATTATCACCAGGATATTCTGTGTATTTAAAAGATTCAGGTCACGTGCTCGGTTCATGTATGTTCGAAGTAACATATACAGCTGAAGGGGAAGACAAAAAAAGAAAGATTGTGTTTACAGGCGATCTTGGAAACAGTCCGACACCTCTTCTTAGAGACACTGAACCTATTACTGATGCAGATTACCTCCTTATGGAAAGTGTCTACGGTGACAAGAATCATGAAGATAGAGAGCATCGTATTGAGAAGCTCTGCAACATTATTAAAGACAATCACGCTCGAAATGGTGTTCTTTTGCTGCCTATTTTTTCTCTTGAAAAAGCTCAAGAAATACTTTTTGAAATCCACAAACTTTTTGATGAAAATAAGCTTCCTAGAACAAACGTGTATTTTGATTCGCCTTTGGCAATTAAGTTAACCGATATTTATAAAACTATGATCGCTGACTTCAATCAGTCAGCTCAAGCTGATGCGCGCAAAGGTCATCACCATGATATATTCTCTTTCCCTGGTTTGCATGTGATCCAAAATGCAGAGGAATCAAAAAATATTTTTAGAGAACCGGGTGCAAAAATCATTATGGCAGGGTCAGGTATGTCCAATGGAGGTAGAATTCAACATCATGAATTAAATTATCTTGGTGACCCAAACAACACTATAGTTTTTATTGGATACCAAGCTGTGGGAACATTAGGACGTGTGATTCAAGAGGGCACAAAAGATGTAGAGATAATGGGAACTAGGATACATGTCCGAGCAAGACTAGAAAAAATTGATGGATATTCATCTCACAAAGATTCGGACCATCTAGTCACTTTTGTGGAAGACACTGCCACAACAGTCAAAAAAGTATTCGTAGTAATGGGAGAGACTAAATCATCTTTGTTTTTAGCGCAGCGACTTCGAGACTATCTTGGTGTAAATGCTGTCCATCCTGAAGAAGGTGAGACAGTAGTGCTTGAGTAGTCTTAGTAAATAATATTCAGAGGAAATCTTGCAGATAAAAGATACGCGCAGGCACAGTAAATTAAGTAATACAGACATCAGTAACCAAATATACAACATGCAGAAACTTCAGAAAAAGATTAAAAAAATATTTCTATTTATAAAGATTAGGCTAGCTAGATTATTCAAAAATATTCACCCTCTTTCAATACGAAGAGATTTAAAATATACTCTTGCCCGTTCTCGAGGGGGTTATATTAATGTTGATAAAAATCTCAAGGAATATGTTGATTCTTTGATTAGATTTTCAGAATCTGCTGAAACAAATTACATTATTCGTTCAACTGAAAAAGGTGAACGTTCATATCTCAGCGTTCCACTTTCACAAGCTCGTTTTCTTGAGGTCTTTATGAGGTCAATAAACGCGAAGCATGTTTTGGAGATAGGTACTTTTAGAGGTTTCAGTACGGCATTTATTGCAAGAGGCCTCCAAGAGGGAGGTCTAGTCTTCTCATGTGATGAAGATTCTAGACCTATTCCTGCTGCACGGAGATTTTGGCAAGCAATGGGTATAGAAGGAAAAGTTCATTTTGAATTTGGCATTGCTACTAAAGTTTTGGAAAAGCTTACTTCTGACACACCATCTTTAAACTTTTTTGATGCTATTTTTATAGATGCAGATAAAGAGAACTATAAGCATTATTTTATAGAATCCATGAAGTTACTGAAGCCAGGAGGTGTGATTTTGATTGATAATACTTTGTGGAAAGGTTTGGTCCAGTATCCTAATTCACATGATAATAGTGCTGAACACATGAAAAACTTTAATACTTGGATCTTTAAAGGAACAGCAGCTGAAGAATGTAATTTCGGGTTTACGGCATCATTTGTACCTGCTTGGGATGGTCTTATAATGGTATTTAAGAATCGAGTGTAATTAGCAATTGATTAAAAAGTAGTTGACTCAATTAGACCCCAGTATTGAAAATATTTGTTATACTGTACTTAATAAAACATATGAGTATTAAATTTAATGTAGTGACGTGGTATTCGAAACTTCTTTCTATAATATTTTTTATAGCAGTTCTTCCTATACTTACTTTTTACATAGGTAAACAGTACCAACTTACTCTTGATACCCAAAATGTTCAGTTCACTTCATCTCTTCCTGTAATTCTTAAAAAAGATAGAAATATCCCAAAAATTAATGTAGGTGCTAGTACCCTTGAGGGAAGTGTGTTTGGAAAGATTCAAAATATCTACGAAAAAGACGGAAGATTATGGGTAAATATTGATCCTGCAGATCAGGTCTCGACTCTTGAATGCGTTTTTCGTGCTTATGATGTAGGCTCTTCACAGGACTGTGAGTCATCAGGTAATGATATTGTCTGGAATATTAGTACAAGTACAATATCGATGCCTTTATCTGCAAAAGCGATATTAGCAGTCTATTATAATGACGGCAGTAAGATAAATTTAAAGCCAAAGGTTATAAATTCCAAAAATGGGAAATTATATTCTTTTTCTCTCGCAACATCATCGGTCACTCGTGCTACATCTACATTAGCAACTTCTTCAACTTCCACAGCACTCTCATTGTCTGAATTGGCAAATCTATACAATCGAATACTTTCGTATGACGGTGACGATACGTATCGTTGGAATCCTCTTATGTATATAGACATAAAGACAGTCAAAACTGGTAATGCCAGTAGTTCAAAAAGTGAATCAATAAGTGAGGTCGTATCAGTCGAGGAAGTTTGGAAACCTTAGTACATTTTTGTGTTTTATTCACAAAATTGTATACAAACTCTCAGAAATTATAATTAATCAAATCAAATGACAAAACCTAAAAAAATATTTGTTACAAGAAACATTCCGGAAATTGCTTTTAAAATGCTTAAGGATAAAGGATATGAAGTCGAGCTTGGAAAGTATAAAGTTCCTCCAACTAACAAGGACCTCATAAAATTTTTTAAAGCACGAGTAAAAAAGGGAACTCAGTATGATGCGATTTTGACTTTGCTCACAGACCAAGTTGATGGTGCCTTGCTTGATTCAGTTGGGTCACAACTTCAGATAGTTTCAAATTATGCTGTTGGATACAACAACATTAACCTAGGCGACGCAAAAAAGCGTGGAGTAGAAGTTACTAATACACCAGGAGCATTCAGTGATTGTATTGCAGAGCACACAGTGGCAATGATTTTTGCTCTCACTACACGACTTGTAGAAGCTGACAGATACGTACGAGCAGGGAAGTATAAAGGCTGGGACCCTATGATTTTCATTGGCTCTGACTTGTGTGGAAAAACTGTCGGTATCCTTGGTGCGGGACATATTGGTGAACGAGTAGCTAAACATCTCGGAAAAGGTTTTGATATGCCAGTTCTCTACTATGATGTAAAACGAAATGAAACTCTTGAAAAGGAATATGGTGCGATTTTCTGCGAAACACCTGAAGAAATTTATAAAAAAGCGGATATCATAAGTTTGCATGTACCACTGTTGCCTTCAACTCACCATATGATAAATGAGAAAACTCTTAAGATGATGAAGTCTACTGCTATTCTCATAAATACAGCACGTGGTCCAGTCGTTGATGAGGTTGCTCTCGTGGATGCTCTCAAGAAGGGGACTATAGCAGGTGCAGGTATCGATGTATATGAATTTGAACCAAAGTTGGCAAAAGGCTT
Organism: Minisyncoccota bacterium; assembly: GCA_021734945.1. Lineage (GTDB taxonomy): Bacteria > Patescibacteriota > Minisyncoccia > Phycocordibacterales > CAIZLB01 > VEQN01. Next base: position 211,613 of record JAIPIA010000002.1, on the reverse strand, counting down.
AGCTAAGCTAGATAATGTAGTATTAACACCTCACATTGCTTCAGCGCGTACAAGCGCTCGTGATGAGATGGCGGTTCTTGCTGCTCAAAATATTATTGATGTCTTTGAAGGGAGGGTTCCAAAAGGAAAAGTTGAAATCAAATAAAAAATTGAACGATGTTCTTCCTTGTACGAAATAGTGGAAACACTTTAAGTGAATTAAAATTTTATCTGATATAATAAACGTATTGTAAGTCTAATAAATTAAAATAATATGGGCCCTGTTTGTCTAAATACTAATAATACAAGAAATTACCTTATTCCAAAGATTGGCGTGTCTGGAGCAGCTGATATGGGTTTTCTCGGTGAGGAATCATATGAGATTGCAAAAGAAGTGGGACGAGAAATTGCACGTCAGGGCGCTATTATGATGTCTGGGGCTACAACAGGATTTCCTTATTGGGCAGCTGCTGGTTGCAAAGAGATGTGTGGAGTATCAGTAGGGCTTTCACCTGCATCTTCTGTTCGAGAGCATACAGAGGTATACAGGCTTCCCCTCGAGAATATGGATTTTATTACATATACAGGTTTTGGATATAGTGGACGTGATTTACTTTTTACTCGTTCCTGTGATGCTATCATTATTGGCCCAGGACGAATCGGTACATACCACGAGTTTACTATCTCATTCGAAGATCAAAAGCCAATTGGTATTTTGATGGGAGATGGAAAATGGGAAACTGACGAAATAATAAAGTTGATGATTGAAAAAAGTCACCGGCCAAATAAAAAGATTATTTTTGACAACAACCCTCAGAGGCTCGTTACCAAACTCCTCCAACTTGTTTCAGAAGATCGAAAGCTTATGCGAGGATACAAGAACTATGATGGAGTGGATAGTGTGAAGGAGGGGACGGTGTTTTAATTTAAGACTCAGTAAAATATAAATCGGAAACAGCGCGAGGAACTCCTCGCGCTGTGTTTCGTCTTCGCTTAGTGACTTCACTTAAGAAAACGATATTTCCCAGATTTCACCGTGACCATGCTTGCATTCGCAACGTGTAGCTGTGACAGTCTTAGTGGTGATTTCTCCAGTCTTGCTTCCTGCTTTGATACCGCGAAAAATAACAGGGTAGCCAACTTTGAGCTGGTCTCGCCAGTTTGTTTTTTCAGGTTCAGCTTGAATAGAAATCATAATGTTCAAGGTCCAGTTTGGGAGGATGGCCCAACGAGGTTGCCAGATTTCGAATGGGATTTTTGAGGTAACTATAAATGCTTGCTGGTACAGACAGAATGACATGAGTTGCATAATAATCTTGGAGACTGAATTTAGGTTGTCGGTATTTTGATGAATGAGATGATCAGATGAGTGTTTGGGGGAGTAGATCTTTCGGCTCTCATATTCACCTCGATAATTTCCTGAGTAGTTCCTGCTTTTACTCCTTTGAAACAAACCATCTTTCCATCGAGTAAATACTGTCTCCATTCTTTGCAATTAACTGGTTCAGCTCTGAGCTGAATTGAAGAAAGGATTGCTCCTGGGATGGTGGTAATCTTGCCCGTAGGGGCGATGTTGAACGGGAAGGAGCTGAAACTGAAATTTATTCCTTCAAAGGCGATACGAGTATTGAATTTCGCTGGCATGGTGTGTAGAGGTTCTGGGTGATGTCAAAGACACAGATAGGTGGTTCACAAAGGTGATACCATGTGCTGCATAAAAGACTACTTCAGTGTTCTAGTTTGTCAAACGCCTTATCTTAAAAAACATCTCTAAAATTTTATATAAGCAACAAAAAAACCACCCATTTCTGAGTGGTTTTTGTGCATTTCACAGTTGTGATGCCTTTATCAATAGTTTACGCAGTAACTTGCTTTACAAGTCGTTCGAATGAAGCTGGAGAGTTCTGAGCGAGGTCTGAAAGAGTCTTTCGATCAACTTCCATACCCTTCTTCTTCATAGCGCCGATGAACTTACTGTAAGTCTGTCCAAGCGGTCGAAGTGCGGCGTTGATTCGTACATTCCAAAGCCGTCGGAAGTCACCTTTCTTGTCTCGTCGGTGAGCGAACGCACTTGCGTATGAGTGAGCGAGCTGTTCGTAAGCTAGTTTTTCCTTTGTACTTCGTGGACCTCGGAAACCTTTAGCTGCTTTTAAAATATTTCGTCTTGTTTTTAGTGCATTAACACCTTTTTTTACTCGTACCATATTATTTTGATTAGTTTAATTAAAGGGAATGACTAGATTGAAGACTGTGCGAAATATCGTCGCTTGTCTCGCTGTGTCATTACGATTGGTGAAGATCGACGCTTTGCCATTTGTGTTCGTCCACTTTCTTTGGCGTTGAAGTGGTTATGTCCTGCTTTTCGAGCCATAAGTTTACCGTTTTTAGTAACCTTAATTCGCTTCGAAAAAGATTTATTTGTTTTCATATTAATTTGATTTAGCGAAATCATGCCACGCAACGTCCGAATCTGCGGATTCGTGTCGAGGCTTCGTCCTATTGGACTCGACCTGTGTGGCTAGTTTTAACGCGAGGCGTTTATGCGACTGCATAAAGCTTATAGTGCCTTGTTGTCTAATAAATTGCTCCTTGAAGTTTCATTGGAAGGGGATTTTTGACGAAGAAACTTCGCATCACTCACACCTTATAATTACTTCTTCTCGATAACTACTGTCATACCCTTAGGACTTTTCTTCGCAGGTTCGGTGATTTTGAAATCGACACTTACCAAACGGAGAAGTCTTTCCATACGGTCTTTGAGAAAATTCTCATCGAGGTACTTAGTACGCCCTGGGAGGAAGAGGTCCATCTTGATTCGATGACCCTCACCGAGCCATTCTGATGCTTTTTTAGCCTTTAGAATGAGATCGTGCTCTCCTGTACCTATCTTAACTTGGAGACTTTTGACTTCGTAAGTTTTAGCATTGGCTTTTGCAACCTTTTGCTTCTTGTTTTCGTCGTACTGAAATTTACCATAATCTGCTATTTTTGCAACAGGGGGAATGGCTTTTGGTGAGATTTCTATTAGGTCTAATGAATTTTCCTTTGCAATTTTCAGAGCTTCGGCAACAGACATTACTCCTAAGTTTTCACCTTTAGGTCCGATAATTCGGAGTTCTGTTCCTCGTATTTGATTGTTTATTCTAACTGATGGTATCGCCAATGTAGTGGTTATTGACTAAATAGTGCCCCATTTAGTCATTAAATTTAATTTATCTATATAATACGGGATATAATAGCATATCCCTAGGGAAATGCACGTATTCTGCAAATATTTGAGTGTAAAAAAAGAGGCTCGCCGGGTCAGGCGAGCCTCTGGGGAGCGGTCAAAGTGGTTTTATCACTGACCGTCCTTTGATTTGCGGCTATAGTTTTTCAGAATCCATCTGATCGTAAAGCCGCCGGACAGGACGAGGAGACCTATCCAAACCCAGACAGCGTACAACGCGTCATTATGGTAGTAGGTGCTGTTGCTGAGCCTGTCTGCCACTTCTGCCGCTTCCGGCGACATCAGCGTCGGGACAGGTCCGGCTTCAGCGGAGGATGTGTTAAGAATGAGCAAGGTGATGAGGACAACGAGGAGGGACGAGGCAGTTTTCATATTTACGGGGGGGGGGCTGAGGTTGCTGTTGTTGGATTCAATTCAAGCATTTTACCTGAAGATAAATATTATATTAACATATTATTATAGATATGTCAATAATTACTTAATCTGTCTAAGTTTTCATATGATTTGTTAATTTATATGCAAAACCCTACAAAAACTTTCTAATTGGCCATACGAGCATCTCTTTGAACTTCTGAAACTGAGGTCGGGCCTTCCATTCTTGCAAATCTATCTCTTCAGAAACTTTTAAATCTTGCACAAAGTGATCTTTGAGTTCGTCTACACAAAGTGGGTTGGTAATAACCACAGCTGACTCGAAGTTATAGCGAAGACTTACACTGTCCAAATTCATTGTTCCTACTGTTGCCCAATCATCATCTATGACAGCAGTTTTTGCATGTATCATAGAGGGCTTGTACCTAAAAATTTGTATACCCTTACTTAATAAAAATTCGAAGTACGTGTTTGATGCAAGTTCTACAATTTTATGGTCGCCAACAGCTGGTATGATTATTTTTACATCAACACCTCGTCTAGTAGCCAGTACGAGTACGCGCTGAAGCCTGTGGTCGGGTGCAAAATAGGGAGTAGTGAGGTAAACACATTTTTTTGCTTGACGAATAGCATCTATAAGTCTGTGATACACATGTCTTTCACCTAAAAGTGGAGCATGAGTAATATATGAAAAGCCGTCTATTCCACTTTTGTACTGTGTTCCTAGGCTTTGGGTATGTTTTTTATAAACTTTTTTCCATGTTTGATCAAAGACTTTTACAGCTTGTTGTACAACTGGACCTTCAATTTTTATTTGTGTGTCGCGCCAGTCTTCCATTCTTTTTCCGATACATGTGCCTCCTGTAATCATAGTCGTACGATCGGCAATGATAAGTCTTCGATGGTTTCTAAAATACCAAAGTGTCTTACTGTTCTTGGAGAAGGGGAGCATCCAGTTGAAAAATTTTACCTTTACTCCAGCTTCTTCCATTGCATCTAGATACAAGGATCGTCCGAGTGCAAAGCTTCCTGCAGAATCGACAATTAGTTTGACATGGACTCCTTCTTTAGCTTTTTTAATAAATAACTCGATAAACTGTTGACCTATTTGATCTGGTGTAAATAAAAATTGTTCGACATAAAGTGACTCAGTAGCCTGTTCGCAGGTCTTGAGAATAACGTGCCAAGCTTCCTGAGTGGAGGTGGTAAAACTCCAAAGAGTATGCTCGTCGGTGGTGTATTCCTGATTAAAAAACTTTCCTTTTATATTATTCTTAACATTGATGACACGTTTTGAAATGTCATTGATATTTTGATGTATGTTTTTGTACCACTTTCGCATAATGTGTTTGGTGTTGCCTGTAGGTCAGCTTTGCATAAGTGTGTCCTTACTTTTGGAGGTTCACAAGTATTCCCTTGCATAAGGGTGCTATTACATACTACTATATCATTATATGGTATTCATATTCATTTCATTAACTTTCTTTTCAGCATGCTTAGGTGGTCTTATAGGTATCAAGTGGAGAGACAAGATGCATCTTACTCTCGGTTTTACGGCTGGAGTGCTCATTTCTGTTGTGGCTTTTGATTTATTGCCCGAACTTGTAGAACTAGCTGACGAGACTGGTATAAATCTGCGGTTACCAATGATTGCTCTCGTCGTGGGTTTCTTATTGTTTCATATTGCTGAAAAATCACTTCTTATACATCACGCACACGAAGATCAATACGGTCACCATCATCATCCGACAGTTGGAATATTCTCATCCTTAGCTTTATCGGCGCATTCATTTCTTGATGGAGTAGGTATTGGTTTCGGTTTTCAGGTTTCAAACACGTTAGGTATAACTATGGCTTTTGCAGTACTTGCGCACAACTTCACTGATGGATTAAATACTGTATCGCTTATGTTGGCACACAAAAACTCACTCAAAACTACATTTAAGTTTTTGTTTATAAATGCAATTGCTCCAGTACTTGGAGGTATTTCTACGTTATTCTTTACTTTTTCATCGACTGCACTCGTTCTATATCTAGGGTTTTTTGCTGGTTTCCTTCTATATATAGGTGCTTCTGATATTTTGCCAGAAGCTCATAGTCAGGATTCATCCTACAAAACTATACTTATGACTATATTGGGAGTGGTAGTAGTCTTTTTACTTACGGGGTTAATCACAGGTTAGGTTTTAACGATTCTTACTTCTTCCGGGATAAATTCGTAAACCCGATCATAGGGTCTATTGCGTGGTACTATATCTGTATATGCAAAATATTTTTTTAGGATTTTTCGCTGAGGCGATACTCCGCACAGCAATACTTATTGGAATTTTTATGACTTCTTTCTTTGCGTATGCTTTATATAAAATGAGGAATGATATAGTCGATATAGTTTGGGGAATAGGCTTTGTCGTGATTGCATGGTTCAATTTCTATATGTATGGTTTTCGAGCGGAGCAATTTCCAGGTGTGTACGGTCCATTTCGTATGCATGTTTTTTTGGTTGCTCTAGTGGTCACTATCTGGGGAGTTAGACTGGCAACTCATATAGCACTTCGCAATAAAGGTAAGGGTGAGGATTTTAGATATAAAAATTGGAGAGACACATGGGGTAAATGGTTTGTATTGAGAAGTTATATTCAGATTTTTATGTTGCAAGGTTTTCTGATGCTGCTTATCTCTTTACCTTTGATTGCTGTATCTATTTTTGGTATTAACTCCATTTCATGGATTACGATACTTGGTTTCTTAGCATGGCTTAAAGGTTTTACGTTTGAATCAGTAGGAGATTATCAGTTGAGTAAATTTATTAAAAACCCAGAAAATAAAGGAAAGATAATGACAAAGGGCTTATGGTCTTTCACACGGCACCCAAATTATTTTGGAGAAGTAACACAGTGGTGGGGAATATATATAATGGCACTGCCTATTACATTAACTATTGTTCAGGCATCTTCGTATGTATGGCTGATAGCGCTTTTAAGTCCAATCACTATAACTTTTTTGATTTTGAAAGTTTCCGGTATACCTATGCTTGAGAAAAAATATGAAGGAAATCCAGAGTTCGAGGAATATAAAAAGAGAACAAGTGCCTTTATACCTTGGTTCCCTCGACGGTAAAATCGTCCCATGCAAGTAGTTTCCATCTTTCTGATATTGGATAAAACTTTCTACCAAGCCATCCATCTCCAAGCCAGCCACTGTTGTATTCAAAGATACTGATAGATGCATTGTTCGAAGCATTATGATAACTGAGTAAATTGTACTTATCAGCTGTTAGTCTGTCTCGATATAGTACAAAAGAGGCAACCATTTTCAAAAAGATACTGTGTGTCACTACAAGTATTTCCTTTTCTGATCGGTGCGCTAGGTACACTAGGAGTTTACGAGCTCTCTCTTTTAGGTCTAGAAAGTTTTCTTCATCAGAATATCTGTAGTCATCTTTGTGAAAACTTCTATCAATGAGATCTACAATTTGCTTTACTTTTGGGTCATCAGCGGACTCTCCGACTATATCAGTAGGATTACGTCGTTCTGTCAGCAGGTCTACAAATTCCATAGGAGGAACTTTTTTTTGTATTTGGGCACAGATATTTTCAGCTGTTTCTTTTGTACGAACATAAGGGCTCACAAGTACTGCCCCAAACTTATGCTTTGCAAGTCTTTTGCCAGTTGAGATTGCCTGCTCTATACCTTTTGGACTAAGGCTACCTTCCCATCCTTGTCGGATGTGTGCAGCATTTAGAAGACTTTCGCCGTGTCGTACCATGTAGAAAATTTTGCGTGCCATATGCTTTCAGTATACTATATTGGTGTTTGTTGGAAATGTAGATACATACTAGACGTCAATATACGAGTGTGTGCCAAATACAATAGCTTAATCACAATATAGAGCGATGTTTCAATTGATTCAAAATATATTTTATAAAATATCTTATACATATTCGCATATACGAAATCGTGTATACAACACTTTAAAGGAAAATCGTTTTTCTTTCATTTTTGAAATTGGAGTAGCTTTATCAGCTGCTGTGGGAGTGTTATTTATAGTCGTATTTTTTGGTATGAAGCTTGATTTGTTTACAGTGAGAGGTTCAATAGACCAGCGTAATCAATTTTTTAAAGATGCATCATCGGAAAGTCTTACAAAAGATGATTCAGTGAAAGCTATTTCAGAAATGCAGTTTTCCCTCAAGGATGGAATCAAGAGTGCTCGGAAAAAAGTTTTTCCAGATACATCTTTTGCATGGGCAGATAGTGAAGAGTGGAAAGTGCTTGCTGCTGCGCTTACAAAAGATCGTGAGACTATTCGTAAAGCAGCATATGATGCGGGCATATCGCCGCGTGTGCTTGTCGGCGTCGTGATTGCTGAGCAACTTAGATTTTTTACATCAGACCGAGAATCATTCAAAAAATTCTTTGAGCCACTCAAAATACTCGGCACGATGTCAGAATTTTCACTTGGTGTGAGCGGAGTAAAACAAGATACTGCAGAAGTAATAGAGAAGAACCTGAAAGATAAAACATCTTCTTATTATATAGGCCCACAGTATGAGCATCTTTTAGATTTACCACCGGGTGAAGAAACAAACAATGGTACAAGTTCAGTTCGCTTTTTAAGACTTACTGATTCAAAAGATCATTATTATTCTTATTTATATACCGCTCTCTTTGCTCGAGAAGTGATAGAACAATGGAAAAAAGCAGGGTATGACTTATCGTATAGACCTGAGATTGTTGCTACTATATTCAACTTAGGGTTTGGCAAATCCGTACCAAAAGATAATCCAAAGGTGGCTGGAGCTATCGTAACGGTGGGTGGGGAAACATATACTTTTGGGCGGTTGGCTTATGAATTCTATTATTCGGGAGAATTAATTGAAATATTTGGTTTTTAAGTTTTTTTGAACTGTATTTTAACTGGACAGATTCTCGTAGTGTTTGTTATTGAATCTTGAATTTGCAGGTGTATAATATCTCTATTACTCGTAAATACACTAATTAAAACAGAAAAAGCGTCGAGCTAAGAGGTCGAGTCCAATAGGACGAAGCCTCGACGCGACATGAATCAGCAGATTCAGTCGCTCGACGTGATTTCGCAAAATCATATGATGCAATCAGGAACATGGATGGCAGAGGGTTACGGTAGAGGATACCACGGCAGTATGTTCGGAAATCACTTTGGAGGAGGTTTTGACGGGTTTGGACCAGTGTCACTTTTTACTATTTCAGTTCTGTCTATATTGTTTTTCTTGGCATTACTTTGGACTATCGCTATAAAAGGATATGCACTTTGGCATGCTGCAAAGAGAAATGAAAAATGGTGGTTTGTCGCACTTTTGGTTATAAATACATTCGGGATACTAGAGCTAATATATCTATTTTTCTTTGCAAAAGTTTTTGGACGTGGAGAAAAGAAGACGGAAGCAGGATCAGTAGAATCAAAGCCTGCGGAGTCATCAGTGGGTAAGGATCATAAAGATGCTCATGAGCCACACGTACACGGACATGAAAATGGGCATGACCATAAAGACAGCGCTGAGGTAAAGTAATAGCAGATTATTAAGGCGTAAATGTAAGAACTAATTAAAAGATATCTTCGCAAGCGTTTTGAGTAGTTCATTTTCAGTCATACCAACCATATGTGCAGTTTTGTGTGCAAAGGCTCCCTTGTTACATTTGTATTCATTTGCACCCCTCTTAAAAAGCTCAATTACCTTATCTAAATCAATTTTATTATTCTGATAGAATGATTTTTTGCAGATTAAAATGTTATCGATTGGAGCGTCATACATTATTGTATCCGCAAGAATGGTCGCGCCAGAAAGTTCAACAGCCTTAGAAAGCCATGGTTCCCAAAGAACACCTGTTTGAATTTTATTTGAAATAATGGCACTTCCTATTTCTTCTGTTTTCATGTCTACAATCTGTATATCATCTTCATTCATATTATTTTTTGCCAAAACATATTTTAAGAAGAAGTGCCCGACTTCATTTTTCTCGACAGCAATTTTTTGACCTTTTAACTCACAGACATTTCTAATTGGTAGGGTAGTGACAATACCATCCGCACCAAAAGACTTATCAAGTTCTGCTAGCACGTAAATATTTTTGTGTCTTTTCTGTATATCTTCAAGTTGGTTTAGAGTAACATGAAGTACATCAATTTTTCCTTGTTCGAAATAGTCATTCTTTTGAGCGTTGTCAGAAAAAGATATCAGATTGATTGATTTATTCATTCCTCCAAGCCACCCATTATCATCAGCATAGTAGAAGGGTGCATTCCCGGGCCATACATAAAGACCAAATGTAATTGAATTGCTTATTGTACTGGTAGTTGATTCAACATGTGAGTCTCTAAAAAGTAATCCTTTCAATGATTCAGAGCGTATAATGTATGAGAGAGATTTTCTAATATCTTGGAATGTTTTTTCATATCTAATAGTGGAAACTCTCGGAAAATCAAATGGACTACTAATTACTTCACGTATTTTACCTGGATTAGTTTCGAGAATCACTACCTTATGAGAGAGAAATAATGCTTCCTCTATATCGTGAGTAATAAAAATAAAAGTCTTATTATACTCTTGCCAAATTTGAAGCAGTAGTTCTTGCGTTTGATGCTTTGTTTCTATATCAAGCGCAGAAAGGGGTTCGTCAAATACGATTATGTCACTGTTAGTTAATAATGCCCGGGCGATAGCTAGTCGTTGTTTCATTCCACCTGAAAGAGCTTTGGGATACATGTCCTTAGATTTGTATATTCCAAGGACTTTCAAAGCGTGGTCAATTTTTTCTCTATCAGATTCAGATGGTTTGTCGAATGCAATAAGAGCGTTTTGATATACCGTGAGGTGCTCAAAATTTGCATATTTTTGAGGTACATATCCGATTCTATTGTGTTTGAGATATTGATTGATATTTTCCCCACCAATTAGAATCTCTCCATTATATTTTTCCAAACCAAGGATACATTTTGCCAGGGTTGTTTTACCACAACCCGATGAGCCTAGAAGTGATACAATTTCTCCTTTTTCAATAGATAATGAAATATCCTTTAAAACATTTTTAGGTGAATGAATACTTGATATATTATCTAAAGCAAAAGATTTATTAAGTTTTTTTATTTCTATATAGCTCATTATGATTTGTAAGGGAAAAGAACTGTGTATAGTCTTCTCATAATAAAGTCAGACCCAAAGCCAATTAGAGCCATTACTATAATTCCAGCATAAATATTTCCCGTGTTAGAGAAGCGCTGGGCGTCCTTAATCATGTGTCCAATGCCAGTCTGTGCAGATACAAGTTCTGCAAAAATAACATATGACCAACATAAACTTAGAGAAACTCGAGTATTGTCATACATATTAGGCAATGCAGAGAGTATCTTGGTTGTCAGAATTTTTAATTTTGTGAAATGTAATGTGAATGACATATCAGCGTATTCTTGTGGAATATTTTCTAGATCCTGAATAAATAGGAGAACAAGTTGAAATACGGTCCCAAGGAAAAGGAGGGCTATTTTTGAGCTCTCACCGAGTCCAAAAAATAGAATCATGAGTGGAATAAGTATAGGTACAGGTATATACCGGAGGAAATCTATATAAGGTAATGCTATCTTTTTTGTCGTCTTAGACTCATTAACTAGTATCGAGAATGGCATTGCAAATGCTATTGATAGTACGAAGGCAACTAATACACGGAGTGTGGTGGCAAATATGTCCTTAGCAAAATCATTTACTGTAAATAGTTTTATGAATGAATTAATTACCTCTAGTGGGGATGGCAGGAACAATGCATCAATGAGATGGAGAGAGGAGGTTAATAAAGTCCATATTGCTAGCAAGACAAGGATCGACAGGTAGAGAGAAGTCGAACTTCGGTGGGTATCAATTTGCCATTTTCTTGACGAAGATATATTACTTTGTATTTTTAAGAATAGAGTCTGTAAGTTTTTCATATGAGTTTACGCGTACATCAGTCTCTTCATTTTTTTCAAGTAAATCTCCGACCAATGTAAATGTTTTGTATACATTCACATTTGAATTTTTATTGAAGATTGAAGTATTCTCTTCTTTTGAAATCCAACTAATACCACTAGTAAAATCTTTCATTTCAGCAGGGGACACATTAAAGTGTTTAGCCATAATTGTGTATGCATCTTCCGGATTTGTTTTTATGTATTCGAGGGCTTTGAAATACCCTTCAACAACTTTGGTCAACGCTTCTGGGTGTTCTTTAATAAATGTCTCATTAGCAAAGAGGATATCTTGAACAAGGCCTTTTATTTCAGGATCTGAACTCGTTACAAGTATTTTTGAGTCGGACCTTGCTTTAGAACTTGCAGAGAGACTAGGTTCAAATATTGCCGCAGCATCAAGCTTGTTTGCCACAAACGCAATGCCTGCATCAGTAGTGGGTAGATCTTTGAAATCAATATCTTTAAGGGTCATACCTTCTTTATTTAGCATATACTGGAGTATGAGGTAAGGAGGAAACCCAGGTTCAGCACCAACTTTTTTACCCTTAAAATCTTTTATCGAATTAATATTCTTTGATACGACTATACCGTCTCCTCCGTGTGATTCATCCACAACAAGAAAACCTATACCTGAGGGTTTTTGTCCCTTTATTGATTGATACATGTCATATGTTGCTATGTATGCATCTGCATTTCCTGAATTTACTGCAGCACGTATGTCTCCCAGTGATTCAATAGTTTCAAGATTTACATCAACATCAGTAAAGAATCCCTTATCCTTTGCAAGAAAAAGCGGACCATAACCAGGGAAGGTAACCATTGCAATGGTAACTTCTTGTTTCTTAGTAGATTCATCTTTGTTTCCGGTTGGATTCTTGTGACTGTTTGATGAACTATAGATAATAGAGCCTAGAATAAGTATGCAAATTGTTGTAATAATTATTTTTTTCATATTTTTTTATTAAGTTATTATTTTAATCCTCTGTAGATTTCACTTAGCGATCTATAGTACTGTAATACGATATATTAAATATGTCAATATATATTTCATAATAAAATCAACAATATATATAAATATAAGGGGAAATATAGATAATATACAAATATCGTCAGTTATATTGACATAATATACCTGCTTCTGTTACTATATAATCATGGAACATCAATTAATACTTCAAAAGCTGGGGCTAACTGAAAAGCAATCAGTTGTCTATAACGCCCTTTTAGAACTAGGTAGTGGACAAATGACTCAAGTTGCAAAGCGTGCATCTTTAAAGCGTCCAACGGTGTATCTCATTATCGATGAATTGCAATTACTAGGTCTTGTTTCAGAAATCAAAAAGGGAAAGAAAAAGGTATATTCAGCTGTCCACCCAAAACGAATAGGTGAGATTTTGGATTTTAGAAAAAATCAGTTTAATGATGTTCTTCCTGAATTGACTGCAAAATATGGATCTGTATCAGGTAAACCAAAAGTGCAAATGCTTGAGGGTATAGAGGGAATACGCCAAGCATATAAAGAAGCATTTGACGTTCTTTTTCAAGAGGAAGTAGAGGGCCTTTGGATGGGCAATATAGGCTTCTTATCAAAAAAATTTCCAGAGGTAGTGCAGGAATATAACAGAGTGCTCAAAAATCTTAAGGAATATAAAATTAGAGAAATTATTTTTGGAGGAATTAAGAGTAAAGAGTGGGTTGACAGTGTTAGTAAAAATAAGAGACCCTATCACCAAGTGAAGTATCTTGATGATAAAAATAAGGCAGGTCTGACTGACCAATTTATAATTAAAGATCGCATTTATATTTTTTCAATGAGTGATACGGAGATATTTACCCTTATTATCGAGAGTGCTGAGATGGCAAAAACACAGAGGTTTGTGTTTGACAGTGTATGGAGTGCTTCCATTTAAAAACATTTTAGAAATGTATTCTCTTCTTCTTATATCTATTTAATATTGATTTGCACTGTTGGTGTGACTACTGAGGGGATAGACACAGGTACCTGTACTTGTATAGACACGTCGGGGACTGGAGTTGATGGAACAGATATTTGAGATGCCGCTGAAGTTGAAGGGATTTGTACGTGCTCAGGAGTTAAAACCTGAATCTCTGTTGCTGAAGACTTTTCTTCTGTGGAAGTGGCGGGTAGTGCTCCTGTGTAAACAGGCTGTGCTGAAGTAGTAGCTTCTTTTCTTGGAATTAATAAATTAACACCATTCTGATTGTTAATATTTGCGTGTTCATAATCTGACGTGCGGTCTTGTTTATATTTCTTGTCATTTCTATATCTTGGGTTCTTCTTATTATATTCACTCCTTTCTGTATTTGTATCTATAGTTTCATTCTGTTTATTCTGAGGTTTCGAAATTTTTTGGATTTCTCCATTAAGAGTATTAAGTACATTTTGTAATGTGTCGCCATGTCCTGATTCAGAATTAAATCTTGAGACAGTTTCAATATCTTTTTTATATATATTTACAGAATTCTCAAAATTGGCACTGATATTATTTGCGGCGCTCAAGTGGCCAGTACTTTCAAGCTTAATAATGCTTTCTCTTGCTTCTCCTGACTTTTTAGCTATTGCCTCACTAAGTTTAATTTCATTATTTTGATTAATTTTGTCCATCATGCTCAATTTGCTTACTTCTTTAACTCTTTCGACAGCGTGTCTAACTGCAACTTGTGCTTTGGCTTCCGAGCTAATTGAAAAAATGCTTTCAAGAGGTTCATTTAGTCCTATTTTTATTGGGTATAAAAGGTCCCCTGGGAGTGACATATTTGCTGCGTATGTGGTGCCTGTTGCGCACACAAAAATAAAACATGCAGTTAACACAATTTGAAACAATTTCTTTTTGTTTATTAAAGCAAAATCATATATTTTATGAGAATTAAATTGCTTACTAAACCCCTCAAAAAACTTTTGTGCTGAGATTATATATTGAGAATATGGACTAGGGACAGAAACAACAGGGAGGCCCTTCTCCAGAAGAGTTCTAAATTCATTTTCGCCTTTTAACTTCTCTTCGGCAGTAAGACTGAATTTAGAAGCTATTTCGAATACGTGGCTAATCTCTTCCGTTAAAATTGGCGGATTTTTTATTTCAATATTTTCAATCTCGTTATGTTGTTCTTTATTTTTCATGATTGTAGAGTTTCTTAAGTATAGATATTCCTCGATGTATTCTTACTGATATCGTGTTTTCTGTCTCTCCGGTAATTTCGGCTATCTCAGAAATACTCAAGTCTTGAACGTATCTCATCAGTACAGATTCCCCGTAAGGGTCACGTATTTTCGAGATAAGGTTTATAGCCTCCTTACCGTCTATTATATTTCGGACAGAGTCTGTGTCGTCAAATGATGGATCAAAACCGTCCTCATGTAACACATCAAGGGAAGCCACAACATCTCTCCTCCCGCGCTTTCGATATTCATCAATAATTAAATTCCCTGCAATCTTATAAATGAGAGCCTTGATGTTGTGTATTTGGATATCTTGCTTTGAAGAGGTGAGCCATACTTTTGCGAAAGTATCCTGCATTAAATCCTTGGCAAGTTCACGGTCATTCAGTTTGAAAAAGCAGAACCGAAATATTGCTTCTGAATAACTATTGTATGCTTCTAGAAATTTGTTTTGCAGGTCTTCCATAGTATTAGACGAAGAAAGTTCAGTCTTATTTCTGGGTGAGTATATCTAGATATACCTAGTAAAACGAGGTAATTTAGGCCTAGTATCTAGTTCGATAGTAACTTTCTTACTTATAACTGTAACTCTATATTTCCCGGTAAGCAACTATTTAAAGTGTCGTCTTAATAGTCGCAAAGGTCGGTCGTCATTAATATGATGACAACAAATATTGATTATTAAACCCTAATCTAATATATCTTATGAAAAATAAATTATGGAATTCTAAAATAAGTTTGTTTTTGCTCTCACTAATACTAGTATGTTCGTTTGTAACTACCAGCGTTGCTTTCGCAGCTGCACCAATTTCATCTCAAATGGGAGTTGGCTCATCCGGTATGAACGTAACTAATTTACAAAACTTTCTTGCATCTAATCCAGCTATTTATCCAGAGGGATTGGTGACAGGATATTTTGGTCAATTAACTAAACGTGCTGTAGAAAATTTTCAGGTTGCATATGATCTTCCAAATGTTGGTAGAGTAGGTCCTCTCACAATGGCTACATTGAATCAGGTGATGGCAGCGGGTAGGGGTATTGATATTTCCGCCCCACAAATGTCAGGAACAGTTGTTAATAGACTCGCGACACGTTCAGCAACTGTAAGTTGGAATACAAATGAAGCAGCTTCTGCAAAAGTGTTCTATGACACACGACCATTAGCGACGTACGAAGCAAATCACAGTTTTGCTGCGCCTATAATTTCTTCAACATATGCGTCTGCGAGTGTGAACTTCTCTAACTCTCAAACTGTAACTCTTTCAGATTTAACACCAGGGGTAATGTATTACTACATTGCACAGTCAACAGATGCTTCCGGTAATGTCTCTGTTTCTACTCAAGGTAGTTTTGCTGCTATCTAACATGTGCTGAGAGATGAGTATTGAGAAACAGGTTCGATGAAGAAAAATTGACTGATAAAACAAAAAAGTGAGCTGACTTTTAAAAGCGCTCACTTTTTTGTTGGGGTTTATAACTGAGTAGTATGAAAATGGTAGTTGATTCAATTCAGTATTTGGTAAGAGGTATTAACTTGTGGCGTCTCATAGGGTAATAAGGCTACATAGTAGATTTACATGCATTAACCTTAATAAATAAATTATATGAAAAATACCAAAACAATCATCATCCCCGCATTCCTTCTTGTCGTAGCCTTCTCGAGTTTTCAAACAGCTTCTGCAAATGCAGATTCCAATTCACATAAATTTGCATTATTAGGCCCTACAACAGTTCTGAGTAATATTGAACTTAAAAATAATACTGAATTAGAAATACATGGTAGATCTAATTTAGGTGATTCAGACGCTCATATTAATTCAAAATCAGATTTTGAAGCCTCATCTTCTATGCACCGTGATAATGAAGAAAGAAGAGAGGAGACAAAGTCTAACTCAAATTACAATTCGAAAGGAGAATTTGAGACTAAAAGTAATGGTAACGTAGAGAGAGGTAATAATAGTAATCGTCCATGGTTTAGTTGGTTTGGAAGAATCTTTGGCCAGTCTAGATCTAATGAAACAATACATGCATCAACTACAGGTAGCACAAATACAGATTCTCACTTGCCAGTAATTTATAAGAAGATCAGATTTATTACATCATCTTCCTCAACTACTGTTTCTTGGAATACTGATGTTCAAACATACGGTGAAGTTAGATTTGCTACTTCTTCAGCTAGTGGTACTTTAGGAACTTTAATTTTAGATAATAATTTAAGTACAAGCCATACAGTGACTCTTACAGGTATGAATCTAGGTACAGAATATTATGTAAGTATCATTGCAAAAGATGCTTCAGGAAAAGTAACAACATCAGAGACAGTAAAATATACTGCTAAAGATGGGTCAACAAACATCACAATTAATGAAAGTTTATTTATGAGATTATGGCACAGTATATTTGGATAAATTGAAGAGCTTGATTGCAAAAAGCAATACTCTTAAAATTTGCAGTAATATACTAAAAACACCCCAGAGAGGGGTGTTTTTAGTTGTGAACTTCCTTATATATTAGCGCGTCGCATCTATCTGTAAGAGAATGACATTGCCGACGGCTTAATTACTATAAGGGTAAAAGGTATCCTATTTTACAATTACCTCAATTAGAAAATAATCAAAATCCATATTTATGTTATCTACACTTGCAACTATATTAATAATTCTTTGGCTTCTTGGCGTAGTAACTTCGTATACTTTAGGAGGTTTTGTACATGTACTATTTATTATTGCACTCATTATGATTCTTATTCGTTTGATTAATGGTCAAAAAGTACTGTAAGTTTGTAATTTAGAAGTACAAAATATTCCCATAAATCTATTACCAAATTTTATAAATATATGAATTCAAAAACCAAAATAAGTTTAATAGTAGTAGGAGCTATAGTTTTAATTGCTATTCTTTTTAGTGTAAATGGGTGGAGTCTAACGGGGAGTAAAAATGTAGTGGATGATCAATATAGTGATTTGAATAGTTCAACAGATGGTTCAAATGACAGTGGCCCTGGAGTACCAAAAGCGGCAGGAAATAATACGTCTGGTACAAGTAAACAGACATCTACTTTACAGAGTGATGCTGTTCTGAAAACCTTGATTGGTAATGTAGCGCTGCGCGTTCCACAAACTGGTGTCGATGTAAAACTAAATGGGGGAGAGGCAGATTTTACAGACAGTGCCGTTAATGGACATATTTCAGTTGGGCGTATTTTGGCTAAGGTGCCAACAGAGAGTGGTTATGATGTATTTGTTGATATGAGTATAAGTACAAAATCAACTCCATCAATTATTCACTACGTCGCTCTATTTAGAGTTGTTAATCAAGTTGCTGGGTACACTTCTTCTGTTTCTATAGGTGATAGAATTGCTCTTACCAGTATTGTGGCTACACCTGATGTTTCTATAGAAGTTAGGAAACCCCAGTCGTTTATGACAAGCTCAATTGGTTATATCTTAACTTTAACGTATCTTGATAGAAAAAATGGTGAACCTCTAACTACTCCACCTTCACTTGCAGAGACAATGTCTTTACATGTAAAGAATCATATAGTTTCTAAATAGGCCAGTCCTCCCTTCACCTAATCTTCACAATTTTTATATATAATAGGATATACTATTTGATATATGAAATATAATATGAGTAAATTGATAGGAAGTATTGTAGTTTTTTGTCTCACTGTAGGTGCTGTCTTTAGCTACGCATTGTATGGTGCAGGAAAAAAGTCTGCTGAATTACAACAAGTGGCAGATCAGATCTCCATTGGAAATACATCTGCAGGTATTGAGAGTAGCGATGACGAAGATGAAGGAGACGACGAATTTGAATCAGCATCCTCTGGGTCTCCAGTTTCTACGCCAATCCCTACTCCAACACCTACAAAGCCAGTATCAAACCCTCCAAGTACTACTCCAGCTGATACAAGAAAAACCTTACTCTACAAAAATGGCACGTATACAGCTGTAGGATCATATCAGTCACCGGCTGGTATTGAACAGATTAAGGTGTCTGTAACATTACAAGATGATGTGATTACAAATACATCTGCTATATCGATGGCAAACGATAGAAAGTCTGAGAGATATGTACAAAAGTTCATTGGCGGTTATAGTGCACAAATTATTGGTAAAAACATTGATTCTGTTCATCTTAATTTTGTGTCTGGTTCAT
Source organism: Minisyncoccota bacterium (assembly GCA_021734945.1). GTDB lineage: Bacteria > Patescibacteriota > Minisyncoccia > Phycocordibacterales > CAIZLB01 > VEQN01. The sequence continues at coordinate 192,712 of JAIPIA010000002.1, read as the reverse complement.
CTCTTACTCCAATAGGTTTCAATGACGCACTCTCAAAGATAAAGGTTTCAGCGAAGGCCTAATGCCAATTTATCGACGAAGTCTAGTTGTTGTACATCGTTTAACTTATTTTCTTTTATGAAATTTAGTATTACATTTCAAGCAACAGGTACTACGTGGCTGGTTGAAGGGGAAGTCTCTGATGTGCCAGTGTCAGACCTATCTAACTCAGTTGATGCATCTAGCTCAACTGGTAGTGTTTATATAAATGATTTAGGTGCCTCTATAAAACAAAGAATTGAAGATTTTGAGAGTATATATTCACGGTTTCGGTCTGACTCGTTAGTGGCACAGATCGCTCGTGCTCCTAAAGGTAAAAAGAGCACTTACATATTTCCTGAAGATGCACGTAATCTTTTTACACTGTATAGAAACATGTCTGATACTACAGACGGTTTGGTAACTCCTCTTGTTGGGAGAGTACTATCTGATGCTGGGTATGATTCGACATATTCTTTGAATCCAAAATTAGCTATACCGAGCGCCCCAAAATGGGATGAGGTGATGGAGTATGATCATCCAGTTTTGACAGTCTATGAACCTGTAATGCTCGACTTTGGGGCAATAGGTAAGGGCTACGCAATCGATATAGTTGGTCAACTTTTGAAAGAAAAAGGCTTTGAAAGTTATACAGTGAATGCTGGCGGAGATATTTCGCATTATGATTCTGAGAGAAAGAGCTACACTGAAAAGCAGACGGGTATAAATAAAACTTCAAACATTATTGACCTTGAGGAAATTCCACTTCGTATTGGGCTCGAACATCCCGATAATCCAAAACAGATAATAGGTGTTGCAGAAATTTTAAATAAAAGTATTTGTGGATCTGCTGGTAATAGGCGAGTATGGAGGAATTATCACCATATTATTAATCCAAATACGGCAATTTCGCCAAAGCACATAAGCGCTGTTTGGGTAGTTACAAATACTGCCCAAAATTCGACCGCGATTGCGGACGCTCTCACCACTGGTTTGTTTTTTATTGAGCCGGAGATGTTAATGAAGCGTCTGGTGGATAATTCAATTTTAAGCAAAGATACTATCTTTGACTTCACTTTTGAATATCTTATTGTGAATGCAGATAGTACGATGCGTGCAGCAACACATTTTCCAGCAAAGATGTTTTAGCTGATATGTTAATAGTAGACTTAGTATAGTAGAATTAAACTTAAACAAATTATATGAATAAAGAATATATTGAAAAGATATCAAATACTGGAAAGGTGATAGCCCCAACTATTCTACGAATAGGGCTTGCTCTTGTCTTTCTTTGGTTCGGGGTAAATCAGATAGTCAACCCTACTGCATGGGTAGCATATATTCCGGATTGGGTCGTAAGTCTTTCGTCTCTTAGTGCTGAGACAATTGTCTATTTGAACGCTGCGTTTGAAATATTCTTTGGTGTAGCTCTTTTTCTTGGTTTCTTTACTCGATTTGTCTCATTTTTCCTAATGCTACATATTTTCGAAATTACGTATACAGTGGGGTTTGATGCCACAGGCGTTCGTGATTTTGGATTGTCAGTTGCTGCTCTAGTAGTCTTTTTAAATGGAGCAGACTTTTTTACCTTAGATAGGTTTATGAAAGAGGAGAGTTCTTCAAAGATTGAAGACGGCAAAGCAGGGGGACTTATCTAAGTTGCTATTTGTTTCTAATAATATAAAAGTCCTTATTCAGCTTTTTCTTTAATTTTCTAATTTTACTGCTGATTTTCCCAAATATTTTTAAACATCTCACGCATGTTGTGTGCAAGTGTCTTATCATGAATCTGCACGAGGTAGTGCGGACGCTGTCGAGTGGTAATCATCACAATATAGTCACCGTTAATCCATGTAGTAGAAGTTAAGTCTGTGCCTCCATTCCAGGGACGCACCATTCGCCGAGCGTAGCCTTTTGTCTTCATAGTTTTTTCAGTAGACGATTCGTTTGAAAACATCTTGAGTAATATCTCCTTTGGCGCAAAAGTAGCCCAGAACCAATCAATCCAGACTTTGTAGTTCTCTACGAACGTGTGGTCCTGAAATCCCCACCAAACGCCATCATACTTTAGACAACTCTCATTCCAGACAGGAGACTGTTCATATAAGTAGTCCAGTAAGTCTTCTTCATAAACGAAGCTAATTTTAGGTATTGATAAGGTTGTATTGATATTTATAGCTTGGAGTTCAGAGATGGCATTACCAATGAGGTCCTTTTTCTCTTTTAATTCACGTTCCTCTTTTCTAATTAGATTGTTCAGATTTTCGGGAGGTAGGGCAGAGAGGTAGATCTGCTTTTTTGCGTAGTCCTCTCGAACAAGGTCCTTCCTCATAAGCCCTTTGGCAATACTATATACAGATGAGCGATTTAAGCCTGTTGCTTTGGCTATTTTGGCGGGTGTAAGTCGTCGCTGTTCTACTAGTGTCGTATACACATGTATTTCCTTATCTGTAAGCCCAACTTGTTTTAAGATTGTTTCTAACATACATATATCATATATGTTGTTGGAGTACTGTCAACACACTTATACACATATAAATAAGGCTTAAAATAGCATTTTTAAATGCTAGAATTGTGACACAATTTACAATATTTGTACAACTTATACAATCATTGCATTACAAATAACACGTATGTTTATGAATAAAACAAATATTCGGGTCGCGGTTGGAATACTAATTGTGCTGGTGGTGCTCTTCGGTTCAAACACGACTCTATTTAAAAAGTCTAATACAGATTCTACTAATGAAATAAAATTGGGAAGTATATTAATTTTAAGTGGGGAAGGCGCTTCTTGGGGTGAGGCTTCTAAGAATGGTATTGATCTTGCTGTAAAGGAAATTAATCAGCAAGGTGGTATTGACGGTAAAAAACTAACTGTTGCGCATGAAGACAATATGAGTGACCCTTCTCGTGCAATAAGTGCCTTTCGTAAATTAACAACTTCGGATGAGGTTAAATATATAATTGGCCCAAATTGGTCAAACTCAGGTATACCTCTTGTTAAACTTGCTGATCAAACTAAGACAGTTGTAATTTCTCCAACACTTGGCTTAAAAGAGTTCAATGAAGGTAGTCCCTACCTCTTTAACACTTGGCCTCACGATGATTTACTATCTCGAAATCTTGCGGACTACGTCTACAATAAAGGGTATAGAAATGTTGCAGTGTTTGGAGCTCAAGATGTATGGAATAAACAACAGACACAGGCATTTAGCGAAAGATTCTTGAGTCTAGGTGGAAAGATTGCTCTTACATACGAACCAACAGTTGATACAAAAGATGTGAGAGCCGAAGTATTAAAGGTTAAAAACAATAAAAACATTGATGCTCTTATTATGACAAATTCAAGTTTCAGTTTGATAGATATAACAGCTATACAACTTCGAGATTTGAAGGTAAACCTTCCAATGTTTTCAATCACGGTTGACCAAAAATTAATCTCTGAGTGTAAGGGGGCCTGTGATGGAATGACGTTTCTCACATTTCTAACTCCCACTTCAGATTTTGAGGAAAAATATAAGGCAGCATACAATGGAAGGGAGGTAGAGATTGGAGCTGATTCTGCCTACGATGCAGTAATGATGCTTGCTGAGGCAATGAAAGCTACTCATAGCACTGATACAGAAAAAGTTTCTGCGTATCTCTCCAGTCTAAAAACATATGGTGGGTCTTCAGGCAATCTCATTTCTGATGGTAAAAGAGGATTTACAAAACCATATGTGATTAAGAAGGTCGTTGATGGAAAGCAGGTTGAAGTGAAGGAATAAAGAAATAGCGGACGGCTTTAAAATAGTCTAGCTTGTCAAACATAAACTCCCACTTAGTTACGTGGGAGTTTATGTTTTGAGATAATCTATATTTCCTCAACCTTTCCATCCTTAATCACCTTAACCGCGTGCCCTCCAACTGCATCACCATTTTCTCCGATTGTAATACCTCCTGCAAATCCTGGATAGTTTTTAACTGTACGCACCCACTTTGCTAACTCAACTGGATTATCTCCATATTTCTTAAATCCATCACGTAATATAAAGAAGAGGTCGTACTGTGCTTGTGCACGTGACTCATAAATTAAATCTTTTCCAAATCGCTGTTTGTATTCATTTTTAAATGCTACATATTCAGCAGTATCTGGGCCAGCTTTCTGTTCAGCTATGGCCATGCCCTCAACTGTATTTTTGTGTTTTATGACAACTTCACTACCACCTGAAAATATATCACCTCCCATCAGTGGTACCTTCCAGTCTAACGTTCCAAAACTACTTATCAATCGATCGGCCACAGCGGGGGAACCAGGTATAAAGAAGACCGCGTCAGGATTTTCTACTTTTACTTTAGCTAAGATACTTCGGAAATCTGATTTGTCTGCTGCAAAACCCTCTGTAAGAAGCATTCCATTATCTGTTGTATATACGCTTGCAAATGCATCTTTGATAGACACCGGATAATCAGTCATCTCATGAATAATCGCAATCTTTTTAAATCCTTTTGATATCGAGTAGTTAGCGAGTGCTGTACCTTGGCTTGTGTCACTTGGAACAGTACGTGCAAACATTGGACTAATATCGGTGAGAGTTGGGCTTGTTGCTATGCCTGAAAATAAAAATACTCCATTTTCTGTTGCTACAGGAACCGTCGGAACGACTGCTCCACTACATGTTGAGATTACGATTGTTTTAACTTTTTCGACTGATATGAGTTTTCGAATTACGCTGACAGCTTTAGCTGGTGCACATGAATCATCTTCATAGATCAGTGAAATCTTGCGCCCATTTACACCTCCTTCACTATTTATTTTTTCCACTGCCATGTCAGATATGTTTTTAAAGAATTCACCAAGACTTGCTGCATCACCGGTGAGGGGTACGGATACACCCACTTTAAAAGGAGAGGTGTCTTGTGGGTTTTGTTGTGTGTATACAAAAATACCGATGATAATACCTAGGGCTAGTAATATTCTATATGTATTTTTCATATTAATTTATAGCTATTTTTAGCGGCTAATTCGCTTGCTAATTTGATAATGTAAACACTTTACATCTCGCCCTATATGTAGTACAGTATATATGTACATAAAATTGGTAATTATCTAAATAGCCTTATAGATAAAGCTATAAATACATATTATTTTCGACATAATTTATGACAGAAACAATAAATACAAAGTTAATTAATGATTTGAGCGAATTAGGACTTTCTCCTGAGTCCTCAAAAATCTATACTTATTTGCTTAGTGTGGGTACTGATAAAACAAAAAATACGGCTTACGATATATCTAAAAACTTAAAGATTCCTCGTAGTACTGTGTATTTGAGTATTGAAAGACTTACAACCAAAAAGCTAGTTGATTCATACAAAATTAATAATATTCTCCACTTTCTAGCTGAACACCCAAACAGAATTCAAAAGGACATAGATGACAAGCATGATCTCTTTCAGGGAATACTGCCTTTACTTGAAGACTTGCGAAAAGGGGGAAATACATACTATGCTGTTCGAACATATACAGGAAAAGAAGGAGTCAAACTTGTATACGATGAAATATTTGATTTGAAAGATATAAAAGAATTAAAAAATATTTACTGTATATCAAGTACCAACTTAAGTGGTGTTTTACCTAACGGATTTCCTGAAAAACTTGATAAGATCAAAAAGAAATACGGAGTATTTACTAAAATGATTGCCGTTGCTTCCACGATGCCAGCTGACAAGCTTGAGTCTGTATATAAAAGTGATAGCAATAGAGAGTCGCGTCTTTTGCCTCCAAAATATAATTTTGACGGATCTTTGTATATATTCAGAAATAAAGTTGCATTCTTTTCTCTTACCGATGGAGAAATTTACTCCGTCATTGTTGAATCAAAGACAATCTCGCATATGATCAAAAACTTCTTTATGTGCACTTGGGAATTGCTGGGGGATATGACAGTTTAGGTCGCACACCTTTTAATCCATCACTATAAGTTCAAACTTACTTGTATCCATTTCATTTTTTACATCGTCAATTGTATTTGAAATTGGCTTACCAGGACCATTGAGTGATGTGTTGATTAGACATTCTGCACCAGTCTTTTTTCCAACCTCTACTAGCACATCATAAAGCCATGGATTGTCTTTTCTTTCGAGAACCTGTGCACGTGCTGTATTATCATTATGAACTACACCAGGTACGAGTTGCTTTGCGAGAGGAGTACAGTGATTCCTGTATTGCATGTATTTTCCTTGTGGGCCTGTAAAGAGTTTTGGGAAATCTCTGTCAGTAACGATAGGTGCTACAGGTCTATAATATTCTCTTACTTTGATTGTCTCAGAAAGCAAAACTTTACTTTCCATCGTTGGTACAGCGAGTAGTGATCTATGTCCAAGAGCTCTTGGTCCAATTTCTCCTTTGCCTATGATAAGTCCAATAGGCTTCATCTTATCAACCAGTATATGTGCTGCTTGTTCAGGACTAATATAAGGTGTGGTTCTTTGTGGTGGACACCATTGTATAAAAGGGTCTTCCAGATTTTTCGGCCATTTTTTATTCAAAAGAAAATATCCGAAAGCCCCAGCGCCGAGCGCTATGCCTGAATCATTCACAGGTGGTCCAAATAGAACGGTTCGCCCTTGTTCAGCGATAAAAGTATTGAGTTCAAGAGCTAGAAAGGTACCACCACCGACAACTACATTTTTATTTGGATATTTACTCAATATTATTCCTAGCTGATCCTTTAAGTCATTTATATATGAGAGATATAATGTGCCGTAGTCTGTCATAAGTTGTTCGTCGAGTTTGTTTCCTAGTTCTGTAAAACGGGTGTCGCATTTTGTAAAAAAATCAGGTATTTCAGAAAAGGGGATTGTCTTTGACTCTGTACAGTGTCCAGCAAGCCCCATGAGTTTCCCAGCTACTCCTAGTGGATTTGTGTCGGGTAGACGAATATGATCAAGGCGATTACTGGAAGCGTATTGGCGTGGTTTAAGTTTTTCATTTTCTATTTCCTTTATTCCATTATTACCAATTGTTCCGATAGAATAAAAACCTGGTTTAAGGTTTGTTTTAAAACCTGTCCCATCAAAGACTAAATAGAGACTGTCCTCTTCACTGTAATTTTCTCTAAACATCCATGATGCAGCAGCGTGAGAGAGATGGTGATCTACATGATAAAAATTGTATTTTTCAAAAGCTGGTTTATAAGGTAGTAGAAAATCATTCTTATCTTTCTTTAGTTCAAAAGCGTATTCTGCAAATAACTGCCCAACTGCATTAGGTCGGACAGTGAATAAGTGGTCGTTTGGTGAAAGACTTTCTAAACCAGCTCTTTTGAGTTGCTCGCTTATCGTTTCTTGTAGGTGGTGAGACTTTCTCCTCAAGATTCGCTCACCTTGGCTACAAAAGATAAGTGTCCCTTCTTGATCAAATACCACGATGCCATAGTCGTGTGCACCATAACTAACGCCGATATACCTACTTTTAGAGTTGATAGAATTAGAGGCGGTGATATCTTTTTCTTCCATATTCTTAATATAATATGGTTTTTGATTTTATCAAACACCTGAAGTCAAATTAGCATGTCTTAAGTTATTTTATTTCGACCCAACAAAATGCCCCTGTACCACAGTAAAGAAATTATATTCTTTATTTTGAGCGCTTTGACTCTTTCCAAAAAAAATATTTCCAGTTGAGCCTAACGAGTTTAGCGTTTTCATATAACCTAAAACGCAAGAGTCTTGCATCTGAGGGCACGCATGCAATACTTTTTTAGCTAATTTGATGTTGTCATATACATAATCTGCATATGCCGATGGGTCAGTATTAAATTTTGATTTGTATGCATCTCTAAAATTGATTTGCTCGGACCCAAGATATTCATTTGGTGAGACCACAATCAATTTACCTATGTAAGATTTCGGAATTTTACTAATGAAGCTTTCATCTTTGAGTGAATCTGTTCCATATATTAAGGAAGGTGATATGTCTAATTGATTAGCTTGAGATAAGATTATTGATGCTTCTTTCGGTTGACTTATGAGGAGAAGGGTAAAACCTTGAGGGTTGCCCTTGTTAGCCATCTTACTTTTAAGAGAACTTAACATAGTTCGATAATCTGTTTGTCCTGGCAAATAAGCAAAACTATCAATTTTTCCTACATATTTGTTTTTAAATTCATTGTAAACACCAGTCCCATAGTCATTTTCCATGTATAAAACAATAACTTCTCTAGACTCTTTGAGTTTTTCAGCTAAAACACCAGCTTGGTATGTGTCAGACGGAAAGTTACTGAAAGTCATTTTTCCACATGAACTAATAGCTGGAGATGACCCACTTGAGAGCAAAAGGATGTGTTCTTTTTCAGTTGTAGGACACAAGGCAAGTGTTTCTCCACTTGAGAATGATATTGCAACCTTAACTTTTGATTTTTCTAGTATTTCAATCTTTTGTAATGCCGAAAGTGCTTTAACGCCACTGAGGTTAGTATCCTCAATCAATATTTGGCCCTCGCCATTGTCTGCGAGTATTGCTGCATTCTTTGCAGACTCTCCGTATATGCTGGCGTCGCCGGTGATAGGAAGGAGTACTGCAATTTTGTTTGAAATGTCCAGTACTTCTTTATGTAAAGATGTATATACAAACAATCCAATGAACACTAGAGATATTGACAGTATAATTTTATTTTTCATGTACTACATAGTAGTTCCTGCGATAATAAGTGTATACATCTCTTTACGTTTTACTAGTTCGAATTATAAAATATATAAATAACCTTTATTATAAGCCATAATAATGCGTATAGTGATTAAAATATGTTGTAAATTCTAATTTACAATGCTATGCTCCTATTATTATGAATGACCAAAAGGGAGAATTGAAAGAGCTCGTTATAAATCTTGGGCTGAGTGAGGTTGAGTCTGAAGTTTATTTGGCTGCCCTTGAATCTGGGAATGCTACAGCAAGTCAAATAGCCAAGATTGCTAGATTGCAGCGAGTTACAACATATGAAGTACTTAAGAGGTTGTCGAATCGTGGTTTTGTGAAAGTAAAAGTTAAGCACGGGACTAAGGTAAAATATTTCCTACCTATTGGCCTACAAGAAGTTAAAAATAAAGTTAAAACAAAAAAGAATGAATTGGAAACTTCTCTGAGGGGGATTGATTCACTGTCTAGTTTCTTTAATCAAAAATTGAGTATCCAAAAAACAAAACCAGAAGTACTTTATTTTGAAGGAGTTGAAGGTGTGAAGACTGCTATTCATGACACTCTTGATCAGAGACCAAAAGAGATACTTTCGTTCTCGTCTGATAAGTGGTTGGATTCTGTGTTCAGTAAAAACTTTTTAAAAGAATATTGGGATAGGAGAGTCGCGTTGCGTATAGCTACAAGAGGAATTATTCCAAATGAAAATAAAGCGATATCCTATTTTAATAAAAAGAAAAATGAAAGCGAGCTTCGTCAGGTTCGATCCTTACCAAAAGATAAATTTGATTTTAGAAATGAGATTGACGTATACGATAATAATATTTGTATAGTTTCGCTAGAAGAAGGAAAAGAACATGCGATAATTATTAGAAGTGAAAGCCTTGCTCAAAGTATGAGAGACGTGTTTGAAGTGCTTTGGATGGTGAGTGGTGTGTATTATTAGAATTAATTTCTGCCAAAATACCTTTCAGGATCTTTCTTGAGTAAATCTACAATAGTATAAAAATATTGACTGAGGTAGGGTGACACTAAAGCGTGCTTAAGATGAATATCAACAACTTGTTGAAGTGTGACTCCGTGATTTTTCCAAACTTTTCCTTCTATAAAGACTTGATTTGTATATGGAATTAATTTATCCAGTGCATATACGAACTTCGCTTCGTCAGATGTGCGAGCTTTATACTCTTCTATTGAACTAACAATTTCTGTATTTGGTGAGAAATCTTCCTTTAATTTGAGTAATGCTTTTTGCTCTCGCTCTGATTTCTCGTCATGAGACTTAGATGAAGAACCCCAAAGTGGCACGTCTCCAGAATGTATCTCCACCAAATCATGTGAGAGGCAGAGTTTGAATACTTTTTCTTGATTTAAGGGAATTTTGTTTGTTTCGATAATGTGCCATGCTACTAGTACTAGTTGAAATGTGTGCTCAGCATCATTTTCAGCTTTGTTGCTGTTAGGATAATACATGTCTCTATCAATAGCACGATATTTGTGTGTGAGATCAATGATGAATTTAAGGTCGGGAGGCATAACGTCTAAAGTATAGCATTGCTTTCTTATTTGAGGTTGGATGTCTGGATAGTCCTTAAAAGATAAAAGTTTTCTTTGAGAGTGATATACTTACTACATATGTCATCGTTACCTATATCTGCTAGCGAAGCAGCTGAGTTGATTCACACAAAGAAGATTGTTGCGTTTGATTTGGACGGAACACTGGCTGAAAGTAAGCAATCATTGAGCCCGGAAATGGGTATCCTTATCTCTCAACTTTTACAGAGAACTGATGTAGTTATTATCACAGGGGGCACATTTTCGCAGATACAAAAACAATGCATTCCATATTTGCCAAAAGATTTATTTGAGAATCATATTGAAATGGAAGACGATGATCAAACTACATCTGCAAGACTGAAGCTAAATTCTTTATACTTATTACCTACAAGTGGAAGTCAAAGATATGAATATAATATTGAACAAAAGTTGTGGCTTCTAACTGATTCTGTTCCTTTTCCAAATGATCAAAAAGAAAAAGTTATGAATGTATTGAAGGAGTATGAAAAGATTTGTGTTACATCGGGTGACCTACCTCTTGAGACTTACGGTTCACGTATTGAAGAGAGAGGAACACAGATAACATTGTCTGCTCTGGGGCAGGACGCTCCAATAGAATTAAAAAAAGTATGGGATCCTGATGTTCAAAAACGACATGTAATTCAAAAATATTTGGAGAACCTTTTACCTGACGTCGACGTGCATATAGGTGGTTCTACTTCCATTGATATCTTGCCAAAGGGTTTTACTAAGGCAACAGGACTCAAAAGACTTATTTCGCAGAAAAACATTGATATTCAAGATATGGTTTTTGTAGGTGATGCTGTATTTCCAGGTGGAAATGATTATTCAGCATTTGAAGCAGGCATTTATACTATTCCAGTTAAAGATCCACAGGATACGAAATCTCTCATACAACATTGGGTTCAGTAAGATATAAAGGGGTGACACATTTTTAAATCCAAGTTACTATTTATAAATGGATATATATCAAGAAGAACGACCGTGGGGAAATTTCAGACAATTTATAAAAAATACCCCTTCTACTGTAAAGATTATCACTGTTCATCCTGGTCAAGCACTAAGCTTGCAGACACATGAACACCGAAGTGAATTTTGGAGAGTGATTGATGGAGTCGCCAAAGTCGAAATTGGAGGGGAGGTGTTTGAGGCAAAAAATGGAGACGAATTTGAGATACCAACAGGTACTACTCATCGTGTTTCAGTTGATGAATCGAGTACAGATAATTTTAAATTTTTAGAAATAGCGATTGGAGATTTTAACGAAGCAGATATACACCGTTTAGAAGACAAGTATGGAAGAAACTAGTTTGGAGACTACACATAGTAAGAGTTTTACTTAATTTAATATCAAATACAAGACGTACATATGTTCAAACTTATACGCCACATTTCAAATCCAGTCTTAAAGCCAGACCCGAGTATTCCATGGGAGACAGAAGGAGTCTTTAATCCGGGTGTAACTGAATTGTCCTCTGGAGAAGTAGCGTTGTTATATAGAGCAGTTGGAGAACGTGACTCATATATATCGCATATTGGTTTAGCAAAAAGTAAAGACGGAGTTGTTTTTGAGAGATATATAGATAATTCTTCTTCTGATATAGCGTCAGGACCAGAAGCAAGTAATGTTCCAAAGCCAGTATTTGGTCCAAGTACTGAATTTGATACATGGGCAACTGAGGATCCTCGAATTACAAAAATAGGTGATGATTTTTATATTACATATGTTGCTGTACCTGAGCGAATCATGGATCACAATCAGGGAATAGAGAGAAAGCTTCCACTTGAGACAGCGACAGCCTTATTGAAAACAAAAGATTTTATTACATTTGAAAATTTAGGAATCATTTCCCCGAGACATTCTGATAACAAAGATATTGTTTTGTTTCCGCGAAAAATTATGGGGCCATATCACAAAGATGTTGAGCCTACAGAGATGCATTTCGTGGATGATAGAGGTATTTGTCCAACTATGGACATACCTGAAAAGTCTGGAGATACTGAAGAGGGAGAAGATAGTAAGGGGATAAGACTCGATAAAAAGCCAAGATATGCAATGCTTCATCGCCCAAACAGATGGGATAAAATATGGTCTGCTGGAGAATATAGGCATGCTATCAATGTGCCCCTTCCTTGTGAAATAGATTTATTACCTACGTTGCCCAGTATTTGGATTGCTTGGTCAGATGATTTAATTCACTGGACTCATCATCAGCTTTTGCTTTCACCGTCACACCAAAGTGATGCAAAGATCGGACCAGGGTTACCCCCAATAGAAACTCCAGATGGTTGGTTAATGATTTATCATCACGTTGAAAAACAAGATGCGGTAGAGAATACGGATCCAAATCTTAGAAAACCAGAAAAATTTATATACTCTGTAAGAGTCGCATTGTTAGATTTGGAAAACCCAACGAAAATAATAGGTAAATTACCATATGATATTTTGTATCCCGAGGCTCCATATGAAACGGAACACGGTACAGAAATAATTTTTCCAACTGGAGGTTTTATAAAAGACGGTAAACTTCATGTATATTATGGTGCGTCTGATTATTCTATTGGCCTCGCTACTGGCTCATTGGACGAATTACTAGTCGAACTTAAAAAAGAGGGAATAGATGGAAAAACTCGACACGAAACGACATAACGTGTCTTAATGTTGATGTACTTCCATATTATGTTATACATAATATCTACCTTTGAAATGGTCCTATAAGTTTGTTTATTGATTTAACTGCACATATATATGAATATACATTTAAATTCTCAAGATAAGTCTAGTAACATGTGGGTAGTCTTTGTAAGTTCATTTCCACCACGTCAATGTGGAATTGCAACATTTACAGCTGATTTGGTTGAACATTTTGATCAACAGTTTGAACCACGTGAAGAAACAAAAGTTATTGCACTCAACACTCAAAGTGATGCTGATTTGTCATATTCGGACAAAGTAATTGCTCAAATTTCAGAAAATTCAATTGAGGATTATCTTTCAGTTGCTCAAAAAATAAATGAAATGGATTATGTGAAGTTAGTCTCAATCCAGCATGAGTATGGTCTTTTTGGCGACAATGACGGCGAACATGCAATTCCATTTATTCAAGCCATACAGAAGCCGGTTATAGTTACATTACATACAGTACTTCCAGAGCCTTCAGAAAACCAAAAAAGAATTATGTGTAGTATTGCGGAAAAGGCGGACCGTATTGTTGTGATGACTCATTCTTCTGCTAAGTTGCTTACATCAATTTATGGAGCAGACCCAGAAAAGGTTAAAATAGTTCCACATGGTATCCATGCTCGGCCATATACATTTGGTAGAAGAGCAAAGAAAGAATTCGGACTTGAAGGTAAAAAAGTTCTCTCGACTTTTGGTTTGTTAAATAGAGGTAAGGGAATTGAATTTGCTCTTGAAGCTTTACCACGAATTGTTAAAGAACATCCTGATGTTGTGTACGCGATTATCGGTGCAACTCACCCTGTCGTGCTTAGACGTGAGGGTCCAGTATATATAAATTCACTAAAGGAAATGGCGCGAAAGCTTGGTATAGAAAAGAATGTGGTCTTTTTTGATAAATATGTGGAGACATCAGAGCTTTTGCGTATGTTACAGGCGTCTGATATTTATCTGTCGCTTTCCCAAAATCCAGCCCAGGCTGTCTCAGGGACATTGACTTATGCTCTTGGTATGGGGCGTCCTGTGATATCTACTCCATTTGAGCAAGCAAAAGAAATTCTTACTCCAGATGTAGGGCTTCTCGCAGAATTTGGAAATAGTTCATCTATTGCCGATGCTGTACTTACACTCTTAAATGACAGTGAACGTCTTACTTCAATGAGTAGGTGTGCATATTTTAAAACACGGAGTATGACTTGGGATAACGTTGCTCTTTCATATATGAGAGAATTCAAAAAACTTTCTCCAGAACTCGCTCTTAAAGAGAAAAGTATTCCTGCGGTCAATCTTGATCATTTAAAAAGAATGACAGATGATTTTGGAATTTTTCAGTTTGCAATTTTGACAGATCCCGATCCTCAGGCGGGATATACGATTGACGATAACGCCCGAGCTTTAGTTGCTGTAATTAGGTATGCACGTTTCTTAAAAACACAAGAAGAGGTGAATGAACTCTTTGGACTAGCAGGAATCTATCTAGGATTTCTTGAGTATGCCGCACATACTGATGGTCCAGGATTTAAAAACTATTTTAATGCGGATCATTTTTCAAATGAAGTTCGTAATACTACAGAAAATCTCCAAGACGCAAATGCACGTGCGACATGGTCACTCGCTATTTTGGCAACATGTACTGACGAGCGGTTACCTGATCAGTTAAAGGATAGAGCTCGTATATTACTTGAGAAACAATATGTTAATAAGTTGGATCTCACTTCACCTCGAGCAATGGCTTTTCATATTAAGGCGCTTGCATTGATGATTACAGATCAAGGTGAGCAGACAAATCAACATGCACAAAGTGAATATAAAAATATTCTCATTCAATATGCTGATGTCTTGGTTGATTTGTATACACGAAGTTCAGGTCCAGATTGGTTATGGTTTGAGGACCACATGACGTATTCAAATGCACTTTTGTCAGAAGCACTTCTTCGAGCTTATGTTGCAACTGGAAATGAAGAATACAAACGTATCGGAAAAGAATCACTAGATTTCTTGGTCGAAAACTCATTCTCTGGCGATGTATGTGTGCCAGTAGGTCAAAATGGTTGGTTTAAGCAAGGAGGGACTAAACGTCTATATGATCAGCAACCAGAGGAGGTCTCTGCGCTTGTTCTCGCACTACAGATTATGTTTGAGGTGAGTGATGACAAAACGTATCTCAATAAAAAAGAACTCGCATTTGATTGGTTCTTAGGAAATAACATGCTTGACCAAGTGATTTATTCACAAATGTCAGGTGGTTGCTATGACGGAATAGGAGAGGGATATATAAATCTAAACCAAGGTGCTGAGTCTACTATTTCATATTTACTTGCGAGAGTATCGATGGAGTTGCAGTGAGGTATTTATTTTTGTAAGCATACTTGGGTATACACGGCTTTATTGTTTATACTCGTAACAAGTTATAAACGCTGACATAATTCTATTAAATTAAACATAAAATAATATGACAAATATCGAATCAAAAAATCTTACCATGGTTGCTCCAAGAAGTCCTTACGAAAAGATAGGTGGTTTTGCTATTCTCGCTCGAACTATAGATAAATGTCGTGCGACTATAGCAGGTACAAATGGTGAGTACCATTTTGATTGTCCAGTTGATAATATTTTATTTAATTTTAAGGGTATAAATGGCGCTGATTTTAAAGCGTATGTTGAAGAAGGTCATACAGATGATGAAATAGTGCAGTGGGTGCAAAACAATGGAATTCCAAAAACAGATGAAGAGATACAGGCTTGGTCAGATTCTTTTAAAACAGATTTTTCATATGCAACTAACCCTGAGAAAAAGGATTGGTTTATAGGTGAGTGTACGAGACTTGGTCTTGATCCTATGAAGACTACGCTTTTTGACTATCTAGATGTTGATGACACAGTGAGTTATGGTACGGGAGAGGTTTGTCCGGTTTAAATCAGAGGTGAATTAAACAAGTCTGATCTCGGGTATCTCTATATCTTTCTTGCTGGCGTAAAATTTAAAAGTCTTTATGAATCCGAGGGTATATTTTTCTGGCTCATTAATCATGCCTGTGGCGACCTCTTGCATTGTCATTGGGACAACAGACTCAACTTCTTCAGGAGCGGTTGTGAGCTTGTCTCCATTGCTTGTATGAGCCTCGTACACACCGAAGTGGTGCATGATTTTCTGATGCCTCACTTCTGATCTCTCGTCCGAGTAAAATATTCCGATTTCCGTAAGCTCGTTAGTCAGCCCTAATTCCTCGAACATTTCTCGCTTTGCGCCTTCAAGGTATGTTTCACCCTGCCTAAGATGACCGCCTACGCTGTGCTCGAAAAGTCCGTCCTTCTTTCTGACCTGCACGAGCATTTTACCTTCGGGATTGAATATATATACTGCCGCCACGCGATGAATATGACCGAGCTCGTGAGAGTCTTTTTTATTAGTAATGCCAATTACGTTGTCGTGCTCATCCACCCGGTCGAAGAGTTCCATAAGAAGATTATAACAAATTATTTTGGTTAAAGAGGTACATCATATTTGCACATACCTTGAGAAGTTAGTCTTATGTACTTGGGTATGGTAATAGCAAGTGGATAAGAGATAGGTTTTGAGGAGTCTATTGTTTGACTCTAGTATCTGTTTATTTAAAACTAACTTAATGTCTGTGTCGTGTACGATGAGGCATCTTGGAAATATTTTTTAAATCTGCTGATAGAGGGATAATTGAGTGTGTAGTATATACATATACAAGCCATGTTAAAAATATCGGTATTGAGCACAGTAATATGGTAATTGATGGGGTTACAGTGTAGTACAAAAATCCTGCAACAATTGGACCAATTGCCCAACCTAAGTCCTGAGACAGGTTTATTACACCTGATATCCTACCATCATGAGCATGATTCTTGTCCAATGCATGTAGCCATGACCACAAAGAAAGCCCTGCCATTTCGTCGCCAGTTGTTGCCAAAAATCCAAAAAGAAGAAATAACAAATTGAAGTTGAATCCAATAAATAATCCCGAAATAGAAAATGTCAGTAGTCCAAAAAAGACGAGAGTCCTTTTATTTGCAGTATCTGCCAAATTTCCTAAAATAAAGCCAAGCGTGACGATAGCAAAATCAAATATACCTAATCCAATTCCAAGTAATTTTGCATCTGCTTGATGAGCAATAATAAGTGGTACAACAAACCAAATTGCACCATAAAATATTGCACCTGACATGTTTAGTAGCATGAGCATTGTGCTTGCAGGGTTAAGGCTCTTTATTTCTCTAACAATATTTATAAGAGATTCTCTTTTGATATAATAATGTTGTGTTGGAATTTTTATTTCTTGATGAACTAATGTTGTATCGTTAGGTGCAAAAAATAGGGCTATGAGTGATACTCCTAATAATGCAAAAAGAATGTATCCAATATTGTGTGGATTAAATAAAAGTATGAAAGGCAAAACGGCACTTGCTAGAACTGTGCCGATAGATCCAAAGACATCTCTGAGTGAAATAAATTTTCCGGAATGTTCTTTTGGTGCGTGTGACAATACATATGCATTAATTCCTGGCCCGAAAAATAACCAACCAAATGTCGCTATTATTGCACTAACTATAAAGGTGATTCTTGTTAGACCTACTACATAGCATAAGGTTGCAGCTAAAAATATAACAGTTGTAATTTTAAGGAGCCTTTTATATCCGTACTTATCAAGTAGGTGACCAGCTGGTACATCGAGTATGAGTTGAATAATTGATCCACCTCCCATAATTAAACCTACTATCCATATGGGTAAAACTTTTTCGCCAAGGGGAGAAATAAGACTATAGTGTAATCCCGCACCAAATTTAAAGAAAACAAGGAATATCCAGAACGGCAAGAATTTTTTCATAATTTAATTTTATCACAAAGCATCAGTATTCCGTTTTCGTCAGCCATGAGATTGACTGAATTAAACAGATGGGGATCTTTCGGATTTCCGACAAGGTCGGGATAAAGGTTCCGCAGTTAGAACTTGTCTGGTAGGAATAAATAGTCTGGTATAATTAAAAAATGAATTTTGTATCTACACGCGGTTCAGAAGTTGATTCCTTTCTCAAGGCCTTTAATAAGGGTCTTGCCGAAGATGGTGGACTATTCCTCCCGGAATCGTTCCCAAATCTTAGTGATAGATTTGATTCATTGGCTGAACTCACATATCCAGAGTTGGTGGCTGAATTTATGCATTTATTTGCACCAGAGATTTCGAAAGATGAATGGTCTGCTTTAGCTAAGAAATCATACTCTGAATTTTCCGCGCAAGATACGGTGAATTTGCATCAATTAAGAAGTACACCAAGTCGAGACCTATATGTATTGGAATTATTTCATGGTCCTACGCGTGCTTTTAAGGATTTTGCACTTCAGTTAGTTGGCTCATTGTATGAGAGGGAATCGAAGGTGAATAATAGTACATATACTATTGTGGGTGCCACATCTGGTGATACGGGCTCAGCAGCTATATACGGTGTGATACAAAATCCGTCTGTAAAAATATTCATTATGTATCCTGATGGAAAAATTGCGCACGAGCAAGAGCTTCAGATTACAACAACTGGATCATCAAATGTGTTTCCGATTGCTATTGAAGGAACGTTTGACGATGCGCAGAGAATTGTTAAAGAGTTGTTTTCAGATACGGCTTTCTCAAAGCAGATACATATTGCTGCTGTAAATTCTATTAACATCGCTAGAATATTGGCACAGTCTGTATATTATCTTTATATATATTTGAAGCTTCGAAAGGGGGATCAAGAAAATCTCGCCAATCAAGTTGATAGCGTTGAGGAAAATGTGCTGAGTGGACAAATGAACAAGGTTCGTTTTATTATTCCTACTGGAAATTTTGGAAATATTCTTTCAGGTTGGATTTTAAATAGGATGGGAATTGAATGTGATTTTGTTTTTGCTACAAATGAAAACAATGTGCTCGATGTACTTTGGAAAACAGGTATCTATGCTAAGAAGGGAGCTGTGTCTACACATGCTCCTTCTATGGATATTCAGCAAGCATCAAACTTTGAAAGAATGCTATATTTTATGTACGGAGAAAATCCTGAAAAAGTAAAGGAGATATTGGGTACATTTAATGCTGAATCTGCGGTCTCTATCGATTTGTCTTTGATTCCTAAAAATATTACTTCGCATTCTGTTTCAGATTTGGAGATTGAACAGTCGATTAAGGATTGTTTTGATAAATATGGGTATGTAATTGATCCACATACTGCTTGTGCGTATGCGAGTGTGTCTGATGGAGAGTCTGGTGTTGGGTCTAGTAGCGAGATTGAATATATGGATGTAATTCTTGCGACTGCTTCACCTGCGAAGTTTCCTGAGATAGTTGAGAAATGTACTGGTCAAAAACCGATAGATCCTGCTATTGAACAATTGAAAGAGAGAAAGAAAGTGTATGTTAAGAAAGAGGCGAAGACGGAGGCGATTAAGGGGTATATTGAGGAGTGCTTGGGGTTTAAGGATATGGGTTGCTTTTAATTTTATAAAAAGTTTATTAGCTTTATGAATGATTTAATAAATAAGATAGGAGACAAGAGTAGATAAAATAAAAAGAACCTGTTGAGGACGGAACCTCAGCAGGGGCTTTTCGTGGACATATTTGACTCCCGTCCCTGATATGGTAAAAATGACGAGGATTCTACAGATACAGGATTTCCAATATCAATACAGAAAACAACCCAGAACACAGACCCCTACAACTGAATATGAAATCGAATATCATAACCCTTGATGGCCATGCAGCGGCAGGTAAGGGAGAAACCGCCAAGGTCCTTTCGAGCATGCTTAACCTCCCGGTATTGGACAGTGGCCGAATCTTTCGTGCTGTTGCCTACATCTGGGAGGATGATAAAACCCAATTCGAAAGAATTAGCTTTGATGGGAAAAATCTCCTCATCGACGGCTCCATTGCCACGAATGAGATACTTCGGACACCTGAAATTAGTAGCTTGACCCCGAAAATTGCAGCCATTCCAGAAGTACGTCAGAGAATGTTACCCATTGTCAGAGCGTATGCTACTGAGAAGGGACTCATCGCTGATGGACGTGACATGGGATCAATAGTCTTCCCAGACGCTCCCTTGAAAATGTTTCTTACTGCCCGCGCGGTAACACGTGCTCGCAGGGAAATGAGTGATCCAACGCGAGGTCGGGCTGGTGTTGCCCTGAGTGAAGTTCTTGCCGGTGTTCTTTACCGAGATCATCTCGATGAGACACGGAAGGATGCTCCACTTGTTCGTGCGCCTGATGCGATTTTGCTCGATACATCAGAACTTACGATTCAGGAAGTTGCTGATACCATTGTTCAGCTTTGGAGTTTCAAGCAGAAGATTTGAGAAGTAATTGAGTAGGTCGCAATCTACTTGTCCCATGGAAAGCAACACGCTTACACCGTGGGGCTTTTCTTTTTTTAATAAAACTAGTTTATATGGGGATTTTTATTCTAGCGAGTTTTAAATGTAGGGAACTATCTCGATCTAATTAACTTTTTCAAGGTGAAGAGGTATGTTGAAATCACCAGGCGCTACTTGTACTGCAGTTCCAGCAACTCCATTAAGATTATTTGTCTCACGAATACATTTCTCAATATCTGTCTTCTTATCTTTACAAGCGTATATAGTATTTACGACATCGTAGCCAAATGCTCCTGCAAAATTTGGATTAGTGTTGTATTTTTGCTTATAAGCACTTTTGAATTCTTCTGAATTACCTGGAACAGAGAAGTTGTAGGCGTTAAAGTATATGTTTGTATTTCCTAATTCACTTCTTGAACTCATACTGGCAAGTACCGTTGAAGATTCTACAAGTGGAATATTTAATCCTAGTTGATTTACTATTTTTACAATACCAAGTGCTTCACCTGGTGTTACTGGTACAAATATAAGTACTTCTGCTCCTGTGGCTCTAACTTTAGTCACCACGGTTGTAAAATCAGTTTCATTAGGTTTGAATGATGCTGAATATACAATTTCTTTATTATTTGATGTAGAAAGTTCTTGAATATGTCTGAATACAGAATTTCCAAGTTCATCATTTCTATAAATAACTGCAATTTTAGTAGCACTTATAACTGGGGAGGAGCTTGCTGTAAAAGCAGGTTCAGCAAAATTTGCAGAACTACTGTAGATTCGAGTTGCGTAATCATTTACTATATTGTCTGCAGCTGTGAGTGTTGCAAGTAAAGGAGTTTTTTCTTCGAGTGCTACTTTTGATACAGGGACACTTACAGCAGAGAGGGCACTGACAAGAATGTCAGAACCTTTTTGTTTG
This sequence comes from Minisyncoccota bacterium, assembly GCA_021734945.1. GTDB lineage: Bacteria > Patescibacteriota > Minisyncoccia > Phycocordibacterales > CAIZLB01 > VEQN01. The sequence continues at coordinate 171,472 of JAIPIA010000002.1, read as the reverse complement.
AGTGCATGAAAAGCTGAGACTCCGTCTGCCGGTGTACCCTTACTATCTTCATATATAATTTTTATTGATTGCTTGTCTTGAAGTGCTAATTCCATTCCGTTTCTTATATTTTCACCCCAAACAGACGCTGGTCCTGAAAGAGGAAGTAGGGCACCAATGGTAAGTTCGTTTGGTTTTGTTCCTTTGAAATATGGAACACTTATGAGAAGTAGTATCACTGCTGCTATAGAAAGTAGTATTTTTTTGTTCATGTTTTTATGTGTATGTATTTTATTGACAAAGACATATTATAATAGTACATTTTGTATGTAAATATGACCAAAGAATTTGGACAACAGAAAAAAACTATAGAAATACTGTCAAAACTTGGCCTTAATGAAGGTGAGCGGAATGTGTATCTGTATGGTATTAAAATGCCACCTATACCTGTAAGTACACTTGCGAAGCATGTTGGAATTACAAGACCAAACGCCTATAACATCTTGGCACTACTTCAGGAAAAGGGATTATGTTGGAACCTTGGGGCACAGTACGGCAGGAAGATTATGTTTGCACCTCCAGAGAAAATTCTTACCCTGTATCAGAAGAAACTAACTGAGCTTACTGCCTTAGAAGACGAAGTGAAAAAAATGAGCACTTCCTTGAAAGATAAGAAATATACTGGTCCGATTGTACAGCCACGAGTTCAGTACTTCCAAGGAGTTGAAGGTGTTAAAAAATTATATTTTGATAGTTTAACGACAAAAGAAAAATTAATACGTACTGCTGTATATAAGGGAACTAACGAAAGACTGGGTCGTGCTTTTACTGATGATTATATTAGACACCGATATGGGGCGGGTATTAAAAATGTATTGCTGTATGCAAAGTCTATGGCAGAGTTCAATAAGGATTATGAACATGATCCAACATTTAATCGAGATGTTCGAGTTCCTCCAAAGACGGTAAATTTTGACTCGACAATTATGATTTACGATTCGAGAGTTGCGATTATTACAATGTCAGACGATATGTTTGGAACTCTCATTGAGAGTGTAGATTTTAGTAATACTATGAAAGGATGGTTTGATACGATTTGGAATAATAGTAAGGGGTGATGGGAAATATTTAAAAGTAAATTTTTATTTAATAAAAAAGTCCCCACGAATTGCGGTCCGCGGGGACTTTTTCGTGGGGGGGGGTTCACCCTTGGAGTTCTTTGACATTGTATCCTCTTGCTATCATCAAGTGGAAAACTGGTGCCAGAATTCGCATTCGAGCATCGTCAGTGGCGGTGGTGCCCTTAACATTCCGAAGTTCTTCAAGTTCAACGTCACTGACGCCTGCGGCCTCACACGCATCGTCGAGATCATCGAAGAAAGCGTGTACTGGTTGGGTGCTGTAGCGCCAGCTGAAACCTTCATTGACTAGGACTTCTGGACTCTGTTCCATAATTTGGGCGGGAGTTTTGAATTGTCTTTTGCTGTTGGTACACGACCCTAGTCCAAACAACATAAATGAGCGCAGGAAGGCTACTCCATTGACTTCGTTCCCGTGGGTTGGAAAGAAGACGTGAAAATTATTTGCGAGCGCTAAGAAGGGTGGGGATATCTGGGTGGAGGATAGACTCATAATTTGTGTTTAAGTTTTTTGAAAAATTACAACTGACGGTTACAATCTTTCTCAAAAACTCAATACAGATAAAGAACGACTGTTACGGATATTACAACAGTATATCCAACTTGTAAATGGACCTATAAATCTCTTACTTCTCCTTCGAAGCCTTCCAGACCAAATCAAAATGTGTCTTTTGCATATTGCTGAATTCTTTGTTGTGAACAATAAATCCGAATGGATGAGTTCCAGTTGAGATAAATGTTACTTTGTCAGCATATATCCAATAGCTCATATCAAATTCAAAATCCTTTGGTGCATATCGTAACTGTCTGAGATTTTCTACTGCGTCGGCAAGATAGGGGAACTGTTTGAAATTAATCTTTGTTCCATGCTTTCTAATGGATTTGAGTTTTATCTTTCTTTCAACTCGTCTTTTGTTTAGCCACTCAAGATATTCTGCACCCAAGAGATCAATCATTTCATTCATTGGCCAGAGTGTGTATGTTTCAATTCCCTTATACCAAAGAATGTCATTAAGAATTTTTTTAACACCTTCTTGTCCTGCAAAAAAGCGTATTCTCGGCTCAGATGTTGTTGATTCTTCACGTAGCTTTGGGATGAGTGTTTTAATCTCAGACTTGGCTTTGGTTAAATTCTCGATTTTTTGATCCATAATCAACTCCAAACTATTTGGGTCACCAATGCTGAATATTGCTTTATTATCTTCTTCTCGTGAAATAATTAAGCCGGTATTAATGAGTGAATTGAGTGCATCATATACGGTAGGGCGGGGCATACCCATCTTCTGTGCGAGTAATCGCGCAGGCATTGATCCGTATTTCAAAAGATACAGATACACCTTTTGGGCGTTCTCAGGAATATTGATAGTGTTTAAAATGTGTTCAATCATGTTTTTGGTTGGGTGGCCCAGATAACTTAGCGAGTATAGCATAGTTGTCGCCATTCGACGACTACAAGACATATATAGATAGCTCGGATATATTTATGGCGTTATCAGCTTAGAATCAATATTAAGGCTATGAGCACTAATCTATTTAATGAATTTAGTACATATGAAGACGACTTACTCAAAAAGTATGAACAGCATGTGCTTTTTACTAATATTCAAAAGCTTACGGACGAGGAGTTTTTGGATGTTCTAACTCAGTACGGAGAGGGTATTTCTGCTAACTTCGTAAAATTCTTAGAAACTGCGTTGAGACAAGTACAGAATGTAAAAGCTCAGGAGGCAATTGTGAGAATTTTGCGTGATGAGATTCCTGCGGTTGGTCCAACACATCAACAGATGAGGTCTGTTGCTTGTGAACGCGTTGGTATTGATCCAATTACACTTGCTTCGACTAAGCTTACTGAAGAGACTCAAAATACAATTGATTTGTACTATGAATTTATCTGTAATCCGAATCTTAATTTTAAAAATAGGGATCTTGCTCTAACTACTTTTGTGCGTGTGATAGGGGAATCACTTGTTGGTGTGGTGTATAAAACATTTACACAGGAGCTTGTGCGGAGATTTGGTGTGCATGAAGATGAAGTAGAATTTTATTCATTCCACTGGCATCATGATGAAAAGGGTGGTACTCCATTTGAAGGCGGAGAGATTGGTCATACTGAATATTACGATGTGGCGATGATGGATTTACTTAAGACTGAGGAAGATTTGTTAGAGACTAAGAGAGTTGGCGATATTGCGCTGGAGATTAGATGTAAGTTTCAGGGGCAGTTTGTTTAAAATAAAAAAGTCCCCACGAGTTGTAAGTTCGTGGGAACCTTCTCGTGGGGGGGTGATGAACAAGATGAAGTCACGGTATTGACGCAAAGACAGCAAGCGCGTGGGTGCTGTCTACTATTGGTTGACGGTGATATCCGCGGAATATTTTCGCTTCATCCGGATACAAATTAGCCAGCCTTTGATATTTTTCATCATCGAATTTATAAAAAATGCCAAAGACATCAATTATTCCAAAATTAAACATGTACGGAAATTTACCCCGTACCTTTTCAATAAGCAGTTTGTCAGACTCGGTGCTTTCGTCTATGGCTAATGAGTGAAGGGCACTTGTAACGGCGTTCTGCAATAAAATCAAGCGGGTGTCGTGATCGTTCATGGGTTTTTGTCTATTCGGGTTTGATTGTAAAGACCTAACTAAGGTTTTGAAGTTCGTGAGATTTATACCATGTGTAAGTTCATTTTGGTAGGGTGTGCTTTTTTGGGTCACGAGAGTTGGTCCTTACAGGACCTGTACGGGTTTCCGATTTTCTCAAAATTCGCTTCATACAATCTCGCTCATTTCTCGAAAATAACGGAGAACCCTAAAGGACTGCGTTTTGTATTCAATCACTTCGTTCTTGAACAAAACGGGAGCCCTTTCAACTCCCAACGCAAGCAGAGCAGTCTGCTTGCTCCAGTAAACCAACAAATAAAATCAAAACCACCTCGCTTTCGCTTGGTGGCATGATTTTATTTGTGGAGATGGTGGGAGTTGAACCCACGTGCATACAAGGTTCTTGAGTGAGTCTACGCAATGTAGGATATTTCTTGTAGACAGAGGCGTCGTCTTACGACGAGTGCGTATTTACTTTAGACGTACAAACTTGGAAATATACAAAACGTTTGCAAGTCGATCTTCTATGGTTTTGGTAATTGAGTGAAGAGACTCAATAACCTATTTCGCGGGTATATCACCCTAGTTTCTCTAGCGAACAAAGAGAAGTAGAGCGTCGCTAAGCGAGCGTAAACAAAGTTAGGCTCGAACTGTAGCAAATGCAAAATTGTTTACTCCAAAGAATGGAGAAGCAACTGCTTTTCGTGCGTTAGCACTTAGGTTTCCTGAAAGTTTTACGAGGTTTCAGAATACTCGATTGCGCACAAACAAGGGAACTTACATGTCGATGCCTGTCATCCCCATGTGTGTCTGTATTGCGGCGTAATCGCTAGTTAAATCTAGTTTCTTGGCCGCTATTTTCAAAGACGTTTGAGAAGGTAAAACCTTTCAAACTGGGTAACTATATCATGGATGAAGGGTATTGACAAAGCTACATAATAAGGTACTCTACAAATCAGAGTAGTTCTACATTTTATTCGGACATAGTCGTATAGGGTCATGCTTCACAAGCCTCGGACCCTGCCTGCAAGCTACATGCAGGACACAGAATAAAGCTGAAAGGCGACAGATGGGATTTTCAATCCTTATCGGCAGAATTAAGCTGAAAAGTGCGACTTGCTTACCTTGAGCATCCGAAATAGTGGCGAGTTGAAACAGGTTGTTTCAAAATATCATAGGGTTAGAAAGGTAGTCTCAGTAGTTATATTGATCTTGAGACGGATCAGTCAGTCAGTTGGTTTAGGAGCATTCGATGCTCAACAGAGTCGCCAAGCATGGGGCTCTGTTTTTTTATTTTCCCATCTCTCGTCGAATCTCAATATCAGTCTCACGTTTTTTGATAGTCTGTCGTTTGTCAGCTTTTTTCTTACCTTTAGCGATGCAAATTTCTACTTTGATTTTACCTTTATTATTGTAGAGAGAAATAGGTACGATTGTGAGACCTCCATTTCCTTTTCCTCCTGCATCTACGATGTCAGTTAGTTTTTTTATTTCTTTTTTATGTAAAATTAATTTTCGAGAACGTGTTGGTTCATACTCTTTTGGTGTGTTACCAACTTGAAATGGGGGAACTGTCATACCAGTGAGATATGCTTGTCCTGCTTTTACAACTACATATGCACCTTCGAGGTTTCCATGCTGACCTTTGATTGATTTAACTTCAAACCCAAGAAGCTCGATTCCAGCTTCGAACGTTTCTTGAACTTCATAATTGAAGAACACTTTTTTATTATGAATGTAAGTTGTTTTGTCTCTCATGTTTATGGATGTGTTGTGCTTCGTATATCCACTCAATTGGATGGTGTACGTCCTATATATCCTGTGTATGTACGGTGACGTGTTGAAATTCAGTCTATTACAGCTTTATAAGTATAGCAAAAATAGTTGTAGCTCTGGTTTCTGGTCTGTTGCGTAATTTTGAAAAAGAAAACAGCCACCAAAATGGGGCCGTGTCGGAAGGGTGTCTCGAATGAAGATTCGATTTGAGCTTGTTTGAGAATGAACTCATCAAGCTTTGAAAGAACGAATGATGTGCGGGATTGGTCACCGGCAACTGAGTTGAGGACGTGGAGGGTTGATCTGAACCCGAGATGTGTGTGGACAGCACGCATCTTTCTGCATCATCCAAAGGGCTGTTGTGAGACCCTTTATTTTCAAATCAGTCACCGGCGCCAATTTACCCGTGCCGCAAGTTACAGTTGCAGTGACGAGCATTCTCAGTTCGCGATGACGGTCGCCGGAGTGCCAACCTCAACCAGAAGAGGTGTGACAACTTGGTACCGTAGCAAGCAGAGACTTCGATATATTTACACGCATACTTATATTTGTCAATACACTCTATATTGAGGTATACTCTTCCCATATGAAAGAACAAAAGACCACGCAAACACATAGTGAAAATGAGAGTCAGTCATTAAAAAATGAGTCAAAGAATGAATTAAAAAACGAGATGCCAAAAAATTCTCCCCATTCTCAAAACGCAGGGAATTCTCAAAGTCCACGACAAAACAAATCTAATCGACCTGCTAAAAAGGAGGTGAGAGGTACTTTTCTAAACAATGTAGTTGGTGCTGTTCTTATATTCATCGCAATTATTTCTATATATACATACACAGAGGGAAACAAGGCAGAAATTCAGAAAATCACCATCAGTGAACTCGCTGCAGATATCAGTGCCGGAAAGGTTGCAAGTGTTTCTGTAACTGATGATGATCTATCTATTGTGTACACAGATAAGACCTTGAAAGAATCTAAAAAAGAAACTCAGAGTTCACTTACTGAAACTCTCGCAAATCTCGGTATAGAGAAGGATAAGATTGCTGCAGTAAAAATTGATAATAAAGTAGACAGTGGTGTTTCATATTGGCTTCTCAATATCCTTCCATTCCTGTTTCCAATTCTTTTGTTCTTCTTTATGATTTGGTTTTTGACACGACAAGCACGAGGAGCGGGAGTACAGGCAATGAGTTTTGGTCAATCAAGAGCGCGACTTACAACTCCTGATGATAGTAAGGTCAAGATTACATTTAAAGATGTCGCGGGTGCAAAAGAAGCAAAGCAGGAGCTAGCAGAGATTGTAGACTTCTTGAAAAATCCTAAAAAATTCCTCGATATCGGTGCTCGAATTCCAAAGGGTATTCTTCTCATGGGTGCTCCTGGAACTGGAAAGACACTTCTTGCACGAGCTGTTGCAGGGGAGGCTGGTGTTTCATTCTTCTCAATGTCAGGTTCAGAATTTGTAGAAATGTTTGTAGGTGTTGGTGCATCACGAGTTCGAGATTTATTTAAACAAGCAAAACTCACTGCTCCTGCAATTATTTTCATCGATGAAATTGATGCTGTAGGACGAAGTCGAGGAACAGGAATGGGTGGAGGAAACGACGAACGAGAACAGACACTTAACCAGATTCTTGTAGAAATGGATGGCTTCGAACCAAATGAAAAAGTGATAGTAATGGCTGCAACAAACCGACCAGACGTGCTCGATTCTGCACTTCTACGACCTGGACGATTTGATCGACGAGTTACTATCGACCTTCCTGATCGAGGTGACAGACTCGCTATTCTCGAAGTACACGCAAAAAATAAACCGCTTGCAGAAGATGTTAACCTCATTGTAGTAGCTGAACGAACCCCTGGATTCTCTGGTGCTGATCTTTATTCACTTATGAATGAGGCTGCGATTGTTGCTGCGCGAGAAAACAGAACAAAGATTGGTCAGTACGATCTTATCCGATCTATTGAAAAGGTAATGATTGGTCCTGAACGAAAGAGTCATTTGATGAATAAGAAAGAAAAAGAACTTACTGCATATCACGAAGCAGGTCATGCACTTCTTGCATCTGTATTGAAGCACGCTGATCCAGTTCACAAGGTTTCTATTATTTCTCGAGGACGAGCAATGGGCTTTACAATGAAGCTTCCACTCGAAGAGAGACGAACACAATCTAAGAATGAATTTCTTGATGATATTGCAATGTCACTCGGTGGATATGTTGTTGAAAAAAATATCTTCGGTGATCTTACAACAGGCTCATCAAACGATCTACAGGTTTCAACAGCTCTCGCACGAGATATGGTTACAAAGTATGGTATGTCAGACAAGATTGGTCCTATTGCTCTCGAAGCTTCATCAGGACGAGCACTATTTGGTCAGGGTGTTGCTGATAAAGAATATTCAGAAGCTGTTGGTACAACTATCGATGGTGAGGTTTCAAAGATTATGAATGAAGCATATGATCGTGCTTTGACGATTATTACTGAAAAGCGAGCCGTGCTCGATGCAATTGCAAAAGCACTCGTAGCTGCGGAGACTCTGGAACAAAAGGAATATGAACAGATTCTCGTTGTTCATGGTATTGAACTTAAGAAAAAAGAGGTGATTGTGGAGGAGGGTGTAGTGATTACTGATTAGTTTTTAGGATAGCGTAGCAAGGAGTTGTCTAGTTGAAACAATTTGTGGAGGTGGTATTATCAAGCCACTCCCATGCGAGTATAGCTCAGTTGGTTAGAGCACCGAGCTTATACCTCGGCGGTCCTTGGTTCGAGTCCAAGTACTCGCACAGAAATTATAGAAGTAAAAACTGCACTATAAAAAGTGTAGTTTTTACTTTCTAATGTTGGTCACTTTTTTAGATCTCAGACTACTCAAAATGTACGTCCCTTTTTCGTCTCAAAATATCTGTAAGTAGTGGTTCAGCTGATTGCATCTCCACCATTTTTCCATATGTACGAACTACCGCCTGAGCTTCATTTCGCGCCGCTTCTACCATTTTCAAATTCTTAATCGCATTCATAGCGATATCGGAAAGCCCCCATTGTTTACCGGCATATAGTTCTCCTGCACCACGCTGTGCGAGGTCGAGCTCTGCAAGTTCAAATCCATTTTTGGCAGTAGCAAGCGCTTTGAGTCTTTCAATGGTTTTTTCACTCGACTTACTTTTGCCACCACTAGCACTATCACTTGTAAATACATAACAGTATGGCTGATGATTTCCTCGAATAACTCGTCCACGTAACTGATGAAGTTGCGACAAACCAAACCGTTCTCCACCTTCGATAATAATGAGGGAAGCATTTGGTACGTTTACACCTACTTCAACAACTGATGTTGAAACAAGAATATCAATTTCGTGTCGTGAAAATCTTTCCATCACTTCTTCTTTTTCTGCGGGCTTCATTTTGCTATGCATGATGTCGATACGGAATTCAGGAAATACATCACTCTTGAGACGTTTTGCTTCTTCTTTTACAGAACGCGCGAGTACGGACTGTTCTTTCTCAGGGTCAGGTTCGTTAATACGTGGACAAATCACATATGCTTGTCTGCCGGCTTTAAGTTCACTTCGAATATGTTCGTATACTGTTGAACGATCAGACTTTTTACCTGCTTTGCCGCCATTACCAACTATTTCAGTAATAATCTTTTTTCGTCCACTCGGCATTTGATCGAGTATCGAAAGATCGAGGTCGCCGTACATGGTGAGCGCAAGAGTTCGGGGAATAGGGGTTGCAGTCATTGAGAGTAAATGGGGAACACCAAATGTTTTTGGTGTAGTTTTAAATTTTGAAACTTTAACCGGTTTTTCATTATTATCACTGGATCCATTATTAGAATCGCCGTTCATTCCGCCTGTATCACTCATACCACTCACACCTTTAACATTTTTCTTTGTAAGCTTTTGTCGCTGTGCTGTACCAAATCGGTGTTGCTCGTCGATAATCACATATGCGAGATGTTTAAAATCTACGGATTTTTGTATGAGTGCATGAGTACCAATAACTACAGATATTTCACCACTTGCGACCCATTTCAAAAACTGTGTACGAGATATATCTGTCCAGCCGTCTTTATTTATTTTTGATGGAAATTTTCGACAGCCGTTTCCAGTAATAAGACCAATAGAGATTGGCATGTGTTTAAAATACTGAATGAAAGATTCAAAGTGTTGTCGCGCGAGGATTTCAGTAGGCGCCATATAGGCTACTTGAAGTGTTCCAAAGTCCTGACCTTTTGGTCGAGATGCTACCGTTGCATACGTTGTAACAGCAGCTACTGCAGTTTTACCAGAACCTACATCGCCCTCAAGTAATCGTGACATCGGATGGCCAGTTTTAAAATCTGTGAGCACAGTGTCTATGGCACTTTGTTGACCTTCTGTGAGAGCAAATGGAAAACGACTTGTAAAATTTGCCAACTCATCAGTACTTTTTTCTATGACGAAGCTTTGTTCAGCAGATTGCTCTGCTCTAATAAATTCATTCTTAAGTTGTATATAAAATATCTCTTCAAACGCAAAACGTTTCTCGGCTACCTTTGCATCAGCATCTTTTTTTGGAGTGTGAATCCACACAAGTGCAGTCTGAAGGGAGGGGAGATTATATTTTTTCAAAATTTCAGTTGGAATAGGATCTTGTATGTAAGCGAATTCAGGATGTCGAAAAATCTTTTGAACAGCATGGAAAAACCATTTTGAAGTAATGCCTTTGCTTTCTGCGTACACAGGAATTTGTCCAAAATTTGCAGAGTTACCATCCACTTCGCCAAATTCATTGGGTCCACTTGAAAATAAATCATCACCAATACCATTAGGAATTGCGCTAATGGGTTCAATTTCAGGATTCAACATACTAAGTTGTCCGTTTCTCTCAGTTACTTTTCCATGTACTTTGACAAGAGAATCATTTTGAATAAGTTTTGCGATATATGGCTGGTGAAACCACATGAGCTTAAGTCGGCTCGTGTCATCATCGAGCCATCCTTCAGCTTTTGTCACATGACTTTTAAATGACTTACCAGTTTTGAGACTAGATATTTTCCCATAGACTGTAACACTTTCTCCAACAATCAAATCTTGTATAAGTTTGGCTGAGGTTGAAGACTCGTAGCGAGTAGGAAAGTGATACAAAACATCTTGCAGAGTATGTATACCTAGTTTTTTGAGTGCAAATAGTTGGTCGCCCTTTAGCCTGAAAAAATCTTTACTGTTTTGGTATAAAAATGTGTTGGTCATGTTCTGTGTGTATACCTGATTCTGTTACAGATTCTGTGATTGATTCGTCCTCATGAACTGTTACATTTGCAAGTGATGTAACTTTTGTCTGCGCGATAACTCGTATTCTAGGATAATATCGAAATGATAGAGCGAGAGAAATAAGGAAAAGGGGAGCTAAATCAATTATAAATGGAACGTCTGTAATATTAAAAATACCAACAACTGCAAAAATAATACCCGCTGTTGTAGTACTAGCAAATGGGATTTTGTTTGAAAATAACCAACCAATAAGTGCAAAAGAACAAAAACCTGAGAGAAATATCAATACAGACTCATTAATATTCGAAGATATAAAAGTAGGCCAAAATGATAGGACGTGATCAGGAACTATGAGTGCTGCGAGTCCAGAATAAAAGAGGGGGAATGCGAGCGCGATTTTGAGTGTAAAATTGATTACTGAGTTTCTAAGCATAATGGTGAAAGTTTTAGCTAGCTTATCTCTTTTTGAATGCCTACCTGTATATGGCTTTATTATACCACGGATAGGGCATAAGAGAGTGACTCAATCTTCTTTGACTTGTTGTTTGCTTTGTGTGATTTGTTTGTCTGTATAAGGGTAATAAAGCCTTCTTTTTCAAGAGATTCAATATTTATTTTAATATTTTCTTCTGTTGATTGTGGAAGCATTTTGAGAATAGTATTTATGATATACGCTGTAGTTAATGTATTTGATTTGATTCGAATATTTTTAGTTTGGTTAATAAATAGCTTTAAAATATTTGAACGAATTTCTCGATTTGAACCCTTAAAAGAACTTTGCTTATTGTAATGTTTGCTTTGTTTGTGCAGAGTTGTCTTTTCTTTGCCGAGTTGTGTTTTCAACATTGAACCATAGTCGTACAAAGCGTAGTACCATTCTCGGGGATTGTTGCGTTGTTTACTTTGTTTGAATGTCTCAGATAGCAGTTCGAGTATATTTGTATCATGCACTGATGAAATCTCTTTAAAGAAAAAATAAATAAATACTGCTCGAATATTTGTTTCAATAAAAGGTTCAGGTTTATTGAAAGCAAAAGCAAGAATTGCACCAGCCGTAGATTGCCCGATTCCAGGGAGCTTTAGAAGTTCTTCTCGAGTAGTGGGGAATCGCGACGCCTTAGGATTTTCTGCATATAAAATTTCGCAAGTCTTCTTTAAAAAAAGAGCACGACGGTTGTATCCGAGTCCTTGCCAAAGTGTTAAGACATCAGCTTTTGAAGTGAGTGCTAGTGTTTTAATATTTTTGAACTTTCTGATAAATTCTTGATATTTTGGAATGACTCGGCTAACTTGTGTTTGTTGTAACATCACCTCTGAAACAAGAATATGATATGGATCAGTGGTATTTCGCCACGGTAGATTTCTCTTGCTCTTCTTGTAATAGCCCCAAATTTCTTTTGTAAAATTTTTCATCTTGTCCATAATTTTTCTCAGTATAGTATATAATCAATAATATATGCATATAATCCCGGAAAAAAGTAGGAGAGGTTTGTTTGTTACTAAAATTTTATCCTTATTTTTATTATCTTTTTTAAGTATTCCTGCGATTGTTTCTGCTCATGTAAAATGGTTCGCCAAGCCCGTTGACTACGTACGGCCTTATCAGATAGATGACATGCCGGTTATTATTACTCTAATTGTTTGTCTTGTTGCTGTCTGTGTTGGAGTTTATCTCGACAGAAAGCTTACTGTTCCTAAGTGGATTGGTCGTTTTGTGAGTAGATGGGCATCAGCAGCACTTTCGATTGCGAGTATTGGTTTTGGTCTCTCTTTTATTATTTTCTCACTTAAAGGTTTTATCTTCGCACCGAACTTACCTGCTACGCCTGTACTATTGGTTATTCAGTGTGCGGCTGGCCTGATGATATTTTTGGGTTTGTTCGAAAAAGTGGGAGGTTTTTTACTCGTAGTACTTTTTTGGCTCAGTATGAGGCAATATGGATTTATGGAAATGATGGATGCGTTTGAAATGCTCGGATTTGCTCTCTACGCGATTATAGTAGGTCGACCGAAGTGGAGAATTGTTGATGTTCATATTTTTACAAATATCACTCATAGGCTACATGCTTACGGAGTGCCACTCTTGCGAGTTGCTACAGGTCTCAATCTAATGATCTTGGGATTTTCAGAAAAAATAATGGCACCTTCTTTAACTCAGGATTTTTTAAATCACTACGATTGGAATTTTATGCATCATGTATTTGGCTTTGAATGGTTCACTGATTATTGGTTTGCTTTCTCTGCTGGGTCTGCTGAAATACTCATAGGATTGTTTTTGATTCTAGGACTCACTACTCGTATTACAGTGATAGCGTTAGCTGTATTTCTAGTTACAACACTAACACTTCTCGGTCCAATTGAACTCATTGGTCACTTGCCACACTTCTCTATAGCCATTGTGTTGCTTGTTATGGGTGCAGGTGCACGATTGAAGTTTGGTAAGAAAGAGTAAAAGAAAATAAGATTCATCAGAATAATTTGTCCAAAATACTTAGTTACAAAATATGAACAAAAAAATTGTAGTACACGATAAAATGCAGGATGGTTATGAATATATTTTGACTGAGAAAATGGGTGAAAATTTTGACCCAAGATTCCGCCCAAATTTAACTCCAAAACAAATGCTGGAACTTGGTGTCTTTGGTGGAAAATACATGACTGATTGTCAGGATGAATTTCCTAAAGAGTGGTTTACTCATGCAAAATTGAGTCCGGAAAAGTATGACAAAAAGCTGAATTATTTTGGTGTTCGTGCGAGCCAATCACTTGCCGAATGGATAAAAAAAGGTTGGATACATAAGGATGATCCAAGAGGGTGGTTTCAATGGTATTGCCGTTATTATATGGGGCGTAGGCATGCTGATGATGTTCGACAGATAAAAAGATGGTTTAACATGCGAAGACATATAGTGTGGCTTCAGGGTGCTTGTCGAGTAGGAGATACGTTTTGTCGGCCTCGCCAAAGACAAGCGTTGCTACATTGGGGATATGATAGTAGGGAGTTGTAATTAAAAAATAATACTGCACCTTTGTTGGACGCGGTTTTATTTTAAAGTGCGGACGCGGTGAGATTCCTCTTCAGTCACATTTTCTGCTTCACTCCGTTCAGATCAAAAATGTTCATTCAGAGTCGGCTAGTTTAAATGCAAAGCAGTTTGCTTTTAAACGTCGCTTTCGAATCTCACCACACAACCTCTTACTGAAAACAAAAAAGCCCAGCATAAAGCTGGACTCCTTTGTTTTTGCGGAGGCGGTGAGATTCGAACTCACGGTTCCTGTTAGGGAACGACGGTTTAGTAAACCGTTGATTTAAACCACTCATCCACGCCTCCATTGTTGCTTTATTTGAACCAGCTCATTCCTAAATACCTAGCTGATACGGGCTATACTACCTTAAAATCTTCGGTTTTCAAAATATTATTTATTTTATAGAATCATCAATATCGCGCCTCCGACAATGAGTATCGCTCCTAGTGCTTTCATCCAAGTGAGAGTCTCACCAAGGAAGAGAACAGCAAGAACAAGCACAAAGACAGCACTGGTTCTGTCTACTGCAGAAACACCACTTGCAGGTCCGAGTTTGAGTGCAAAGAAATAGAACAACCAAGATAATGCTCCTGCAATACCAGATGCGACAATAAAGAAGAGTGCTTTATTGTCTATCGAGTTTAAGTTACTGAATTTACCAAGAGATAAAGAGACAAGTACTAGAAAAACTGCCATCACTACAGAACGAAGTGATGTTGCGAGTGTCGAGTCGACTCCTTTGAGTCCAATTTTACCGAGTACTGCTACTGCTCCTGCGAAGATTGCTGATAGTAGTGCGAAGATGGTCCAGTGCATGTGTATTTAGTTTAAAATTTTATAATTAAATTTATGAATTCTTGATAGAAAATTTACCACCCCTTTTTTTATATTTTCATTTTTTACTTTCCTTTTTCTTCAAAAGTATTTCTTTCTACAATCAGAGCGATAACTATACTACCAGCAATTATTGCAGTATATAAATTCATCAGTGCAGAATAAGATAAATGAACTTTATCTATTATACCAAGCGCCAAAACTGAGAGCCATGAGATTACAGATATTGCACCACATGCAAAGGCTAACTTTCGTAGACCCGTATATTTATGGAAGCTTAGAAAACCTCTCTTAATCATTGATTTTGAAATATAGCGATGGAGGACATATCCATTTAAGACTAAAACTGCGAGGATACTCATCTTTACCAAGAATTTTGTAGATACTAGGTATTTTTCAATGTCAGACAAAAATAGCCCGATACCACTAAGGGTAATAATTATTAATCCGGTCCAGACGATGTTGCTCAAAAGGTTAAGAGTATATTTTTCAGTCTGAGATAATCTTTTGTCGTGACTATAAAAACTGAAAAGAAAATCTGAAACAAGAGCGGCCCCCATACCAATTACTACTCCAAGTAGGTGAGTAATTGTAACTATAACTTTATATTCTGAAAGAAAATTATATGCGTAATCCATTTTTTATGGAGTTAAGTATAACATGAGTGATTTGCGTCTGTATTCTTCAATTGTTAATTGGAGCATAAAGTCTTCTGGAAACTTTGCTACATTTCTTATAAAGAAAGTATAAAATTTTAGGCTTACTCTTTGTATTTATTCTTAACAGTGACTTTATTTACCTTTAAAATATCCTTAAAACACGCCTTGCAAACATGATACTTTGTTACTTTTGATTTCTTATCCGGGGGACTAAGTAGAATTGCACCATAATCAGTAAGAAATCTATCGCATATGTCACATTTAGGTTTTATTGCCATGGTGTTTTAATTATATTTTCTTAATTTTTGAAATGTAAGACTCATTCAAGCCACCGAGACGAAAGACAAAAACCTCTTTGATTCCACTTTCTTGTGCCCAGCACAAGTCTTTGTATAAATCTTCAGGAGAGAGAATAGGCTCGTCCCCAAGAACACCAATCGCTATTGTACCAAGACCAAATCCAACGCGACTTTGATTCATTGATGCGAACTTTTTTTCAAATTGACTAACTTTTGACCAAATACTTTTACCTAGTGATTTTATTCCCATGCTTGAATAGTACATGACAAGTTTTGTGTGTTTGAATGAAAATAGAGGTGATATGCCAAAGAAACGCCAAAGTCTTAAAAATAAATTATTAGGAGTAGGGTATTCAGCGGTATAGATTTTTAAGTTGAAATCTGGAGCGCTGTTAAAGAAAGAATTAATTTTCTTTTTATTTTTATGCATATTAAGGAAATTAATAGCATACAAAGATTTTTTAATTGGAAGTTCAAGATCGATGAGAAGAGGTAGTGTCTCTTCTTGAACTTTTGATGTTATTTCACTAAAAAGACGATCAAGATCTGATGGGTTAGCAAAGCAAGATACCCAATATGAACCTGGTATTGTTGGCCACCAGCCAAATGTAATGTGTGAATATTTTTGTCTATATGTCGTTCGAATAGATTCAAACTCTTTAAGTGATGGAGCTGCGACCAAAATTGTTGCTTCCCAGTCAACCAAATCAAGTTTGGCCATATTTTCTTCAGTCGGATATTCTTCAAAAAAGTTTATTTTCATGGGTATGTTGGGATATTGAATTTATCACTATCATTATAAAAATTATGTCGTACTTTTTAGGCGTGACACAATTTAACAAGTGGAACATACTAATTAAGTACTAGAACGGCGAGGTGTCATAATGTAGACAGACGAGAGTCGAGCGAAATCAAATAAAATCACTTGATATATGTTTTATGTTGTATTTGCTTATTTTATTCCAATAACTTTTCTGACTGATAAAAAAGAGTCCTGAACACCGAAATTCCATGTCGACTTTATGCACTCGTTCGATTACATTGGCGTGGACTTGAAATGGGAAGACGACCTCAAAATACTTATAGTCTTTATCCCTTAACTTTTTTAAATCATAGAAATTACAAAATATATTTCCGTTCATAATCTTCACATACCCCTTTGGCATATTACTGAATCGATCCAAAAAGGATTTTGACTTGTTTGCGAGAATTATTTCTCTAAATACCTTGCCTTGAAAAGCCTCTAGTATGTCTTCTTTGGTTATACTTGAGTCTTTTATGTCCATAAAAATAGCCTTATTAGGACTTATTACACCCAGAACATCAGCAAGCGAATCTGCATTATACTTCTGCTTAAGGAACGATAAATTTTTGCGAAATTTAAGAGTAATATAATATTGAAATAATGTCCCATGATAACAATACAAAACTCCATCTTTTGATTTTCTAATATCCAACTCAATTATACTTACGTAGTCTTTTGTATTGGAAATTGAACACACCTCCTTTGAGTTTTCAATGTAAGAATTAGTTGATTCTCTATTCCAAAATCCCTTATGGGCGAGCACAATTTTATCCGCTATTTTGATGTATTTTTCCATATTTAAATATATCTTAACATGAACGAATTATAATGATCTCCAAACATGTCGACTCCTTTGTTCTGGTTCGCTGGCCTAAATCGTATCAGCTTATATCAGAGCTTCAGTCCGGCTTTCTCATTCCACTTCTCAATAAGTATATAAAATTAAAAACACCTAGCTAAGCTCGGTGCTCTCAATTTTATCAGGCGGAGACGGAGGGATTCGAACCCTCGGTACCCTTTAAGAGGTACGCCTCTTTAGCAAAGAGGTAGATTAAACCACTCTCCCACGTCTCCATGTGGTTTAAGATAACATAGGAAAAGGTGATGACAAAATATGACTATCGATTGATAACTAATGACACAAAGAAAAGGTTCGTACATTCAGACCGAATCTTTCTTTAAACATTTTTGATATTGCATTAAGGCTCGCTCCTGTAGTAACTACATCGTCAATACAATATAGATTTATTTTTCTATTGGACTGCTTAATTAAATATTCTTCAAATTTATCTGAAATAATAAATCTTTGTTCTGCCCATTCAAATCTTTCTTTCCTTGTTCCTGTGTGCTGTGCCTTCGAGGTGGGTGAGTTACTAACTTTGGGTAGTACAGCATGAGTACAGGTAAGGAAGAACGGGGAACTGGGGTTCTGTAATTTTTCAAAATACAGAATTAATTCTTTCATATGATCGAAATCTTTTTCATTTTTAAAATATGTTGAAGAAGGACAATGAATAAGTGGATAGGGTGTAGAAAAAGGTATGTTGATAATTCGATCAGATACTTCGGCGATTAGCTCGTCATACAATATATATGTGTAACATCTCAGGGCTATTGGATTTAAAAAGTACTTAAATTGCCAAAGTAATCTTTTTACTAGAGCATTTTTATATTCCATAAAATAGGTTGCGCCTGCATAAGTCTTCTTTGAATATCCCTTACTATAGGGTTCTCTGTATTCTAGCAATCTTTCAGCGGTGTTATGTTTGCGAGGTGTATTAGTATTTTTCGGGAATAGTAATTCAACTAATCCATTAATCGATATACTTGATATATGTTTGAGTATTGGTAGCACGGATTTCAACATTTTTTAGAATTTTAATTATAAAATTTTCATTATTTCGCTTTTTTAAGGCTTTCTGTACACATATTTTCTCTAGTACATGTATTTTCATACTCCATTTGCTGATATATACTGTATAGTGAAGTATTCTATTACGGGACATGTCAAATTTCATTCAAAATTTTTTCAAATCGCCAGAAGAAAGTGTAATTGGTATTGATGTGGGTACATCATCCATAAAGGTAGTTCAACTACGAAAAAAGAAAGGTCGAGCCGTCCTTGAAACATATGGTGAGCTTTCTCTTGGTCCATATGCAGGTTTAGCTTTAGGTCAGGTAACAAACTTACCAGCTGATAAAATTGCCGAAGCTATTAAAGACGTTCTTCGTGAATCAAATGTGACAAGTAATTCAGCTGGCGTATCTATCCCTTTTAAATCTAGTCTTGTATCTCTTATCGAGTTGCCACCTGTTGACCCTAAACAACTTCAAGAAATGATTCCACTCGAAGCTCGAAAGTATATTCCTGTACCAATAAGCGAAGTGACTATGGATTGGTGGGTGGTTCCGACTGAATTTGATCATGACCTTGATTTCGCCCAGGGTGTAGACGATGAAAATAATGAGATAAAGCCAGAATCAAGAAAGGTTCAAGTTCTTGTTGTTTCTATACATAATGACGTACTCAGTACTTACAGCACTATAGTTAAAGCGTCAGCTCTTAATACAAGTTTCTTTGAAATTGAAATGTTTAGTTCGACACGAGCACTTTTGTCAGGTGAAACTGCCCCTGTGATGATTTTTGATTTAGGAGCTTCGTCAACAAAGATATACATACTTGAAAGAGGAGTAGTTAAGTACTCACACATTATAAATAGGGGTTCGCAAGAGATAACCGTGAGTATTTCAAAAGGCTTGAATGTTCCTTTTGATAGAGCTGAACATATTAAGCGAAATCTTGGTTCAGGTTCTCCGGCCGAAGAAAAAGATGTATTTGAAATTATATCTCTTACTCTCGATTTTATTTTCTCAGAAGCGAACACTGTGACACTCAATTATCAGCGAAAATTTAACAAAGCAATAAGTAAAGTTATTCTCACAGGCGGAGGCGTTGCGATGAAGGGGGTATTTGAGCTCGCGCGAGCAAATTTCCAAACAGAAGTTGTAATGGGTGATCCATTTAATAAAGTAGAATCGCCAGCATTCCTTGAAGATGTACTTAAGGTGACAGGTTTAGAGTTCTCAACAGCGCTTGGTTTGGCGCTACGTAAGTTACAAGAATTGAATTAAAAATCAATTTTTCCTATAGATTCTGCAAAATAGGATAACTAGGTTGATGTTTTATTTGTGTAGGTGATATAATAAAAAAGAAAAACGTACATGGAGACAAAATTCCAAACATCATTTATACCAAAACAGCCTGTAACTTCCGAGGCCCCTCATCGAGCTTCGGCAACCAGTCTCTTTTTTCTGTTTGCCTTTATTATTTTCATGGCTAGTCTTGCTTCTGCAGGAGGAGTATTTATTTATGGTGAAGTAATTAAGAAGAATATTAATGATGGAAAGGAACAACTTACTCTAAATAAGAATGCATTTGACCCTAATACAATTAGTCAGATTACACGTCTCAACGATAGAATAAATGCAGCTGATTACCTCCTCAAAAGACATAAGAGTGTATCAACTCTATTCCTTGTCTTGAGTAACTCTACTTTAAAGAATGTTCGTTTCAGTGATTTCAATTACTCCGGAATAGATGACAAGATTACTCTTGGTATGAAAGGCCAGGCTACAAGTTATGAGACTGTAGCGCTACAAGCAAAGGAGTTTACAAATCCAAATCTAAAAAATGTCTTTAGAAGCCCATTGTTTGGTGACTTAACTCTCGATACTCAGGGTAATGTCTCTTTTACTTTTACTACAAATGTTGATCCTGTTCTTGTTGATTATTACAAACTCAAGAAAGAGGAGTATGCTGCAAATGGTGATTCTGCAAGTCTAAACTCTAATTTGGGCACAAGTGCTAGTTCACAGTCAGGAAGTTCAAATGAACGAGGTTTCGTCCAGACAAACACAGATGCAAATCTGAACTCAGATGCCATACAGAGTCCTGGTCCAAATACAAATTCTAACCCAACAACACGATAATGAGACAATTAATGCCTATCATTTTCATAATTGCTGCAGTCAGTCTTTTCTTATTTTACACTAACCCTCAGTTTCAAAATTTGAAGGCAAATATTGATGATCAAAATAAAATTGTAGAAGCAAATGACAAAGCTTCAAAGCTTCGAGCAGTTCGACAAAGTCTCACAGACGATAGAAAAAAGATTGAGCAAAGTGATGTGGATAAGATAACAAAAATGCTTCCTGACGGTGTAGAAAACGTAGGTCTCATTATAGATATAGACAATATTGCTAGTAAGTACGGTATGAGAATCCGAAACACAAAAGTCAACGACGGTGGTTCTTCGTCTGGAAAGGCAACAGCTGTAGCAGGTCCTGATGCGAAAAAGAACGGTACGATATCATTGTCATTTTCAGTTGCCTCAACATATGAAAATTTCATTGCTTTCTTGCAGGATCTGGAATCAAGTCAAAGATTAGTTGATGTAACGGCACTCACGTTTACATCAAATAAAGAGGGTCGATACGAATTTAGTGTAACTCTCCAAACCTATTGGTTAAAATAAAAATATGTTTAATACTAAAACAATAATTACAGTGGTGGTGGTCATAGTACTAGCTTTTGCTGGCTACTGGTTTTTAATATCTGGACAGAAACAGGGTAGTTCTTCAGGGGTCACTAAACAAGCCGTTACCACTACCTCAACTACTCAGACAGGTTCTGCTCTTGACGGTCCAGGAAAAGAATTCGTCACACAGTTATTAGCTATCCAAAATATAAAATTTAATCTTCAACTTTTTGCTGACCCAGTATTTCAAGGTTTGCAAGATTGGAGTAGAGAAATTCTCCCACAGGAAACTGGTAGACCTAACCCGTTCGCACCTCTTGAAAGTGACACAGGGACTCAGACTGTAAATTCTTTAAGCTTTAGTGGTGATATTGGTTCCGCTTCAGCTTCTGAAATAAATATCTCATCATCTACTGATACAAAAACTCCTGTAAAAGTGAATCCTACGATAAAAACGAACAGTACAAAAAGATAAACAATACATATGAATTTTTTAGAAACTCTTGCAAAACAGAATATCATCACAGCTGATGATGTGGTTAACATCAAGGAAGAGTCTTCGTCTTCTGGACGACCCGTTGAAGATATTTTGCGTGAGCGAGGTATTACTGCCGCAGCTATTGCACGTGCAAAAAGTGTCCTTTTGAATATTCCAAATATGTCTCTTGAAGATGTTGAGGTTCCTTTTGAAATACTTAAGTTCATTCCAGAGGAATCGGCGATTCACTACAAGATTATCCCTATAAATGTAAAAGATGGAGTTCTTGAAGTGGGTGTAGTTGATCCAGATAATATTGAAGCTAGAGATGCTTTGAATTTCATTTCTTCAAAAGCAAATATGCCGTTTAAGGTTTATATAGTATCTGAAGATGATTTTCAAAAAGTACTTGCATCATACAAAGGTTTAACTGGAGAGGTGAGTAAGGCTCTCGGTGATCTTGAAACAGAGTTTACTGCAGGAAATGTAGAAGTAGGTCGAGACGACGAACTTGTTACAAAAACTGATTCATCCGGGCAGGTTAATATTATTGAAGACGCACCAGTTACTAAGATTGTAGCTACTACACTCAGATATGCTATTGAGGGTGAGGCGTCTGATATTCACATTGAACCTCTTCGAGAAAAGGTACGTATTCGATTTCGAGTTGACGGTGTGCTTAACACAAGTCTCGTACTTCCATTAAAGGTTCATGATGCGGTTGTTGCACGTATAAAAGTGCTTTGTAATATGAAGCTTGATGAAAAGAGAAAGCCTCAAGACGGTCGTTTTTCAGCGCGTATTGATGGGCGAAAAATTGATTTTCGTGTTTCTACTTTTCCAACATACTTCGGTGAAAAGGTGGTGATGCGAATCCTTGACCAGCAGAAGGGCGTACAACCAATTGATAAACTTGGTATGTCAGTTCGTGATTTTGATATGATCTCACGTGCCCTTACACGTCCTTATGGCCTTATACTTATTTCTGGTCCAACTGGTTCTGGTAAGACTACAACTTTGTATTCTATGATTAATGCTATCGACCGAGAGACTCAGAATGTACTTTCACTTGAAGATCCTGTTGAATATAATATCGAGGGAATGAGTCAGTCTCAAGTTAGACCTGAAATTGGTTATACTTTTGCTTCTGGACTTCGAACAACTCTTCGACAGGACCCTGATGTAATCATGGTGGGAGAAATTCGAGACAAGGAAACAGCACAACTTGCTATTCAAGCTGCGCTTACTGGTCACTTAGTACTTTCAACAATTCACACCAACAGCTCTATGGGAATCATCCCTCGTCTTATTGATATGGGTGTTGATCCATTCCTTATTGCTCCTACTCTTATATTAGGTATGGCACAGAGACTTGTAGGTAAAGCGTATGAACCTGCTGTAAAGGCTGTCCCTGTCGAAGATAGTATTAAGATGTTTATTGAAAAGAGTTTTGAAGATTTACCTGTAGAATTTAAGGGACAATTACCTCCAATTAAAGAAATATTGGAAATTGCACCAACTCCAGATTGTCCGAAGGGAACCAAGGGTCGACAGGCGGTATTTGAGGTGTATGAAATGGATAAGGACTTAGAAAAAATTATTCTTAAAGATGCGACAGAGCCTGCGATTTACCAGATGTTGAGAAGTAAGGGTTTTACGACAATGAAGGAGGACGCTATAATTAAGTCATTAGAGAAGATGATTCCGTTTGAAGAAGTTAACACTCTATAGTTTGAATCGTCGCTATCCAAAACTACACTGTGTAAAACTTATTAGATATAATCGCATCAAAATTGCTATACTTTAGTTACAAATAAACCACTATAAAATAAATTCATGACAGGAACAACACCACATAAAATTTTGATAGTAGATGACGATAAGTTTCTTTTGAATATGTATTCAATAAAATTTCAAAAGGAAAAGTTTGATGTGACTGTAGCAAGTGATGGTCTTGAGGCGCTCAAAAAACTTCAAGATGGTTTTGTTCCAGATGCAATTGTTTTAGATATTGTGATGCCTGTTATGGATGGTCTTGAATGTCTCGAAAAGATGAGAGTAGAAAATTTAGCTAAAGATGCTACGGTTCTAATTTTGAGTAACCAGGGTCAATCATCTGATATTGATAAAGCAAAACGACTTGGTATTGATGGTTACATCGTAAAAGCTACAACTATTCCTTCTGAGGTTGTAACTGAAGTACAGAGAATGCTCGCTAACAAAAAATAGAACTTGCTTAGCGACTTTAGCTGATGTGCAGCAATAGGTTGTAAGGGTACAAATAAATATAATTTTAATAAAATACATGAATTACGCTGAAGAACTAAATGATTTGCTAACAATAGTAGTACGAGAAAACGCTTCAGACCTACACTTGTCTGAGGGAAGACATCCGACTGTGCGAATTAATGGTTCTTTGCTTCCTCTCGTAAAAAAGAATGTGCTGACTCATGAGGATATTGCAGGTCTCCTAACAATAATGCTTGGAGACGATCGGGAAAAGAAGTTTGTTGAAAATAGAGAATTCGATTTCTCATATAAATTTAATGACATTGCTCGATTTCGTGGTAATGCATTTGTTCAACAAGGTTTATTTGGTATTGCACTTCGACTTATTCCAAAACAGATTCGATCACTTACTGAATTAAACCTTCCACCAATACTTGAAACATTTGCTCGACGAAAACAAGGTTTCTTCCTTGTGGTAGGTCCTGTAGGTCAAGGTAAGACTACTACTCTTGCTTCAATGATTGAGATGGTAAACCAAGAAAGAGCTGAACATATTATTACTATTGAGGACCCGATAGAGTATGCTTATGAACAAAAGAAATCTATCGTAGATCAACGTGAAGTTGGAGTGGATACTGCTTCTTTTGAATCAGCACTTATCTCTGTGCTTCGACAAGACGTAAATGTAATTCTTCTTGGAGAAATGAGAGGTCATGAGACTATGGCAGCAGCTGTAACAGCGGCAGAAACAGGACACATGGTCTTTTCGACACTTCATACAAATAACGCGGCTCAGACTATTGATCGTATTATTGATACATTTCCACCAAATCAACAAGACCAGATTAGAGTTCAGCTTGCTTCATCACTCTCAGGTATTTTTTCACAAAGACTTATTCCACGTATTTCAGGTGGTATGGTTCCTGCGTACGAACTTCTCGTTGCTAACAATGCTGTGTCCAACTTGATTCGAGAAAAGAGAACACATGAAATTAATACAGTTATCGAAACAGGTGCAGCAGATGGTATGATAGATATGAATAGATGTTTAGCAGATTTGGTAAGAAGGGGAGAAATCAGTATCGAAAGTGCTTATCAACATTCTCTTAATCCAAAAATTCTCGAAAAACTCATTTAAATATTTAAAAAGTGAGTGCTTCCGTGTATAATATAAAAGTATGTTATTTAAATACAAAGCTATAAATCAATCGGGAGCGGAGACTGAGGGTTCAGTTGAAGCAATAAATATAGATATTGCCATTAGTTCACTCCAGAGACGTGGTTTTGTAATTAGTACTATTAAACCATCTGAAGAAGCAGGGGGGCTTTTTGGACGCGAAATTACATTGTTCGAACACATCAAAGTTAAGGACGTAGTTATCTTATCTCGACAAATCGCAACTTTGTTCACAGCACAGGTTTCTGCTCTTCGAATTTTCAAACTTCTTTCTGCTGAAGCAGAAAATAAAGCTCTCAGAAAAAAACTTGTAGAAGTAGCGGAAGATATTCAAGGAGGTTCTACTATCTCTCTTGCGATGTCAAAACATCCAACTGTCTTTTCTGCTTTTTATATAAACATGGTACGAGCAGGAGAGGAGTCAGGTAAACTTGATGAAACATTCTTGTTTTTGGCTGATTATCTCGATCGAAACTATGAAGTAAGTTCGAAAGTAAAAAATGCATTGATATATCCAGCTTTCGTAATTTTTACATTCGTTGCTGTAATGTCATTGATGCTTACTGTGGTTATTCCAAAAATTGGAGGCATCCTTGAGAGTTCGGGGCAAGCAATCCCTATATATACAAAAGCAGTGTTAGCACTTAGTGGTTTTTTAGTAAACTTTGGCCCTTTTATAATAGTCCTGCTTATAGTGGGTATATTTTTCTTAGTTAGATTTTTGCGTACGTCGGCAGGAAAAGATGCTTCAGCGCGTATTCGTATTTCCATTCCATATATTGGTAACCTATATCAGAAGCTATACCTCTCTCGTATTGCTGACAACATGAATACAATGCTTTCAAGTGGTATTCCTATGCTTAAAGCACTTGAACTTACAGGAAATGTTGTAGATAACAAGGTGTATGAAGAAATCATGCATGAGACTCTTGAAGCTGTAAAATCTGGAGGTGCTCTTTCTGATGCGATGGCAAAGTATCCTGAAATTCCAGGTATTTTGGTGCAAATGATTCGAGTAGGAGAGGAGACTGGAGAGTTAGGTAATATTCTAAAAACACTTGCTAAGTTCTATCAACGTGAAGTGGTAAACGCAGTAGATACACTTATTAACCTTATTGAGCCTGTTATGATTGTGGCTCTCGGTCTTGGTGTAGGTTTCCTTCTTGCTGCAGTATTGATTCCTATCTATAACATTTCATCGGGTCTCTAGGTTCATTTCCTAAAGTTATCCACAAAGTACCTAGGTAAAAATAGGTGAGCTCTTCTTTTGTTGGTATAATGAAGACACGTTTTTGGTCTGTCGAGGATCGA
The DNA here is from genome assembly GCA_021734945.1 of Minisyncoccota bacterium. Classification (GTDB taxonomy): domain Bacteria; phylum Patescibacteriota; class Minisyncoccia; order Phycocordibacterales; family CAIZLB01; genus VEQN01. The sequence goes on along the minus strand of JAIPIA010000002.1, from coordinate 145,359 downwards.
AACTGTAAAGTCTCTGGAAACATGCTTTACATAAAAATTAACAGAAATTCTTTCAAATCAATTTTATTTCAATTATGAAAATGTCTAAAGGTTTTACACTTATCGAACTCTTGGTTGTTATCGCAATCATCGGTATCTTGTCTTCAGTAGTTCTTGCTTCACTTACAACAGCTCGAACTCGAGGTCAGTCAGCGTCAGTACAGTCACAGCTTTCAAACATGCGAGCTCAGGCTGAACTCTTCTACAGTACAACTGGTGCTAACACTTATGGTACTGATCTAAACGATTGTACAGGTGCATTGTTTACAGGAGCTAATGGTCTTAGTGCTCTCCTCGCGGGAGTTAGGTCAGTAGCTGGTACTGCAAACGTGGATTGTTCAACTACAGCTACAGGATGGGCTGTTGCTGCTCTAGATCCTGCTTCTTCAACTTCAGCTTTCTGTGTTGATGGAACAGGTGTTTCTAAGTCATATTCTGGTACAGCCGCTGCTGCTCTTAACGATACAACAGCAGTTTGTAACTAGTCTTTCTTAACTTTTAAGTTAGATTTCAAAACACCACTATCGAAAGGTAGTGGTGTTTTGATGTGCAAAACATGAACTTGTAAAAATGAATTTATTTATTTTTTGCGTGCATTAAATATTCGAGGTATTATTATTTAGTGAATATTCTATTTTTAATTTTCTTTTTCATATTCGGTTCTATTATTGGTAGTTTTCTGAACGTAGTTCTTTTTAGATATAACACTGGGCGCACAGTAGGGGGTCGTTCAAAATGCTTTTCATGTAAGAGGACTCTGGGTCCAATCGATCTTGTCCCTATATTTAGTTTTCTTGCTTTTAGAGGCAAGTGTCGCACTTGTAAGAGTCATATATCCTTCCAATATCCAGCTGTAGAGTTGATTACCGGTCTTCTTTTTGCTGGAGTCTATGCATTAAATGAACCTCTCATTTTTTTAAATACGACTTTGTTTATGTATAACATAGCTGTGGCTCTTGTTGTCATGGCGCTTCTTGTCCTCATAACTGTATATGACTTTAAACATAAAATTATTCCAGATGCATTTGCTTACACATTTGCAGTAGTCTCATTTGTCGCAATGTTTATACAGGTTAGTACTTCAGAAGTACAACAGTTTTATGTTGCAATACCAGAAATGTCACAACTTTTTGCAGGTGTCATTTTGGCTTTTCCATTTTATTTTCTCTGGCTTGTTTCGCGTGGACAATGGATGGGTCTAGGTGATGCAAAATTAGCACTAGGTATTGGTTGGTTTTTAGGTCTAGCAAAAGGAGGTACGGCTATTATCTATGGATTTTGGATAGGTGCACTCCTATCAGTACTCATTATAATATGCCGACCTGAGATTTCTCCTTTCAAAAGATTTCCTTTAGTATCATTAACAACTTTTGCAATAAGTTTGTATAAGATTGATACTATAGGATATTATTGGATTGCTATTTTTGTATCGTTTTATGCATTGTATATACTTACAAAAAGTTCATATGGAAAAAAACTTATTGATAAGGGTATAATCCCAAATCTATCGGCTAAGAGTGAAATACCTTTTGCACCATTTCTTGTGGCAGGACTCCTCATTGTTTATTTTTTTGGGTATAATACATTTAGTATCCTTTCTATTATCTAAATATGCGTACCTTTTTTTTAAAACTAAATAGTAGGACCAATAGAAAAAGCATCAACGAGCGACAAAAAGGCCCAAAGGGTAATCAAAGAGGTTTTAGTCTGCCTGAACTTATTGTTGTAATTGGAATTTTCGTGATTATAAGTTCCGTGGCAATGTTTAACCAAGGGAAACTAAGTAGTAGTGTACTCCTTACAAACATGGCTTATGAGGTGGGTCTTGCTGTGCGAGAAGCGCAAACATATGGTATTGGTGTTAGAAGTGAGGACTCTACAGGTACAAGTTTTATAGGACAGTATGGGGTCCATTTTAGCGTCGATGACGAAACATCAAGACGACAAGTTGTTGTGTTTGCGGATGGTGTAGGTGGTAATGACCCAAACTCGACATATGATGCTGGTGAGGAAAAATATATCTATGAATTTGACAATAGAAGAGGGAATAAAATTGACGGCGTTTGTATTGGTACACTACCTGTAAATACACCATGTACTTCATCCCTGAGTAACGATGGTTCATCAGGATACTTCACAAGTGCTGATATACTATTTAAGAGGCCAAACCCCGCTGCATTAGTTTTTTCCCCTAGTTTTTCACCTGCCGAACCGAGATCCGATAGAGTATATATAATAATAAGTAGTCTTGCTGGTGATGACTGTAGAGCAGTGATTGTTGAATCGACAGGTCAAATCAGAGTTGAGGATTCTTCAAAAGGTGCTTGTCAAAAAACAGTGACTCCATAATTATATTTGTTCAACTATGAAATACATATCTTCACTTAAAAGAAATAAATCTAAATATTCTGAAAGAGGTTTTACACTTATAGAAATGCTTGTTTCAGTTGGTTTGTTTTCAGTTGTTATGCTTGTTTCTGTGGCTGCAATCCTTTCAATAATTGGAAATAATAAAAAAGCACAAGGGATAAATAATGTTGTAAACAATTTAAATTTTGCGATTGAAAGTATGGTTCGTGACATGAAAACAGGTTATTTATATAAATGCAGTTATTCGTGGCCGATATCGCAGGGTATAGATAATCTTTGTCCATCAAGTACTAGTCCTGTTGATAAAGTAGCTTTTGTATCTACGCTTTCAGGAACACCTACAGCTGTGGAATATAGTTTTGTTGCACCAACTACTGATGGAAGTGGTGTCTACACGCCAGGGCATATAGTGAAACGTACTGCACCAAGCAATAACTTTGTTGATCTGACATCGTCATCAGATGTTGATATTCAAAGTATAAAAATGTATGTGAGTAGTCCTGCTCCTGGGGCAGGAACACAGCCAGGTATATTTTTGATAATTTCAGGCAAGGCAAATATTTTAGAAAATGAAGTGACAGAATTTGGTCTGCAGACTTTTATTTCTCAAAGAATTCTAAACCTATAATTTCTATTTATTATTATGATTACTCAACATATACATTTTTTAAAACAAAAGAACCATAAGGGTCGTCAGAGGGGATTTACGATACTTGAAACTCTTGTGGCAATATCTATTCTTGTATTGGCGTTGACGGCGCCACTTGCAATTGTTGCTCAAGCACTTCGTTCTTCGTATTACGCAAGAGATCAAGTAACGGCATATTATCTGGCGCAAGAAGCTATAGAATTCTTGCGAAATAAACGTGATAATGCGGGCCTGCAGTCTTCCGATACTTCAGATACTTGGACAGATTTATTTAATGCTGAAGGTAGTCCTATCATTAACTCAGCCGGCTCAACAAATTTGAAAGCCTATCTTGTGCGTGGTACCTCAGGTTATTATCTAAAACAGTGTAGTTCTACATGCCCTGAGGTTTCGTATGATTCTAGTGCTTCTACAGGTATATTATATGGTTCTGACACTGCTGGTATATCGTCAATATTCACTCGTGAAATAATTATCAGTGAACCTGTTAGAGCAACACTTAACGACGGTACACAAAAAGAAGTTGATGGCGTAAATCCTCCTAACCTTCGGGAACTTGTGATTTCAGTCCATGTTAGTTGGAAAATGCAGAATGGTTCACAAAGTGACGGTATAACTATTAAAGAGCATCTAACAAATTGGCAGTTAGAGAAAAGTTCTTAGTTTTAACATTCAAAAATATGAGAATCATAAATTTAAAATCTAATACTGCTAAAAATAAAAGTCCTCAAGATTTTCGTCATAGTATACACTTGCGTTCTCGTGGATTCACATTGTTTATTGCGCTTATTGTTTCAAGTCTACTTTTGGCTATTGGGTTTTCTCTTAGTACTATTATTTTGAAACAGTTAGTTTTTGCAAACTCAGGTAAAGAATCACAGTTGGCATTTTATGCAGCCGATAGTGGTTCAGAATGTGCTCTGTATTGGGATCGTAAGGATATAAACGGTGTAACAGTGTTTGATGGTTCTTTTGCAACTTCTACTAACGATAGTGATATTTTTTGTGGAACTGGTGGCCCTGGGTCTCCACAGACTGCCCAAGTAGGTAGTTTTAATAAAATAAACTCGCCAGACAATCTATCGGCAACCACTACGTTTTATGTTGATTATAGTGACCCATCGGATGCAAACTTTAAGGCTTGTGCAAAAGTGTCAGTATCTAAATGGATAGATACCTCAGGTTCAGTTCCATTGGATAAAACGGAGATAGATTCGAGAGGTTATAATGTTCCACTCGATACAGGTGTGGTTGGTCCAGTGGGTGACCCTGTCCTTTCAGGTGCAAAATGTGATTTTACAAACGTAAATAGAGTAGTAGAGCGTGCTGTACGTCTAGATTATTAGCGCTATTTTGAGCGACAGTTACTGTTAATTGCCAGTAGCGGTAAGGACCTAAAATTTGCTACTATAGAGCAGTTATGGACGCTAATTCGCCAAAGAAAGTACCAAAGAATAAGAAAGATAAAGATTTCGTGGAGCATCCTTTAAAAAAGGGATATACAAAAACTCCTTCGGAAAATCGCGAAATTCACGAGCGTATTTTAAAATTGCGTGAGTCTATTGAGTACCATCGACACAATTATCATGTACTCGACAAGGAAGAAATTTCGGCAGAAGCTCTTGATTCGCTAAAGAGGGAATTATCAGAACTTGAAAAGGTTCACCCAGAATTCGTAGATATAAATTCTCCGTCACAGCGTATTGCTGGTGAACCTCTCAAAGAATTTGAAAAAGTGCCTCACAAGGTCGCACAGTGGTCATACAACGATGCTTTTACTGAATCTGATATGAAGTCCTTTGACGAGAGAGTGAAGCGTTTTATTAGAGATTCATTTGGTGAAGTGGGAACAGCACGTGTACCAAATCCTACATACGTGTGTGAACTAAAAATTGATGGACTCAAAGTTGTGCTCGAATATGTCGATGGCAAACTTGTAGTGGCTGCTACGCGTGGAAATGGAAAGGTAGGTGAAAATGTAACTCACAATGTGAGGACTATCGATTCTGTTCCACTAACTCTACGTCGTCCAGAAAGTGTGATAGTCGAAGGGGAGGTATGGATGTCTAAGAAACATTTCGATGTGATAAATAAAGAGCAAGAAAAACTTGGTCTGCCACTTTTTGCAAATCCACGAAATGTTGCAGCTGGTTCTATTCGTCAGCTTGATCCAAAGATTACCGCTTCGCGAAAGCTTGACGTGTTTATATATGATTTGGCACAGGCTGATGAGCGTGCAGTTGATGTGTCAGTTGGCACAAAAGTTGGCGCAAAAGTTGGCACAAAAAACAATGACTCGAAAGAGCATCCTTCTATTCCAATTTTACAAAGTGATGAACTTACATATCTCAAAGAGCTAGGTTTCAAGGTTAATAGTCATGCTCGTGTATGCAAGACAATGGATGAAGTTATTTCGTTTTGGAATGAATGGAAAAATAAATCCAAGAAACAGGATTATTGGATAGACGGTGTGGTTGTAAAAGTAAATGAAATCAAATATCAGGAAGCTCTCGGATATACTGGTAAGGCTCCACGTTTTGGTATTGCATTCAAATTTCCTGCGGAGCAGGTGACGACTATAGTAGAAGATATTCAACTTCAAGTTGGGCGAACAGGTGTACTAACTCCTGTGGCACATCTTCGTCCAGTAGAGGTTGCCGGTAGTACTGTTTCGCGAGCAACTCTTCACAATCAAGATGAAATCGAACGGCTCGATGTACGAGTTGGCGATACAGTTATATTGCAAAAAGCAGGAGATGTTATTCCTGATATTGTAAAAGTGTTGACTGAGCTTCGTCCAAAAAATGCAAAGCCATATCTTTTTCCAACTCACGTACCAGAGTGCGGTGGAGATGGAAGTATAGAGCGTATTCCTGGACAGGTAGCATATCGGTGTGTGTTCCGTGGTGGTGCCGCTGAACATCGACGTAAGCTCTATCATTTCGTATCCAAAAAATGTTTTGATATTGACGGACTTGGTCCAAAGCAGATTGATGCGTTTCTTGATAATAATTTGATTTCAAGTTACGACGATATTTTCACATTGAAAAAAGGTGACATGTTGACGCTTCCTCGTTTTGCTGAAAAGTCAGTAAACAATATTCTTTCGGCAATAGAAAAAGCTCGTACAGTTTCATTTCCACGATTTGTGTTTGCTTTATCTATTGACCACGTAGGAGAGGAAACCGCTGAAGATGTTGCAAAGCATTTTGGTAAGTTCAAAGATTTTTATAAAAAGGTTGTGATTGGTGGTGTAGAAAAAGACCCGGACAATTCTCTCAGTGCCCAAGAAGCACTCGCTTCAATATATGGAATCGGCGATGTTGTTGCGGAATCCATTGTGAATTGGTTTGGTAAGAAGGATAATAGAAACTTGATAGAGCGACTACTTAAGCATATAAATGTGTTAGACGAAATTATTCCAGCTATAGCGGTTGGTGCCAGTGCAAAAAATTCTGAAATATTTGGTAAAACTTTTGTGCTTACGGGTACATTGGCAACAATGTCTCGTGATGAAGCGAAAGCTAAGATAAAAAAACTTGGTGGAGATGTTGTGGGGAGTGTTTCAAAAAATACTGACTATGTAGTTGCGGGGGAAGAGGCTGGGTCGAAGCTCGACAAGGCACAGGAGCTCGGTGTGAGAGTGGTGAATGAGGAGGAGTTTTTGAAAATGATTGGGTAGACTGCTGGTGTCTCTCGATTTTGAGTCGTCGCGTTTATTTCGAAATTTTATAAATAAAAAAACCACCGAGATGTTTCTCGGGGTTGGGCGTCAGACATCGTCGGCGGTACCAGCTGCATTCAAATGTGAGACATTTCTCACTAAGCGGTCGATTGTTCGCTTAGATCTTTATTATAATTGTTTGACGGCCAGTACCACCTTTTTGTCCTCCTTTCGTTATTACCAAATCGACAATGTATATATATTGACATACATAAGTAATTTGTCAATACCTTCTGAATTTCTTAAAAAATGCTATTATCTACACATAAAAGGCGGGCTACAAATAGGCCTATTTTGCCCAACGGGCATAAGGTGCTCCAAAAGGCCAATAAATAGCTAAAATCAAGCCATTAACTGAAACATCATGACAATTACCCAAGCAGATATACAAAAACTCGCATCGCTTTCTCGAATGAAACTCACTGAAGAAGAGCAAACTCAGTTTGCCGTAGAGATAGATTCTATTCTTGGATATGTTGAGCAAATAAAGGAGGTTTCATCTGGAGCGCAGGGTAACGCGTCACATGCTGACAAAAAGCCTGCTGATATCGCACACCGTAATGCACTTCGGGAAGATGTTGCTGATACTGATTTAAATCCTGATGCATCTATTTTGATTGATGCAGCGCCAGCAGAGGAGCAAGGTTTTGTAAAAGTTAAAAAAATACTCGGCTAGTCTGAGTTAAAGTGAAATAATAAATCTCGCAAAAAAATTCAAAAAAAATTCTCAAAAAATTCGTAAAAATATTTACATAATACATAATATGATCGACCTCAAAAATCTTACAATCAAAAAAACACTAGAAAGTCTCCAGAAAGGGGAATATACATCTGTTGAACTTGTATCTGCATATCTCGAACAAATTAAAAAAGTAAATGCAGATGTGAATGCATACCTCGAGGTATATGAAGATGCTTTGGTACAAGCCAAGGTTGCGGATGAAAAGCGTGCCACACGTGCGACTTCGGGCAACGCAGGTTTAGACAGTGTAAATTCACTTCTCGGAATTCCATTTGCAATAAAAGATAATATTCTTTTTGCGGGTCATCGAGCGAGCGCCTCATCAAAAATTCTAGAACAGTATGTTGCGCCATATGATGCAACTGTGATTGCAATGCTCAAAGAGGCTGGAGCTGTGTTTATTGGACGAGTAAATATGGATGAATTTGCCATGGGAGGTTCGACTGAGAACTCGGCATACGGTGTTACAAAAAATCCACATGATTTGGAAAGAGTTTCTGGCGGTTCATCAGGTGGATCAGCTGCCACTGTAGCTATGGATGGTGCACTTATCTCACTTGGCTCTGATACGGGAGGTTCTATTCGTCAGCCCGCGAGTTATTGTGGAGTCGTCGGGCTTAAACCTACATATGGACGGGTGTCGCGACATGGGCTTATGGCTATGGGTTCTTCACTCGATGTGATTGGTCCAATTACAAAGACAGTCGAAGATGCTGAGCTCGTGTTTAATGCAATTGCTTGTGTGGACGCCGACAGATACGATTCAACAACTCTTACAAAAAAAGAGGTTGAAGAAATGACTGCATCGCATAATATTAATCCTGAAAAAAAACCAACAAAATTACGAGTTGGTATTGTGCCAGAACTTATGAATCTAGGTGGACTTTCAAATGAGGTAAAAGAAAATCTTGATGCGTCTATCGAACTTTTCAAAAAAGCTGGATATGAAATAAAAGAAATAGCAATGCCAAATATGAAATATTCGTTGGCGGTATATTATATTTTGATGCCTGCGGAAGTTTCATCTAACATGGCACGTTTTGATGGTGTGAAGTATGGTTCAAAAGTTGAGGGGGCTGATTTGTTGCAAGATTATCTCAATACAAGAGGGGAACTTCTAGGAAAGGAGGTGCGAAAACGAATCATGCTCGGAACATATGTGCTCTCAAGTGGATATCACGATGCATATTATAACAAAGCAAATATTGCTAAAGATTTGATTGCGTCAGATTTCAAAAAAGCTTTTGAGGAAGTAGATGTTATCCTTACTCCAACAGCTCCAACTCCTGCTTTCAAAATTGGTGCACACACAAGTGATCCTGTTGCAATGTATCTTGAAGATATCTTTACAGTTACTGCAAACCTTGTTGGTGTTCCGGCTATTTCTATTCCGTCAGGATTTGCTGAAGTAGATGGTGAGAGTGCGAAGTTGCCGCTCGGTATACAGCTTATGGCACCTCATTGTAGAGAGGATATCCTTTTTGTGGCAGGTAAAAAGTTTGAGGAGCTTCGAGGTTAGTGTATCTACGGAGACTGATGTATTTGTAGGTATCATTGTTTCTGTGGAAAATACAAATAAATTGCATCTTGTTTAAAAAAAGTAGGGTATAATACTTACTATATATGGCTGAAAAAAAACCAGCAGGAAAACCAGCTGCGAAACCAAGTGGTGGTAGCAAATCATCAGAGGGTGAAATGATATTTATAGCAGTGATTGCTGTTGTCATACTTTTTGTTGTCCTACCGACAGTTCTTATATTCTTTGGATATAGCGGAAGCTATGGTTTTATTTCTGATAATTTTGTAGAGAAAGCTTCGTCTGCTTTTTCTACGTTTGTTGATACAGTTAGTTTTCTCGCTATCTTTGTTTCACTTCTTTTTATTATGGGAATGATTTATGCAAAAACCCGTTTAAAAGAAATATCTGAAGCATACAGCGCTCATCTCAAAGCTGTGGACGATATAGGTAAGCCTGCCCCACTTAGATCAAATTTGGCTGGAGGTGCTCCTACTAATGTTACTGGGGCAGAGGGTATTGCAGGTGTACAGTTACCAGGTGCAATGAGTACATCAAAACCTATAACACCAAATGGGATGAGTGATGCAAATGGAGCTAATCCATTTGAACAATATATGCAAGCATCACGTGATACACAGAATGCTAAAGCCCAAGCCACGTCGAGTCAAAGCACGCATACACCGTCAACAGGACAAGTAGGGCAGGAAACATCTCAGCCTACTACAAATCCACGGTGGGTTCAGATTGAAAAAAATATGCAGTCACATAATATGTCAGAATGGCGAATCGCTATTCTTGAAGCAGATATTCTTTTATATGACATGCTTTCACAAATGGGTTACCCAGGAAATTCTATTGGTGAAATCTTGAAAAATGTAGATAAGAAAAACTTTGTAACCCTTGATGACGCGTGGAAGGCGCACCGTATCCGAAATATTATTGCACATGAAGGTGCAAATTATGAACTTTCAAGAGATGAAGCGGAGAGGACTATCCGATTGTACAAGAGGGTGTTTGATGAGTTTTATTTTGTGTAATAAGAAAATTAATTAATGGAGTGCGGATATTTTCTTGCTAGAAAATTCCTCGTGCTCGAACCGGTCGTTCTCGCAAGTATCCATTAATCATTTTTAATTTTTTATTATCTAAATAGGTGAATATTTCAAAAGCTTGTAATAATATGATTTTGTATTATACTGCTTGAATATCTTCGGTAAGTATCGAAGGTGGATATAGCGGGTAAGTGTAACAGTTGCACATGAGGCTCAAGAGGGCTCGTAAGACAGCGATGACTTATGGAAACCCCATCAAATTCGGTGAAACCTCTGTTTAAATACGTGGCAATACCGAGCCAAGCCAAACATCCATAAAAAGGTGTGCGGAAGGTGTAGAGACTAGATGGTGGGCTCTGTTTACGAATCATTGACGAAAGTCAGTATGACGCAGACAGATGAAGGTATAGTCCAGACCCCAAAGAATTTTCGCGACGAAAGTCGTAGTGGTACGCATAACCTTATAGACGTGGTGCAATTCCACGACCCGCAACAAGTAAAGACGAACATTCAATATGAATTGCAAAAATCTCAACCAGAAATGGTTGGGGTTTTTGTTTTGAAATAGAATTAATTCTTCGATTAAAGTCAATATTTCCATATGAATTAATTTGATATTATTCGACTAAATATGGCAAAATTTGAACAAAAAATGCAAGCTCGTTCTTTGAGAGAAAAGGGGATGAGTATAAAATCAATTGCCAAGCAACTTGGCGTTTCTGTCAGCTCAGTTAGCCTTTGGTGTAGGGATATTATCTTGTCCAAAGAGCAGTGTGTTATCTTTGTCAGAAAATTCGAAAAGAAATAGTACCTTGGGTAGAATGAAGGGGTCGGAATTTCACAGAAATAAAAAGAGACTAGCTATTAAGAAGGCGAATGAAATTGCGGCCGTAAAGATTGGGATACTTGCAGAAAGAGAATTCTTTATAGCAGGGGTTGCACTTTATTGGGCAGAGGGAAGTAAGAAGGATTCAGGGGTCGCATTTTCAAATTCAGACCCAAAAATGATTCAGTTCATGTATGAGTGGTTTAAGAAGTTTTTTAATTTGAGAGATACTGACTTTATGCCAAGGATTTTTATAAATGCTCAGCATAGCGATAGAATAGATAAGGTATTGACCTTCTGGTCTTCTCTGTTAGAATTGCCTTCTGGTTATTTCGGTAGGACAGTCCTACTGAGAATTTCCCAGAAAAAAGTGTATGAAAACAGGGAAACGTATTTCGGTGTCTTATCCCTAAGAGTAAGAAAAAGTACTTGGATAAAATATCAAATTTTAGGTATGATAGGTAAGTTAGATTATATGTCGGGGTAGCTCAGTTGGTAGTAGCACAGCACTCATAAAGCTGAGGTCGCGGGTTCGATCCCCGCCCCCGACACACGTTGTTTTCTTCGGTATTTTAAATACTTGCAGGCGACACTTTGAAATTATATAAAATTATGTATAATAGTCCTCACAAGCTCTTCCTGAAGAGGAAAAAGCTTGTATTTGAAAAGTATATGAAGTTTGCGGCTGTAGCTCAACGGTAGAGCACTCCCCTGTAGAATACTGCAGCTTTTTGTCGAAATGGCAGATTGAAACTCTCTGGGATATCGGTGAAGGCTAAACTCTGGTGCAAATCAGGGCATGCGAATACCGAGGGAACCCTTCCAAAATTTTGCACTTGTAAAAGTGACCAAAAGGGAAGGGGCGCCGTAGAGACTAGATACCGGAGTACCTAAGGGCACACTTATGTCGGTTTTATACCGACGTAAACCTGACCTATGGTAAAGATATAGTCCACGCCTTTATGAAAGTATTGGATAAGTGCACGGGAGAGGCCGTGGGGTCAGCACCCATCAGCCGCGCAAAATATAAAAAGACTAGGCTTTGTCCTGGTCTTTTTATATTTCTAGAAATGAAGAAATGTCCGGGGGACATTTCTGTAGGGTGCTGACAACCTTTTGAGTCTAAAATTGAGTTTGCGAAAATTTTAGCCAAAAGGTGTACTGAAGACGTAGGCTTCAGCACCCATCAGCCGCGCAAATAAAAAATAGCCACAGAGATGTGGTTATTTTTTTGTATAGAAAAGATAACAGTATAGTCTTTAATAGATCTTTTTTGACATGGTGTCTCCGTTAAACTGTGATACTATCGTGAATACATGAAATCAGTCCTTATAGTTGGCTCCGGAAATTACGGAGCGTTTATAGATAGTGCTCTGTGCCCTAATTTTAAGACGAGAGTGATTGATGGATTTGATTTTAATCCAGAAAATGTTGTCGAAAATTTTGTTAGCGTTGCAACTCCACATTTTACTCATTACGATATAGTAAAAAAACTTATTCAAAATGGAAAAAACGTTTTGTGTGAAAAACCTCTTTCCTTATCATTGGACGAAATAGTGCATTTACAGGACTTAGCTCAAGAATATAACTGCAGCCTGAATGTTGGCCTTATTTTCCAAAATCATCCATTCTATATTTATATAAAAGAATTGCAGAATAATTATGGTCCTATAAAACGCATGGAGGTAAGGAATAGAGCTTGTGAACATGGTATCGAGTCCGATTGGTATTGGGACAAGGCAAAATCAGGTGGGTGGTTTTTGACATCAGAAATACATTGGTACCACTTGTTTTTGTGGATTACTGAACCAAAAACAATCTTAGTGTCAGAGGCGAGCGAGTCAATAGAGCAAGGAAGAACTACTCATACATGGAGTGTGGCGCGTACTGATATAGGACAATCAATTTCCATAGATCATACATTGAATTCACTACAAGATGAGATTGGATGTGAAGTAGATATTTTTTTTGATACGGTGCGAATAACAATCAAAGGGTGGATACCGGAATCTATTGAATCATCAGATTTGAGTTCTCTGCAAAATCTCAATCAAAAGATTGGAAATAGGGATGATGAATATAGAAAATTAATACATAAAAACATGGAAAATTTGTTTGACAATGTGCCGAGTAATTTTGATTTAATAATACAGTCTCATACTCTAGCTGTAGATGCACAAAGAATGAGTGATTTAAATACTCAGAATCTAACGCCTAGAAATTAGAAAAACTTCTTATAGATAGCAAACACAATTACACTTGTAAGCCCCGTAAGAACAGCACCCCAAATCATATCCACGATAGTCACAATGGTAGGCCATCGAAGCATAGTAGCGTGGTTTGTGAGGTCGTATGTTGCGTAACAAATAAGTCCAAATAATAATCCAGAAAGTAGGACACCCCAAAGCCCATTTGATAGCGTTGAACCTTTAGCTATAGCGGGCGCAATCACAAAGTAGACAACTCCAAGTGTATATAATAGGTAGAAAATAACTGCTGGCACAAAGTTTACTGTCGGCGCAAAGAGGTGACCGAGCCATACTTTGTACTGTGCACCCATAGTGTAGAGCCAAGTGATATCAAATATTGATAAGACAAACAGAGTTAGTATGTAAAGTATAGTATTCATAGTAATATAGTAACATATTACAACTAGTGTATATCTAATTGATGTTTGTAAAACTATTTATTAATTTATTTATAGAATTTGGGCCAATCATTGGATTTCTTATTGCCTCAGAATCTACTTCATTTATAAAAGCGACAACTATTTTTGTGGCACTTACTGTTATTGCACTCATCCTCGGTTTTGTTGAGCGAAAAAGTTTAGCGTGGTTTCCATTGATTGTTGCAATAATCATAGTTACTTTTGGTCTCTTAACGGTTATTTTCAAAAATCCGTTTTTTATAATTATTAAAGATACTCTCTATAATGGAATTTTTGCAGTAGTGCTTTTTGTGGGTTTGTATTATGGAAGATTATTTTTAAAAATACTGTTTGGTGGTATGTTTGCTATGACAGATCGTGGGTGGAAAGTCTTAACTTTCAGATGGGCTACGATGTTTACGCTCCTTGCTATTACGAACGAAATTGCACGCTCATATTTAGATGAATATGGTTGGGTAGATTATAAATTTATAGCAACTCTTATTACAATCATTTTTTCTCTCTACCAATTTAGACTTTCAAGAAGTGAGAGGCTTCCTAGTTCAACTCCTTGGGGGATGAGAATAAAACCGTAAGCAGAGTATCCAGTGTCTGTGCTATTATTTATCTATTATGAATCCTGCTGATGATATACAACCAAAGCCAAAGAAAATGGGTGCTGGATTTGGAGTAATGATTTTACGGGACAATAAAGTCCTTTTAGGTCAACGCCACCCAGACCCAGTAAAAGCAGATAGTTTAATGAACGGAGAGGGAACATGGACTATGCCCGGAGGGAAACTGGATTTCGGTGAGAGTTTTGAAGCTGGGGCTGTGCGAGAGGTATCTGAGGAAATAGGTATTAAAATACAGGAGAGTGATCTTGAGGTTATAAGTCTGAGTAACGATATTGTGCCGACGGCGCATTTTGTAACGATAGGTCTTTTGTGTAAAGTCTTTCCAAAAGATTTAGAACCTCGTGTAATGGAACCAGATGAAATCACACAGTGGAAATGGTTTGCGCTTGATGAGTTACCGTCACCACTTTTTAAACCGAGCCAAAAAGTTTTGGATAATTATAAGGAAGGTAAGTTTTACAAAAATTAATTTTTATTTACCAAATAAATTTGCCTTATGAAAAAGAATTGCATGCTTATACCAGGAAATCCTGCAGTAGCAGAATATTATCAAGCATGGATAGAAGAAATTGAATCAGTGAATCCTAATCTTGATGTCACATATGCTTCGTCATATGTTTTATTTGATAAAAAATTTAACTACATCCAATACGATCAGGCGTTGCGAGAATATTATGGAAAGATTTTACTTGATCTTAGTGTTGAAAATCCAGTAACTATATTTGCTCACTCTGCGGGGAGCTATTTTGCTTTACGTCTTTTGGAAAAGTATCCTGATAAAGTTGAAAAGGTTATTATTTTATTTCCATTTATAGGTTACAGCCGATATAGTCTAATGAAATATGTATATATTCCATATATTATTGATAGGTTCTTTCCATTGGTTGAACTGTTTTCAAGATATAAAAATATCATTTTAGGACGAATTAAACACATTGATCTTATATCGCCTGAACAATTGAAAGCTAATCTTAGATTTGGTGTGAGGCAGTGCGTGTATTTCAATAGAACAAAATTTCCAGTTGATGTCGTTGCTAGTTCAAAAGATAAGATAAACTTCATCTATACTGAAAATGACAGGTGGTGTCCTCCTGTAGCTATTGAACTTCTCAAAAAGGTTTCAAATTATCTTAAAGTAGATGTACCGCATGACTTTATAGCTACTAAGGAAAATAGATTGAAGATAATTAATATAGTTAATAGTCTATAGTATTAGCAGTTTGTACGCTGTGCTATAATTTCTCAAACAATATGCAACATTTGCAACATCCTATTAGAGACACATATGAGGCTTTTCGTAGTACTGAGAAAGAGGTTGAAGAATATTGGCATGCATTGGGTCCAGGACTTACTACTGGCGCATCGGATGATGACCCTTCAGGTATCGCGACGTACTCTCAAACCGGTGCCGTGTATGGATTTGGTTTGATATGGATGTCTCTTTTTACATTTCCACTTATGGCTGTGGTTCAAGAAATGTGCGCACGTATTGGTCTTGTAACAGGGCAGGGACTTGCTGCAAATATTCGTCGATACTATTCACGAACAGTTTTGTATATTTGTACAATACTTTTACTTTGTGCAAATATTTTTAATATTGGTGCGGACCTCGGTGCTATGGCAGAGGGATTGCGTCTTTTGGTGCCAGCAGTCCCTTTTGGATTGCTCGTAGTTTTTTTTGGAGTTACAAGTCTACTTTTACAGATATATACAAGTTACGAGGATTACGCAAAATATCTCAAATATCTTGCTCTCGTCTTGCTTGCGTATGTGATCTCTGCGCTTTGTGTGTCGATGAATTGGAGTGAGGTTCTTCATTACACGCTTGTCCCAAGTTTTACTTTTAATAAGGAGACCGTAATAATGATATGTGCGATTTTGGGTACTACTATTTCCCCATATCTATTTTTCTGGCAAACGTCGCAGGAAGTTGAGGAAAAAATATTGAAGCACAATCATGATGATGCAGAAAAGCAACGCGCTTTAAATATACAAAACATAGCAAATATACAAAGTACTCAAAATACTATGAATGCTAGTGTGGAACTTGAGAGCAAGAAACTTACATTAGGAGAGATTTTTACTCCGATAGCTGAGCCGGAATCACATCTTATCCATCAGCTTGAAGTAAAGACTTTTTCGAACGGGTTATCATCTGCTAAAACAACAGTCGATAGCAAGGAGGTGCTTCAGGACCAAGATTTGATTACAAATGTAGATATAAAAAATATGCGAGTTGATGTGTGGACTGGAATGTTTGTATCGAATCTTGTAATGTTTTTTATAATTGCTTCATGTGCAGCAACATTGCATGCAAGCGGTATATCAAATATCCAAACAGCAGGCGACGCTGCTCAGGCACTTCGACCATTTGCTGGAAACTTTGCGTTTGTTCTTTTTGCAGTCGGAATAATTGGTACAGGGATGCTCGCTATACCAGTCCTTGCTGGCTCTGCTGCGTATGCCGTATCTGAAAGTTTTGGATGGAAATTTGGCCTATACAGAAAACTAAAAGAGGCGTATGCATTTTATGGAGTAATTGCGCTAGCTACTGTTGTGGGTATTTTCTTGAATTTTGTGGGGCTTGATCCAATTAAGGCTTTAATTTATTCTGCGGTAGGGAACGGTCTTGTAGCCCCAATTATTCTTTTTCTTATCGTATCTATGAGTAGTCGTTCTGACATTATGGGCGATAGAAAAAACGGCTTTATTGCACGAGTAATAGGGTGGATAACGGTTGGTCTAATGGTTTTAGCGGCACTGGGCACTATTTGGGCCTTAGTTGTCTAATAGGTAGTGTATGTGGTACCTTTTGGTTGTAACGTAACGCATAGTCTCACAGGTCGAGAGCCCGATAGGGCGGAGGCTCGATGCGATTTCACTAAATCATATGTCAAAAGCAAAAATACAAAGTAAAACATTCTGGAATAAAGAGTATTCAGATCCAAAACACCTCACTATGTCAGCGGAGGCTGCTTCTGATTTGCTGACTTTTGAGAAGTGGGTGACTCGAAATGCTGAGTGGTTTCCTTTTCCAAAAGATGCTTTTGTCCTCGATGTTGGTTGCGGAAATGGACGAAATATAATCCCTCTTTGTGGGGAGTATGGAATGAAGGGTCTCGGTATTGATATTTCAGGTACTGCTACAGAACAGGCTAAAAAAGTACTTGCTCATGCTGCAAAAGACAGTACAGATGAAGATGGAAATCTTGTCGTGGGTAAAAATATTGATATTGAATTTAGAACGCAGTCTATTGCTGAACCATTCAATCTCGAAGACCAATCAGTCGATGTTGTACTAGACATGATGACTTCACATTATCTACGACAAGCTGAACGAGAACAATATGTAAAAGAAATTGCACGAGTTACAAAACCTTACGGTTGGTTATTTTTCAAAACATTTATCCTTGAAGGTGATTTGCATATTAAGAGACTTATACATGAACACCCTGATAGAGGAGAGGTTATTACTGATGAAAATGGAAATATTATCGGTAATCTTCCACCTGAAGAAAATTCATACATTCACCCAAAGATTGGTGTGTACGAACACGTATTTACAGAATCAGAAATTGTAGACTTATATACGCCGTATTTCGTAATTCACAAAATGCTTAAATCATACAAGCACATAAAAGATGGAAAGGCTTTCAAGCGAAGAACTGTGTCTGTGTATATGGAGAGAAAGAGGGATTAGTTGAAGCGACCAAGAATAAAAAATACCTGATGTGTGGTCGAGCATAGAGGTGATTGGCTCGACCCGATTCTGCTGAATCGAATTTCGGATACATCAGGTATTCTTTTTACACTTCTAAAATCAGATATTTTACTTCTTCGGAGTTCGTAATGGATTATCCATACCTAAATTTTTCAAAAACTGCTCAAGTTCCTCGCCTTTAATCTTTCGAATATTGTTATCAGAAAGATACCCAAGCTCGATATTCATAATACGAACACGTTGGAGGTCTGTAACCTCAGCTCCACAGACTTCACACATTCGTCGAATCTGACGCTTTTTTCCTTCTGTAAGTGTAATACTGAATTTTTTATCACCGAGTATTTTTACCTGACATGGCTTAGTTTTATATTTTTTACCATCATCACCTTGGATAACGACGCCGCGGTGCATGAGCATTTCGAAGTTGTTTGAAAGTTTGTTTTTTGTTGCTACAACATATACTTTTTCGTGATTTTCTTCTGGATCAAGAAGTTTACTTGTGATACGACCGTCATTTGTGAGGATAATAAGTCCATGAGAATCTTTATCGAGTCGTCCAATAGGGAAGAGTTTTGCCTTATGGAGTTGACCTTTGAGAAGTGGAGCAATAGCACCAGCAATGTCTTGTTCATTTTCACCAGCTGAATGAGTAAGGACTCCAACAGGCTTATTGTATGCAAAATAGAGAGGCTCCTTATCTAGGACACTCTTTTTTACCTCCACTACGTCGTCAGGCCCTACAGTATCACCAAGAACAGCAAGTCGGCCGTTTATGGTTACTCGTTTGTTTGTTATGAGCTCATCTGCACCTCGCCTTGAAGCATATTGCTTGAGGGCGAGGTACTTGTTGATTCGCATAGAGTCTCTCGAGTCCTTTGTAGGTGTCGGACCTTTTTTCTCTATTGGGGCTTTCTGAGCTATAGATGTCTTTGGTTTTTTATCCATGTTGTTGTGAGTGTATCAGATACTGCTTTGCTTAACAATTATTCACATATTTTCTTTTTACACTAATTTTATTATGAAGGGTCGTGCTATTATTGCTATATATGAAGCAACAACGTCTCGATGGTCTAGCCGATGGTATATTTGCAATAGTAATGACGCTTCTAGTTATTGAAATGAAAGTCCCAGTTTTTCTTGGTGGGCATCCTACTGATGCAATGCTCATAAACGCATTAGCAGGCACATGGAATATCTTTATGAGTCTCGTGTTGAGTTTTGCACTCTTGTTTACATACTGGCGGGCCCACCACTTCATAGCATCAGTGTATGTAAAAAATCTTACTGTTGGACTGGCTAATATAAACGCAATATTTTTCTTCTTCATTACTTTAGTGCCTTTTGTTGCACATTTTCTAGGCGAGTTTCCTCACTCCCAAATTGCTGTCACTTTGTATGGTATTACTGTTATTGCAATAGGTCTCTCACTTTTTTATATGAGAATGTATGTCGAGAGAAATATAAATATTGAAACATCAGTCATAACAAAAGCAGATAGAAGAAGTGGATACATTCGTATTTTGTTTCCAGTGTTTTCTGCTGCGGTAGCAATATTGCTCAGTTATTGGAACACAACATTTTCAATGGTACTTTTCACTATTGCGATAATGTTCAATTTATTCCCCGCAAGTTCAAACATTATGCATAGGTGGCTTGATCTAATTTTTAGTGATGATAATGATCTTGTAAAAGGGAATTATGATAGTCCAATGAATGAAATGATGAAGAATGAGGAATTTATATGTGTTCCAAAAAGCGCAGTTTTTGATCACCATCGATTTAAAGAGGTTGACACCAAAGCTCGTGCCACGCTCGTAAAAAATGATAAAACGACAAAGAAAATTAAGACTCAGATTACAAAGGAATCAAAATTGGACAAAGAACTTGAAAAGGAAATAATAGAGGAAATTAAGGATGGTTCAGTCGAAGAGTTGATTGTAAAGAAGGAGGAATAGGATTGTTTAATAGAACAGACGAATTTAATGGAGCAACCTTTTTAGATTGGAGATATAAGAAAAATGTATTAATATCTCTCTATCGCATTTTGCGAGAAAGATAATATAAGCCGACTAAGTATGCATAGTCTCAGTGGGTAGATGTTTGAAATATAGTAACTTAAATAAGCCGACTAGGTATGCATAGTCTCAGTGGGTAGATGTTTGAAATATAGTAACTTAAATAAGCCGATGTAGCTCAGACGGTAGAGCAACTCCATGGTAAGGAGTAGGTCGCCGGTTCAATTCCGGCCATTGGCTCACGATTTAAAATTAGAGATAGTTAGTTTTTTAGTAGTCAGCATCTCAGATACCCAAAGTATATACTTTGGGTATCTGAGATGTGTTCATTTGCAAAATCAATCTATAACATGATAGACACAAAAATACATCTGTGGGTAACTCGTGTATAAAAGTATTGAATATTCTGGAGTTTTGCCTGTATAATGTATTCATCGTAAATGGCACGGTACCTGGCGGACGTGCCATTTATGCTACCTGGGTTTTTTAGTTTCTCATAATCGCAAATTTAATAGATAAAAATTTGCTATACTGTTTTTAAATATGTCGACTAATACAGAAAACCCTAATGCAGTGCGTATCGCCGAAATAGAAGCTGCCATGATGCAGGCTGATTTCTGGCAGGATAAAGATAAGGCTCAAGCTATGATCCGCGAACTTCAGGAACTTAAGACGGTTGCAGAAGGGGGTGGTCCATATGATGCAGGTGGTGCGATAGTAACTATTTTTTCAGGTGCAGGAGGAGATGATGCCGAAGACTTCTCACATATGCTTTTCGAAATGTATTCGAAATATATCGCAAAAAGAGGCTGGACAGCATATATTATTCATGAAAATCAAAATGACCATGGAGGTTTCCGAAATGTAAGTTTTGATGTATCTGGAAAAAATGTTTTTGGCACATTGAAACATGAAGCGGGCGTACATCGATTAGTTCGAACTTCACCATTCAACTCCAAAGGCTTACGACACACATCATTCTCGATGGTTGAAGTGATTCCGAAATTTGAAAAGCCAGTTGATATTGATATTAAAGAAGAGGATTTGGAAATTACATTTGCAAAGGCTGGTGGCCCAGGTGGACAAAATGTAAACAAACGTGAGACTGCTGTACGTATAGTACATAAGCCGACGAAGCTTTCTGCCCATGCTACCAATGAGCGTTCTCAAGCTCAGAACAAAGAAAAAGCAATAGCAATGCTTAAAGGTAAAATCTATACTAGAATGGAAGAAGAAAGAGTTGCACGAGAAAAAGGAATGTATATTAGTAAGACAACTGATATAGAATGGGGAAATCAAATACGCTCATATGTTCAGCATCCATACAAGATGGTAAAGGATCACAGGACGGGTTATGAGACATCACAGGTGGATAAGGTTTTTGAGGGGGATATTGAAGAATTTATTAAAGCAGAAGCCAATTTGTAAACTTGCGGTCGAGGGAAATCTCTTTTATTTAACCAATACAACATGCTTAACCGAGAAATAGGAAAACACACACTCATACATAAGCAGTCGGTAGCATTTCTAGGGCCTGCTGGAACCTATTCATATATTGCCGCACAAGAGATGTTTAGCTCTTCTGACACACATCAAGTGGAATACATTGCAATGCCAAGTATCTTTGAGGTGTTCGAGAAGGTTAAAAAAGGAGAGGCGAATCTAGGTGTTGTACCCGTTGAGAATTCTATAGAGGGTGCCGTAAAAGATAGTATGAATCTCTTTTTGACTGAATCAGTAATTGTCTTAAGACAACAAGTAATTGAAATTGATCACTGTTTGCTTTCAACGGCTAATTCAATTGAAGATATAAAAATAGTAAAGGCACATCCGCAGGCACTAGGGCAATGCAAAATATGGCTTTCCAAAAATTTGCCGGAAGCAGGTCTTGTGTCGACTCCTTCTAATGTCTCTCCGGTTAGTCAGCCTAATGAAGCCATCATTGCTTCAAAGCAAGTTGCTACTCTTTATAACCTCAATGTATTAGCCGAAAGTATTTCTGATATAAAAGAGAATAAAACACTATTTTATTTGATCACTCAGAATAGTAATCAACTTTTTAAAAAGGAAACTATTGTCAGTGACGTTGACCAATATATACAAAAACAGGGAAGTGCAACAGTTCTGTTTTTACTTGAAGCTGTCGATAAGGTAGGGATACTTAGGGATATCTTGACTGTTTTTGCTGATCAATCACTCAGTATGTCGCGTATTCATTCTTTGCCAACAGGTGAACTGGGTAGATACTATTTCATTCTTGATGTAAAAATAGATAAAAATGTAGAAGTGCTAGCAAAAATATACTCTGATTTAGAAAAAATGTGTTCATCTGTGTTTGTCCTAGGTACGATATAAGTACTATTGTTCTAAACCCCTAGGATTTGATATAATCAAACCATGCTTCACCTTGATAAAGTTTCAAAAAAATATAAAGATCGATCTATCGCATTAGATAATGTTTCAATCCTTATTAAACCAAAAGAGTTCGTTTCTATTGTAGGGCATTCGGGTGCTGGTAAGACTACTCTCTTAAAGATGATTCTTGCAGAAGAAAGTCCATCAGAGGGATCCGTGTTCTACGAAAAAATAAATATCCACACGCTCAAGAAACGACAGATGAATGATTATAGAAGACGTATTGGTACTGTGTTTCAGGATTTTAGACTTCTTCCAGACAAGACTGCATATGAAAATGTAGCCTTTGCTATGGAAGCAGCAGGTAGAACAGATGAGGAGATTGCTTCTGATGTTCCTCATGTTCTTGAACTCGTTGACCTTGGCAAAAAATTGCATAGTTTCCCATATCAACTTTCAGGTGGTGAAAAACAGCGTGTTGCTATTGCACGAGCAATTGTAAATCAACCAGATGTGATTATTGCCGATGAGCCAACAGGAAACCTAGACCCTGTAAATACATATGACATTATTCAGATTCTGAAAAAGATTAATGATCTTGGTACTACTATTATTCTCACTACTCACAATAACGGTATTATTGAGCATCTTGATAAAAGAGTTATTACTATGCAAAATGGTAAGGTCGCCCACGATACTCATCCTGAAGTTACATCAGCATCAAACGGCCCTGCATCTGCTAGTATGTCTTCTCAATCTTCAGCTAATCTAACAAGAAAAAAATAATATGTTTTGGACAAAAATAAAAAGAACACTACGGGCAGGATTTGTAAGTTTTTGGAGAAATGGATATGTTTCTCTTGCTTCAGTTTTAGTGATGACTGTTACACTTTCAGTGATTGCCTCCATCATATTTGTAGGAGCACTTTTTGACTCAACTCTAACGAGTATAAAAGATAAGGTCGATATAAATGTGTATTTTGTAAAGGATGCAGCTGAAGATGATATAGCGATCTTGCAAAAGTCACTTACAAGTATGCCTCAGGTAGCTGAAGTAGAGTATGTTTCTGCTGAGCAGGCACTTGTAGATTTCCGAGCTCGCCATCAAGATGACGAACTCACACTCCAGGCTCTCAATGAGCTCGGTGGAAATCCTCTCGGCGCTAGTTTTAATATTAAAGCAAAAGATCCGAGTCAGTACGAAGCGATCGTCAAATTTTTGAGTGATAAAAAAGATAATAATGCCGCAGGTGACACAATCATTGATCGAGTAAATTATTCTCGAAACAAACAGGCTATTGAAGCTTTGAACAGAATCATTGCTGCTTCAAACCGACTTGGTTCAATTGTTGCAATATTCTTTATGATAGTTTCAGTGCTTATTACATTCAACACTATTCGACTAGCAATCTATATTTTCCGAGAGGAGATTTCAGTAATGCGACTTGTAGGAGCAAGTGAAATGTATATTCGTGGTCCATTTGTAACGGTTGGTATCATGTATGGAGTTGTTTCTGGAGTACTTACACTTTTATTGTTGTATCCAGTAACTTACTGGGTAGGACCTATTACAGCTGACGTTGGTACAGGTCTTAACCTATTCACATACTACCTCGCTCATTTTGGATATTTGTTCGCTGTGATCGTTGGTTCAGCAGTAGTACTTGGAGCTCTATCTAGTTATCTCGCTGTGCGAAAATATTTGAGGGCTTAGCTTTGGGTGAAGAAGTAGAAGAAAGGTGAAATAAAATTTTCTGGTTCTTGTTATAATGAATATATACTAAATCCCCGTGAGCACTGTGGCCGCACGGGGATTTTGAGTCATAGGGTCTCTGATTCTATTTGAGCCTGTCATTTGGCACGGGAATTCCATCCTTTTGGAATGAACTTCCTTGGGAGTGGTATCAATACTCTGTCAAAGATAAGCAGACCAGAATTGAAGCATTTCCATTCGCCAAGTTTAGTATTGAAGTCTTTGATTCTCGGACCAAAGACTTCTTCGATGGCTTTACGAATGACTGCTGTGTGGTTTCTAGCAAGCTTCTCTTGGTCTTTTTGGTAGAGTTCGGGAGAGACGTCCAGATTGACGATGGTGGTTTTGCCGTTCAAAATGAGTACAAGTCCTGAGGTGTTGTCAATAATTTCGGCAACATGAGCATCACCAACTTTGAAGTAACCGGTGCTGACTTTCAAGCCCCTTCTCCAGGTTTTGTATATTTTCATTTCAGTGTCTGTTGGAGTGAATTTGATTGTGTGTTGGAAGACAATCAAACCCGCATGAACAGGAAAATTTTCTCCAGCTCTGCATGGTTTGTAAAGGGTGATAAACTCACGATGGATAATCGTGACGGCTGGCGTCGTTGCCTTAGATGCATTGTTTTTCATGTTTTTTATTTGGGTTCGTATTTTCTCTGTGGATGTCAAACTTCTGGTTGTCTCGGCTATCTGAGTCGAGTAATTCAGTATTGCACTGATCTGCGCATATAATGCTAGTCTCAGGGGTCCATGTCAAGTCTTTCGAGAATGCGCACATAGGTTTACAATGTATATACATGAAATCCCACAAATATATATTCGTTATCGGAGGAGTTATGTCAGGAGTAGGAAAAGGTATTACTACAGCATCTATTGGGACAATTCTTCAAGCGAAAGGGCACAAAGTGAATCTCGCAAAGGCTGACCCGTATCTAAATGTAGATGCCGGTACTATGAACCCCACTGAACACGGTGAGGTTTTTGTTTTAAATAGTGGACTCGAAACTGATCAAGATATGGGAAACTATGAACGATTCCTCAATCGTGATCTTGCAAATGCAGACTATATGACAAGTGGAATGGTGTACAAAGAAGTTATTGAAAAAGAGCGATCACTCAAGTATCGTGGAAAATGTGTAGAAGCTGTGCCGCATATTCGTGATGAAATTGTTCATCGTATTGTAGAATCAGGAAAGGCGAATAATTCAGATATTACTATTGTCGAAATAGGCGGAACTGTGGGTGATTATCAGAATGCTATGTTTTATGAAGCTGCTCGTTTCTTGAAAATCAAAAATCCTAAAGATGTCACTTTTGTGATGGTGTCATATCTTCCGGTTCCTCCAAAACTTGGTGAGATGAAGTCAAGACCGACACAGCACGCTATGCATCAGCTTATGTCATTTGGTATTCAAGCTGAATTTATTATTGCACGAAGTGAGGTTGCAATAGATCACAAACGAAAGGAAAAACTAGCTAATGCTTGTAATGTTCCTGCTGAAAATATTATTGCAGCACCAGACATCGACAGTATCTATGATGTACCGCTCAACTTCGAGAGAGATAAGTTTGGGGATATGATTGAAAAAACTCTTTCACTTAAGCACAAGCAGATTGATATTTCTCCATGGAGAAACTTTGTTACAAAAACTAAAAAAGCTCGTGGTGTTGTTGAATCAGAAAATCCAGTTAAAAAAGTACACATTGCTATAGTAGGAAAATATTTTGATACAGGGGATTTTGTACTCTCAGATGCATATGTTTCTATTATCGAAGCAATTAAGTTTTCAGCGTATTCACTTGGTGTAAAGCCAGAGCTTCATTGGTTAAACTCAAAGAAATTTGAAAGCGATACTGTTGTTGATGAAAAAACAGGCAAGCATGTTGAAAAGGTTTTGAGTCCTGCAGAAATCACAAAAAGAATTAAAGAAACTTTCAAAAATATAGACGGTATTTTGGTACCTGGGGGGTTTGGAGAAACTGGTATAGAGGGTAAGATTGCTGTAATCAAGCATGCTCGTGAGCAGGGTATTCCATATTTTGGAATTTGCTACGGTATGCAACTTATGGTCATCGAGTATGCACGGCATATTGCAGGTCTTACTGGTGCTCAAACTGCAGAGATAGATCCAAAATCAGAACACCTTGTTATTGATATTATGGAACACCAAAAGAAACTTCTTGAAGCGGGAAAGTATGGCGCTTCTATGCGTCTTGGGGGATATCCTTGCGTGCTCAATCCAAAAACTATTGCTGGAGAATCATACTCAAAAGCAGGTTGGACACTAAAAGTAGGAGAGAAACACCCATCAGGACGTGTTGTTAAAGAGGGAATCAAGTATGAAATTCAAAAATCTTCTGTATATATAATAGAGCGACACCGACATCGATATGAGGTGAATCCAGAATATGTAACACAACTAGTTGATGCTGGTCTTGTATTTTCAGGTACATCGCCAGATGGTCATCTTATGGAAATAGCAGAGCTTCCACGTGAGTCACATCCATTTTTCCTCGGCGTACAATTTCACCCTGAGTTTCTTGCACGTCCTCTTGACCCACATCCTATATTTACAGCTTTTGTGAGTGTATGTAGTAAGAAGACTAAGTAGAAAGAAAGTTAAATAACGGCAATATAGATAATACGAGTAGGGGTCTGCAATAAGGCGAGTTATTAAATAATGAAAATAATGAAGACAGTATAAATAGTGTGCTAAAATTAATTCATTAAAAATAACTTAGCATAATTATATGTTTGGATTCTTTATTGGTTTTATAGTGTTCATGTATTTGGTAAACCGAATCGGTAATCTTGAAATACAGAGCAAGAAAATTCGAGATGAATTAACTTCAGTGGAATCATTCTTAAACTCAGCTTCTCCGGAGGACAATAAATTCATTAAAGAAAACAGGCAGAAAGATCTTGCTAATCTAAGAGGTGAGGGGTATGTGCCTCTCAATCAAAATGCACATCAAAGTATGCCATCCTCTGTGACATCTTCTGTGTCGTCTTCATCTATGGATTTCTCGACAATTGGGGAATCTGCTTCAAGTGAATCTGCTCCAGACACATCCAATACAGGCGTACACATATCTCCAAATGCAGTTCCTCTGACATCAATGGGTAATCGTCCTTCATTTAGTGAGCAGATAACAAATGGTGAACGGTCCGCTAAACAATCAGCTGAGCAAACAAAAGAAGAACGTATTGCAGATCAAAATGCAGAGTTTGCTGTTGGATCAAAAGTAATTACATTTGTTGGTATGGTCTCCGTATTTTTTGGTGTGGTAGCATTCCTCCAGTATGCGTTCACAAATAATATTATTACTCCATCAATGCGAGTATTCTTAGGAATACTATTTGGTCTTGTATTTATCGGTGTGGGTCATTTCCTCAGAAAGAAATATGATACATATGCAACTGGACTTATTGGTGGGGGACTTGGAATCTTTTATATCTCAGCATATGCAGCGTTCTCATTTTACGGTTTGATTTCAGAGGCCGCAGCGTTCCTGTTCTTCCTTGTTATAACTGGTTTCGGTATACTCCTTTCACTTCTATACAACTCAAAACCACTTATCCAGTTTTCATTGCTGGGCGGTTTTATAGTTCCTCTTATTTTCCCGTTAGCTCACTCTGTGCATGCTATTTTCCCGTATCTCATTATCCTAAACTTTGCGATTCTTATAATTGCACGATTTAAAGTATGGCCTGATCTCACGGCGCTCGGACTTATTGCTACTGCGCTTCTTTGTATTCAATGGACATTGAGTAGTAGGGCCGACACTGCTGTAACTGAAACATTTGTATATCTTACAATTCTCTTTGGTATTTATTTCACTACAAGCTTTATTAACTTCATCGTACGTGACAGAGATTATAAAGGTGTTGATGCATTCTTGTTGTATGCATTGCCGATGCTTTATTTTGTATGGTGTTCGCCTCTCATAGAGACAAAAGAAGGTTTTGCTATTTTGACTTTTGGTTTGGCGATGTTTTATCTCATTGCTTCTATTGCTCTTCGAGTTATATTCATGTCGTTCCCGAGTATTAAGATGGCGAGTAACGTGATGATAATGATTGGTTCTTCTTTCCTTGCTGCAGCGACAGCACTTCATTTTGATGGTTCAACAGTTACTATATTCTGGGCGCTTGAAGCAACGCTTATGGTAGTTACGGGATACATGTTGAAAGCTAGAGAGAGTAGGGTAGTTGGTGTCGTTCTTGCTTTTATCGTCGGTTTCAAATCGTTTATGTATGATTTCAATTTACCAAATGATGCTGTGGCTATTTTCAATAGCAGAGCATTTACTGTATTTTTTGCTTCACTTATGTTTGCAGTTATTTGGATAATATACAAGATGATTGCTGACGAACGAGTCGAAGATGACGAGAAGAGGGCTGGAGCACTCCTTGGCGCTGTTGGTCTATCTCTTTTACCATTTATTTGGCTTAATGCAGAGGTGATGAGATTTGTTTCGGGAGATGCTGTTCGCTTCCTACCTATTGCATGGTCACTCTATGCTCTTGTCTTTGCGAGTCTCTCATTTTTAGTTAAAGAAACAGTGTTTAGAGTATTTGCCCACATAATATTACTTGGTTCTATTTGCATAATGATTGTTACACAATGGAATCTTAGTTCTGAACAATATGCATTTATCTTTAATGTTCGACTTCTATCTGCTGTAGTTATCACTGCCGTTCTTTCTGCAATTGCTGCTATGATTCATAAACATCGAGATCAGCTCATTACTGATGAAGCGAGTCTTTTGATGTTCTACTATGTTGGAATCAATGCATCATTATTATGGGCGCTTAGTCTCGAAGTTACAGATTATTACAATGCTCAAATAGCATCTGCGTATAACAATGGAACAGGAAGTGTTTCAGGTTATTCTACAAGAGGAAGCGACAGTGTGGTTAATACATATGAAAATTCAAAACGAGTTGCGCTCTCTATCCTTTGGCTTGGATATGCATCCATCGCGCTCATAATTGGTATTGCACACAAGGTACGATTTATACGACAGTTTGCAATTGCACTTCTCGCAATCACTGTATTCAAAATCTTCTTATACGATACAGCGAACCTCAGTGATATTTACCGATTCGTTTCATTTATTACTCTTGGTATTATTCTCCTTATGGTTGGTTTCGCGTACTATCGTTTCAAGGATCGAATCGTTGAACTTGTTGGTGTGGAAACTAAGGAGTAGGGAATTAGGAGAGCGTTGGAATAACGGAGAATGGAAGTATAAAATGGATAAGTGTAAAAAGAAACTTGTGTATAACTCGACAGTGCTGTGGCGTGCTTAAATATAAGGATATTTTCAGAAATTTTTTGAGTGAATTTATGTCAGAATTTAAGAGGGACTTATTTGAGATGCTTGATATTAGATTTACTGCAATAGATAAGCGTTTTGATGAGGTAGAGGGAAGGATGACTAAAGTTGAAGGCTCTGTAAGGGAGCTCAGAGATGAAGTTGAGGAGACAAATGCTATCTTTGAAAGCTTTGTTGAAAAGGATGCATTGAAGTAGAAGTATATGAAATTAGAAAAGAGGGTGCATAGTATAGAACAACAGGCATAGGTCTGCAGCGTTATGTTTAAAGTTAAAATATCTACTTGTGTGGGCTCACTCTATAGCACGAGTGGATTTTCTATTTAATAATAAAATCAATAAATGCTTTGATATCTTCTTTATAAGTTTTGAAGAAATATATGAAATCATGAGTGAATGCTTCAGGGTCTTTTACAATTTCTTTTTCTATTTCTTCAAATGAATAGAGGAGTACACCTTTTGCTTCTCGGTCTACAGGTTTAGTTGCACCTCCATATACTCCAAAAAATATATGAGATTTATTTGCAACAGTAATTTTTTCACCTTTCATTACTTTAGGAATTTTAACAAGCTGAACATCGTGATAATACACAACTGCAATAGTATCGAGATAGCTATTGAGTAAATCATATGTCTTATTAAATTCTTCTCGAGTATTGAGAACGATTGATGGCGTTTGCAGTTCTTGAACACTTTCAATCATTACTGTGTAATATGGTTGATCACCATATTGAATATGTCCACCTATAGTCTTGTCGAGTAGATTTGCATTATGATTTTTGGTTGATGATCTTTTTTGTACTAAAAATTCTCCCGAACGATTAAAAAGAAATACGTTTACTACTTCTACTGCTTCTGTTGGTTCCCCTTGCTCCTTAAATTCTCTTGCTTGTTCTTCATAGAAAACGGCTCTATCTTTTGCGAAGCATTTGAATGGACTTGAGATTTTACATACTGATACAGATTCGGACATAAATATATAGTTGGTTATATGGGAGTATTTTAGCACGACTTAAGTTGAGGTCTAGTCTTGTATCACTATTACCTAGGGCTAAGGTTCTTTTCACTAATAGAGAAACTCAGGACGCAACTAATGTATACGTATTATTGATTTTTAGCCCCTAAAATGATACTCTGATGAACGTTGTAGGTGGTCTAATTAGTTTGGTCTGATGTGCAGATAACTAACATGATGGCGCTTATAAAACATTGCCAGTTCGTCTAATGGTAGGACACATCCCTCTGGAGGATGTTATTGGGGTTCGAGTCCCTGACTGGCAGCTAGGAAAATTCATGAATGAAACTAAAGATGCATTTAAGGTTACGACTTTTGATAGAGCATCTTTTATAGTCGGATTATCTGCAGCACTGCTAGCTTTGTTTCCATTTAAGGATGATATTCAAATCAATATAAATTTATTCGGCTTTAGCCTATCTTTATACACAACCGCTTTGATCTTTTTGGGTTTGTTGCTTCTGTCCGCGTATTTATACGGCATTAACAATATTAGATATTCGATACCACGTGTCTTAGAATGGGAGTGGACAAGGTTTATAGAAAGCGCCGCTCTAATTATTTACACAATTGCTTTTCTGTTTCCTGTGGCATTGTTTACTTTATGGCCTATTTCTAAATTAATTAATATTGTCCTGTCGCAAAAGCAAATATTGCTAGAAATAGTTTTGAATTCATCAACTTTCATAGCAGGGATCTCTACTGCATATGCGGGTTACTTGGTCTCAAAAAATAGAAAGGATTCTGTTGTTGCTGAACTTAGTGAGTTGGGTAGGTTGTCAAGAATTGAGATCGGAAGAGCTTATGAGTACGGTGATTTTAGAGTGTCATTGTTGAGTCTTTATCAAGGTTTGATGACAGTTTTAAAAGTGAATTTGGTATCACGCGTTGGTATAAGGGCAAAATCCCTTCCTGATAGTCAGATAATTCGTATAGCTTCCGATCTGAAGATTTTTAATGAAAACGAGAGGGTTTTGATAAATGATTTAAGAGGAATTCGAAATAAAATTACTCACGGTGTTGATGGTACGCATATTACTAAGGAAGCTGTCAGGAACTTGAGAGACCGTATTAGCCCAATCATTAAAAGATTGAGCTACCAAGAAAGAGGGTAGCCAGTTTGAAGTGATCGAGTGTTAAAATAGCTAACCCTGTTGACTGGCGACATATGATATTATTACGCCATGAAATACCGTTTGAGCATATCTTACATATTCAACGGGCTTTTTCGTAGCCGAAAGCAAAAAGAGAGTAAAAAGAAAGAGATTGATTGGGAAAAAGGTTATTACATTGGGCAAGAATATGTTGAAGATGAGAAAATTCATGTCCTAATTGAGGCAAACTTTTTTTCGCCTGGACCTGTTGCATCCTTTAGCTTTTACCTTAATGGCAATAAAATATCTGTTTCCCAGACGAGTGTTGTATTAACTTTGTCAATCGAAAGAAAGATATCCGAAGTCTTATTCAAAGATTTGATTGAGAAGAAAAGCAAACATTTTATTTTGGCATATATCGCTAGGGTGCTTCCCCGAATAAACCAAGAAATACTATCTCAGAAGTATGCTAGAGCTCATATCTTGATGAGAACATTCTCAATGTACGACATTGTTGCTTTAATGGTTAAAAGTAGTAAACATTCTGTGGGATTAGAGTGGCCTCAAGTCACTTCTGACTTTCCGTTCAAAGCTGATTTTCAGAATGATACTATTTACATGAGAGATTATATGGATGCAATTGATTCTTATTTTAGAGCAGATTATAACGATTGCGTAAGAAAGATCATCACTTGTGTAGAAAATTTCTTCAATCATCACAAAATCCAAGGTGATGGATTTAAAAATAAAATAAAAGAAAATATCCCAGAAGAAAAAATTGGTCCGAGGGTAATTAGAGGGAACCTCCTATTTATTTATAAGATTAGAAATAGGATAGTACATAGCAACTTCCGCATTAAGTTTTCAAATGGTTGGTTTGCCAAAAAGGCGATTGGGACAGTTCAATACCTTCTGCAATCTCCGCTAAACAAAAGTGGAGAAGGTGTGGAAATTATTCACGGTCTTGTAACTCAGTTCTTGATGTTGAATGATTATTATGGTGGACGTTCTATATATGATCTCGATGATATTGAATGGCGCAAAAACAATGAATATAAGCACGAGCCAAAGTTTGTTAATACCATGGAAGATATGAATGAATTTGCGTTTCAGGGCTTGGAAATAAGTACTGATGAAAAATCTATTATTTACAAGAAATAATTAGATAAGTAATTTGTCTCGTTTTCCTATAGGACAGTCATTCCGAGGTGTGTCAAAATGATACTATAATAATAATTGGAAAGCCTTTGTGGGTCTCGCTGGGTAAAATTCCGAGACCGAGACGGCCAGCAAATAGGTTTTGGATTTGATATACTCTCGAAATGAAAGATCAATACTTTGCTGATTTCGGAGATTACCAAAAAGTATCTTTGCTTCAAATCCTTAAAGATGAAAACTTAAGTCTTGTAGTTCACTGGTTAAAAACACAAGATGATTTAAGTACGGATGGAAAGCATATAAAGTATCTTGATACTCCTTTGTTATGGAGAGACTATGAACCTGAAATTTACGACTATTTAAAGACTAAACTAGCTACTGGTAGTAGAAGTCTACGGCACATTGAAGAGAGTTTGTTCTGTGAAGATATACACTTTATAAATAATCTTATCGAAGACAGGAGTGAAAGAAAAAAGAGTATTGATCTCATCACTCAGAACTCTACATTTGACTTGGTCTTCTTTGATCCTGATAACGGCATTGAAGTGGCGTCGACAAATAAGAAGAATATTCATAAGTATGTCTTATGGGAGGAAATAATAGCAGCCTATTCATCAGGTAAGTCAGTCATGATATATCAACATTTTTCTAGAAGTAACCGTGAAGTCTTTATCAAGATAAAACTAGAAGATTTAAAGCAGAGACTCGGAGCTGAGGTTATGGCATTGAGAGGTAAGCACTCTGTGTATTTATGGGCTATACAGCCACAGCATTCAGATAAGATTAAATCTGCATTATCTAAGTTTTCAGCTAAATGGAAAGGTCTAGGAACTGTAGTTTAATTATTTAAAAAGGTTCCAACATTGTCCCACACTGCCAGCAAATACTTTTCGTATTTGGTATACTCAGATTATGAAATTTTTACTTACATCAGCCGGTATAACAAATAAATATATCTCAGATGCGATTACTGATCTTGCTGGAAAGCCGAGTGAAGAAATAAACTTTCTCTTTGTTCCAACCGCGGCTAATTTGGAGAGCGGAGATAAGGGGTGGTTAATAGACAATCTTGTAGAATTTAAAAAGCAGAATTTTAAGACGATTGATATTGTAGATATAGCAGCTGTGCCGGCGGAGATTTGGAAGCACCGATTTGAGGCGGCAGACGTCATTTGCTTTGGTGGAGGGAATGAACAATATCTCGCAAAGATTTTTGATAATGTAGGTATGAAAGAGTACCTGTCTAATATTTTGAAAGAAAAAGTGTATGTTGGTATAAGTGCAGGAAGTATGGTTGTGGGTCAATTTATTGCACCTGAATTAATGAAGGTTGTGTATCCTGAGGAAGTATATCCAAAGCTCGCAGATTCATTAGCTTTTGTAGATTTTTGCTTTATTCCACACCTTAACTCTGAGTGGTTTACTCATGTTAGAAATGATGTCTTGGCTGAGGTTAAGGATCAGGTTAATGCTCCGATTTATGCATTTGATGATGAAACTGCTCTAAAAGTAGTGGATGGTCATTCTGATGTTGTGGGGATAGGGGAATTCTGGGGATTTGAAAGATAGGTTCCAACATCGCCCCCCTACATCCAGCCAATAGCCTTTCTCGTATCAAGTCTATATATTTTAAAGCACAACAACCTCATAATCTAGTGTATAGAGCATCAAGTCAGAATTTGTAATACAATACATCTATGAGACTAGAAAATTTTGAATCAGCAGGTTTGGAGCCTATTGGCGAAGGGGAGGAGAACAGGGTCTTTGTTAATCCACAGAATGAGACACGTGTCATTTCTGAGCGCAAGGAAAGCGCTGAAAAGAACACATTCAGGCAGATGAAGGGAAAGTTTTATCTTACGAAAATTGTTCATGCTCTTTTACCTAAGCATATTCCTGACATTTATCAGGTGACCGAAACTTCGTCCGGGCAGCAAACCATTGACCGAGAGTACATAGTTCATTCGGAAAGCCATGCGCGGCTTCAGAACGCGAAAAAAAACAGCGACGTAGAGATGGAGCAAGCGGCAGGGCAGGTAATCATCGATGAAGCAGGAGAGAAAATAAACGAGGTTGACTCAAAGCTTGAAGATCTCGGTCTCGCTTTTTGTATTGATAAGAATTTAGGGAATTATATCAAGGATGATTCAGGTGGTATCCACTATCTTGAGACATTCAATCCATGGCAAGCCGACCCAGTAGGTCCTGGCAGTATTGAAGTACTCTTTAATGAAGAGACTTTGAGAGAAGCTATCGAAAAAATTCCTGATGAAAAGACCAAAATTAGGGAGAAGTGTGAAGGCTACTTGAAGCGGCTCATGACTCTTGTTAACGAAGAAAGTAATATGATTCCTGTCGAAATAGATGCACAGATGAATAGGGAGGAAATGGTAAAACTTGAAGCGGAATTTGCCTCATTTGAATCGAATCATCCCATTGATTTACTGATGTCTATAACAGATGCTGGGGAAGCTCGGAAAAGCGAAGAAAGAACATCTGCTAAGAGAGCTCTCGGTCCTTTGTTAGCATCTCTAAATTTATCGAGGAATGAGAATTACATTACAGCAGAACAATATCTCAAGTTTAATGAAAGATATCAGCGGTTTAGTAGGGCTGTAGGTATGTTAAATGGTGGCACTGTGGATCATACGAGATAGGGTTCCAACATTGTCCTATACGTCCAGCCAATAAACCATACCCACCCAAAAGTGGATACTCTCCATTCAGTCCACCATTTTCTGTTTTTAAGCTTACTGCCTAGTAAACAAGGTCAATTGTATCGACAATGTTCCGGTTGAATCATTCTTTGGGTGTATGGACGATGAGCGTAGACGACAAACTTGATTGGGTGTTATAATGCCCACATATTTATGCAAAGCACACAAAATCATTCACAAAGTTATAAAATCAATTCCCAGAGAGTTGTGAGTGAAACCATCGCAAATGAAACTATTGTCATCAATCTAGAGACGGGTACATATTATAGTTTGAATGAATCAGGTTCTTTTATATGGGGAAATATGGAAGAATCCAAAGAGAGTCCTACAAAAGAGAGTTCTATAAATCTTGGACATATCATGCATATATGTTCCCTTCGATACGGTGTTTCTGAAAAAGAGATAGAGATGGCCGTACGGTCATTTATAGATAACCTCCTCGCTGAAAAATTGATTGTGCCAGTAGATGCAGAAATAGTCGCACCGTTGGATACAAAACCTAGTACTCAAGATGTTGAGGTCACACAGGTATCACAGAATCATCCAATATTTACTCCACCTACGATAGAAATATACAGAGATATGCAAGAAATGTTATTAGCAGACCCTATTCATGATGTGGATGAAACTGGCTGGCCAAAATTAAAATAAAGCTATACACGAAAGGTTATGAATGATACAACTCCATGTGATAATGACTCAATTCCATATATCTCAGTAATCATCCCTGTATACAATTGTGCATCATATATAAAAGAAGCAATAGATTCAGTGTTGAGGCAACAGTATTCGCAACTTGAGATACTTGTAGTGGATGATGGATCGACTGACGGTACCTTGAAAGTCTTGAAAGAATATGGAGATCAAATAGTAATTATAGAGCAGGAAAATAAGGGCCCATCATCAGCACGTAATGCTGGTATTAAAAGAGCTAAAGGTGAAATTATTGGTTTTGTTGATTCAGATGATATGTGGACATCCAATCATCTTGAGGTATTACTGCCGCTTTTACAAAACGATCCTGCGTGTATGCTTGCCCGAGGGTATGTTGAGTTCGTACGTTTCCGAGATAATCAGAGTAAGGAAATTGTAGAACGAACGGAAGGTTTGTTTATGGAGGCATTAGTCGGAGCGTGCTTGTATCGGGCAGATACGTTCAAAGTAGTGGGACTTTTTGATGAGACTATGCGATCGGGAGAAGATTTTGATTGGAATATTAGATTTTCAGAAAGTGGATTACCTCAGACTATTATCAAAGATATAGTGTTGTCATATCGTCGTCATGAGAATAATATGACAAATTCGAAAGAATGTATGGCGGGAGGGCAATTTGGAGCCTTTCGTCGAAAACTAGAGCGCGCACGGTCTCGAGTATCTAGTGTATCTAGTTCGGATACTGACAAACATGTCTATACCACATAACCACATACTGACGCGTAATATTCTCAGTCTAAAAAAAACATATCTAACAGATGTGGTTTTGCCGGTGGTAACTGTATTACAAAAAAAGACTGAGCAAATAAGAAAACAGTATTGTATTGCTGGAAAGAATGTCGAATTATTTTTTTATTCACAGGTATTATATGAACGTCTTCACCCAGCAATTTCTCACTTGGATATTTCTCATATGAATATACCGAATAGCAAGGATGCGACACAGGTCTGTAGTCAAGCCTGCGACCTAACGGTTCATGTGTGGGACATGTCCGGAACTGGAGTGGTAGTTGCTCCACCATGGTCTTCAGAAGAATACGTCAATCAGCAAGAAGTTGATACTGAGAGGAACAGAGGAAACGATTTTCTCGGTGTCTATCTAAATGGTGAGGAAAGTATTTCTCTCTATGATATTTCAACTAAGACTGCATACTTTTTTATCCAAGATGTACAAGTGTTACCAACATGGGTCGACGCTGCACCGCTTCGAACTATATTCCATTGGTTTTTGGCTGAGAATAATATATATCTACTACACGGAGCGGTTGTCGGCATAGGAGAAAAAGCAGCGTTATTAACTGCGAGAGGAGGTTCTGGAAAATCAACTACATCCATGGAATGCATTCGGCAGGGAATGACGTATCTTGGTGATGACTATGTTGCCATTGAAGTACATGATACGGGTGCGCGTGCGTATAGTTTATATTCTTCTGCAAAATTAAAACTTAATGCATTAAAATATTTTCCAGAATTAGAAGTGCAGGATGGTTCCAATGGCCTATTAACTAAGATTGATGGTGTTGAACAAAAAATGGTCCTGAATCTAAATACGCTCTTTCCTCAACAAATACAGCTCTCAGCCGAATTGGTAGCTGTGCTTGTGCCCACTTTTGGGACTGGTGAAATGACACACGTTGAACCAATACACAAAGTCCAAGCATTTCTTGCGCTTGCTCCAACAACACTGTTTCAGTTACCATTAGCATCGAGTGCAACATTGCGTACCTTTCGATTACTGATTGAACGTCTACCGATGAAGCGGTTGGTGCTAGGGAGTTCCGTTTCGAGAGTGCCGGAAGTTATTCGAAGCAGTGTCTTTTCCTCTATATAATTACAAGCACGTACATATATGAACTTCTTACTATCAAAATTATTTTTCAAAAAAACAGATGTTCGTCTTCGGTGGGCGTGGTATATGAAGTATTTTAAAGACATGCTGGGTAAATTGTCTTTGAGTATTGGTCTGATTTTATTGCAGACATTTTCACTTATTCCTATCGCGGCAATATTTAAATATGTTTTTGATGTTATCTTGCCTAGTAAAGACGTGCGTGGACTCATTACATCACTTGGGGGGATTTTGGTTTTATTTACTCTGAATGCTATAGCTCTCGCGTGGAATCGATATCTCGTGCTCAGTATTGTTAAGACAACAACCAAAAAGATTCGATTAACACTCATTACCAAAGTGATACATCAACATCGTAGTTTTTATACTGAAGCAGATATTGACGAATTACACTCACGTCTAGTACAGGATTCAGAGAGGATTGATTTTATGACCAATTCATTACTCACGCAGTTTATTCCAGGTAGCTTGATTGTATTTGGTATGTTTTGTTTTCTCATATTTTTGAATCCACTTTTATTTTTAGTCGCCATGGTATTCCTTCCGCTTATGTTTCCGATTGGGCACTATATCGGTGCTATTTCACAGAAACGTACAAGAATATTTCACGATGATTTTGTAGCGTTCAGTAGAGGCATATCAAAATTTCTAAAATTAAATGATCATATACACGTCTCAGGTGCAACAACTTATGAATTAACAAAACAAGAACAACTCATAGAACAACTCCGTCACTCGAGTCATGCAATGTCATGGATTAATACAGTTCAAAATCTATTGAACCAAAACCTTCTTATGTTGACTGGTATTGTTAGTTTACTTGTGGGAGGTATTCAAGTTATACATGGCTCTGGAACGCTTGGAGAGTTATTAGCATTCTATGCAGCGTTGATGCTGCTTAGTAATAATGCGAGAAATGCACTTGGATCACTACCTGTACTCATAGAGGGGTACGAATCTTTGTACACATTGTATCCACTTATGAAATCCGTTGAATTTGATAAGAAGGGAAATAAGATAGTCGATATTTCAACATCTATCATATTTAAACAGGTATGTTTTGGGTACGGTGATACTTTTATGCTCAAAGATATCAATCTAGAGATACAGCGAGGGAAATCAATAGGAATCTACGGTGGGTCAGGTTCCGGCAAATCTACGCTGATACATTTGATGATGGGTCTCTATGAACCAATGCAAGGAGAAATACAAGCCGATGGTATAGATCTTCGAGAGATCGATATGCATACATACAGGAAACATATTGGTGTACTACTTCAAGATCCGACTATGTTCCATGGTACTATTCGGGAAAATTTACTCTATGGTCTTGATAACATATCTGAAGAGGATATTGTAGATGCGTGTATACTGTGTGAAGCGCATACATTTATTACCAGTTTGAGCCATGGATATGATACACAGATTGGAGAGAGAGGTGTAAAATTGTCTGGAGGACAAAGACAGCGTATTGCACTGGCGCGCACACTACTTTGTCGACCAAAGATAGTGGTGCTTGACGAACCAAATAATCACTTAAGTTTGGAGACAACTGAGAGGATACTCAAAAATGTTCATGTACGAGGTTTAACAATTGTTGTGGTTACTCATGATAAAAGACTCATACCGTGCCTTGACTATGTATATGAATGTATACCTTTCCATAATTCAGAAAAACAAATAACTATACGTAAAATAGTATGAGTAACTTAATACCATCACTCGTCAGTGTCATTATGCCTGCATATAATGCAGAAAAATATATTGCTGAGGCAATAGGAAGTGTTCTGTCTCAAGATGATGTATCTCTTGAGCTTATTTGTATTAATGATGGATCAACAGATGGTACTCTGAAAATAGTACAGTCTTTTGGTGACAAGGTTACTGTTATAGATAGCCCTGTCAATCTAGGAATAGCTGGAGCACGTAATGCTGGTATACAGGTTGCACGAGGGGAATATATCGCTTTTATGGATGCTGATGATATGTGGCGTAAACACAAACTCAGTCGGCAAATTAAACAATTGACTGAATATCCACATATCGACGTATCTTTTACATATGTCCAATGCTTTCTCAGTCCAGAGCTTTCTGATGATGTAAAATCTCAGCGTCTTTGCCCAGCAGACCCTCTTCCGGGACAGATACCACCTACAGTATTGATGAAAAGAAATTCTTTTGATCGTGTTGGGTTATTTGATTCACGATGGCGTGTTGGTGAATTTGTCGACTGGCTCGCGCGCGCTGAATCTTTGGGTCTCTCATTTGATATGCTGAGTGATGTATATTTAGATCGACGCATTCATGATACGAATACAGGAGTTCGAGACAGAATGTCACGTATTGATTATGTGAGAATTGTAAAGGAAGCGCTTGATCGAAAGAGAAAAAAACTTGATATATAAACGCATTACATAACACACCGCACATATGACACGACATATAACATATCCAAAGAGTTTCCCGAATCCAATAGAAGAAAAATTTATTGATGTCCTTATTTGTCCTGACGATGTTTTTGCAAATAGATTTGAGAAATGGAAAAACGAAACAATTTTTGATGATATTGATCACGCTACTTTGGGTCTACTCCCACTTTTGCATAAGAGACTTTCACAACTGCAGATAGTAGATCCGCTATCAAATCGTGTCTCAGGTGTGTATAAGATAGCGTGGGTCAAAAATCAGATCTTGCTCAATGAGGTTCATATATTGAGTACACGTTGTGCAGAAGTGCATATACCGATCGTGCTACTCAAAGGGCTGGCTTTACTTGAATCTATATACAAAGATGCAGGAGCTCGCTTTTTGGCAGATGGAGATGTACTGGTTCATCCTGACGATGTGCAAAAAACGATATCAATACTGAAAGAGCTCGGATGGAAACCGATTGATACTATACTTGTATCAGGTGTCGACACTATGAGTTTTGGTGCTGTTGTTCATTCATTTGGTTTCAAAAAAGAACCTGATGTAACAATCGAATTGCATTGGCATATATTTCATACCGCTAATACTGTTTCAACTTTTGATCTATTTTTTCTAAAAAATATTCCAGCACTTCACGAAGCTGATATATATACTTGGGAAAAAACTTGCCCGCTTGAAACTGTGTTGCAGAAGCCACTAGCTGAGATAAAACGCATGTCTTTTGAATCTATGTTTGTACATGTCATATCTCATGGCGCGGGTAATAATTCATGGCGTCCATTTCGGTGGGTTATTGATGCTATTTGGATAATGAGAATGGGGAATATGGATTGGAGTGCAGTGCTCGAATCTGCTGTACGCATGAATAGAGTCGTAGATGTCCAGCAAGCATGTATGTACCTCTCAGCACGGTTCAGTATATTTTTCCCTCAGACTTTCCTTGATCAATTATATGCAACACCTGTTTCTCGTGCTTCTCGACGAGAGCACAAAAGCCGTGTTGCAAATCAGCTTTTGCTTTTGGGAAATTTTCCAGCACTCTGGTATAGGTATTGGAAGTTTGAAGCCGTTGGAACATGGTTTGAAAAGATAAAAAAGTTTCCCGTATTTTT
The DNA here is from genome assembly GCA_021734945.1 of Minisyncoccota bacterium. Lineage (GTDB taxonomy): Bacteria > Patescibacteriota > Minisyncoccia > Phycocordibacterales > CAIZLB01 > VEQN01. The sequence goes on along the minus strand of JAIPIA010000002.1, from coordinate 103,876 downwards.
AAGTTCAGCTTGGAGATTACCACATGTTGGTGCTTTACCGCGTTTTATATATTTAAAATACAAAGCTTATTTCAATGTATAAACCTCGCGTCCTATTATCAGATTATCGTCAGCCTGATATTTCAGCCGAAATCCCTTTTTTATTTCATCGCGCTGGTTGTATAGTAGACGTCTATTGCGCCAAAAATTCTTGGCTACGCAAAAACGTATATCACCATACCTGGTACGAAGCGCCTGTTGGTGATCAAAATGCATATGTGAGCGGACTTATTGCTTGTGCAGAGAAACAGACTTACGATTGGATTGTGTTAACCGAGGATGAAGCAGTTAGATTAGTAAATGATGCTGTTTGGAATAAGGTTCAATGTACAAGCGATGAAGCTCGATTGCTTGCAACATCTAAAGCTGAATTCTCAAAGATATGTTTTGCCCATGGAATATTGACACCATCCTATACGATTGTATCGGTAGATGAATACATAAAACAGGATAAAGATAAAAGTATAGAAAAAATTATAGGAAAAGGTATGGAAGAAATTAAACTTCCTATTGTTGTAAAGGTTGATCGAAGTAGTGGAGGCGAAGGTGTTTTTCTTTGTCATTCTCATGAGGATGTGTTTCGTGTACTTTGCGATATACAGAGAAAAAAAATAGAGAAGAATATAAACTCAGAGCAGAACATAGTTTTGCAAGCATATATCAAGGGTGACAATGTATCATGCGAAGCTCTCTTTCAAAAAGGAACTCTCCTTGCCTGTGCTTGTTCTCGCATTACTTCTACCACTGGAGGGGAGTTTAATGTCTCTGCTGGACGTATATATAAACACGACCCAGATGTAGAGGATATATTACACACTATTGGCCACACTTTTAATTTTGATGGATTCTATAATATAACTTTTATACAAGATACTTCATCTAAGGAGTTGTACTTTATTGAAGCAGATATGCGACCAAATATTTGGTTCTCTTTGACAAGACATGCAGGCATTGATTTTTCGGAAGCAATTAAAACATATATAGATTCTAATACTCATGGAAATTCATCTGAATGCTCATCCCTGTTGCCAACTTCAGTACTTCGTGCGAGTGGACAAGGAGTACCTGTTTGGCATTTTCACCGTACTATAAGTAATCTTCTTATGAATGGGACTATAAAAGATATATTCCTCGGAATGTTACCTTGGGTTATGAACAGTAAGGGGAGATGGCACTATATACCCATATACGATAGAAAACTCTTTTGTGCGGTGTGTATGTATCTGTGTAGATTGGGTATGCGTAGAGTAGGTGATACGTATCCCCAACTGCGTAGTATAAAGAGGATATTGATACAAAAATTCTCCATGATTCTGAATCGATATCCTCACTAGTTATATATACACACACAAAATATTTTTTTCAATTTATCAGATATAATTCTAGTAACAATGAATATATCTAAATATTACTCCAGTGTATCTGTAATCAAAATAAGTATTATTACAGCAAGTATGTGTATGGCAATGTTTGCACAGCGTGCAGACGCTCTGACAAACTTGATCTCCAATCCTGGATTTGAAACAGGTGACACAACTAGTTGGACTGTTACAGGTAACTGTCCAGCAAACGCTGTCATATATGGAAATGATGATTACAATAGCTGTGTAAGAATAAATGGAGGAGGGCACTCGGGGGAATACCATGTAACCACTTCATACGATTGGGGTACTCTCAGTCAAGAAATCGACCTTCTTGATAATGACTTTTCAACTACTACGTTAGACGCTGAGCCAGATATAACTGCAAGTGTCTGGGTAATAAGCGGTAGCGGTATATATGACTTTAAAGTAATACTTCGAGATGAAAATCACAATGATGTGGCTACATATGATTCTGGACAACAAAACACAACAGGTGAATGGCAGAAAATTTCACATACATTTACTGAATATGGTGCTGGAATTCGATATGTATATTTTGAGATTAAAGGAATGGATACTTTGTTTTGGTCTGGACACTTTGGAGCTTCGATAGATGACGCATCGCTCACAATCGGAAGAGAAGAGGTGTCTCTAGGTGGGTGCAGTACGATTACGAATATAGTTGGATATTATGTCGAAATAAACAAATGTGGAGTAATTACTTCGTATTACACAGGGCCAACGATAGCGACTTCGACTCTTACTACTAACACAGAATCAGGCACTCCTGTGAGTCTGGTAGTTAGCACAGAAGTAAGTACAACAACCAGTACGCAAATAAACACAACGACAAACACTACGGCAAGTACAACAACCTATTCTTCTATCGGTTTGACTTCCATCACGCCGATTACAGATATATTTTCAACCACCACAGGATCTACTTCCATTTACTTTTTTACAAAAGATCTTAGAGTTGGCGACGACAACAATGACGTCAAGGAATTACAAAAGTATTTAAATATTGCACACTTTCCGATATCAGTGATAGGAGCTGGATCACTAGGTAAAGAAACCACATACTTTGGACAAAAAACAAAAAATGCACTTGCTAAATATCAAGCTGTAAACGGCCTTGCGCCAGCACGGGGATATTTTGGCCCTATCACGAGGGGCTTTTTAATGGGTGCGACTAGTATATAAAAGAACAGTACCGAGACGTGTCAATTTGATATACTTAAGTCATGCATAAACTAAAGAATATTTCTCTCATCGTTCTTTACGGAAGACAAGGGGTTGGAAAAAGTACTCTTGGTGATCTACTTGGTAGTGAGATATCAAATACTGCTTGCAAATACTGCTTACATAGGGATTGATCGTATTAAGCGCTTTATTTCTGAATTTAGAGATATCTCTTCCCACCAGCTTGTAAGCGAGAGAGTAATTAACTCGATGACAGATGAATATTTGAAAAACGGCATCATTGTAATAGTCGCTCAAGGAATGAGTAGAAAAGATATAGGAGTACTTGAGAAAATTGCTTCTGCTCATAAAGCTAGTTTCTTTGTATATCGATTGGAAGCCGATGAAGAGACTCTCGCAGCGCGAGTACAAGAACGTACTTTAAAACTTAATAAGCCTGCAATTTCTCAGGAAGATTTGGATAAAAAAGCAAAAATTTTTAAAGAGAATGATTATCCATCAACTCGAGTTCTTGATTTGGGTAAGGTAGACATTAGGAAAAATGCAGATATTATTTTAAGAGATTTGGGTGCGTTGGTTTGATATACTTAAGTTATGAAAAAGAATATCCTTATAACAGGCGTGCCTAAGAGTGGTAAATCGACACTTTTGAATAAAGTTATAGAAAGTGTCGAGAAGATGAAATTAATTCAAAGTCTAATTTAAAAACACACATGAATCAGAAACCAAAAAATAAAACACTTCTAATTTTAGGTGCAATATCTCTCGTGTGTTCTCGGACGGTATTCTTCTTTGTTAATGATCCAGAAGGTCCAAATCTTTTGATAGTCGTTGTGCTCGCTGCAATCATATTTGCCGTGTTTTTATTTACATATTGGTTATATCATCGAATCAATAGAATGAGTCAGTAAAATATGCTAAAATGCGCAGTATGAATAATACGCAGGGAAGTAATAGTAATGGGACACAGGAAAATAATAACGCACAAGAGAAACTACAAACTGCAATGCAATTCGCCATGGCACATCGACCTCAAGTCGGTGGTTTTCCATTTCTCGCAGAGTGCTTACGTCAGGCAGGTGTAGAGAAAAATATATGGACACTTCCAAGTGCTCAAAGTATGTATGTCTTTAAAAACGCTGAGCTTGTACATCAAGGTACACCACTTGTGTCAGGAATGGCCGAGGTCCCTAATTTTAATGAAGAAGCGCTCATAAAGGCACTTCGTACTGATCAGGCGGGGCAGAGTACATTTCCCGAATTTCTAAATGCCACATGGAAAGCGGGTGTTGTTGGATATGAAGTTAATTTTTTAGAACGTACTGTTGCGTACTATGGTGCACATGGTGAAAAATACACTGAAGCCTATCCTGAGGTTGTGGTGTCGGGACTTACATTTTAATTCTTCTTTGTATCTAATATTAAATTCATGTTCAATTTTAATAAAAAACCTAAAATATCAACACCTAAAATATCGATGCCTGAAATACGAATTTTGAGTGGTAGATTTATCGACAATGTTCTTTACTCATACATAAATAGAATCGAAGAGTATAAAGATTCAAAAGCACCAAGTAGAATAGAAATGCTTGATGCAATGCGTGCAAGAAAGGAATCTTGGCAAAAGGAAGAGACACAAATACTTAATGCATTACAACAAATAACAGGACTCACTTTTTTTCAAAATTCAATCGATGTGTATCTCGTAGGTGGTTGGCATCGTGCTTTTAGTGATCCTGTTGTAATTAGTATTAAAATTGAAGGAGAAGCTTTTGTGGATGTGCTGACCCACGAGTTAATTCATCGATTATTAACTGATAATAAACAGGATAAAAATGGTGGTATCTGGTGCAAAAAGAATTATCCAGAAATTGAAGATCCTGCTGTTTCAAATCATATTCTCGTGCATGCTATTCATAAAGAAATTTATCTAGATGTATTGGGTAGACCCGATCGTCTTGCGGCGGACATAGAAAAGTGTGAGGTTAAACTTGCATACAAAGAAGCTTGGAATATTGTGGAGAGGGAGGGGTATAAAAATATAATCAAGAGCTTTAATGACTTTCTAGTTTAAATAAATTTTATATAATATATGTACATAAAAGAACTTTGGAAAAATACTGAACTATACATGCATGGTAAAATTGAGTTGATACCAACTGAATGGGTTTGGAAATATCGTGGTGCTGATGTGCTGCCTGTTACTGATCTAATGAATGGTGAAGTTGTCGATCTAGATACTCTCTGGAAAAATATTTGTGACGAAGGGTTACACGAACCCTTTATTATGAGAATAGGAATAAAGAACAGAAAATTTCGTCTTGAATCAGGTAATCATAGAATACAACTGTTTCATAAACATGGAATAAAGATGATTCCTGTAACTGTTCAAGTTCGTGAGGAATGTGGTCCTCATGTTAAGGATGTAATGACTAGGGCACATCACAATTTCGATTTTGGAGAGGAGGTTTTGGTTTTAGAAGATAATGTAAATGAGCTTGATAAATATATAGTACCAAGTGAGGTATTTAAAAGTCTGAGTCTTACATGATTTTTAAGTGATCTAATTTTGCTATACTTCAAATATGCTCCCACTAGAAATTTTTTACACATACTTTTCTCCATACACGGGACACGCACTTGAGATAGATGGTGTTATATTTCCAACACTCGAACATGCTTATCAGTGCAAAAGATATACAGACATAAATATCATCGAAGAAATACGGGGTGCTACTAGTGCTGTTAAAGCATGGGAAATATCTACTAAATATAAGCATCTGCAAATTCCTGAGTTCAAAAGTGAGGAATATAAGTTGAAGATAATGAAAGAATTAATGGAGATGAAAGTCGCTCAGCACGAAGACGTTCGTAAAGCATTGCTAGACTCGGGTGATTTGAAGATAGTAAAACATATAGTATCTGGTCCACCTGGTGATGGCTTTTGGGATGACGGGGAACATGGGGAAGGTTTGAACCATATGGGGCGAATGTGGATGGAGATTAGGGAAGAATATAGAAAATAATAAATCAAGCCTATCTACCAAACTGTCCACCTCGCTCCTGAGAACTGTTTAATATTGAGTCGTATTCAGATTGACTGATATAACTCGGTGTATATGTACCTCCATTTGCTTCTATGTTTCTCACGAAAGATCGCATGTGGTTTCGTGATCCTTTTTGGAGATTGCTATATACAGTCAAAATATCTGATTTATTGGTCTGATCTATAAGTGTGTCCAAGTCTCGTATATCGAGATCTTCAATCAATGCACCTACAACAAGTGCTTCTCTTAGAGATGTTTTTCCACGAGTAGTGAGTTTGTCGTATAAGTCTTGGATAATAGGGGAAGTAAACACACCTATTGTGTTATTACGTACAGGATCCTCAATGTTGTATTGTGTGAGTAGAGTTTTTACAGCATCTGTATGTGTCTGTTCAGATGATGCTATGTTTTGAAATATTGGAGTACCCCAAATATTACCAAGGGTTGTATATACATCTCGAGCAAGTTTTTCCTCTTCACGCATTTGGATAATACCAGCCTTTTCTTGCTCGGTAAGTGTTGTTGAGTTAGAGGGCTGTCCACTTTCAGTATTCTTGGATATGTTCGGAGTCGCATTTGAGAATGCATCTGTGGGCGCAATAGGTGCGAGGTTTTTCTGCAACAAGACCACAAGAGCTGATACCGCAATAACTCCAAGAAGACTTAGTATAATTATCTTTGCACTTGTATTTGTATATTTCATAGATTATTTTTGTGAAATGAGTTTTTCAAATAATTCAGGTTGGAAACCAACAATTATTTGCCCTTCTATGTCTATTACAGGAACTCCCATCTGCCCACTTTTTTGTACCATTTCTGTAGCTCGAGCATAGTTGGCAGATACATCTACATCTTCAAATGCCACACCTTTATCCTTGAAAAAATCTTTGGCATATACACAGTAGGGACATGTTGGAGTTGAATAAATAATTACTTTTTTATCTGTAAGTTTATTTGTAGTCATATATTTAAATTTTATTTATGTTTAATATTATTTACGCTGAGGCTATTTAAAATTGAGTAATAGGGTAGCAATCTTTATAACTTCTTTGTTCGTGACACTATATACAATCTGTTTACCTTGTTTATTTGTTTGTACCAAGCCTGAGTCTCTTAATACTTTTAAATGTTGGGATAGAGCAGACTGGCTAAAAGGGCAGTGCTTTTGAAGTTCAGTAACGTTTTGAGACTCAGACAGACATTTGAGTAGTTTGAGTCGCTGCTCATTCGCGAATGCTTTATATATAATATTGCGTGCCATGCTTACATATTAGCATATGCTTATATGTTGGGCAAGTCCTAAGACTATCCACAGACATACTGCATTTATGAAGACGATTTCTGTTAAGCTAATATGTAATCTAATAGTCATATTAGTAACAATTTCTAAACTTTTAAATACTCATGAATAATCAAAATACACTACAAAACAAAGTAATAATTGTTACAGGAGCAACACAGGGTATTGGCTTAGCTACTTCTCATTTACTTTCAAAGGAAGGTGCAATAGTAGTTCTGGTAGCACGAACTGAAAAAGACTTAAATGACGCGTCTGCAAAAATACCTAATTCATTTCCTATAACTGCAGACATGAGAGACATTGTTGCAATTAAGAAAATGATTCAAGAAGTTGTCAGTAAGTTTGGAAGAATTGATATCTTAATAAATAATGCTGCGCAAGGTCTTAATGCATCAGTTGAGACTATCGACATAGCAGATTTTAGAAAGATAATTGACCTTAATGTTGTAGGTACACTTGCTGCGATGCAAGAAGTAATTCCTGTTATGAGATCACGAGGTGGCGGACAAATTATCAATATTAGTTCGGTTGCTTCAAAAGAAATAATTCCATATATGTCAGCCTACGCATCTACAAAATATGCACTCAATTGCATTTCGCTAACTGCGCGAGAAGAATTAAAGAAAGATAATATTTTAGTAAGTTTGGTGCACCCTGATCTTACAGATACAAATTTTGGATCTAATCTCATAGCTGATGATGAAACAAAAAAAGTTATGGCAGCATTTTTTGCAGAATTACCACCAACTGATTCCGCTGAAATTGTAGCAAAGAGGATTCTTGAGACGATCATTTCAAAAGAGGCTGAAGTATACGTCAGAGCTGAATAGTTTAGTGGAAAATATCTCATCTGTGCTTATGTTTAATATTATTAGTGGTGCATTTCCAAAACTGCTATACTTTCTCCATGGACATAGTTTCTCGAGTAAAAGTACTTAATCTACCTGTAGGAAAATATTGTGTGTTTGGTAGTGGGGTTTTGGAAATTCACGGCATCCGAAAAGCAAAAGATGTCGATGTCTTAGTTACGCCAGATTTGTACTTAGAATTGAAGAAACAGGGCTGGAAGAGGAAGTGGATTTTTTGGAGAACTTTTTTCTGTAAGGCAATTACAAATGGATCAAATGAGGCATTTACAAATCTTCATTGGGGTGCGTTTCAACCAGATACCACCGAGCTCATAAAGAGAGCTGAATTTTTTGATGGAATTCCATTCTTGCGTTTAGAGGACTTGTTGGCATTTCTTTTATATTCACCAAGAAAAAAAGATAAAGATGGAGTGAGGAGAATAGAGGAGTATTTTGCTTCAAAGTAACCAATTGACCAACCTCAAATTGTGATGTATTTTACCAGAAGATAGTATAAGACAGATACACAATTGAACAACCGAGAAAGGAAAAATCTCAATGAACATAAAGATAGGAATTGTGGGAAAAGGCGAGTTTGCATGCTCTTTGTATGCTCTTCTTGCAAAGGACGAGCAACACTGCATCCTTATGGAAGGGGGGGTGTAGAGAAGAGGAATCAGGGTTGGAAGTAGTGAATGCCGAGAAAGTTGTCAGTGAGTGCACGATAGTCTTCTTCGTATCACGCGGAGAACAACTTGCCGAACAGATCCGAGACTTGGATAAGCTTGAACTTATTCAGATTGATGGAAACCCAAGGCTCTGGGTCGACATTGATTTCTTTGGCATCAAAGTCACTGAGGAGATGAAATTTGTGAATGCTGACACTATGTGTCTTCGATTCAGCCCTGTGGAGGGTCAAAATGAAATCCGCATCATTGGAGAACCTGTGATGATGAATGTCATCAACCGTGGCTCCGGCTTGTCACAATTCTTTTTGGAATGGGTCGTCGAATTCCTCCATAAAAATAGGTGCAAGTTCTCGATAATCAAGATTTGATCTATGTGCACTATGAACATCGGAGATGAGTCTTGTCTCTACAAAGAACGTTTTCCACGGAGGTGGCCCTTACAAGGTCACCTCTTCTGCTTTTTAGATAAGTATGTTGTTTACACAAAAATAGCTATAATACAGTAAATGAAAAACAGTCCAACCGTATATGCGGTAAATGGTCTTATATCAAACGGTCTCACAACTATAGAAGCTGAAAAGCGTCAGGCCGCTTATGGTCTCAATACATTTGTAGAAATGCGGCGACAGTCAGCAGTATCAACCTTTTTCGAAGAGTTCAAAAACCCACTGGTGATAATGCTCCTGTGCGCCTCTGCTATTTCATTTTTTTCTGGTTCATATGTAAGTTCTGTTTTGATAATTGCAATCATAATTATTAGTTCAATAATTAACTTTGTTGTTTCATATAAATCTCAAAAGTCAGCAGAGAAGCTTGCTCTTCAAATTCAACCAAAAGCAATAGTGATTCGCGATGGAAAAGAAATTGCTATGGCTGTTGAATATATTGTGCCAGGGGATATCGTGAGATTAGAAGCGGGAAACATAGTACCAGCCGATGGCAAGGTCCTCGCTTCAAGTGATTTCTTTGTGAATGAATCTTCGCTTACTGGAGAATCTTTTCCAGTTGAGAAAATAGATGCAGCAGAGGTATACCTCGGTAGTGGGGTAGTAACAGGTAGTGCGACTATTGAGGTCGTGAACACTGGAGTTCGAACAAAATTTTTTGATATTGTAGCACTGCTCGCCAAAAAAGAACAACCAAATGAATTTGAAAGAGGAATAAAAGATTTTAGTATTTTGATTACTCGAGTAGTGATCGTGATGACAGTTTTCGTATTTCTTGTAAATGCATTATTGAAACATGACATCCTAGAATCACTTGTATTTTCTTTGGCGCTTGCAGTAGGACTTACACCAGAGTTGTTACCAATGATTATTGCACTCAATGTTTCCAAAGCGTCTATTAAAATGGCAAAGATGGGAGTTATTGTAAAAAAACTTTCTGCTATCGAATCATTTGGAAGTATGGATATACTTTGTACTGATAAAACTGGCACATTAACGGAAGATAGAATCGCGCTTGTACGATGTGTCGACCTCAACAATATAGAATCTGATGAGGTTTTTAAATTAGCATATCTCACAAGTTATTATCATACTGGTACAAAGAGTCCTCTTGATGAAGCAATAGTAGAGTATCGAAATTTACAGGATGAAAATTTTAAAAAATTTGATGAGATTCCTTTTGACTTTGAGCGACGACGAAATAGTATTGTGGCAGAGTTTACGGACGATGCTGACGCAAATAAAGATACAGACGCTGGCCTAACCAACGAACCAAAACATATCCTCATTTCAAAAGGTGCTCCTGAGCAAATGTTGGAAGTGACAACTTTAACTGTTGAACAAAAAATAAAAGCTATGGCTTTGTTTACCGAACTCGCCGAGTCAGGATATCGAGTGTTGGCTGTGGCATCGCGAGAGATGACTGAAAACAAAGATAGATATACTCCCGTTGATGAGAAGAATCTCGAGTTTCGAGGTTTTATTGCTTTTATCGATCCGCCTAAACAAGATGTAAAGGAGGTGCTCGATGAACTTGTTCGACGTGGTATTACTATAAAAATCGTAACGGGTGATCATGGAATAATTGCTGAGAAGGTTGCGACGGAAGTAGGTTTCACTTCTATAAAAATGTTGGAAAGTGCAGAGATAGACGCGTTGAGTGATGAAGAGCTTGCACATAAAGCAGAGGAAACAAATATTTTTGCACGAGTAACTCCAGCGCAGAAAAATAGAATTATTGAAGCGCTCAAATCACGTAGTCACGTTGTGGGGTATATGGGTGATGGTATCAACGATGCACCGTCACTACGAACTGCTGATGTAGGTATCTCTGTGAGTAATGCTATAGATGTAGCGAAGGAAGCGGCAGATATCATTCTTGTAAATAAAAGTCTCAAGCAACTTATCGATGGGGTAGTAGAGGGTCGTCGGACATTTGCTAATACAACAAAGTATATAAATATGGCAATCAGCTCAAACTTTGGAAATATGTTTTCAATGACTGGTGCTTCTATGTTCTTACCATTCTTACCAATGTTACCAGTACAGCTTCTTCTCAATAACTTACTCTATGAAAGTTCTCAGTTTGCACTCACGTTCGATAATGTAGATGAAGAAATTTTGAATAAGCCAAAGCCGTGGGATCTTGGGTTTATTAAAAAGTTTATGATTGTATTTGGAAGTATAAGTTCAGTATTCGACTTTCTCACATTCTTTGTGTTGTATAAGATATTTTCTCTTACAGGAAGTTCATTCCAAACAGGTTGGTTTATTGAATCATTTGCAACACAAACTCTCGTTATCTTTATTATAAGAACTCAGAGAAGTATTTTCAGTGCTAAATGGGCACATCCTCTTGTAACTCTCGCATCAGTCGGGGCTGTAGTTGTTGCGTGGTATATAGCACTAACTGCTGTTGGAAATATCTTTGGATTTACAACTATCCCATTCAAGTACTTGGTATGTATTGCGGGAATTGTAGGTGTGTATCTCGTAGTTGTAGAAATTGCTAAAAAATATTTTTATAGTAATTATCTTGCAAAGAGGAGTTAAGGTGGGGCTTTATCGTGATATAATATTGGAAAGATCTAATTAATATAATTAGCTAAAATAAAAATACAAACATGACAACAATAATTTTACTTTCAATACTTGGTGCAGTAATAGCGGCTGTAGTTGGTACGTTCTGGTATTCACCAATGACTCCAATGGGAAAGATACATATGCAGGCACTAGGTTTTGATAAATTATCACCTGAAGAACAGCAGAAAAAAATGCTGGAAGCAAAACCAAAAATGTGGAAAATGTACTTAGGTCAAATGATACTTTCTTTTCTTACGGCTTTTGCCGTAGTCTTTATAATCACACTCAGCGCTGAGAACGGTGTACCTTTTGGAACAGCTATTTGGTTTATAGTTCTCAATTGGTTTTGTTTTATGGTGCCTATTATTGGTTCAGCAATACTTTGGAGTAGTGACTGTGACAGTAAGCTCGCTTGGAAGAAATTCTTTTCAGACATACTTTCAAATCTCGTGATTCTTGTTTTGGTTGGGTTTGTAACTAGTTTGTTTGTTTAGTTCAGGATTGTAGCTAAATACTAAAGGAATAAAACCTACCAACAGATTACTCTGTGGGTAGGTTTTTGGTTGCAAATGATCAGTTCAACTAGTCTAGCTTTGCTGTATAGATTCAAGTACTTGAGTGCATTCTTTTAGTGTCTTAACATTGTGAGTACGTATGTAGTCGACGCCTTGCTGGATACAAAGCGTATGGAATACAGTAGTTGCATTATCACGAGCGCTTGGATCACTGGAGGCGTCACCAATTATTGTACCAATGAATCTCTTGCGAGATAGTCCAATGTAGAGAGGAAAACCAAGTTCTTTAAATTCACTAAGCCTTCTTATTATATCTAGATTCTGGTCCCCTGATTTAGAGAAGCCGATTCCTGGATCAAGAATTATATTATCGTTTTTTATACCAGCTTCAAGACAAACCTTAATCCGCTGGCTGAAATAATTTGTGATTTCAGTTACTACATCGACGTATTCATATTTTTTGTGCATTTCAGAAAATAAACCCTGAGAATGCATTAAAACATATTGTGCATTGCATTGAGTAACTTTTTCAAGAATGTGTTCATCGAATCTTCCGCCTGAAATATCATTTACGATTGTTACACCTTCATCCAAAGCTAGCTGGACTATTTCATGTCTCGTCGTGTCGATTGATATTTGAACAAAAGGAAACTCTTTTTTAATTTTCAAGACCACTCCTTTTAATCGACTAGTTTCTTCTTCTAGAGAAATCTGATCTACTCCTGGGCGACTTGATTGGGCGCCGACATCAATGACATCAGCACCATGATTAACCATATTTCTCATTCGCTCAATGATGTCTTCAGTCGTTATAGCTTTATTATTAGCGCTTTCAGGTGAAATATTGAGCACCCCGACAATTTTTGGCATTTTATTTTTCATACTTTAATTCTCCTTTGATTGTTTGTTCGAATTTTGATTGACCTCTATACGAGTACGTTGCAGTTTTTGAAAATTGTTTTTCGACACCTCGTATCATCATGCACATGTGCTGTGCCTCAATACGAATCGCAATACCTTGTGGTTTGAGTAATTTCCAGGTGGCACTCATGATGTCTTGTATCAGGCGCTCTTGAACCTGTAGTCGGCGACTATATACATCTACAAGTCGAGCAAATTTACTTAGACCTAAAATTTTACCGTTTTTATCTGGTAGAAAGGCGATGCTGACGTGTCCATAGAAGGGGAGTAAATGATGTTCACACAAACTATGAAATTCAATATTATTTACAGCTACAACTGACGTTACTTTTTCATCAAAGATTGCATTTGCACAATCTTCCAGTACTGATTTTTCATTTCTATATCCCGAGGTTAGATAGAGTAAGGCTTTTGCATATCGTTCAGGAGTTTTTACAAGACCCTCACGATTAGCATCTTCACCTAAATGTTGGATTATGTTTCTTATATTTCCTGATAACTCATATTCATAAGAAGATACATTATTTTTTTTAGGTAATACAAATTTAGACGGTTTTATGTTTTTATTTCTTGTATTCATAGTGTGGGTCTTATAAATTAATAATATGAAAAGAAGAGGTGCTGTTGCTAGTAACACCTCTTCCTAACTAGCCTTTAACATACTATCCGCGAGCGAACTTTTGCTAAGCGAACTTTTGATCAAAGAAGCATTCGAGTTTTTGCAATTTTGTCTTGTCGTCTGTTATTTGCCGAAGCGCCAGAGTTAGTCGTCCTTCCGAATTTTCAACTCTACCAACAAAGTGACACGGTCGAAGAGAAGTATCTTTATTGAATCCTCCTGCACGCATCACCACTATATCCCCAGGATTTGATTGAATTTCTTGTGGCTCAATAGGTGTCGTACCCTCTCTGTCTTTGCAAATAAAGAAAGCAGACGGACCATAAACCAAGAAAACTACTACTAGATTGATAAAACCACTCTGATCTCTGTGGGGCGACAATGCAAACAAATCTTCAGGTTTACTTTGAGGATAGTATTGAAGTGTTAGGTCATCGAGTGCTAACGGTTGCTGAAACACATCTGCGTATCCTAATTTTTCAAACCCGTCTCGTAGTGTACCGGATACTACTTTCCCAAGTTGAGTCCAGATGTCACCATCTTGAAAGTCTCCAAATGCCTTGAAGTTCTGTTTGACGTTTGTTGTTGTGACAGCAAGTGAGTTTACAAAATTGAAAGTTGGAGCTTGTTTTCTTAGTTCTTCCAAAAGTTTTGCAATATCGCCTTGCGGCTTTATAACAGTCACTCCTTGATTCGGATTGAGTAACTCTTCGACGTTGCTGGCTGTCAGATCAAATCTTAATTTTGATATATGTTCTTCCATAATTTTGTTTCCTCTTTAGTGATTTGGTTTGTTGATGTATTGCCTCATTCCAAACTGCAACATTGGTGAACTTTTAATTGCGCCAACATAGTGTAGGGGAGCTGGTAGATCGAGAAAGTTTCGAGCTCTCATAATCATTATTTGGCCCAACTTTGCCGAAACACTTTTTTTCCCAGCTATTTCTTTATCCTCACAGACATAAAATGGTGCTGATCCCTCAAGGACTAATACGACTACAAAATTTTTACAGTTTACGTCTCTGTGCGGGCCGACGCCCATTTCAGATACGTCATAACGCGTAAAATATAAATCATCAAACTCGATTTGTTCTGACAAATTGAAGTGACGATTAATTTCATCGTTGAGTTCACTCGCTAACTGCTTAGCGAAATCTATAAAGCATTTTGCTACACTGTCTTGTCTTGTTATATCTAAGCAGGCAAAGCTGTAGTTCGAAACTAGTGTCTTGGGTGGATTTGATGCAGCTTTTGTGAATTGTTGATTGAACTTTGTAAATGCTTTCTGAATCTCAACGAAGCAATCTGCGTTAATAGGCACTGTGATTGCTCCTAATTTTGGATCAAGAAGATCTCTGATATTCTCCTTAGTGAGTTTTTCAAGTAGGTTAGTCATAGTATTTGGTTTCGTTGTTAATGTACTTTTCTGATTCAATAAAAACACGTAAGGTACTTTTCGTCTTGCATATTCAGTGCAGATTCTATAAAAGCTTGCAATGTAAGGACGGTTGAAAATTATAAAAAGTAGTCATAAATATTGACTATTTATATAAAGAAAGTAGTATGTGGAGTAATGAATAAACTAACTCAAAGCCTTGTTGCTTTAGGTCTCAATGAAAAAGAGGCATCCATTTATATTGCCCTTTATAAATTGGGTGAGGCAACTTCATATCAAATTGCAAAGGAATCTGGAGTGAAACGTCCAACAGTTTATGTAATTATGGAAGAGCTACGAAAAAGAGGACTTGTTCTTGTTGTTCCTCATGCGAAGAAGCAAGTTTTTGTTGCAAAAGATCCTCATGAATTTATTCAGGAGTTTCAAAGTAAGAGTAACGAAAATATGAGAAATCTTCTTACTTTACTTCCAAAGCTTTCTCATCCAGACACGGATACTATTGTATTTAAAGGTAAAGGGGCTTTAGCTCAAGGGCTTTCTTACGGACTTCGAAGTATTGAGAAGGATAAAGAAATTGTGGCTTTTTATGCGGCTGTAAGCAAAGACCTCAAAGTAGGCAGTGAATACCCAGAACATTTTCGTGATCTATACAAGTTGGGATTTACAATGAAACTTTTAACTCCTTCTAATTCTTATGATGCACCTTTTATTGAAGATGATAAAAAATATGGATTCAAGAGACAAAAAATATCACATCAACTTTTTTCTCCTCGTATTTCGATTGAGATTTGTGGTGATTTAACAAAGACTATCATTCATAAGAAGAGGGAGGTGATAGTTGTCCGTGACAAAACCGTGGCAGATTTCTATAGGCAGATATTTTCTATGTTGTGGAAAAATTAATCTAATTAGTGGAGTTAGGAGATTCATACTATTAAGAACCGCCATTACAATTTGCACATATCTATTGACAAAACCCCATTATCATAGTATTTTCTCGGCAGAGAAATTTCAATAAAATCTACATAGCTTGCCGTGTATACGTCGAGTGCGATGATCTTTTACAACTCTTTTCCTACATATTCCACATAAAACCAATTTCAACCGCAAACAACCAGCAAAAAACGGAGAAATCCGAAAACAACCCGCAATCCAACCAACAACCTGAAAACTCTATGAAACCCGAACAACTTAGTCCGGCGCTCAAGTCCCTTTGCGCGCAGTATCAACCTATCAAACTCGAGAATCACGAGTGGTTCAAGGAGTTTGTGATTTTGAACATTGAGACGCTATTCAATATGATCTTCCCGGGTCAGCAAATCCGTATCGCATGGAGCAATACTCTTTACTTTAATTCCCAAGAACATGCTTGGGGAGCTGCGATCGATTATGTCCCTGTATGTGGCACGATTGCAGTCTTCGACAATAAGCCTCTAGGTAATCAGAACTGGACGCATTACTTCGTGATACGTCCAACAGTTATTGAAACTGTAGCAACGACAGTTGGTTTTAGTCTCGAGGAAATTAATCTTCGTGCACTTGTTTGGGGCTGGGGTGCAATCGGTTTTGCCTTGCGTAGAATGCTACAAAGAAAGTATGGTGAAAAATTGAAGGAAGTTCCATTTGGAGCTTTGGGGGCATTCGGTGTGCAGATGAATACTATTATGAAGTATCAAGCTCATTCCATCTTTGTGTCTCAAAATTTAGGTCTCGATGGTTATCGACGCAGGTCTTATCTGGGCTGCATGACGGCTGCGGCACAAATTGATAATCATGCCGAACAAGCAGCTGGTGCAACACCTCCTGAAGACATGGATTTCATTGGTATGATTCAAATGATCACGATCCACACTGAACATCTCCCACAGTGAAGGGTCCAACTGAAGACCTGATTCTGGTCGTCGGTATATGTTAGGAGAGAGTGCTCCGGCACACTCGAGCATTAAGCTCCGGTGTGACTCGGGGCTTTTTGTTTACCCTATGCTAAAATGCTTGCATTATGAACCTCCAAACTCTCCTAAAAATTGCCGAAGACGCTGCATCTAAAAGTTCTAAGATAATAATGGAACAGTATGGTGCTGATAATGATATTCAATTTAAATTGGATAAAAGTATTGTTACTAAGGTAGATCTTGAAAGTGAGAAAATAATTCTTGATATTTTAAAGAGTGAAACACCTGACTATTCTATTCTCAGTGAAGAGAGTGGTTTATCTAAAATTGATAAGTCAGAATACATGTGGATAGTTGATCCCCTGGATGGCACTACAAATTATTCTAAGAAGATTCCATTTTTTGCTGTGCAAATTGCTCTCGTGCAAAACGGCAAAGTTCTGCTTGGTGTAATTAATCTTCCGTTTGAAAATATAACTTTATCAGCGATAAAAGGAGAGGGGCTTTTTGTGAATGGCAAAAAAGTTGAACGGAATTCAGAGACATATCAAAATTCACAAACGTCGATGCTGTTTGAAACTTATTTGGATAAAACTGATTTAGCTATTTTGGAAAAATTTAAAAACGCCTCTGCATCTACAAGCATTCGAATAATCAATTCAGCTTGTACGAGTATGGTCTACCTTGCACTTGGTCGGGCCAATATTGTGATAGATAGAGTTGATAAACCTTGGGATCTAGCGGCAGGAAGTCTTCTTGTTCAAGAAGCTGGAGGTACAGTGACAAATTTCAAAGGGGAAGAATTTGATGTATTCAATCCAGAATGTGTTGCAACTCTGGGAGTTAATCACTCTGAAATGTTGCAGATATTAAATAATTAGAAGATATGTCGGTATTGAAAGACTAGGGAAATCGTGTTATAAATTGCACTAATGAATCGAAACGAACAACTCTATGGTCCATCGCTAGAATGTCTCGAAGTGCTGCAAAACTTTGAACTTGAGCATGTAAATCAGTATGCTGATGGTTATTTTAATTCGCTCCTGAGAAAGAGATTGTCTGATAAATTTAACTTTCCAGAGAATCAAATCATACTTGGAAATGGAGGGGAGGACTTGCTTAAAATTCTCTTTGAGAAGCTTAGTGAAGATGACTCCGTTTTAATTCCAAATCCTTCTTATACATTTTATAAAAAATATCTGGACACCCGAGGAAATAGTGTCCACTCATTCGATTTTCAAATTGTAAACGGAGAATATTCATATGCTACAGATTTAATTTTAAGTGAATATAAAAAATATTCTCCAAAGTTGATACTTTTAGCTTCACCTAATAACCCTACTGGTAATACTCTCACTGTTGCAGAGCTCGAAGAAATTTTAAAAAATATTGAGAGTAAAACTATAGTAGTTCTAGATGAGGCTTATTGGGGTTTTGATAATGAATATAATCAGGTTGGCTTTGTATCTCTCGTTTCAAAATATCCAAACCTAATGCTGCTTCGAAGTTTCTCTAAACTCTATGGATTGGCTGGATTACGTATTGGTTTTGGTATTTGCGGTATCCTAGTACTCGAGTATTTAAATTGGCAACATCAGTATTTAGGTTTTAGTCGTATTCTCGAAGAAGTTGCTGTAGCAGCTTTAAACTCGGAAGATTATTACAAAAATATTGCGGAAACTATTTCAAAAGACAGAGATATGCTCATAAGTGAGCTTTCTGGTTCAAAGTATTTTACTCCTTATAGATCTAAATCAAATTTTGTCCTTGTTTCATTTGATGCAAAATATCAGAAGCAAGTAGAAGAAACTCTTTCAGATGAGGATGCAGTCATTGCAAAGATTATCGATAGTGGAATGATGAGGGTGACAATTGGCACAACGGAACATGTCCAAAAATTTATCAATCTTTTAAAAACTGCAAATTATGAGTACTAGAATATTTGAAAGTCACGCGTATCTCTATAAACTTTGGCGTGATACATGTTTGGGTATAAAAGGAAGTGAGGAAAGAGAATTTAACTTCTTGCTAGATGTATTGAAGTCATCAAATAAAAAAACTGAGACAATTATTGATTTAGGAGGGGGAGTCGGTACTCATTCAAAGCTACTTAGTGCACATGGATTTGATGTTACGTTGCTTGATCAGTCTGAATCAGCTCTCAAGATTGTTAAAGAAACATATCTAAACATTAAGACGATTCACAGTTCATTTGAAAATATTGATTTGGATAAAAACTATGATGTTGGAGTATGTATGTGGTCTACGTTGTCATATATTTTAGATACAGATAAGCAGCAAGATTTTTATAAACAGCTAAGCACTCACATCAATAATATTATTATTCTCGATCAGGCAAATTTTTACAGATATTCTCAAAGCTTCTCTAAGGTCTATGAAGGTGAAGACGATACTCATAAAATGAAAATTACTCGTAATTGGAATTTAAATGAGAATAATCTCAAGACTACGACATATGTATATGAAGTATTAAACAAAGAAACAGGACTAATGGAACTTATTGATGATGGTGAGTCAGAACAGTATCTTACAATCGAGCAGTTAGAACAGTATCTAGGTCCTGAATGGAAACTTAAAAATACTTTCGGAGACTATGATGTACATAGTGTGTATGATAAAACTACTTCGCTGAGGTTGATTACGGTGTTTGAGAAAGTTGTCGTCTAATATATAAATAAAATATGAATCAACACCACCTCACAAAAAAAGAAGAACAAAATATTCGTACATATTTCTTTTGGAGTATTTTTATAAAAGGTGCTATTTCTCTTGCTGAAGTTGTGGTTGGTACTCTTGTATTGATTGTACCTGTTGCCTCTGTTGGAAACTTTTTTCTACAAATTGCAGAGAAAGAGCTCGTGGAGGAGCCGGGGGATTTTATCGCAACTCATTTTATATCTATCGTCGGTCCAGCTACAGATCAGCTTGTTACTGCGGGTAGTGTATTTATCGCTGTGTACCTTTTAAGTAGAGGCTTAGTAAAAATATTCCTCATTGTAGGCCTTCTTAAAAATCAGCTGTGGGCATACCCAACATCACTTGTTATATTAGGTATGTTTGTGTCGTATCAGTTTTATCAGATAGCTGCAGACCATTCTCCATTTATAGTTGCTCTTACGATTTTTGATTTAGTGGTTATGTACTTTATTTGGAAGGAGTACAAAGTGGTTAAGTTCTACGAAGAAGTAAAATAGAACAAAGTGTGTGTATCGAGTATCTAAAGGATACACGTTGGATATTTGAGGCACTACTCAAAGAAAGAGAACTTTTGATATACTAACTCATAATCAAAACTAATTTATAGCCAAACACCCACTTTTTATGAACCGCATCATCCCATCAATTGAAAATCCATTCCACTCAAATGCTCACGGAGGTGCAGCACAGGTTATAGACCTTGCTGAAGAGCAGAAACTTGCGCGTGAAGTAGAGGCGCTTATTGAGCTTCATGATTTTATTAAATTCCACCCCGATGCTCCTGTAAAAGAGATTGCAAAGTTCATGCCACCTATAGACGCTCGTGTTGTAAACAAAGCAATTCAGGCGCTTGCAATACGTGATCAATCAATGACTGCTGAAGAAAAAGAAGCATCTCATAGTCTAGTAAAATCAGTAACAGTAGAAGCAAAAGTAAAAAAGTGGGGCGGTAAACTCGCAAGTTAAGTAGTTTTAAAAAGACAAATTTCGTAGCATAGTGTTCTCAAAATTCCTTCATAATTCCTTCATCTCCGCTCATATATATTAGGTGTATACTAAATTGTGCAAATAATATTTAAATAAATATATGGAAAAAAAGAAAATGATAGCTTTTGGAGTAGGTATTCTCATTATCGGACTTGTTATTGGTGCAGCTGTTGGAGGCAGAGGAGATAGAAGTGGACGATTTGGAATGGAAAGAAGTAATCGTGGAGATTCTGCTCAATACGCGCAATACGGCAATTCAAACAAAATGATGAACGGAGAAAATGGTGCAGGTAGTAGAGGTGGTCAGGCAGGTGCTCACATGATGCCAAGTGGCCAAATGATGGGTAACGGTGGAAGTATGAATATGGCTGACATGATGACAAGTATGAACGCAGGTCTTCAGGGTAAGACTGGAGATACACTTGATCAGGCTTTTCTTTCTGAAATGATTGTTCACCACCAGGGTGCTATAGATATGGCTAACTTTGTTGTAAGTACATCTAAACATCAGGAACTCAAAGACCTTGCACAGGGAATTATCTCTGCACAGACAAAAGAGATTGCACAGATGAAAGCTTGGCAGAAGGCGTGGTACGCGCAGCAGTAGTAAAAATTCGACAGAAAAATTAAGTAAAATTTCTGAAGGAATTTAAATAGATACCACAAACACAGACTATAAACAGTCTGTGTTTGTTTGTTTGATTTTATATTGATATAATTTTGATAATTATGAATTTTTTAAAAATACATGTGGTGTGGATGGTAAAATTTTTACCCTCGATTCTTATTATAAGTTTAGCTATCGGTTTCGTTCTCCCAGCTCAGAAAGTACGTGCGGCAGAAGATTTGGTTGGATATTGGAAATTTAATGAGGGTACTGGTACGACAGCTACAGATAGTAGTGCCTACGGTAACAACGGTACTCTGACTGGAAGTGGCGTTACGTATAGTAATGTACGGGTTGCCCCTATTTCAGCATCAAATCCATACAGTTTACTTTTTGATGGTACGAGTGGAACAGGTGTGAGTGTTCCTGATAATAATTCTCTTGATATTAGTTCTTCTCTCACTGCGATGGCTTGGATTTACTGGGATGGAACAAGCGCGGAAGACAATGTTATTTTTGATAAGAGTAACGCGCCTGGCGGTGATACTCCAAATTATCGACTTATCCTAAAGGGTGATGGACGCTTAGGTCTTTGGAATGGTAGTTCGGCCGGATACAGTACTGGTACTACTGTTCAACCAAATGAGTGGACACTCGTAAACTTTACTATCGAGTCAGGTGTTACAAGTTTTTATATTAATGGTGTTGCTGCAGGTACTGCTAACATCGGTGTTGGGGCAGTTACAAGTTACAATCTATTTATTGGTAGAGATGCTATAGGTAGGTATTTCCATGGATATATTGATGAAGCACGATTGTATAATCGCTCACTTACTCCAGAGGAAATTCTAACTATTGCTGATGGTGGAGCCGGTCCAGGAGTGCCAGAAGAGTTTAATGGGTGTAGTACTGTTTTGGAAAAAAGAGGTAGAATTACATATTCAAAAAAATGTGGTGAAGAAACAATATATAGTATTGATCCAGAATTGCTTCCTGCTGTAACAAGAGTTGATTCGAGTGGCTTACCTTTAAGTACTCCAATAAGTGTACTAGTCTCTTCAACAACATCTCCTATATTAGTTGTTGCTACAACTTCTACATCTACTATTGCTGTTGTTGGAGCTACCGTCGGGTTTTCAAGTTCCAGTACTCCAGTTATAAGCTCTGCAACTTCGACTGTAAATCCATATATTTCAACAAATGAGACATCTGTTAATCAAAAAGCATTCCTAAGAGATATGAGATATAAAGATGAGAATCCTGATGTTCTAATGTTGCAGAGGTTGCTTGCTGCACAAGGATTTTTAGCAGCTACTCCTAATGGGTATTTTGGAAGAGCTACAAAAGCAGCAGTTATGAAATTCCAACGTACTCATAGTTTGCCGGCAAGTGGTTTCTTTGGTCCAATGAGTCGTGCAGTTGCAAATCTATAGTAAACTGAGAGGTATACTATAGAGCATGTCGTTCTGATTTTAATCTAAGCTATGAAAAAACCTCTCACAAAAAAACGCTGTCCTTGGGCTGATACGCATGAGCTTCTCACAACGTACCATGATGAAGAATGGGGAGTGCCCGTTCACGATGATCAAATGCTTTTCGAAATGCTCAATCTTGAGGGTGCTCAAGCAGGTCTCAGTTGGCTCACGGTTTTGAAAAAGAGGGATGCGTATCGCAAAGCTTTCAAAAACTTTGATGCAAAAAAGTTAGTGAAGTTTACAGAGGAGATGCAGGCAGAGCTTATGAACAATGACGGGATTATTCGAAATCGTTTGAAAATAAAAGCAGTTGTAGGAAATGCAAAAGCGTATTTGACTATTCTTGCGGCACAGAAAGCGGCTGCTAAGGTAAATAAAATGGCGAGCAAAAACGAGGATGATCTCAACAGTTTTAGCGGAGCCTTCGATGCCTATATCTGGAGTTTTTCAAATGGAAAAATTATTTCTCATACACGTCGTTACGAAGCTATTGCGATAAGTGCAGTGATGAGTAAGGATTTGTTGAAACGTGGTTTTAAATTCGTTGGTGCAACTATTTGTTTTGCATACATGCAGGCTATAGGTATGGTGAATGATCATGAGAAAGAATGTTTTTGTGCGAAGAGAAAAATGGTGCAATAAAAATTGCGAGGAAGGTATAACACTAACGCATCAATCATCAAACTAATTAAATAATCAAATTTATGAAAATTTACTTTGCAGGATCAATAAGGGGAGGGCGTGAAGATCAAGAACTGTACCTAGAGTTTATTAAAATACTCAGCAATTTTGGCACTGTACTGACTGAACATATCGGTGATAAGTCACTTTCAAATGTAGGTGAGACAATAGTTAGCGATTCCTATATATACGAGCGTGATATGCAGTGGGTACGAGAATCAGATGTTGTGGTTGCGGAAGTGAGTACTCCAAGTCTCGGTGTTGGGTATGAAATAGGGCAAGCACAGAGTATGAATAAATCAGTACTGTGTCTTAGAAGAACAACGGCTGAAAAGAAGCTATCGGCTATGTTGGTAGGTAATGCGTACATAAAAGTTGCTGAATATAGTACTATTAATGATGTTGCTGATATACTGCGAAAATTCCTTAATACTATTTAATCCAATAAAATGAGGTTAAATAAAACAAATCTTGTAAATAAAAAAAGAAACCATGAATCCAGAAGCATTATCATATCCACAAATTGGTACACCGGAATCGCTTTCGCAAGATCCGAATCTGTTTGAGAGAACATTATTGAACGATAAACTAGAAGAAATAGCAGCTAATCTTAAAACAAAGATATACGCTGCAGCTGAGGCAGCCCAAAATGGAGGTACTATCCGTCAAGAACTTGATATGGAAGATTATGAAGCTGTTATTGATTGTGTAGAAAAGTTGGGTGAAATTGGTTATTTTAAAACTCCTGGATATGAACCTGTTGAACCTCCTTCTATGCATGAGCGTCCAGACATGAGTGATGAAGAATATAAATTAATGCTCAGGAAATATCATGCAGATGATCATATCGCAGAAGGTATGATGCAAACATTTGGTGCATTATTCTCTCGTATCAAATATATGGGAAATATACCAGAAGGTTTTTTTAATTCATTATACCGATCACTCGGGAATCATATTCAGCGTAATGATGAAAATTCTCTCTCACTTCTCTATAAGATGATTCATAGTCATGTGATGCCTGAGTCACCTGAAGTCTTTAGAGATATTTCAAGAAAAATACTTGAGGCGTATGATTTAGATGTATATAAAAATTTTGCCCGTGAGTTTTTGAGATATCATGCTCATTCTGAACAAGCTGAAATTAATCTTCTCTCTCCTGAGGAAATGGAGGATATTGCAATGCGGCTAAAACGACAAAGTTATATTGATCAAGGCGAGGATCTTAGAAAATATGCGAAACATTTGAAGGAAAAAGAAGAGGAGCAGTAAGGAGTGTGTGGGTTTGAGGT
The DNA here is from genome assembly GCA_021734945.1 of Minisyncoccota bacterium. Lineage (GTDB taxonomy): Bacteria > Patescibacteriota > Minisyncoccia > Phycocordibacterales > CAIZLB01 > VEQN01. The sequence goes on along the minus strand of JAIPIA010000002.1, from coordinate 79,254 downwards.
TTATATTTTAAGGCTTTACTAGAACGTGCCTTGTGCTAGGATACTGACTAAATACAGTTTGTGGCTTAATAGCTGCTTTTGAAATCTAAGTGTTGGTAAATGCTCTAATTTGGCATTTTGCTAACTATAACCGTCACATCAACTTCAACCTCTCTTTTTATATGTATGGATTCATGAATGATCGGGAAACTGCTAAGGGAATTGATATTCGAATCGTGGATATGCCGAAGGATGGAAATCTGCCAATTAATTGTTTTAATTGCCGGACGAACTTGGCAGTGTTTGTTGTTAAAGACGGTAGGTTAGATCGTGTTATGTTTGAAATTAGGTCATGTGTAAATCCTGCCTGTCTTGCCGCTGCGTTTTCGTACGTTTTGCGTTGCGGTTATGGCATTTCAGCGGAAGGATCAATGTTGTCAGAAGGTACGCTCAGTGATTTGATCAAAGAAGAATAATCTATTTGATCGTTGTCATCCGATTGTCTCCAATACACTATATCCGCCTCGACGAACCCTACTCTCCACAAAGAGCCTCGGTTCGCCGGGGTTTTTTGTTTGGGGGCACACGATGCGTTAAAAGAGGGTGAGGGTCTTTTAGAATTAAAAATATTTTTGATATAATAGCGACTACATGAAAATTATATTTGTACGACATGGCGCCACTGCGTCTAATAAGCTTGGTCGAATAATGAGTCGCTCTAATGATGAACCACTCAGTGAAGAGGGTCTATCTGAAGTGGTCCGAGTTGCTTCTTCTAATTTCCCTAATCTTGAATACGATATGGTATTCGCATCACCACTTAAAAGAGCTTCACAAACTGCTCGTGAATTTGCAAAATTGAGAGATTTGTCTGTATCCCATCATGATGGAGTTTTAGAAAGGGAATTCGGGGCACTTTCAAATAAAACATGGGACGAAGTGAATCAAATAACTGAAGGAGGCCTAAATCATTCAATTTGGAATACTTCTACAGGATTTGACTTTAGTCCTTATGGAGGTGAAACTGAAGAAGAAACTCGAGCTCGAATTCAAGATTTTATCAATCATTTGACTACGAATCACAGTAACTCGCGGCCGCTCGTTGTGACACATGGTGGAGTACTGCGAACGCTGTATGCTTTGTATCCAGACCACAAGATTAAGGGCTTCGGGAATGTTTCGATACATGAGTTTGAGGTGTAGGGGTTGTAGATTCATCTTTGCCTCAAAAAATGTTACCATGGTAGCAATATGAAAGATCGTCCGGCCGGGGGTAAAACAGTTGGAAACAAAACAGAACCCTTCGAAAAACAGCTTTTTAAAGCTGCTGATAAATTACGTAAAAACATTGATGCTGCAGAATATAAAAATGTAGCTCTTGGTCTTGTATTTTTAAAATACATATCAGATTCATTTGAGGAACTCTATCAGAAACTTTCAGATCAAAAATCACAAGGGGCTAATCCTGAAGACATTGATGAATATCGTGCTGAACATGTGTTTTATGTACCAAAGGAGGCACGATGGAGCTATCTCCATGGACGAGCCAAACTTCCTACTATTGGTGAAGATCTCGACATGGCGATGGAACATATCGAAAAACTAAACCCAGAGCTTAAGGGGATCCTTCCAAAAGTATTTGCTCGACCAAATCTTGATAAAAATTCTCTTGGTGGATTGATCGATTTGATCGGCAATATTTCACTTGGCGATACTGCTTCAAAAGCAAAAGATTTACTTGGTCGTGTATATGAATATTTCTTAGGAGAATTTGCAAATGCAGAAGGTAAAAAAGGAGGACAGTTCTATACTCCGAAATCAATTGTAAAACTGATGGTAGAAATGATTGAACCGTACAAAGGGCGAATCTATGACCCGTGCTGTGGTTCTGGAGGAATGTTTATTATGTCTGAAAAATTCGTTACAGCACATTCTGGTCGTGTAGATGATATTGCGGTGTATGGACAAGAAAGTAATCAGACGACATACCGACTTGCACGTATGAATATGGCGATTCGAGGAATTGATGGTACAGGTATTAAATGGAATACAGAAGGATCGTTTCTTAAAGATGAACACAAAGATCTAAAAGCGGACTATATCCTCGCGAATCCACCATTCAACATCTCTGATTGGAGTGGTGAACTACTACAAAATGATCCTCGATGGAAATATGGTAAACCGCCAACAGGTAATGCTAACTTTGCATGGATTCAGCACATGCTGTATCACTTGTCGCCAAACGGTATAATGGCAACAGTACTTGCAAATGGTTCACTTTCATCACAATCAAGTGGAGAAGGGGATATTCGAAAAGCGCTTGTCGATGCAAATCTTGTTGATTGTATTGTAATGCTTCCAAAACAACTTTTTTACAATACGGGTATTCCAGCGTGTATTTGGTTTTTATCAAGAAAGAGAGTAGGAAACACTGATCGTAAAAAAGCAGATGAGGTGTTGTTTATTGATGCATCAGAAGTTGGATTTATGGCTGACAGAACACATCGAGAATTTTCTGATGGCTCAATTGATCCTGAAGATAATGATGTGGCAATGATTGCAAAGGTATATCACGAATGGCGAACAGGTGGTGCCTATGAAGACAAAAAAGGGTTTTCAAAATCTGCAACAATAGCTGATATTCAAAAGCATAACTATGTGCTTACTCCGGGACGATACGTTGGTATCACAGATGCTATAGACGATGGTGTTCCATTTGAAGAAAAGATGGCAAAATTGACAGCAGAGCTCAAGGAACAGATGGCTGAGGAGGTGAGGTTGAATGAGGAAATAAAGAAGCAGCTGGCGAAGGTGGGGATTGAGTTGTAATCTAATACTATCTGATATTAATTGATATTGGAGTCGTGATAGATAATATTTTTACATAATTCTATTTAATCCTTATTTTATAAGGGTCAAATGGAATCGATGTTAAATGAGAGTTTTGGATAATGTTAAATAATTAAAATATGTAAAAAACTTGCAAATTTGTTTCAAATATGTATACTTTAAGAGTAATTAAAGAAATAAATAGCAAAATATATGCAAATTTCACTTATTGAATTCTCTCTCGAAAACTTTAAAACCTTTAAAAATAAGGCTACTTTTTCAATGGTTGCTCGAAAAAACGACCGCCATACCTTTGAAAGTAACGGTGAAAATCTACTCAAAACCTCTTTCATTTATGGTCCGAATGCTTCAGGAAAGACTACTATTCTGGAGGCTCTTACTATTATGAAAAACGGGATTATGCTTTCTTCAAATAATCCTGTGGATGCGGAGTTGCCGTATACTCCATTTTCGGGATCAGCTACTACACAAAAGAAACCTACATCTTTTTGGTTCACATTTTCTATTGACGGCAAATATGACGGTACCTATCTATATTTCTTTTCATTTGTAAAAGATCATATTGTTGAAGAGTCTTTTGTAAAGGTTTTAGCAAATGGAAATACAGAAGAGCTCTTTGTGAGAAATGGACAGGATATCGTTTTGGATAAAAGCATTGATAAGGATCTCGTAAAAAAGATGCGCAAGGAGACTTTATTTCTCTCGGTAGCTGCACAATGGAACGATCAGATGTCTTTATCTATTCTTAATGCAATTAGGGACGGCTTGAATATTATATCTGGTGTTGCTTACCAAACCTATCAAGATTTTACTGCTAAGAAATTTGCTACTGATCTTGTATATAAAGAGCAAATCCTGACGTATCTCAAACATGCAGATTTTTGTATTATTAATGGAAGATCAGAGGAAGTAGAACGTCCTGCAATTAATGTTAAAAATAATTTTGGTGAGTTCTCTGCTTCAGCTACAAAACAAAAAAGTAACATGCTCTTTTTTGAGCATCCAGTTCATGATGATGACCATAAGGTGACGGGGTCATTCGAGGTTCCTTTCGATAAGGAATCTACTGGTACACAAAAGTTTGTCTCTGTACTTGGTCCAGTCATAGATACTCTCCAAAACGGTAAGATTATGATTGTTGATGAATTCGATAATAGTCTCCACCCTAAATTAACCAAGTTTATAATAGATCTCTTTGAGTCAGAAGAAATGAATAAAAATGGTGCACAACTTATCGTAACAACACACGATACGAGCCTTTTGTCATACAAGGATGATTTTATAAAAGATCAATTTTGGTTCACAGAGAAAGATGAGTTTGATGGTAGTAAGCTCTTTTCTCTTGGAGAGTTTGATATACGAAATGATACTGAGTTTTCAAAAAAGTATCTCGAAGGTCGATTCGGAGCATTACCATTTATCCGTTCAGTTCTAAAATAAGCATGAATAGGTTCCCGCGAAAACCAAGTAATTTGAAACCTAAAAAGGTTATTCGTATCTATACTGAAGGAGAAAAAACTGAACCTAATTATTTTGGAGCTATTAAGGATGAGTTGGGTTTAACACAGATTGATATTCAGATTCATCCGACGAGTCGAAGTACCCAGTCACTCGTAAAATATGTGATGGAAGAAAAGGATGCTGAAAGTTCAAATCACAAATCCACTTTTGAAACAGAATGGTGGGTTGTCTTTGATCGGGATGATCACGAGCATTTTGATCGTTCAATACGGTTGGCACGAGATAATGGTATACAGGTAGCGTATTCTAATGAATGCTTTGAGTTGTGGTTTATTCTCCACTTCGAATTTTTACAAACATCACTTGGCCGTGATGCATTTGCAGGGAAACTCACCAAGCATATCGGTCGAAAATATGAGAAAAATATCGACATGTATTCTCTGGTGAAGGGGCGAGAATTTGATGCAATGCGTAATGCTAAGAATTTGGAAAAACAGTATACTAAAGATGGAACAGAGTCACCTCTCAAGCGAGATCCATTCACAACGGTATATCTGCTAGTCGAGCAGTTACGATTATTAAAAATTAATTCCTAATATATTTTATGGAAAAACAAACTTGTAAAAAATGTAAAAGTGAAAATATTATAATGGTGCAGTATGTGCCAGGTACTCCTGATGCGTACGATGGAGTCAGCGAAATACTTTGTAATGATTGTAAGGTGCGAATTGGTCGTTGGTCAGGTAAGGAACTTGCAGATAGAGAGACTGAACCGAAGTATGGGGTGAAGAAGAAATAAATATATGGATTTTAATAATATTTGGTTTTATACATTAAGTACATCAGCTCAAGTCCTTGCCGCGCTCGCGGGATTATTTGCCGTTTTTGTGGTTTGGAAGATACAAGATTTTGAGAAAATACTATCTGAGACAAGATTAGCGGTTATAAAATTATATTCTTATGCTGCAGCTAATACAAAAGATTATGAACCGATTAGTCTAGGGGTTTTATACACAATGCCTGATTCGAAGATTTTAAGAAAGTTTTCTGAATTAGTAAAGATTAAAACCAATGATCCCTCTAGAGTTGGTATTCAGAGCACCGTACGGAGTGATACTCTAATAAACTATTCCATTGATTTTTTCACTGAGAATTTATACAGAGAACATATAAATAAAAAGTCCGATATTTTAGGAAAATTAAAGTTTATTTTAATCTTTAATTTTTGTGTGATAAGTGTTTGTATTATTTCGCTTGCGTTTTCAAATCATATTTTTTGCAAGGAAACTGTTCTATTTATAATAACTGCTACGGTGCTTTTTTGTTTATATTCAATCGGGCAGGGTATCTATAAAATAACTTCTGAATAATATTATGAACATATCATCACGTGAGAATTGGAAAGATATAAGGCTCTCAAGTTTTTTGCAAATCAATCCAATTGAAAAAATTCCCAAAAAAAATATAGCTCCATATCTACCGATGGAAAAAATCAATCCATTCACAAGACAGGTTTCAAGCTTTGAGCTTAAAGAATTTAATGGAGGGCAAAAGTTTAAAAATAGAGATACATTGATGGCTCGTATTACTCCATGTCTAGAAAATGGTAAGACTGCTTTTGTCGATTTTCTTGAGAATGATCAGGTTGGCTTCGGCTCAACTGAATATCTTGTCTTTCGTGAAAAAGAGCATGTAAGTGATTCGAAATTTATTTATTACTTTATAATTTCTCCTTTTTTCCGAAACATTGCAATTAGATCTATGACGGGGACATCAGGGAGACAGCGTGTACAAACAGACATATTAGCAAATAAACAATTTAGACTTCCCCTCATAGAAGAACAAAAGGAAATAGCTTCGATCCTCTGCTCCCTCGACGATAAAATTGAACTTCTTCGTCGTGAGAATACAACTCTTGAGAAAATGGCACAGACTTTGTTTCAGGAGTGGTTTGTCAATTTTCGATTCCATGGACACGAGGATGTGGAGATAGTGAACGGTTTGCCGGAAGGGTGGGGGCTTGGAAAGTTGGGCGAGTTATTTAAGATTACTATGGGACAGTCACCATCTGGTGAAAGTTATAATGAAGATGGAGAAGGAATTATTTTCTATCAAGGTCGTACTGATTTCGGTAATCGTTTTCCATCTGTTCGTCTCTATACGACTGAGCCAAAAAGGACCGCGAATAGGTTTGATGTATTGGTTAGTGTAAGGGCCCCTGTCGGTGATATAAATCAAGCAACCGAAGTATGCTGTCTTGGTCGAGGTGTTGCTGGTGTATCTTCAGATCTCAAATCTTTCTGTTTCTACATGATGAAAAATACTCAATCAGATATTCAAAAATTTGAAGCAGGCGGTACGGTGTTTGGTTCAATTAATAAGGATGATTTCAGGAATATTAAAGTCATTGTTCCATCTAGAGAAATTCAGGAAGGATTTAATCAAATTATCATTTCTACAGATGAAAAAGTTTTCAATAATTTTTTAGAAATTCAGACACTGTCAAGACTGAGAGATAAATTATTAGGTGTTATATTTACAAGTTAATTAATTTAAAATGCAAAATCAAGAACAATTAAAACAAGAATTTAAAAATGGAATTAATAAAAAATGATTCTAGGGCTAATAATTACAGACAAAGATGGTAATTCTAAGGCACGGAAATGTATACCGCTAGATTGTGGAGAAAATCCGGATGATGGTTTTAATGGATATTCAATTTATTATGTATCAGTAGATAGCCCAGAAGGAATGCACGCTAAAAAAACTTTCTTGAGGGATGTTTCATCTGTTATCGTGTCTAACGAACTATTTAATCCTATTGATTATAAGGAGTTTGAATATAAGAATTTTGAGAGTTGGCATTTCAAAAGAAATTGGTAATTTAGTATATTGTTTAGCTGTTCAAATTTTGAGATTAAGAATATTAAATCTAATTTGCATGGAGAGGTAAAAAATTCAAACCTTCCACCTCTACAAAAAGTGTGGTACTCTGACCACATACACACATGCCCCTCAACGAATCCTCAATTGAACAGCTTACACTCGAACTTCTTGGAAAAGTCGGCTTTGTTTATGTAAGTCCTGAAGCATTAGAGCCAGAACGTCCAGATCTATCGCAGGTAGTTCTCAAGGATCGCCTTATGTCTGCTGTGACCAATCTTAATCCAAACCTATCGCAGGATGTTTGCATATTTGCGGTCAATGAAATACTCCGTACTGCATCATTGACTGACAACGTCGTAGAGAACAACCGAGCTATGCACAAGCTACTTGTCGAAGGTGTAAAAGTAGAAGTGCTCGAAGATGGTCACATGAGAGGTAAGGATGTCCAGATTATTGAGTGGAATGATTTTCTTGAGAATGACCTCATTTCTACAAATCAATTTTATATAAAAGGACTGGAACGAGATAAGATTCCTGATGTTGTACTTTTTGTGAATGGATTACCACTTGCGGTCATAGAACTCAAAGACGCAAAGAATGAAGAGGCAACTGTTCATAAGGCATTTACCCAGCTCACAAACTACCAAAAAGCTATTCCAGATTTATTTGCATACAATGGATTGTTAGTTATTTCAGATGGACTTGATGCGCGTACAGGAACTATTACAAGTGGATTCGATCGATTCTTAGCATGGAAGTCTATCAATGGTACTCGTGATGCAAATCGAACAACTCCACAAATTGAAACACTTGTACAAGGTATGCTTCATCCGCAAGTGTTACTTGATCTCATTCGAAATTTCACTGTCTTTGAAGTTGAAAAGAAAACACTTTCTGATGGATCACTTGAAATGAAGACTATCAAAAAGACAGCTGCATACCATCAGTATTTTGCAGTACAAAAAGCCATCAATTCAACTATACAAGCGATAAGGAGTGATAAACGAGCTGGAGTAGTATGGCACACTCAAGGATCAGGAAAGTCACTGTCTATGGTGTTTTATGCTGGAAAAATTGTTCAGCAACTTAACAATCCAACCATCGTAGTTCTTACAGATAGAAATGATCTCGATCAACAACTTTTTGATACATTTGCTGGTGCAAAAGATTTACTTCGACAAGACCCTGTGCAGGCACAAGATCGGGCAGATCTCCGAAAACTTTTGGCTACAAATGGAGGTGGAGTAATATTTACAACAATACAGAAATTTTCATTGATGGAAGGTGAGGTGGAATATGAGGCACTTTCAGATCGTTCAAATATTATAGTAATGGCTGATGAAGCACACCGTTCACAGTATGGATTTACTGCGAGAGTGCGTGAAAATGAGGGTGGAGCATATGTAAGTTATGGATTTGCAAAGTATGTTCGTGATGCATTACCGAATGCATCATTCCTTGGATTCACTGGAACACCTATTGAGAAAGAAGATGCGAATACTAGAAATGTTTTTGGTGAATATGTTGATGTGTATGACATTAAAGCGGCGGTAGAGGATGGTGCAACGGTGCCTATTAGTTATGAATCAAGACTGGTAAAGCTTGAGTTCAATGAAGGAGCGAAAGCACAGCTAGATAGAACTGTAGATGAAATATTAGAAAGCGAAGAATCTACTGTGAGCGAAAAAGCCAAAGCAAAATGGGCACAGCTTGAAGCGGTAGTCGGACATGGTGCACGTGTTGCTGACATTGCACAAGACATCGTCACTCACTTTGAAGCTCGACAGGAAGCTTTTGATGGAAAAGCAATGATTGTTGCTATGAGTCGACGTATTGCGGTAGATCTATACAATGCGATTATTGCACTCAAACCAGAATGGCATAGTGATGCAAAAACTGGTGGGGCGCTCAAAGTTGTAATGACTGCGACTTCCTCTGATCCTGTAGAGTTTCAGCCGCATCATACAACTAAAGATGATCGTAAGGATTTGGCAAATAGATTTAAAGACACAAAAGACGAACTCAAGTTGGTGATTGTTCGAGACATGTGGCTCACGGGTTTTGATGTGCCATGCATGCACACTATGTATATTGATAAGCCGATGCAGGGTGCAAACCTCATGCAGGCAATTGCGAGAGTGAATCGAGTATTTAAGGATAAGCCGGGAGGATTGATTGTTGATTATATTGGTATCGCATCAGACCTGAAAGAGGCTCTTGCTGTATACACAGAGAGTGGAGGAAAAGGTGAGATGGTCACTGAACAAAATACTGACGTCGTACCACATATGCTCGGTAAACTGGAAACGATATACGGTATCTTAGATGGCCTTTCATACGACTATATAAAGGGATCTACACCAAAAGAAGTAGTGCTAATCAATGATGCGCAGACAAAGCTTCGAGCCATTCTTGAAACAGAAGAGTTTTTGCTTGATGTACGTGCTGGTGATAATCGAAAAGAAAGATTTATAAAAGAGGTAATAGCACTCTCAAAGCTTTTTGCATTAGCAATGCCAAACCCAAGAGCTATTGCTATTCGAGAAGAAGTAGCATTTTTCCAAGCGGTAAAAGCTCGATTGATAAAGTTGGCAAGCGATGGTGGTTCACGAGATATAGATGTTGAATCGACTATCCGACAGATTGTGGATAAGGCGGTAGTGTCGCATGGAGTGGTAGATATCTTTGATGCTGCAGGAATCAAGAAACCTGATATTTCTATTTTGTCAGAAGAATTCTTGGAAGAAATACGAACGATGAAACACCAGAATATTAGTCTTGAACTTTTAAAGAAGATTTTGAACGATGAGCTTCGTGGTAGAAGTAAAATGAACGCAGTGCAAGCAAGAAAGTTCTCAGAAATGTTGCACGCAGCTATTAAAAGATATCAAAACAACTTGCTAACTGCGGCACAAGTTATCGAAGAGTTGATTAAACTTGCAAAAGATATCAAAGAAGCTGATAAAAGAGGGGATTTACTAGGTCTATCTAAGGATGAGATTGCATTTTATGATGCACTTGCTCAAAATGAAAGTGCTGAGAAAGTGCTTGGTGACGACAAGTTAAAAGAACTCGCCCGAATCTTGGTCGGAAAAGTACAGGAAAACGCCACTATAGATTGGAGCGTTCGAGAATCAGCGCGTGCACGTATGCGTGTAATGGTAAAAAGACTACTAAATCAGTATGGTTACCCGCCAGATTTTCAAGAGTCTGCTACTGAGACAGTCCTTGAGCAGGCTGAGTTGTTTGCTGTTGAGAGGGCTTAGAGCATATCTTGTGTAAAAACTCTATTTCTATATTATTATATCTAAATACATGGCAAATATAGAGAAAAAGATTGAATTAATAGGTAAGTCATTAGCTATATATGCAACCTCTGCATATGGTCTAGGATTTTTTGTATGGAATATATATCTGCAGTTTCTTGGGGTTACTCCAAATTTATTTCAAGGAATTTATATACTTACTGGCACATGCTTTATTCTGACTTACATAGGACTATATGGTTTTGCGAAGTTGATAATTGAAATTATAAATGGATTATTAAAATTTTTCCATATCACAATATCTCCTATATTTGCAGAAAAAGGAGAGATTTCTAATTTTATTAGATTTCTTTGTACCATTGTAGTCTCTATATTTTTTGTTTATGTTTTTTCAATTTATCTATTTCCTGCTAACCACAGCTATTTTGGTGGGGCAAGACCAAAACTCGTATCAATTATTGCCAATGAAGATCAAATAAATTTTTTGCAACAATTCGGAATTAAGAAAGTTTCTGGTATTCAAACGGCAATTGTATGTACTGCTTACGAAGATAATGAAAATATTGTTGTTGTTTTAGAAGATAGAATACTGAGTCTTAAAAAAGACGAGTTTAAAGGTTTTGCACGGTTACCATACGATGGTGAATACAAAGATATTGAAAAATGTAAAGATACAATTTTGACAAACATAATGGGATGGAGAAAGTTAATAATTGAAAATCCTAATAAATAATATGTCTCAAATCCAAAACCCCTCAATAAAAGAATTCGGCACACCACGCGAAAACGAAGAGCGACGTGATGGTGGTTGTGGAATTGTGTATGATCCTGCTACAAAACTTTTTGCGGTTGGCAAACAATATCACAAAGTCGCGCCTATAATTGCGCTCGCTACTGCACCTATGTCCGTAGCACCAGAAGATCCAGCACCTACACAAAGCACTATATTGCCTGACACACAAAACACTGCACCTACTAACACGACATCAAAACCGGCGTCTACATCCTCAAACGGCGCACTTCGACTATTCTCAGGCGGTGTAAGTGCAGATGAGGACATCATGGAAGGAATACTCCGAGAAGTGCGAGAGGAGAGTGGTCTCTATGATTTCGCACAAATTGAAGTTATTGGCCAAGCACTCACTCATTATCACAACAGTTTGCGAAATGTGAATCGCGTAGCTCACGCAACATGTCTTTTGATAATTCTCAAAAGCGCTGACGTACATCCTGTTGAACTCGAAGAACACGAAACATTTTCTCTCGTATGGGTAAGTGCCGATGAACTACTCGCTGATATGAATGCTCGCAATGAGAATAAAGATAACGACCATTGGATTTATTTCATGGAAAAAGCTTTGGCGAGATTAGGGGAGTTAGGGTTTGTTGTATAATCAAGATATGTCTACATTTTTACCTATAATTATTTTCGCTTTATTTGTTTTTGTTGCGCTAGTCTCATACGCAAAGGTTTCGGTAAAAATCTCCCATGTTGATGTTGAGAAAGCTTTGCCTGCGCAAGAAATATTGCCTTATGTGAAGAAAAAATATTTAATGACAAAGGCTGAATGGGTATTCTATCAACAACTTGAAGTTCTTATTAACAATAATTTCTACATTGTTCCACAGGTTGTATTGAGTGCTCTCGTGGAGGTTAAAAAGAATGAGCATTTGTTCAAGACTTATAATAATAAAATAAATAAGAAGAAGGTAGATTTTGTAATATTCAGTAAACCATATTTCAATCCACTACTTATAATAGAGCTAGATGATGTAACTCATGATAGGCAAGATAGAATCGAAAGGGATATATTTGTTGATGATGTTGCAAGAAGTTCAAACTTATCTATCGTCCATATAAAAAATAAAGATATGTTTAACCTTGTGTCTATTAAGGATAAATTGGGTTTAAAATAGATCTCAAAAATTTTAAATAGACTCTTGCTAAACCACCTTCACCAACTCCTCAAGCATCACATCATATCCAAGTTCATTTAGGTGCAACCCATCTGCATCATGAAAAATTGTTCCTGATGTTATGAGCTTTTCATATACAGATTTTGTATCAATAACAGCCATGATTGCACCGATATCCGCGCTACTATTTTTATTCGCATAAGCAGCTTCTTCAAATAATACTTTGTTATATTGATCCAATAGAGTATTAAATTTGTTAGTTGTTTCCATATCGTTTGCGTCGAACACAGGTGGACAGGGGAATATAATAACTTTAGACTTCTTTTAACATAAAAGTGCTAGCTATGTTTTTCTAGCCAAAAGATGTATTATTTAGACATTAATCCAATAGTCAGTATATAAGATAAAAATAACAGCTTAGATAAGGCTAGATTTTAGCCCTAGAGATTTCTTAAAAATAAAACCAATGAAAAACAATAAAAATATCATCATCTCTGTAATTGTAGTCATCGTTCTCCTAGTGCTTGGTCTATCATGGAACTCTTCACGAAAGAACACTGAAAATCTAGATAATTCTGGAGAAATGCAGGCCACATCAACAGAGACAACAAATAGCTCAAACGGCGCTGGAGTCACATCTTCAAAACCTATAAAAAATTCAACAAACCCTTCAACAGGATCGAATCAGACATCTCAAACACCAAGTAACCCAACAACACCATCAGTGACTGCATGTACAATGGACGCACGAATCTGTCCTGACGGATCTGCTGTAGGGCGAAGTGGTCCAAGTTGTGAATTTTCTGCGTGCCCAGGTGGCTCTACTTCTGGTAATACAACAGGTAATCCTTACATCCAAACATCAGCTGCTCTTAACCAGACTATAATTATCGGTGGAGTATATATAACACCAATAAAAGTAGTTTCTGATAGTCGATGTCCATCAGACGTAACATGTGTATGGGCTGGTGAAGCAAAGATAATGGTGCACCTTGTGAAAAACAATGTAAGTGAAGATGTTGAAATCACTTCAGGTTCAAGTATAAGTTTCCGAGGTTCAACAGTTTCTCTTGTTGAAGTTCAGCCTCAGCAAAAATCAAGAACATCAATCTTGGATAAAAATTACGTATTTACGTTCAGGGTTATATAGTTAATTAGTATTCTGTTAGAAAGTTGTTAAGCAAAAAAACATGGCAACAATAGATGATTTTTTAAAATTAGATATACGTATTGGTAAAACGAAACCACTAATTGGGGGTAAATTGTTCTAGTTTTAAACGTCTCTTAGTTTCCTTTATACACACCCAAATATCAGCTTCAAAATACTTTGTATAGTATAATTGATTCTAATTATGAAGAAACTAGTCTTTCGTCTTTTGGGTATTAACATTACCTCTTTATCTACTCTGTTTGTGTTTGCATTGTTTGCATTGCCAGTGTTGACGTATGCATCTACTATATACAACTTCTCATCTGATACTCTCGGAAGTCAGCCTGCTAACACTACTGTAACAGGTGGTGCATTTGCAGTTGCTAGTAGTACTACTTTTAGTAACGCACTCAGAGCTACATCTAAAACTGGTGAAGTGGCGGGTATTATATTTGATTCATTTGCGTCTACTACTGACTATTCAGTCACATGGAAAGAAGAATATTCATCGGCAACAGGGCATGATGGTTTCATTTTGCGCGCACAGTCTACTGGAACAAACCTTGCATCTCACGAAAGTGCACGGCTCGGATATCTATTTCAAGTGTATGAAACAAATAGTGTTTATATTTGGTCAGTTACTTCGTCAGGATTTACATCACTCTATAGTGGAAGTCTAGCTAAGGCAGGTCCACGATATTATAAAGCAACAGTAGTAGGTAATCAGCAGGGTTTTGATTATTCAAATGATGGAACTACATGGACGCATATTGCTACCACAACAGATAGTACTTATACCTCAGGTCTCACACAGTATACTGCTGGTTATGGCGCAGCTGTTGGTACAGATTATGTTGATGATATTACATATACGAGTTTAGTGCCGACACCTCTCACTCTTGTTGGCACAAGTAGTCTAAGCACTCGACCAAGTACAGCACTTCCTATTACAGATTTGCAAATAGAAGGAAATGCAACAACGTCTACTCCAGTTAAACTTTTAGTATCAAATGGTAGTCTCTCTATGAGTACAACAACAGGTTTAACGTTTACAGGTTCACAGACTGGTTCGACATTGTATTTCAGTGGAAGTATTACGAATATTAATAATGCACTTGCATCACTCGTGTATACACCAACATCAGTAGGTACAGACACTCTCGAAGTTTCACTTGTAAATTCTGGAGAGGTATTTTTCCCTGATAATGGACACATATATAAATTTATTACTTCAACAGGTACGTGGAATAATGCCCTAGCTGCAGCACCAAATCAAACTGCGTATGGCGTTAGTGGATACCTTGCGACTATTACATCATCAGCAGAGAATGCTTTTATTTCTGAACGTCTTACAGCTGATGGGTGGATTGGTGCGAGTGATAGCATAACGGAAGGCGATTGGAAATGGAAAGCAGGACCTGAGTCAGGTGTATCATTTTGGACTAGTTCTGGTGGAGGACATGCAGTAGGTGAATATTATGCAAATTGGAACAGTGGTGAACCAAATGACAGTGGTAGTAATGAGGATTGTGCGCAGTACTATTCTGGAAGTGGAAGATGGAATGATTTACCATGTTCAGGAGTAAACCTAACTGGGTATGTTGCTGAGTTCGGAACTTCAAACTCGCTTCCAACAGTTGCAGCAAAAAATGTCACTATAGTTACCGCTGCCGATGTCACACCTCCAGTTATTACCAACATATCAACTTCAACAGCTTCAACTACATCTACAATTACATGGACAACTGACGAGCTTGCCTCAAGTATTGTTAGTTATGGTCCAACAAGTTCGTATAGTACAAGTACTCATGTGGTAGATATTTCTCCATTTGTTCTTTCTCATACAGTTGCACTTTCTAATCTTATTGCATGCTCGTCATATCACTTTGCGGTTGTCTCTTCAGATGATTCATCAAATACAGCCACTTCATCTGATCAAACATTTATGACGACAGGCTGTGCGGGAAGTTCTACACCATCTCAAGTGACTACATCTTCGATCAACGTAAGTTCATCTGCTACTACAACACTTGCACAAGCGAGCTCTACGTTTGGTGTAATTACACCAAATAACTTTACTTCAACATCAAGTTCTGTTGTCATACAAATCCATGCATTAGCAGCTACGACTACACTTGATACGCTCGGGGTGCCTCCAAATTCACAAACACCTTACAATGGAGTGGGGTCTACTGTATTCGATGTAAAGGCTTTTATAAATGAAACAACACTTCTCGATTCTTTTGATGCGCCAGTAACTATTACTTATACATATTCAGATGAGGATATTGTAGGGTTAGATGAATCAACTCTCTGGCTGTATCATTATCATGATAGTGTATGGTCACGTCTCGATACTTGTTTTGTAGATACAGCAGCTAATAGTATTACTTGTACAACACCAAGTTTCTCAGTATTTGCATTGTTCGGGCAAGGGCCAGGTGGTCTTCCTTCATTCCAGATATCAACTCAAACCTATGGCTGTGCAGATCCAAAAGCTATAAACTATCAATCTAATGTACTCAATAATCAAGCTATCTGCTTGTATGATTCAAGTAACCAAAACCAAGTTTTGAGTCAGGGTCAAAGTAGTACGGTTACCCAAACAATAGCATTTGCATCAAATGCATCGAGTACTGTTTCTACCACTGGTAGTATGGCAGAGACTTATATATTCCCAAGAGACCTCAAAAAAGGTATGACAGGTGACGATGTTAAAGCGCTCCAAGTGTATCTCAATATGCATGGAAACGTATTAACTCAAACAGGACCTGGTTCAGTAGGTAACGAAACAAATCTTTTTGGTTCACTCACACAAAAAGCTGTTATCAATTTCCAAAAGGCGCACAACATTACGCCAGCGATAGGATACTTTGGACCTATCACGAGAGGTGTTGTCGCCGGATTAAAATAGAGAAACACATATTAATTTTTTTTATGATCATTATTGACGTACGCACCCCAGAAGAATATCAAGAATCACACATCAAAGGCGCAATCAATTTCCCTCTTGGAGATTTGCAAGAAAATTCTGCAACATCTCAACAAGTCACTGATAGACTTGGAGAAAATTATTCTGATGTCACATTAGATACTCCTCTTAAACTTCACTGTGCCTCTGGAGGAAGGTCATCTATGGCTTGCGTAATTTTCCGAAAGCTCGGATTCACTGATGTTGAAAATCTCGGTGGATTCAATGATGCATGTAAATGTGTTGAAGGTATGAATATGGCAGGGAAGTAAGTGTGGATATTTATTGTGGATATTTATTTAGTGTCATTTTAAAATACTAGGTCTGAGCGAGAAACTCGAATAAACAAAAAACGCGTAGAGCTCTAGGGATTGAACCGAGAGATACGCGTGTTGAACTTATTTTGACATAGGTTCGAGGTGTTTGGTGAAGACTGAATTGATCATGGGGTCACCTTTGTGAGCCCAATATTCGAAGTTCTCTGCACCAACTGGTCCTTGATCGAGGATCATTGTCTTCTCCTTCTCTTTGCCAACTCCACTGCGGAGGTTGCCGTCCGTGTTTACTGACACTGACCAACGGTCAATGTCCTTTTGTGTGACAAAAAATGTCATTGAAGCGGACACTCCATCCTGTGGTGGGAGGTACTGAACAGTTACAGTCTTTTCCTCCATGAACAGCGTACACTCGTAGTATTCGATGTTGAGACTTTTGGTCGCCTCTTTGTGTTGCCAATTTTTCAGTTTGGCACTCACTTTTTTGTCAGACAGGCAGCGGGCAATCTTTTGGATAACCTCTTTACGCGTCAGGGTACTCATCATGTAACTCGTCTCGCCGCTGTTGGCGCCGGTGTTGATATCTCCAGCTGTGACATCCCCGCCGAAGAGGCAGAGGATGAGAGAGATTGCGAGGATGATGAGAAGGGTGGTCTTGCTTGGGGTCGTTTTCATAGGATTGTGGGGGGGTAGGTAGTGATGATGTTGTTGGTGTTGTTGATTGTTCTTCCATATGAACACCTTATACACATGAGTGCGTAGGGGTATTATTTGAAAAGAACTGTGTATTACGATAATACACTTATAGATATTTGTCAATGTATTCATATACGCATCAGTGGCGTCTAACTGTGACGATTTATTGCTAAAATCTTTGCTAAAAACAGGGAAATGTGTTATTTTGATATTTCCGTTTTCGTGTGAACACGGTGTTAGTTCTTTCTCAGAGAGAAAGTTAGGCTTAGCTTTTAATCCGAATTCAGAATCCCAACCCCCCCAGACCTTCAAAATGTTTTGTCTAATCTCAACCCTCCATCAAGTGGCAGACCCTGCCGCGCATAGTCACGGGAAACCTTCTGTGACACCTGCCCGCGCGATTCCGGTGATTCTTAACTGGTCCTCGCAATCATCAGGTCGTTTCAGAAGCTCGCGTGACTGTTCTTACGGTCACTGCCCTCTAGGGTATGTACCAGCAGGATTGCATCACACAACTAAGGTAGATACTGCCGCGAAAGCAAAAGTACTCCTTAAAAGTGGTTCATATCGTGGTCACTGTCAAACGTCTGCTCAGCAACAGCAACAGCAGCAGATGATGTGAATTTAGTTCGCCTACTTTTACTCATCACCCCCCCCCGCACCCTTAACCAGTGCAAAAAAACCAAACCCCATCATTGCTTCGTGCGTGATGGCGTTTTTTTTATTTATATTTTCGTCCCATTCACATTTTGTTTCAGATGGTATAATCACAGGGTATGAAAAACACACAAAAAATTACACCATTTCTTTGGTTTGAAACAGGGGCGCGAGAGGCTGCAAAATTTTATCTTTCAGTGTTTGGTGAAAACGCAAAAATTGAAGACGAATCAAAACTCGATGATACTCCATCAGGTACTGTTGAAATATTTACTATCCAAATTTTTAATCAGGAATTTACTCTCATGACTGCGGGTCCATTTCAAAAGTTTAATGAATCTATTTCTTTTGTGATCAGTTGTGATACACAAGAGGAAGTTGACCATTATTGGAATAGTTTATCGGCAGTTCCTGAATCTGAACAGTGTGGTTGGCTCAAAGATAAGTTTGGTGTCTCATGGCAAGTTGTACCGACAGCTCTCGGGCGACTCATGGGTGATTCTGATAGAGAGAAAGCTGGTAAAGTACAGCAGGCAATGTTGAAAATGAAGAAGCTTGTGATTAAGGACCTTGAGGATGCATTTAACCAGATTTAGTTTTATACTACTAGTATTATGAATACAAAAACAACTATTGTGCTTTTAGGGGTACTTCTGATTATTGTTGGCGCCTTTTCTTATTATAAAGGAGTAAAAAACGGTATCGTAAAAGGAGAAGCAAATATTGCGAGTAGCACAGCTCAAAGTACAGGTACAAATACTCAGAACAATACACAGGTTCTAGGGGCATCTTTTTCATGTGTAGACAAGACACATTTTATCGCAGAGTTTCCAGACGATTCCAAAGTTAATATTATTGTAAATGGAAATATCGCGAGAACTCTTCCACGTGTAAATGGTTTGGGTCAACGATTTGAAGATGCTTATTATGTATATGTCTTTGCAGGAGAAGAGGTGTCTGTAACATCTAAAGCAAATAAAAAGACAACTACATGTTCTCAGCCAGTAGATGCAAATAATGCACCAATGAATTTTGGTGATGCAGGTGAGGGTGGTGCTGGATTTGCAACAAATGGAGGTTCATTTGTTAAACCTGATGTTTCGTTATTAGTTTCTGAAAGTCTTGTTGGCAAGTGGCAAAGTATACAAGATACAAAATTTGTACGTGAATTTACAAAGACAGGTGGGGTGAGTGATTATTATGATGGGAAACTTGTGACAAGTGGGAATTGGAATGTCTTTACGAGTGAAAAACCTTTGAAAGTTTCATTTCCTCTAGAAAAAGATGCTATCTATGTTCAATTGACAGATTCTACAGATAAAGAGAGTGTACTTGATTTTAAAGTTACAAAAATCACTCCTGAAAGTCTTGAACTCATATATATGGAGCGTGGTGGGGTAAACTCATTTACACGTATTAAGTAGAGGAAGTACACATAAAGATAACATGCTGCCTCGCTGAGTATTGAAAAGCTGTATAGAATCTTTGTTTTTGGTAAGAATAACTCATGTCGGGCGTCTAGTAGTGCATGAATAAAAATATAACTATAAGTGTAGTAGTTGCAGTCCTTGTATTAGTTTTGGGGTATATGGCTTTTAAAAATAATGGATCAGGTGTACCTCAGACAGATCAGAACGCTTCTTCTACTGTGCCTGCAAATACAAATTTAAACACTACAGATAATCAATCTTCGTCAACAGCAAACACACCAACTCCAGCTCGTGCTGTGAGTGCACCAAGTGTTCAAACAAATACTGAAGCGGTTATTTCAAATTCGACAGCGCTCGTTTCAGGTAAGGTGACACCTAATGGTGCACAAACTTCGTATTGGTTTGATTACGGGCCTACGACTTCAATTTTTAATCATACAAGTAAGCAAGATGTGGGAGCAGGATATACTCCTATTGCGGCGCCTTTAAACATTACCGGGCTTAAAACAAATACTCAGTACTATTTTCGTCTAAATGCACAGAACAGTGAGGGTATCACTAGAGGCGAAGTAAGATCATTTACTACAAACGATACGCCAGCAGTTCCAGGTAAGGCTCCAAGTGTACAAACAACAAGTTCAACAAATGTGGAACGTTCAAGTGCAAATCTTAATGGAAAAATAAATTCAAATGGTAGTCAGACAACATGGTGGTTTGAATATGGAGAGAGAACATCCTTGGGTAATGTAACAACATTTGGATACATAGCTGGCAATCAAGTTTCGACATCGGTGACTGGGGCTATTTCCGGCTTGAATCCTTTGACAAAATACTACTATAGAATAAATGCACAAAATCAATTTGGAACTGTGAATGGGACATTAAGTAGTTTTACAACATCAGGTCCTGCTAATTCAAATTCTCCAATTATCAAGACAAATAATCCAACAAATATTTCTACATCTTCAGTCACTATGAATGGGCGCCTAGATCCAAATGGAGGAGATACAACATATTGGTTTGAATACAGTGATGATTCATTGCTTGGTGGAATAATAGGTACAGTGACACCAAATCAATTTATGAAAGGTGATGAAGCGGCTATAGGAATAAAGGCAGATGTTACAGACCTTCGAAGAAATACAAAGTATTATTATAGAATGGTGTCACGAAATGAATATGGAACTGTTGTAGGGTCAGTAGTTTCTTTCAAAACAAAGTAGATACATTAAAAGATTACTATAAATTATTATCATGTTTTTATTCCTAATTCTTGGACTGCTCATCGGCGCACTTACTGTTATATTCGCTCTACAAAATATGATTTCTGTGAGTCTAAACTTCTTAGTTTGGCAAATAGAAGGATCATTAGCGCTGATATTAATATTGGCACTTATTGCTGGATTTCTGGTTTCAGTTCTCTTAAGTATTCCAGAGATAGTTAAGACACGTACTGAGTTTGCACAGCTTAAAAAAAGAAATAAGCAACTCGAGGATGAAAATGCAAATTTTCACAAAGCATTGATAGACGGAACTCTTATACAGAATCCACCACTGATATAGAGCAGAGGTGTATAAGTTACAGTATAAAAGACGCATCTTGCATAAGGGTGCGTCTTTTGTGTGAGGCTGTTGATGTCTACATTAAATGCTATAATCCCACTATGAAACAAATACTATTTTTATGTCGTGGGAATGTTGGTAGAAGTCAGATTGCTGAGGCTTTGTTCAATAAAAAAGCTGTCCATTTTATTTCAATATGAACCTCAAAGACAAAGTAATAGTAATAACGGGTGGAGCGGGCGGCTTAGGGAAAGCAGTGGCTAATATTTTGATTGAGAAAGAGGCTCATGTTGTTATATGCGATATAGCTGGTGCTTCGCATCAAGCTGACGTAACAAAAGAGTCGGATCTCCAGCGTGTTGCAGAAGATGTCTTTTCCAAGTTTGGCAGAATAGACGTTTGGATAAATAATGCAGGTATATGGCTTCCACGTGAAAATATTGAAAATACTAGTATGGAGAAAGCAAATAAGCTTTTTCAGGTAAATGTATTTGGTACTATGTATGGAATACGGTCTGCCCTAAAATTCATGAAACCAAGTGGGAGTGGTACGATAATGAATATAATTTCTACTACTGCCTTTGATGGAATGAATGGTTCAAGTGGTTCAATATATGTGTCTAGCAAGTATGCACTGCGAGGGCTGACAAATGCCGTTAGGGATGAGCTCAAGGGCTCAGGTGTACAAATTGTTGGTGTCTATCCTGGAGGTATAAAAACTGGTTTATTTGATGAACAACCACCAGAGAATATAGACGAATTTATGTCAGTTGAAAGTGTCGCGGAAAAAATAGTAGGGAATTTGGAACTTGAAGTTCCTGAAGTAGAGTTAGTGCTGAAAAGACCCGGTCAGAAAGATATCCTTATAAAATAGATATTAAAAATCTAAGAATGGTATAATTATAAAATAAGATTCGCTAAATTGTAAAATAAGGTTTTTAAAATTATAATGTATGAAAAGAAAAATAGATATCCAAAACCTTAGACAAAAGATAAATAATTTTGATATGAAAATTATTGAGCTAATCTCAAAGAGACAGTCTTTGATGCCATTAGTGGGTTTATATAAAAAGGAAAATAAAGTTCCAATACATCAGCCACAGAGAGAAAAAGAAATTCTTGCGAAAATTAAAATCCTTGCCGATGAGCATAAGTTAAACCCCGTAATGTTAGAGAAAATATTTAAAACTTTATTTAAAGATGCCAAAGAAAGACAAAGAAAAATCTAAATTAAAGGTACGCGCAAGATTAGAATCACGTGCGGGATTGAAAACATATGAGGGATTAAAGGCGCGTGCAGGTGTACGTAAAAAGTTACTGATTGAGGTTTATTTCACATATATTTTAAAATGCGCTGATGAAACTTTGTATGTTGGTGCAACTAACAATCTCGAAAAGCGTCTTGTACAACATAATACTTCTAAGCAAGGTGCTCATTACACAAAGATTCGACGACCAGTGAGTTTGGTATATCACGAGACATTCAAGACTCTCAGTGAATCACGGAAGAGGGAAGCGGAAGTAAAGAGACTTTCTAGATTTGAGAAGTTGAAACTCTTTAATAGTAGTAAGTGATAAAAGTAAGTTCTAATTTAAGATAGTAAAAAACCCTGCTCACAACAGGGTTTTTTACTATTACATATTTAATTAACAGCTCATTTCACAATATCCTTTGTGGGAATTTCCAATGCTATTTATTTCCTAAACCTTTTTCACCATTCATCCCTTTGAAGTTGCTGTGACCCTTTCCTCCTATACCCATTTGAGGTCCAAGGATAAATCCTTTTGGAATATTATTGTCGGTCGCCCACTTCGTCATTGCTTCGTGATATGTTTGCATTGCTGCTTTTTTTTCGGCTGCAGTCTTACCCGCTAGACTGTCCATAAAAGTTTTGTTTTCCTGGACTTTAGCTGTTATGAGGTTTGACTGTGCTTGTGTTATTTTTCCATCTGTTACTGCTTTGGCTAGTCGGGTAGCTAAGTTCTGTGATCGATTAGCATCCATTTCAGTCTTTTCTGTTGCCATGACCGTATTAATTACAGTTTGGACATCAGCAGAATTTAGATTGAATCTTTGAGAGAGTGCTGTTACGAGATTGGTAATATGTGTTGCTCGAGGATTTGTTTCTGTAGTTGTATCAGCAAAGGCTGTACTTGAAACAGTGCCGGCGCCAACAGCTGCTACACCGAGTATAAAGGCGGTAGCTGCAATAGTTTTAGATTTCTTAGACATATTTGATAAATTCATTTTCATTTTATTTGTGAAACTGCGTAAACTAAACTGCGATTTTTAAGATATTTTAAAATATCGTATTTCACAGTTTGGTTTGAACAAATTTCTATATGTACGTTAATGAGTAATTTACAATCTCATATGTAGACTGTAAGTAGAGTATAGTAAATTGATTATGAATTAACTGTGAAGGTGAGGCGCTTAATTTGAAATACAAGCAATGAAGTTAGACGGTCTTAATTTTAACTTGAACTGTCGTGCCAATATTGAGCTCACTTTTGATTTCGAGATTTCCACCCATATAGAGTAAGGCAGATTTTGCGATAGATAGTCCAAGACCACTACCTTCATTTGGCGTATTTTTTCTAGTACGACTTTTGTCTGCTTGATAAAAGCGGTCGAATATCTTTTCTAGATCTTCCTTACTTATACCTATACCTGAATCTTTAATTTCAATACTAATTTTTTTACTCTCATCGATTATAGTGACATCAACTGTTCCATCTTTTTTATTGTAAAAGATTGCATTTTGAATTAAATTTGTGATCGCGTGAGTAAAGAGTTCCTCATCAAGTGGAATTAGTAGCTTACTTTGTTCGGAAATCTTGTTGTGAAGTGTCAGAGTTACATTGTGTGACTTTGCTAGCGTAGATAGACGGTCAGTTATACTGCCCACCAGTTCTCCAAATTTTTTGGTATCAATATTTTTCTTTTGATTCGGTCTAGTCTGTTTGTCTTCATCGAGTCTTGATATCGTCAAAAGATCTCCTACAAGTTTACTCATACGTCTAACTTCTTCAAGCTTACTAGTGATTTGCTCTTTTTGTTTTTCATCTGCATTATGCATTTCGTTTTCGAGCTCGATTTGTAAGATGCTGAGTGGTGTACGCAGTTCGTGTGAAGCATCTCCTAAAAAGCGTCGTTGTCTTTCATACGAGTCGCGTATTGGACGGAGAGTGCTACGTGCAAGCCAATAACTTGCAACACTTGCAACTAAAAGTAGTATTCCATTTACAAATATAAGAGCTGCAATAAGGTCGTTTCGAATATCCTCAGCTGTCGGCAATTGACCTCTGTTTCTCTCAGGCACCGCCCTTAACGGAAATTGCCCGCTTGTCTGTGTTGCAAAAAACTGTATGCCACTTGTACTCACTGAGAATTGTTGTGAACTTACTCCTGTAGGTCTATTTACAATGCGGTCACCGTTTGGAAGTTGGATAGTAATAGTCGGTGGGACATCTTTAAATCGTCTGCCGATTCTACTCGAAAATTCATCGAACGTTACTAAGCCAGAAATAAAAAGTATGGCTACTAATATTGTTCCATATAAAAAGGATAACTTTAAGAGGGATTGGTTAAAACTCCTTTTAAACGAGTTTGTAGCCTTTACCCCAAATTGTTTTGATTCTCGATGCATATTTTTTCGGTAATTTTTTTCTTAGATTTTTAAGGTGTACATCGACTACATTACTGAGTGAATCATAGTTGATATCCCATACATGTTCAAGTAGGTCTCCACGTGTAAGTACTGTATCTTTATTTCTCAAAAAATATTCGAGCAGTGCATATTCACGAAGAGTAAGTTCTACTTCTTTTGTACTTATTGTAACTCGCTGTGTTCTTGTGTCGAGATGAAGATCATCCAATTCAAGCACATCAGTTGATGTGAGTGGTGCTCGTCTAAATAGGGTGCGAACGCGAGCGATGAGTTCCTCAAAAGCAAACGGTTTAATGAGATAATCATCTGCGCCAGCATCGAGTCCATTGACTCGGTCTTCGATTGCATCTTTGGCAGTTAGCATAAGTATAGGCGTAGTTTTGCCAGCTTTACGCAGATTTTTGCATACCTCAACTCCATCTCGTTTAGGCATCATAACGTCGAGCAATATTAAGTCGTACGTGTTGATACGGGCGAGTTTCTCACCCTCTTCTCCATCAAATGCTGATTCAACAGCATAGCCATGGTTCTGCAGACCTACAGCAAGTGCTTTATTTAACTTTATTTCATCTTCCACAATGAGTATTTTCATATGATTTTGTAAATTATGTGACCTAGCAAGGTCATACTCGGTACGAACCTCAAGTTGGTGCTTGGCACTGCACGATGTCCGATTCTGCGGAATCGTGTCGAGCCTCCGTCCTATTTGGCTCGACCTGCGTGGCTGTTCCGTAGGTTATTAGTAAGAGTATACACATTATCTACCTATAATTGTGAAGAATATATGAAGGTTGAAATAAATCAAATAATTAGGGTTTATTAAGGATTTACTTCTGACTTGTCTGGTATAATTAATACATGTTAGAAACAATCAAATTATTTCTCAAGAAACACCGTTTTGTTATTATCAGTACTATTATAGTCTGTGGAGCCACTGGACTCATTGAGCTTTCAACAGGAAGGTCACTCCTAGGCCCTGATGGCAAATTCGGTTGGTGGGATGGAGATATATGGGGTAGTGAAAATTCTCAGCGAGTTGCTGATGCTTACTCATTTTCACATATTATTCACGGGATGCTTTTTTATGGTTTTCTATGGTTGATTGCTGTGAAGTTTAACCTGCCACGATTTGTCATGAAGTATAGATACCTTGGAGCAATCTTACTTGAAGCTGGTTGGGAACTTCTTGAAAATTCACCAATCATCATCAACCGATATAGAGAGGCGACTATTGCACAAGGATACGTTGGAGACAGTGTTTTGAATTCCGTAAGTGACATTGGTATGGTTATTGTAGGATTTATAATCGCTCGATATGCAAAAGTTTGGATGACTATATTGTTAATTGTGGCGTTTGAGGTTGGATGTTTGTTTTGGGTGAGAGATAACCTTACTCTTAATGTACTCATGCTTGTGCACCCAGTAGAGTCTGTGAAGGTGTGGCAGGCGGAGGGGAAGATATAGACGCGAAGGGATAGTATGAGTTCTGATGACGGCATCTGATATACTTGTATTTATGTCTAATCCACACGAAGCAGGGCCTGAAAAAATTCCGACAACAGAAGAGGTTTTTGGACTTATTGGAAGTATTATTAGAAAACTATCTAGTAGGCAAGAGGCTACTGAAGGTAAGGAAATAAGTATTACTATTGAAGAGTCTGATGAGAAGGGCTTGTACGCCCTCGAAGTAACTGTCTTAGGAGAATCAGTTGGAGATACAAATGAATATACATATGTTCGAGACGGTGTACATTCTGGTGGATTTCAACGTGCTGGCACAGGTATTGATATTACTTATTATGGTAAGGATGGTCGTGCATGCGGAGGTCCTAAATCAAATGTTGCTGAGTTCGAGAATGGTCAATGGAGAGAAATAGAAGACTAATCCTGATATTCATTTTCGGACGGAACACTGACCTACCTAGGCATAAAACTATATAAATGGTAGAATACCTAGGTAAGTTTCGTTTGGGGATAAATTAGGGAGTATTTGCAGTATATCTACAAATTGACCACCCTAAGTTTATACTAAGAAACTATGGATACAGTGTTATACATTAAATAGACATAATAAAACAAATATATGGCAAAGAAGGTAAACGCAGCTTTAATGAAACCAATGAACCTCAGTGCGGACTTAGCGGACATTATCGGAAAGGGTCCATACCCACGAGGAGAAGTAGTTAAAAAGATCTGGGATTATATCAAGTCAAAAGATCTACAGAACCCAAAGAACAAGCGAAACATTTTTGCTGATGAAAAGCTCGCTAAGATTTTCGCAGGAAAGAAAGAAGTTACAATGTTCGAGCTCACAAGTCTCGTTTCAAAGCAGCTTAGTTAATATTCCAAAAGATAGTAGTCAGTAAATATCCATCCTTGAAAGGGTATTTAAGAAAAAGTCCAGACTATGGTGTCTGGGCTTTTTCTTTGCTCTCTTGTTTGATACACTTTGGTAAATGTACGACGCATGAATATTTACAAAAAGTCTAGATAAAGCTAAAAAGATTCTCGTAGAACAGCAGGCTGAATTTAAAGGTGAGTATGATATACGAGATTACATTTACGCACCCAAAGACCCGTCACTTACTATAGGTGAAGTGTTTTTGAGACTTCGACATGTTCCTATAAATATTTGGAATGAAAAACAATACATTGTTGCTATTAAAAATACAGAGCTCAAAGGGGTTGGTAAACAATCCATAATCCCAGTAAAAGAGCAGTTTGATTCAGAGGAAGAGGCTAGAGATTTTATAAATAAAAATTATGCTGACACGTTTGATTTCTCATACGATTTTTCCAGAAAGGGTTGGCAATATTTTATAGGAGAAGATGGTATAGACCTCGAAGATGTAGAAAATGGCTATTTTACTATTGAGTTCAAGTCTGAGACAGAAGAGGGTTTGGAGAGATTGTTGAAGCTATTTGAAGTTGACCATGAAGAGGTAATCAAGGGTCCGTCCGTGGTTGCTATACAAAAACTTCTAGGTTATACTGCCAAGTAACAGATTTCCTCATATTGATTTTGCATCGGTTTCCGTGAGACTGCTATCCTGCAGGAAGCGACTCTACTCAAATTAAATAAATAAAATTATCATGAGCCCTACTGGGTCACGATATATCATTATTTATATACATGCATAATTGCGTAACATTGAGCTAAATCAAATGAACATATCAAAAGAGGAATTACTTCAAAATTTAAAAGCGAGAATCGGAAATGTAAAAATAGTAATTGGTTCTGAACTCGAAAGGGTAGGTAGGACAGCACTTCAATCAGAAGCAGATATTTCACGTATAAGAAAAGGTGAGCGAGAGCATGCGTTGATGCTGAGAGCTCAGGCTATAGTGCGATACAAAGAGTTGCAATCAATCGCTAAATCTCCATTTTTCTTCAAATGTGCAATTGCACACAAAACTATAGATGTACGACATCAAGCAGTTAAAGAAATTTATTTTGGAAAATATGAATTATCGGAGCAAGGAATCTACTCGTGGATTGCTCCTATTGCTGTCGTTCGTTTTGCAAATCCCGGAGAAACCTCTTTCAAACTTCCAAATGGAAAGATAAAGGAAATTACTCTACACGAAAAAGAGCAGTATATGATTGTTGATGGAAATGTAATGTTTTATAGTCATGAGTCATTAACTCATCCTCGTGAGCTTATTTACCAAGAACACTTTTCTCTAAAGAAAGGTGCTTTTATGCTACCTGAAATTGTTGAAGTAATGGAAAAGGCTCAAGATGATGTTATTCGTGCTTCACATTTTGGACCGTTTGCCATCGCAGGACCTGCAGGTTCTGGTAAAACAACTCTCGCCTTGCATCGTGTTGCATACCTTGTACAAGCACCTGAACACGCTGAACTGTATCCAAGTCACTCAATTCTTGTATTTGTACAGGACGCTGGTACAAAGGAATATTTTTCACATTTACTTCCTGAACTTGGAATCAATAATGTAAAAATAACAACGTTTTTTGAGTGGGCAGGTGATATTTTAAAATTGGAACAAGTTACTTTTGTCCAAAATACTGAATGTGAATTGGAAAAATTGATATTGAAAAGTAAGATTGTGGTGAGTGAGGGCTCTCTCAAAATAGATGGAGTTGAAATAATGTGGAATAAAAATATATTTCAAACTTTAGAGAAACTATATGAAAAATCTGGAATGGAAACGCTGATCAGTTCTTTTGCGAGACAAAGTAAAGACCGAGTGATTGACAGAATAGACGCCACTATTGCATTGATGATATTTAGAAAGCATAAAAAGAGCCTGCAAATAGAGACTGAATCAAATAGAGTAATGCGTTTTGGAAAAATTGTCCGACATACTCACACAGATGTTTTAAATTATTCACTGGTTGTAGTAGACGAATTTCAAAACTATTTACCTGAACAGTTGAGTCTTTTTAAATCATGCCTGAGGGAAGAAACTCACTCAATAATCTATGTAGGAGATATGTCCCAAAAAATTCATCATGGAACTGTCAAAACATGGCAAGATTTTGGTGAGACGATTTCCACAGAGCGACAAATTATGCTTTATAAGGTATATCGAAATACTAAACAAATTCTTAGGTATATTGAGAATTTGGGTTTTAAAGTAACAATCCCAGATTCACTCAAAGAGGGTCCAGAGGTTGTGGAAAAAGTTTTCAAGAACTCTAACGGAGAATTGAGTGGTATAGAAAACATAAACGAAACGTCAAGATATATTTTGGATTTATTAATGAAAAATAGTTCAGAGACAGAAGCTTTAAGTGTGGGGGTGTTAAGTTTTGATAAAGATTACATAAGTAAATTGAGACAAGATTCGAAACTTGCCAGCTATAAAAACCTAAGAATTCTTACTGTACCTGAAGCTCAAGGTGTAGAGTTCGATATTGTTTGTATAGTTGGCGTACATAAAGATATGTTCAAATTGCCATCAAAATATTCTGAAGTTGAAGTAACTGTTGAAGCGTCTCTTAAAGCAAATAATTCATTAGCTGAATTCATCCAATTTAAAGAAGAAAAACAAAAAATTTATCGGGACTTACTATATATAGCCCTAACAAGACCGATGCTTGAAATGCATGTTCTTGGAACCTGTTTGCTAGAAGAAGCCCTTTCTATTTAGAGCAGAGCTAGAGTCGTGGTGGGTGGTAAGATAAAATAAATCTAAATATGTAGTATTATTTAGTGTAATGACACAAATTTCAAATAATACAGAGCGCTATCTTCAAGCGTATACAAAAGATATACAGACTGTAATGTCTGACCTTCAGACTTCAATACATGGACTTTCGAGTAGTGAGTTATTGGCTCGTACTCAAAAGTATGGTTCAAATGTATTACCCGAGTCTCCTAAAACCTCTAGATTTACAATCTTTCTTCGACAATTTCAAAGTTCAATTATTTATATTTTGTTGGTCGCTTCGATTATTGTTTATTTTCTTGGTGAATATATAGATGCATCCATTATTCTTGCTGTGCTTTTTATAAATGCGATCGTAGGTACTATTCAAGAAGGAAAAGCTGAGGATACTCTTGCTGCATTAAAAAGCTTTGCCACAACTACATCGACAGTAATTCGAGATGGAATTGAGGATTCAATACCGGACACAGAACTCGTTGTTGGCGACATTATAGTCCTTCGAGAAGGTGATAAAGTGGGTGCCGACACAAGACTTATACAGATGACAAATCTGCTTGTTGACGAGTCTTCATTAACAGGGGAATCCGAACCTGTTGGAAAGATTTTGGATAAAATTGAAGAGACTGCACAGCTGGCAACTGAATCCTTCAAGCAAAGAAACATGCTTTTTAAGGGAACAACCATTCAAAATGGTTCAGCTTTGGCTGTAGTTACTGCTGTTGGAATGGATACTGTGATTGGAAATATTTCTGGAGAACTCACTACTATTAATACAGAAGTTCCACTTAAAGAAAGTATAAAAAAATTATCAAGTTGGATAATCATCCTCGTGCTCCTAATAGGTGCCTTTACGTTTACTGTGGGAATCTTCAAGGGTTACAGTATCGCAACTATGATTTCTGTAGTTATTGCAATGTCTGTCTCAGCAATTCCGGAAGGACTACCGATTACTGTAACTTTAATTCTTGCTGCTGGGGTGTATAGAATGGGTAAGAAAAACGCACTCGTAAAAAAGCTACAAGCCGTAGAGGCGCTGGGCCATGCTGATGTGATTGCGACTGATAAAACCGGGACGCTCACTATGAATCAAATGATGATCCAACAAGTATTTACAGGTAATGCAATGTACGATGTGTCTGGTGTTGGATATGAACCTAAAGGAACGATTACTGATAATTTGGGTACAACTATAGATGCAAAATTGCATAATGAACTTTTAATGCTTGGAAAGATTTCTGCTTTAGTTTCTAACTCACCACTTGTATTTGATGAAGCTAAACAGATTTGGAGAAGAGTCTCAGGCGATCCAACTGAATCAGCACTTACTGCATTTTCTCAAAAACTAGGATTTCTCAAAGATGAGATCGTTGGTGAGATGCCATTGCTTGCAGAGGTCGCGTTTTCCTCTAATACGAAATATCACGCTGTGATTCACAAAGATGGAACTGATACATTTTATGCAATAGCAGGGGCCCCAGAAGTTATTTTGAGTTACAGTGAGCAGTATTTAAAAGGGTCTACTCATTGCAGTATGACTATTGGTGATAAAGAACAAATTGAGAATGCAATACAGGTAATGGCAGGGCAGGGTCTTCGTGTTATTGCGCTCGCAACCAAAAAGAATCCTCCAAAATATGCTGAAGAAGTAGGTAGGGTACCAGAGCTTATATTCGTAGGATTGGTAGGTATTAGTGATGCACTTCGTGAAAATATTTTTGAATCTGTTCAAAAAGCACAAGGTGCAGGTATTACTATCGTAATGATTACTGGAGATTATGTTGAGACAGCAAAAGCTATTGCTAAAAAAGCGGGAATATATAGAACTGGAGATGTTGTATTAACAGGTGATGATCTTGCTTCACTTACTGACGATAAAATCCGAGAGATACTACCAAAAGTCACAGTCTTTGCCAGAGTGACACCTGAACATAAGTTTAAAATTGTCCAGCTATATAGATCACTTGGAATGGTAATCGGTATGACTGGAGATGGTGTAAATGATGCTCTTTCGCTTGCTGCTGCAGATCTTGGTATAGCTATGGGTAAAACAGGTACTGAGGTAGCTAAGGAAGCTGCTGATATTATTCTTTTGGACGATAACTTTAAGAGTATAGTTTCTGCTATAGAAGAGGGAAGATATATTTATCACAGTATTAAAAAAGTTATTACATATTTATTAGCTACAAGTATTGCGGAAGTTTTTATAATTGTAGGAGCACTTATTGCTGGGTATCCATTAGTCTTGCAACCGAGTCAAATTATTTGGCTTAACTTTGTTACTGATGGATTTTTGGTACTTGCACTTGCAATGGAACAGAACTTTATTACATCAAATGGAACTTCAAATATATTAAAGAGACCAGATTCAAAAACTAAATCTTTGGTTACTCGAACAATGCAATTTAGAATAGTAATAACATCACTCACTATGATGTTGGGAACATTAGCGGTCTTTGTTATTTATCTCGATGATTATGCAAAAGCTACGACAATGGCACTTGTTGTACTTGCAATGTTCCAATTATTTAATGCATGGAGCTGTCGCTCTGAGCACCATTCGATATTTAAGATTCCATTATTTTCAAATATATATTTAATCTGGTCTACTGTGGTTATTCTCATATTACAGTTGTTAGCAGTGTACTCAGCTCCCTTACAATATATTTTAAAAACAACGCCTTTGAGTCTGTATGAATGGTTCGTGGTTGTGGCTGTTTCTGCGAGTGTGGTTGTTGTCGACGAGGTGAGAAAATTATTTAGTAGGTAAGTATCAAGGTTGGATTTTTTTGATATACTTTTAGTATGACTAATATTAAATCAATTGGCTTTGTATCTTACCCAGTAAAAGACATGGCTCGTGCAAAAAAGTTTTATGAGGAAATATTTGAACTTGTGCCAAACCCAGAGTTTGACGCTTCAAACGAAAGTTGGGCAGAATATATCATCGGTGACTCTGCTTTAAGTCTCGGTAAAATGGATGGATGGGAGCCGTCAGGTCAGGGACCAGCTCTTGCTTTTGAAGTGGAAGATTTTGATGCGACTATTGCAAAACTCAAGAGTGCAAATGTAAAATTTATAACAGAACCAATGAAGTTTCCTAATTGCCAAATGGCACAGATTCAAGATTCAGAAGGAAATGGGATTACGATTCACAAGCTAGGGTAATTGAGAAATTCTATGAGGTGCTTATAGAAATGAAAAACCGCCGCCCAGATTTCTGGGTGGCGGTTTACATGCAATTGAATGCTCGGTTTTAACAACTAGCTTGCGGAAGTCGAAGTCTCCGGTGAAGTTTTCAAATCTGCGGGGACTGTTGTTCCGTAAGGGGACGTGATGAAGATGCGGAGCATTTCTGTAGGCTTTGCGCTTGCATGAAGCCTGCTGTAATGCTCCGCATAGTCGTCGTAGGGAGAGTGGTTGTCCTTGCGGGTGTCGTGGAGACGTCCAACAATCGCAAACCCTTCGCGGACGCCGAACACTTTTGTGTTGGTTTCCACTGCCTGTTCCTGGAATTCTGCCTGAATCAGCCCGCGGAGCAGGTTGTTCGCGATCTGATATTCGACGCCGGGTTCATTGATCGACTTGGCCGCCGTGTTGAATTGCTGCTGGTATTTCTGATGCATTTCAGCAGACATCTTGTCTCCGAATTGTTCTGCGTCTACGTTGTAGGCACAGATCAAGTCGCCGAAAGCAGAAACTGCTGCATCGAGGTTGATGCGGAGTTGCTCGCGGCGTGCCCAGATTTTCTGGACTTCAGGAGAAAGGATTCCGAGAACGGTGTCACCTCCATCGGTTTTCTTGGTGGGAAAAAAGGTTGAAGGATCGCCGTTCAGGATCTGCTGGATGATATTTTTTGAGGGTTGAGTAGGCATGGGACTGTGTGTGGTTGATGTTTCTGTTGCTGGCTAACCTTTGCTCAATTGCATGTATTTGTGTGCAATCGTAGCTTTTAAAATGTTTGAATTCAACTTTTTTGAGGAAATAAACATACTAGAAGCTACGATCGACGATAAAAAGAACTGCTAACTTATTAACATATTATAGTAATAATGTCAATAGAACAAAAACTGCTTATTAATTTGAGTGCTCTTAATTGTGGGACTTTTAAGCGATTGAGAAAAACCTCGTTTTATACTATTATGTCCCTATGTCAAACACGCCAAATGAGGCCGAAAAAGTCTCACAAAAAGAAGCTGCTAAAAATGTGGCAAACCCAGCCATAGAAAAACAAGTAGAAAAGAAAATCACTCCTCGAGCTGAAGATTATTCACAATGGTATCTCGATGTTATTGATGCTGCCGACTTGGCCGACTATGGTCCAGTAAAGGGGACAATGATTATCAAGCCTTACGGGTACGCTATTTGGGAAGCTACACAAAAAATTCTTGATGCAAAATTCGCAGAGTCTGATGTCCAGAATGCATATTTTCCAATGTTCATTCCTGAAAAATTTCTCACAAAGGAGGCGAGTCATGTTGAAGGTTTTGCACCTGAAATTGCAGTAGTAACTCACGCGGGTGGAAAGAAACTTGATGAGCCTATTGTTGTTCGACCAACATCAGAGACTATTATGTATGATGCATTTTCAAAATGGATTCGATCATACCGAGATCTTCCTCTTGTTATAAACCAGTGGGCAAACGTGGTGCGATGGGAAATGCGAACACGACTCTTTCTTCGAACAACAGAATTTCTCTGGCAAGAAGGTCACACAGTTCATGAGACAGAAGAGCAGGCTGATGCTCGAGCACGACAAATGCTCGAGGTGTACAAAGACTTCGCCGAGAACTATATGGCAATTCCTGTTATTCCTGGTCAAAAATCTGAATCAGAAAAATTCGCCGGCGCACTCAAAACTTATACAGTAGAAGCGATGATGCAAGATGGAAAAGCACTCCAGTATGCGACGTCTCACAATCTTGGCCAGAACTTTGCAAAAGCATTTGATGTAAAATTCTTGGATAGAGAAAATACAATGCAGTACGGTTGGCAAACAAGTTGGGGTCTTAGTACTCGTACTATAGGAGGGCTCATAATGGCCCATAGTGATGACAAAGGTCTCGTGATGCCACCAAAGATTGCATCTATTCAAACTATTATCACAACTATTGTTCCATCTGTAGATGCAAAAGATATGATTGTCGCAAAAGCAGAGGAGCTCAACTCTATTCTCAAAAAAGCTGGAATCAAGTCACGAGTTGATGCACGAGACCTTCGACCTGGAGAAAAGTATTTTGAATGGGAAAAGAAAGGCGTGCCTATTCGAATTGAGCTTGGTCCAAAAGATATTGCAAATGATGGTGCGATGCTTGTTCGACGTGATACTGGTGAGAAGATTAAAATTTCACTCGCAGATCTAGTTCCTTCAGTTGAAAAGCTTCTCGCTGAAATTCAGCAAAATCTTTTTACACGAGCACTTCAGTACCAAAAAGATAAGACACAAACAGTTGATTCATGGGACGATTTTGTAAAGGAAATAGAGGCTGGAAACTTTGTATATGCTCACTGGTCAGGTGATGCAGACGTAGAAGCACAGATCAAAGAGGAAACTGGTGCAACTATTCGATGTTTACCGTTCGACTTCGAAGCGGGAGAGGGTGTGTGTATCAAATCTGGAAAACCATCAGCAAGACGAGTGCTTTTTGCGAAGGCATACTAACTCAGGCTCAATAAATCGTGAATGTAAGTATTTAATTACATAACATTAAAAACATGTACGAACAAGATATGATATTTGGTCCGTTCACATTTAAGCAATTTATTGTGCTTGTTATTGGATGTGGGTTGTCTTATTTACTGTATAAACAGATACCTCAATATCAGTCTCTGCAAATCTACATATATATTACTATTGCATTTATTGCTGCAATTTGTTTACATGTTGCTTTTTCAATTTTTAAAAATAAGAAGATTCCTGTCGAACGTCTTGAAGACCATTTAAAGACTTTACATGTTAAAATGTCTAAAGAAAATTATGTAAAAATGATATTTAAACAAATAGCAGAGGTAGGGTCTCAGATTCACATGAGAAAGGAGAAAGGTCTACAAGAAGACGAATCCTTGAATAAGGCATATGGTGTCTTACTTGCTGAATATGATATTATTAATCTCGAACATACTAAAAATAACCCTTAAAAATATGCTTATAATCTTACCTATCTTATTTATTATCGTTGCTGGTCTCGCTTTTATCACAGTTACTTCTATTCGTCAGATAAATCAGTATGAAAAAGGTGTAAAGTTCATGTTCGGTAAATATTACAAGACGATGGAACCTGGATGGAGACTTGTATGGCCGGTGATTCAGACATACCAGAAAATTGACCTACGTACAAAAGCCGTAGATGTTCCTGACCAAAATGCAATCACAAAAGATAATGTGCCTGTAAATGTGAATGCTGTCATTTACTACAAAGTTGTTGCTGCTGAAAAAGCTATTCTTGAGATAGAAGATTTTAAACACGCAGTAATGCAGTATGCTCAAACGACTATGAGAAATGTTGTGGGTGAAGTGACTCTCGATGAGCTCCTTACAAGTCGTGACCATGTTGCTGATCGTATAGAAAAGTTAGTAGAGGTGGTTTCTGCTTCGTGGGGTCTCGATGTTTCAAGTGTAGAGCTCAAAGATGTGAAGCTTCCTGAAAATATGGAACGAACTATTGCTAAGCAGGCTGAAGCAGAGCGAGAAAAACGAGCGGTGATTATTACATCAGAAGGTGAACTTGCGGCCGCAAGCAATATGACAGAAGCTGCGCGTATGCTTTCTTCTGTCCCTGGGGCACTTCATCTACGAACACTTCAATCTATAAACGACATCTCATCCGATCAATCGAACACTGTTGTCTTTGCCGTTCCACTTGAGACATTGCAGGCATTTTCAGGCTTTGTTAAAAATGTAGTACAGAAGTAAATGAAGAAAATATTTATTACGGTCATTTTGGTGGTAATTGTCTTTGTCGGATATTGGCTCATTTCACCATTTTTCATAGATGTACGAGTTTCTGAGTCGTTCCCTGCTGAATTGTTGAGCCAGGTCGACGGACAAGTAGATGGTCAGATTACACGGAATCCTATAGAAGATGCGGTTGTAATGACAGGAAATTTTGTTGGCTTCGATAAAATCCACAATGGTACAGGTACTGTTTCGATATATTCTTCCAAAAACAAAAGAGGGGATACTTCATCGTCAGACATAAAAACGATTTTAAGATTTGAAGAAGGATTTCAGGTTAATAATGGACCAGACCTTTATGTAGGCTTCGGAAAGAATGGAAAGTATGTAAAGGGAAGTGAGATTTCCAAACTAAAGGGAAATATTGGAGCTCAAAATTATGACATTGAAGGTGTTGATTTGAATCAGTATGACAGCGTTTGGGTTTGGTGTAAGGCATTTTCAACTCCTTTTATAAAAGCAGATCTTAATCATGTTGCCGAAAATATTACTTATAAAAAAGCAACTGCTGATTTGATACAAGTTACCTTACCTTTTCCTGATGCTGTTGTGGGTAAAGATTTTAGTGTAATAGGAAAGGCTCGTGGAAATTGGTTTTTTGAAGCTTCGTTTCCTGTAGAGGTTTTGGATAAGAATGGAAAAATATTGGCAATTGGTATTGCCCATACAATTAATGGTGAAGACTGGATGACGACAAATTTTGTTAATTTTAAAGCAGATATAAAAGTACCGCAGTCATACATTGGTCCTGCGACATTGGTTCTAAAAAAGGATAACCCTTCGGGTCTCGCGGAACACGATGCTTCTGTGTTATTTCCAATTAATATAGAGTATTAATCTGTAAGGTTTAGTTGATATAATAAATACAATATGGAACAAACTGAAATAAAATCTAAAGAATTTTCACTTGTTAAAAGAGCACAAAGTTTTGCACATGCAGGTAGAGGCGTGTGGATCTTTTTAAAATCTACACACAATGCTTGGATACATGTTGTTGTTTTTGTTTTAGCGTGCGTGTTAGGTTCTATACTCAAGATTTCGCGTTTTGAATGGATAGCTCTTTTGTTTGCAGGAGGACTAGTGTTTGTTGCAGAAGCCTTGAATACAGCTATTGAGATTGATATTGATCTAACTTCACCAACATATCATCCGTTTGCACGAGACACAAAAGACGTCGCTGCGGGCGCTGTGCTAATCGCCGTTTTGGTAGCTATAGTAATCGGTTGTATAGTATTTATTCCTCATGTAACTAATTTTATTTAAAACAATCGAGTAAAATTTAGCAATAATTTAGCAATAATTTAATAACAGCAATTTAATTACAATTTTCTATGCATAAAAACATTCTAACTGAAGAACAAAAAGTAATTGCAAAACAAATTTTGGAACATCTCCAAGATGGGAGTACTCAGTCTATCCTTCTACATTGTCATCCTTCACCTGATCCAGATAGTTTGGGTTCAGTGCTTGCTACAAAATTTGCACTTGAAAGCATGGGTAAGAAAGTAACTATTATTGCAGGTGACTCAAAAACCCCAGATGCATTTATGCATTTTCCTGGTGCGAATGAAATCTTAGTTCAAAACTACTTTGAAACAGATGTAACTAAATTTGATATTTTCTTGATACTTGATAGTGGTTCAACAAGTATGATATCTAGAAAAGCGCCTATTGTTTTTCCTCCTGAATCAAATCCAAATCTCAAGACCATAGTAATTGATCATCATGCAAGCAATACAGGATATGGTGATATAAATTTGATTGCACTTCAGTATATGTCTACGACTGAAATTCTTTTTGATATTTTCCAGGAATGGGGAATATTTGGCACAACTGAAAATAAATTTTCAAAAGAAATTGCTACGAATCTCTATGTTGGTTTGTTTACAGATAGTGGAGGTTTTAGATATGAGAGAGTTACTGACCATTCATTCTATATGGCTGGCGTCCTCTATGAATACAATCCAAGTATCATTGATGTTATAACTACTTTAGAGAATAGTTCGTCAAAAGGTTTTGTTGATTACCTTGGTTTAGCGCTTTCTCAGAAAAAGATTTTTCACGCTAGTGAAGAAAAGAAAGAAAAGGGATCTTTTGTAATAAGTTATATGAAACATGAGGACATTGCGAGACTTGGATTAGTTTCTGATGATTGGAATGGCGGGACTGTCTGTAATATGTTGAAATCTGTTGTTGGGTGGAATGTTGTTGTAATGATGATTGAAGAGGTTTCAGGGGAGGTGAAATGTAGTTTTAGAACTCGTGATGCAAAAGAATTTGATGTGTCAAAAGTGGCTGTACTGCTTGGTGGTGGAGGTCATAAAGCAGCAGCTGGAGCTATGATTAAGAAACCAATGGATGAGGCCATCGAGTTTGCTGCGGAGACTATTAGAAAAGAGCTTTTTAGTTAGTTTTTATCTATTAAGCCTTAATTTGGGACCTTTTCGAAAAATGATATAATGGCCGTATGAAAAATAATCCATATATTATAGGTGGTGCAATATTAATAGTTCTTGTCATCATCTTCGGTGGTATAAATCTGTATGATAAGAAAAGCGAGACTTCAGATGGTCTAGGCCAAAATCTTAGTGAAATTAATGGTGTTGCATCATTAACTGCATCTTCTACTGCATCTTCAAGTGTAAGTTCTGTAACAAATTCTGCTGGTTCAAATTCTGGAGCACAGGGTGGTAGTGGTGTAGCTGTGGGTGGACAGAGAGATGGTAACGGGTGTCTCACTGGCGCTGGGTATTCATGGGATTCAGAAATAGGTTCATGTGTTCGTTCATGGGAAAAGCTCACAACATTTATTCCTACAAAAAAATGGTACGTTCTTCAAAACAATAAAGTATTTTCTAAAAATGTTTTCTTTACTATAGATCAGAATTCTAAAATTTCTGGCAAAGTATGTAACTCATTTTCAGGTACTGTGAAGTTTGATAATAAATTAAATACTGTAACTTCTGGACCTATAATGTCTACATTAATGGCATGTTTAGATTCTGATATTTCAAACCTTGAATCAAAATTCTTTAGAGTTTTGAACGGAACTGCTGATGTTTCTCTAAATACTAATAATGGACATCTTACGTTTAAGAAGGGAAATGATGTAATTGAATTTACTACTAATGAAAATGAAGGTTCAGGATCTGTGACACTTATCACTCCAGGTAATGGAACTGTTGCTACAAACAGTGGATCAGCGTGTACTGCTAAAGGTGGTCAGTGGTCGTCACAGTTCAAAGAATGTCTAGGTGTAGATAATGCAGTTTGTACAGAAATAGGTGGACAGTTCAACGAATGTGCCTCAGCATGTAGAAATGATCCAAATGCACAAGTGTGCACAATGCAGTGCGTACAGGTGTGTGAGTTTAAATAGCTTTTGGTCCCTCTACTTTTTCCAATAGATTTACATTTATACTTTTTGGTTCAATTGTAATCACGTCTACAAATGATGGTACGTTTATCATATTGCGAGTAATATCAATTCTCTTGTATCCAGCCTTAAAATCTTTTGCATCAATTTTTGTTTGAAGGTTCTCTGGGGCGACCAGCCCAATATCACGAGTCTTACCTTCAAGCGTAATAGTGATTTCTTTTACACCAGACTTGCTATCAAGCTCTAGGTTTGCGGGAATAAGCTGGAATGAAACAGGGACAGTATATTCTTTACGTGTGATGCCAGATTGAGTGAAGAGTATAAGCCATACGACGAGCGCAATTCCAGTAGCTGCAGCTTTTGCACCGAGATTACTAAAGAAAAAGTATTTCCAAAAGTTTGTTTTTTCATCATCAGTTTCACCGCTCAAATTTCTAAGAATATCTCGGAGTTCTTCCTCATCTTTTATTATTTCAGGTTTACCTTCTCTGTATACCGTGATTGTTCCTCTTTCTTCTGAAACAGAAAAAGCAACGGAGTCTGTGTCCTCTGTAATACCTGCAGATGCTCGGTGACGTGTTCCTGTCCCCCTATAGTCAGAGTATTCTCGTGCGAGAGGAAGGTGAACACCAAACTGTTTGATTGAGTCATTTTCAATGATAATGGCACCGTCGTGTCCTGCTGAACTTGTATCAAAAATACTAAGAATAATTTCTTTTGTAATTTCTCCTCCAAGTCGGTTGCCTCCTTCTGTGATGTCGTCGATATCTTGTTTACCAGTGAAGACAATAATGCCACCAATTTTCTTTGCTGACATATAGAGGAGTGCTTCAGCTACTTCACCAGATGCACTTTTACTGATGTGCTTGTTAGGACTAAATGAGAAGATATGACTTTGGCCTGTTGCAATCCATTTGAAAAACCGACGAATCTCTCTTTGAAATACAATTGCAATGATTATGAAGATAAGGGTTGAAACAGGCTGGAGAATGGCTCTCGTAAGTGCAAGATCGAGGTTCTGTGAAAGGATACTTACAACTATGAGAATGAGCACAATACCAATAAGGAAGTATGATCGGGTTTGTTTTATAAAAAGTAAGACTACATAAATAGCCAAAGCAACAACGGCAATATCTGCTATTTCTATGAGAGAAATATTTTGAATTGCATATTCGACAGCAGAAACAGACTGAGATACAGATCCAAATTGTGACGTCGTTTTGATGCTAGAAAGTAGTTGGCCAAACATATATATTAAGTTTTACACATTTTTACCGATTCGTCTATAAAATTAGGCGCAGTTTGCTTATTCTCATATATTTGTACTATTATGGTATTTGTAAATTATGAAAGAAGTTATACGTAACCAAGTTCAACTATTGCGTAGTCAAAAGTCGCTCACTCAAGAAGAGTTAGCTGTGGCTGTAGGGGTGAGTAGACAAACAATTATCGCTATCGAAAAGGGGAACTATACACCCTCTATTATTTTGGCGCTGAAAGTGGCACGTTTTTTCAAAGTCCAAGTTGAAGATGTTTTTAAAATTACTCAAGAAAAATAATCAATTATATGAAACACACATATGTAAAAGAAACTTTAATAGCTATCGCCTTGATTGTTTTACTTGTATGTCTTGCGAATCCATTTGATACATACATGCTTAGTATGCTAGAAAGTTTTATATTAGGTGGAGTTTTTATAGTATTTTCTTTTTTTGCTAGTTTTTTCTGGAGAGAGAATGCTCAAGATGAAAGAGAAGAAATTCATCGAAGTCTAGCTGGAAGAGTAGCTTTTCTGGTTGGTTCAATTGTATTGTTGATTGGTATAGCATTTGAGATTCGTAGTGGAACATTGGACGTATGGCTTATTGCTGCACTGGTCTCTATGATTGTTGCAAAGATAGCCGCTCGAATGTACAGCGAAAGAAGATTCTAATTTTTTGCGTGAAAGAAGTTTTAACCTTCTTAAAATATTGGTTTGGTCGGTATGGATATACACATACACAATGTAAAGTAGACTTTACATTCTAAAACAACAGAATATAATAGTGATATTAGTAAGTTTTAATTGCATTACTCATGATTTTACTTCTCGTATCCTTTTTAGCTGGAGTACTTACAATACTCGCACCATGTACACTCCCACTTTTACCAGTCATGATTGGGAGCTCTGTTGCTCGTGCACAAGATGCGGCACAAAATGAGGATGATATAAAAAAGCGTAAAAGACTCGCATTCTTTAAAGCTTTTAGGATTGCATCATCTCTAGCCGCTTCAGTTATTCTATTTACACTTCTTTTAAAGTTCAGTAGTGCTCTAATTAATATTCCTGCATTTACCTGGACACTTATTTCGGGATCAATAATTATTATATTTGGTCTCATAAGTATTTTTCCAACTCTTTGGGAAAAAGTTCCAGGCGTCGCGTCACTCAATACGAGTTCAAACAAAATGCTTGGAGTTGGCTATAAAAAGAAGGGAATACTCGGAGATATAATCATTGGTGCTTCGCTTGGTCCTGTTTTTTCAACATGTAGTCCAACATATTTTATTATTCTCGCTACTGTATTACCTCAATCATTTTGGCTCGGTTTTGCGTACCTTATCGCCTATGCAATTGGGTTAGGGGGGATGATTATGCTTGTCTCAGTCCTTGGTCAAAAGTTAGTTGATAAGCTTGGTGGATTATCTGATGCGAAAGGTATGTTTAAAAAAGTTCTTGGTGTTGTTTTTGTACTTCTTGGAATAGCTATCCTAACTGGTGTAGACAAGGTTGTGGAACGAAATCTTTTAGAATCTGGAATATTTGATATTACAAAAGTTGAACGAAGTCTGTTGGAACTAAATACTATGAATGTGGTTAAGAATATATCTCCAGAAGTGTGTGAGGGGAGTGATGGTAATTGTATAAACAAGACTCAGCTAGCAAATCAAATGGCTGGTGGTCTCAATGATGTAAAAAATAATCCCTTGAGTTTGGCTCAGAGTGATTTAGACATAAATTCATCTTCAACTGGTTCAGGCGGTAATACAAAAACTAGCGGAAAAATCCATAAACCAAGTGGTCTACCAATTGCGCCAG
The DNA here is from genome assembly GCA_021734945.1 of Minisyncoccota bacterium. Lineage (GTDB taxonomy): Bacteria > Patescibacteriota > Minisyncoccia > Phycocordibacterales > CAIZLB01 > VEQN01. The sequence continues at coordinate 35,936 of JAIPIA010000002.1, read as the reverse complement.
AACTCACGAAGCCAAGTGGTTTCATAAATACAGACGGTAAAGCTATACACATTGCGGATTATAGAGGTAAAAAAATAATACTCTTGGATGTGTGGACATATAGCTGTATCAATTGTCAGCGAACTCTACCTTACGTAAACGCTTGGTATGATAAATATAAAGATCAGGGTCTGGAAATAATTGGTTTGCATACCCCTGAGTTTGCTTTCGAAAAAGTGCAAAGAAATGTAGCCCGGGAAGTTAAAAAATTTGGTATAACATATCCAGTCGTAATGGATAATGAGTACGGCACATGGAATGCATATGGTAATAGTTACTGGCCTCGAAAGTATCTTATCAATGAGTATGGAGAAATAATTTACGACCATATTGGTGAAGGCAGTTATGAGGAAACTGAGATGCAGATCCAAAAAGCACTTGCTGAACTCAATAGTGGAAAAAACATAGGGACTGGTGCTCCGCTGACCTCTGCAAATATAGGTGCGGGAAATATGACGGATCCAAAAAATAAAATAGAAGTCGATTCATCTAAAGTTAAAAGTCCAGAGGTATATTTTGGATTCAATCGAAATAGCTATCTGTCGAATGGTAAAACTGGAACACCTGGAGAACAGACATTGTCTGCTCCTCAGAGTAAAGATGCGGCGTCTAACGCCTTATATCTAAACGGCACTTGGAATTTTGAAAGTGAATATGCTAGTACAAACGCTGAATCAGGACAATCTAAGATATTGTTTAAGTATGAAGCAAAAAATGTCTATATGGTGCTTAGTGGAAAAGTTGGAGCTGATGGCGTAACTGCACCATCACAAATAAGTGTATATGTGGATGGAATTAAGATTAAAACGATTACAGTAAAAGATCAGCAGTTGTACAATATAGTAGAAGGTGCGGATTACGGTATTCACACTGTAGAATTGCGTGTTGATACGGGTGAATTAAATGCATACACATTTACGTTTGGTTAATTACTATATAATTAAAACTAGTTTGATCCTCATAAGTTAAAGATAGCTTATTGCAATTAATAAATAATAATCTATAAAAATGGGAAACACGGAAAATAATACAAAAATTGAAAAGGCGGTTTTCGGGGGAGGATGTTTCTGGTGTACGGAAGCTGTATTTAAAATGATGAAGGGCGTTAGTTTAGTAAAGCCAGGATATGCTGGTGGTAGTGTCGAAAACCCTACCTATGATCAGGTTAGTAGTGGAAAAACTGGCCACGCAGAAGTCATATACATAGAGTATGATCCATCAACGGTCGCTTACAAAACTTTATTAACAGTATTTTTCGCGAGCCACGATCCAAGTACTTTGAATAGACAGGGTGCTGATGTTGGTACTCAATATCGTTCAGCCATTTTTTATACGACACCAGAACAAAAAGAAGTTGCTGAGACAATGATTCATGAAATAGATGTCTCAAGTTCTCATGGAGACCCTGTCGTAACTGAAGTTGTACCTTTAGATAAATTTTATGAAGCTGAGAATTATCATCATGATTATTATACAAACCATTCTGAAAGCATGTACTGTCATGTAGTAATAAACCCAAAGCTCGAAAAAGTACAAAAACAATTTGCTGAGCTACTAAAAAATTAAATAAAATAAATATGAATCCAACACAAAATAATATGCCGAAAAATGAAGATGAATGGAAAGAGAAATTGACTCCTGATCAATATCGAGTTTTACGCGAAAAGGGAACAGAGGCTCCATTTAGTGGAAAGCTTGAACCAGCTGAGGATGGTGTATATAAATGTGCTGCGTGTTCAAACCCTCTTTTTAAAGCCGATGCCAAGTTTGATTCAGGAACAGGGTGGCCAAGTTTTGATCAAGCTCTACCTGGTGCAATTCGTGAAATAACTGACACGACACATGGAATGATTAGAACAGAAACTGTATGTGCTGTGTGTGGTTCGCATCTCGGTCATGTGTTTGATGACGGACCAACCGATACAGGCAAGAGATACTGTATGAATTCTGTCTGTTTAAGCTAACAAGGTTTTCATAGTTTGGGATATAATGTAAATATGTTGCCGAAAATAGTTTCAATCAATAAGCGTAATATTTTTCTCTGGGCTCTGTACGACTTTGCAAACTCTATAGTAATCATTAGTTTCTTTTTATATCTTTCACAGTGGCTCGTCATAGACGGAGATCTTTCTTCGTTTTGGTTTAATTCAATTTTTGTAGGTAGTACGATACTGCTCCTTTTGACTGCTCCATTAATGGCATCTATTAGTGACAAGATTAAACGGAGAAAAATATTCTTAAATATTACTACTATTGGAACATTTGTATTTTTTGCAGCAACAGCAATTGTTGCACGTCTTGGAATACAATATGTATGGCTTGTAGCAATCTTATATCTCCTAGCTCAGTACTTCTATCAATTTTCATTTGTCTTCTACAATCCAATGATTGAGGAGTTGGCACCATTTGAAAAGAGAGGGCATATATCAGGAATTGGACAAACAGTAAATTGGATAGGGCAGATAGCAGGGGTTTTGATTGCTATCCCGTTTGCGTCGTCAGGAAGAGCTGCTCCACTTTTACCAGCTACGATTATATTTTTTGTCTTAGCTCTACCGATGATGATTTTCTTTAGAGAAAAAGGTAGCAGTGATATTGGTAATTACTCTACTAAAAATGTAAAGATAACTTATGCCGAAGTCCGATCCGAAGTCAGGGGATCTGCTTCAAAATTTTATAATTTTTTGAAATATTCTCCAGCGGGATTATTTCTTATTTCATTTTTCTTTTTTAATGATGCTATCCTTACGCTTTCAAATAATTTTCCAATTTATATACAAAAAGTGTTTGCTGTCAGTGATACTTCAAAGTCCGTGATGATACTTTGTATCCTGATCATGTCCGCAATAGGCGCGTATGTCTCGGGGCGACTCGCAGACTGTATTGGTATGAAAAAAACCATGAAAATACTGCTCCTATGTTGGATTGTTCTTATTCCGATTCTTTCAGCTACAACTTCATTCAAGATATTTGTTCTAGACACTGTGGTAGTAGGATTTTTGTATGGGTCGATTTGGTCGGTCACTCGGGCATATCTCAGTGGGGTATTGCCTGTTGGTGAAATGAATTATGGATTTTCTTTCTACACATTGATGGAGCGTTTCGCAACTTTTGCTGGTCCACTGAGTTGGGGGTTGATTATTCGATCATATGGAGAAAATTCTATATTCGGATATCGTATGGCTGTGTTGTCTATGGTTGTATTTGTAGTTATTGGGTACTTCTTTATAAGAAAAATACCGGACTATAGAAGTGCTGAAGAACAAGTGTAACCAGACTGTCTTTTAAACGTCTTTTTCTATATAATACTGAATCTATGCAAAAATCGACTACTCAAGATCACATCAAAAAGGAGAGTGCCCCTCGTTCAGTTTTCTCTCTCTTAAAAGAGTATAAGGGGCTCGTCTTAAGTTCGTTGGCTTTTTCTATTGCAGTAAATATCCTAAATTTAACATTACCACAGCTTATTAGACGTGGTATTGATGCTTTTACAAATGGAAATCTTATTATATCTACGCTGGTATATGAATTTTCTGGACTTTCAATACTTATCCTTGTCCTTATGTATGGTGAGTCACTTATGCAAAGCTATGTAGGGGAACGTGTTTCGAAAGAACTCCGTACACGTCTTTCTGGAAAGATAGCAGATGAACCGTATTCATTTATAGAACAAGAAACCCCATCTAAACTTTTGACGAACCTTACGTCTGACGTTGATGCTATTAAAATGTTTGTATCGCAAGCCAGTGTCCAGATTATTGTTTCTATTTTTACTCTTATAGGAGCGAGTGTTCTTATTATGATGATCAATTGGCAACTCGCACTTGCAGTGCTTCTTACTATCCCAATAATTGGTGTTGTCTTCTTTTTTGCATTTTCTAAAATGGGACCTCTTTTTGGAGAAAGTCAGGGGATAATAGACAAGCTCAACGCTGTTATATCAGGAAGTGTGCTCGGTGCTGCACTTGTACGTGTAATCAATAGTGGTAGTACTGAGATTGAAAAGTTTACGGTTGTTAATACTGAGGCAAGAGATAATGGTATGCAGATTTTAAAACTCTTTTCAGGAATGTTGCCGTTTATAACATTCACAGCTAGCTTAGCGTCTGTCACTATACTTACACTTGGTGGATATTTTGTCATTGGTGGAAGTATGACTCTCGGAGATTTTGCGGCATTTCAGAGTTATATGATGATTCTTATTTTCCCAATATTTATCATTGGTTTCATGTCGAGTGTTATTGGCCGTTCACAAGCCTCATACGCTCGTGTGCAAAATGTACTTTATGCAGAGGTAAAGAAAGACGGTGGAACAGTAGTTAAAGAGTTAACAGGTACTGTGGAGGTAAAAAACCTTTCTCTTAGCATTGGAGACAAAAATATTCTCAAGGATATTTCATTTTCCATCAAATCAAAGACACGTACAGCTATCATGGGTCCTACAGCCGCTGGTAAAACTCAACTCATGTATGCCCTTATAGGTCTTGTCACACCAAACTCGGGTGATGTACTTTTTGATGACACATCACTTTCTGAATATGAAAAGGCTAGTATGTACAGTCAGATTGGTTTTGTGTTCCAAGATAGTGTTATGTTCAACTTGTCACTCCGTGAAAATATTGCATTCAGCAATGATGTGGTGGACGAATCTCTTCGACTAGCTATTGAGACAGCAGAGCTCGGTGACTTTGTGAATACATTGCCGGAAGGACTAAATACTCTTGTTTCAGAACGAGGAACTACACTCTCGGGTGGTCAGAAACAACGTGTTATGCTTGCTCGCGCACTTGCTCTCAATCCAAAAATACTATTGCTAGATGACTTTACAGCTCGAGTGGATGCTTCAACAGAAAAAAAGATTTTGGAAAATATTGCTCAAAATTATCCAGACCTAACTTTAATATCTGTTACTCAAAAGATACAGGCAGTGGAGAAGTATGATCAAATAATACTTTTGATGGAAGGTGAACTTCTTGCAAGTGGAACGCACGACACATTAATGCATAATTCCCCTGAGTACGTTCAGATTTTCGAATCACAAAAAAGTACAACAAACTATGAATTACAATCTTAATAAAAAAAATATAAAAGGAGTAGAGACTCAAGATGGGGGGCTGACACCAAAAGCGCCGATAAAAGCTCCAAAGAAAAGTTTTCTGACTTCTATTCGTGAAATTCTTGGTCTTATGAAAGATGAAAAGAGGACTGCTTTTTTTGCGCTTGGAACTGTCACTGTGAATTCATTACTTAACCTCTCATCTCCATTACTTTTGGCGTATGCTGTGGATCATTATATTTCCACAGGTAATATTCATGGTGTGTTTGTATGCGCGGGTATATTGATTGTTATGTATATATCAACGTTCTTCACTACTTACTTTCAGATGATACTTACTGGAGGTATTGGCCAGCGTGTTGTTTGGAAACTTAGAAATAATATTTTCAAAAAACTCCAAGAGTTGCCAATTCAATTTTTTAATCAGAATAAAGCAGGTGATTTGATTTCTCGTATAAATAACGACACGGAACTTCTAAATCAATTTTTTTCACAATATATTACTCGTTTTGTTGATAGTATTTTCACACTTGTAGGTATTGCTGTTACGGTTCTTGTAGTGAGTTTCAAGTTTGGTGGCGCAATGCTTTTACCTGCACTGTGCCTTCTTATAATTACTAAACTCATAGGTGATTGGCTCAAAAGTAGGAATAAAAAGAGTTTGCAATCAATAGGAGGTATGAGTGCTGAGATACAGGAAAGTCTGAACAACTTTAAAGTAATCGTGGCATTCAATCGTCGGGATTATTTTAAAAAGAAATTTGAGGAAGCAAATCAGACGACCTTTAATGCAAATATGAAGGCAAGTATTGCAAATTCTACAGTTGCTCCTATGTATGATTTGGCAGCAAATATTGCGCAATTGATAGTGCTCGCATACGGTATATACCTTATCTCACTAGGAATGGCGACTATTGGTATGATGTTAGCCTTTTTCACTTATGCTGAACGTTTTTATTACCCTCTACGACAGTTTGCTTCTATCTGGACATCATTTCAGCTTTCGCTTGCAGGATGGGATCGTATTAATGAAGTCTTGGATCTAAAGTCAAACTTGTTAGTAATAGATACTGAGAATAAAGTTGTTGGTGGAAATGAAAGTCAAAATTTAAGTAGCGCTGATATCAAAAAAACAAATACGCTCCTGTCATTCAAAAATGTATCATTTAGTTATGGTGAAATTGAAAACCCAGACAAAACCTTTGTTATAAAAGATGTAAGCTTTAATCTGATGCCTGGAAAAACATACGCACTAGTTGGTCCAACTGGTGGTGGTAAAACCACTACAGCTTCACTTATGGCACGACTTTTTGATCCAACAGAGGGGACTGTTAGTCTCGATGGCCACGATATACGGACATTTACCTCAGAAGAAAGGACTCAAAAAATAGGTTTTATTTTGCAAGAGCCTTTTTTATCTAATGGTACTGTTCGAGAAAATATTTTATATGGCAACATGCGCGCAAAGGATAATTCTATTGAAGATGAAATGAAATATTTTGCCCGACTTCTTTCTCCGTTTGAAAAAGGTTTAGACACTGTCATTACGGGAGCGGGTGAGGGAATGAGTCTTGGTCAAAAACAAATTATTGCATTTATGAGAGCAATTTTGCGTAAACCTGAACTTCTTATTCTTGATGAGGCGACTGCAAATATTGATACGGTTACAGAAACATTACTTGAAGAGGTGCTCAATAAACTTCCTGCTTCTACAACAAAAGTTATTATTGCTCACCGTTTGAATACTATTCAAAATGCGGACGAAATATTCTTTGTAGGTGGTGGTTCTGTTACTCCTGCTGGATCATTTGATCACGCTGTAGAGATGCTTTTACACAATAAAAGGGAGAGTTAGCAGTAATATGTAAAATTCCTTCCTAAAGTAGAGCATTCTCAAACCCTTGAAATTGTTGTGTAATAGGTGTACTATGCAGGCATTATAAAGCCCATTTATACATATCCTACTATTATGATTAACAAAATATCCTTATATCTAGCCATTTTAACACTGTCATTGAGTGCTCTAATTGGTGTTGCAACGCCTCAGATAGCTGAAGCTGCTGTCCCAAGTCTGGCTTTTGCCTCTGCTGGTACAAATATGGTACTGGTTTCAGTGTATGGTGATCCAAATCAGGCTGTAAACCTCTATTACTACAATATAGGCTCATCTATCATAAATTCAGTAGGTTCAATCGGTACTACAAATAGTACTGGGTATTTTAGTAATACTTTAAATTCTGGTTCATACAATATTCCTTCTGGGGCAAGTGTGTATGTCGTTGTAAATGGGCAACAGTCATCTAATTCTACATGGCCTTCTATTGCTGGTGGAAATGTATTTTTGAGTCAATCAAATGTCTCAATGAATCAAGGGCAAAGTACATCTGTGAGTATTTCTGGTGGTAATGGTAGTGGATATTACGTTAATTCAAATTCTAATTCAGGTATTGTAGGTACATCTATTTCTGGAAGTATTCTTACTCTTAACGCTGTGGGTACAGGGTACGCGACTATCAGTGTATGTTCGCTCGGTACAACTACTACATGTACATCTGTAGCTGTAACAGTTAACTCGACATATGGCGGTAACTACGGCACGGGTTCAATTTATCTTAGTCCGAGTTCTGTAACTGTAGCACCTGGTCAAAGTCAGACGGTATATATTAATAGTTACAACAACGGCACATACTATGGTTCTAACTACGGTTCACAAAATTACTACATTTCTAATAACCCTGGTTCACAATTTTTCTCAGCAAGCATTAGTGGTAATACAGTAATAATTTATGGAAATAGTGTTGGTTCAGCAACAATTAATATCTGTTCACAGTACGGTAGTTCTTCATGTGCAAGTTTGTATGTAACTGTTTCTGGAAGTTATTACAATGGTAATTACAACAATGGCAATTACTATAATGGTTCAAATTATTACAACGGATATAATGGATACAATAGTTACAACTATGGTACAGGAGGATTTACTTATACATCTTATCCATCAAACTATACATACCCAGCTACATACACAAACCCAGTAACATATACATATCCTACAAATACGTACACAAATTATTCTGGAAGTTCATACAACTCAGGCTCAAACGTTGGACGATCTGTGTCGGGAGTATTTCTTTCTCAAGTCCCTTCAACTGGTATTGCATTCGGTTTTAAAATGGCACTTTTCACAACAGGTCTATTGCTCTGGAGTTTGTTTGCAGCGTTCATGATTGCTCGAAAAAAGGAGGTCGCTGTGGTTGCTTCAGTCTCATCTGTACCTGTAATTTCTACATCAAATAAGGTTAGTAAGATTGAATCTTTCAAACTAGCTAACATGAAGAAAAAGGGTCTTATCTAGTCTCATTTAGCCTTCTTTGGCTATCTCTATTTTGTGATAAAATGGCAAAATGCCAACTAAAAAAACTTCTACTGTTAAAGACCTCGGGGTCAATAATTCAAAATCTGCTGGTATTACCTCTAGTTCAGCTTCTCTAAAAATTCAGCTTACAGAACTAAAAAAGCGTTTAACTGATATTTCGCACCTAAACACTGCGTTAGGAATTTTGTATTGGGACCAAGAGACATATATGCCTCCAAAAGCTGCTGACAGTCGTGCTGAGAATGTTTCGTACCTTGCGGGCTTGTCACATAAAATGTTTGTAGACCTCAATAAGGACAAGTTACTTTCTAAGCTCAAAACAGCGCTTGATGAGAAGCTCATTAAAGGTAAAGATGCGGTTATTGTTCATCATACATGGCGTTCATATGAACGCGAGAAGAAATTGCCAGAGGTTTTTGTAAAAGAACTTTCGTACACGACTTCAAAAGCTCAACATATATGGGCAGATGCTCGCGCAAAAAATAAGTTTGAACTTTTTGCACCATGGCTTTCAAAGATAGTCACATTGAAACGAACAGAAGCTCGGTATGTCGGATATGACAAAAAGAATGGTTCACCCTACGATGCACTTATTGATACGTATGAGCCAGGTACTACTACTGTAGAGATAAGTAAGATTTTAAATGATCTTAAGGATTTTTTGATTCCATTTTTAAAGAAAATTCAGGATGCTAGCAAGAGTGCAGTAACAAGTGATAAAATAAAACATATAAAACAGACAAAGGACATCTCTATTGCAAATCAATTTACTTTCAACACACAAATAGCTAAGACTCTTGGCTTTGATTTAGAAGCTGGAAAGATTGCAGAAAGCACCCATCCATTTAGCACAGGTATACACCCAAACGATGTGCGCTTTACAACTCGATATAAAACAGATGATTTCTTTTATGCTATTGCTTCTACTATGCATGAAGCGGGGCATGCACTATATGAGCAAGGTTTGCCAGTTGAGCATTTCGGTACACCTCTAGCTGAAGCGGTTTCATTAGGTATCCACGAATCGCAGTCTAGAATGTGGGAAAATAATATTGGTAAAACTAAGGAATTTTCAAGTTGGTTAGCTAAACAAATTCAAAAAGAGTTCAGTAATAATTTTGATAGTACTTTCCTCGATTCGCAGAATCTTTATGAGTATGTAAATAAAGTGAATCCATCATTCATACGAACAGACGCGGATGAGGTGGCATATAACTTGCACATTGTTATACGTTTTGAAATTGAAAAGGAATTGATAGAGGGTTCAATAGAAGTAAAAGATGTGCCTCAGATTTGGAAATCAAAAATGAAAGATTATCTAGGCGTTGATGTAACAACAAACACACTCGGTTGTTTGCAAGATGTTCACTGGTCATGTGGTCTTTTTGGATATTTTCCAACATATTCATTAGGTAATCTTTATGCGGCACAGTTTTGGAATTCACTTATCAAAGAAAATCCTCAAGCATACAAGCAGATTGCAAAAGGTGAATTCAAAGAAATTCTTGCTTGGCTTCGAAAAAATATTCATACACATGGCAGAACTTACTCAGCAAGTCAGCTTGTCAAAAAAGTAACAGGTGAGGAACTTAATAGTAGATATTTTGCTGAATATTTAGAGAAGAAGTATAAGAATATTTACGGAATCTAATTGGTTGCACTTTTTATTTACCTACATTGCTGCCCGCATCATTCCCAGCTACATACCCAGTAGTCCAGCAAAGTTGTAAACTATAGCCGCCTGACGGTCTATCTATATTGAGCATGTCTCCAACAAGATATAGGTTAGGGTGTATTCGTGATTGCATTGTTTTTGGTTCAATTTCAGTGAGAACAACTCCACCTGACGTAACAATGGCTTTATCTGTCCCAAGTAGACCACTAATCTGTATCGTTAGCCCTTTTAACGTAGCTAGAATCTTTCGTCGATCCTCTTTTGTAACGCTATGAGCTGGTGTCTCGCCATCTACGCCTGAAATCTCTATGACAGATTTTATGAGTGCTGTCGGTAGTAACGGACTATTGTCGGTCTCATGTGCACCGCCAATTAATCCTAAACAATTCTTCAATTTTTTATTAATTTCAGTACGGAACAACGTATTAAGTTTTGTATCAAGCGTTGCTTGATCAATATTTGGTAGTACATCAACTGAAATAAATACATCTCCGTATTTGAGAAGTTCACCAACGTCCTTGCTTAAATTGAGCACAGTTGGTCCACTAACTCCCACATGTGTAAAAAGTATTTTTCCTTTTACAGGCTTATTTTGTCTAACTCCATTTTGTAAAATGGTTATCTTAACTTCGCCTAGTGTTATCCCAGCAAGATTTTTAATCCATACATCTTTTGCTTTGAGTGGCACAAGAGACGCACTTGGTTCTACCACTGTGTGACCGAGCTGTTTTGCCCATGCAAAGCCGTCACCTGTTGAGCCAGTTTCAGGGCGTGATTTTCCACCGGTAGCAAGCACAAATTTTTTGCCGAAAACCGTATCGTCCCCTTTTATTTTGACGCCTGTGATAGTTTTTGGAGCTGAATCTGAAGTTTTATTACTCGCGCCATTTTCCGTAACTTTGTCTGAGTCCATTTTCTGGCTTAATACAAATCCACTAACTTCAGCATTAGATTGAATTACTACATGCCCGCTCTGCATATATTTTTTTAAAACTTCGAGAACTGATCCAGCGTTGTCGCTTACTGGGAATGTTCGTTTTTCATTTTCAACTTTTGTATCCATTCCATTACGATGGAAAAAATCCAAAGTTTCCTTAACTCCGTATTGTGAAAAAGGGGAGAATAGAAATTTTCCGCCATCTTTAAATTTTGCCAATAGGACGCGAGTATCAAATTCTGAGTTTGTTACGTTACATCTACCACCTCCTGTAATGAGAAGTTTTTTACCGAGAGATTCATTTTTTTCGAGGATGAGTACATGTGACCCAAGCTCTGCAGCTCTTCCTGCTGCCATCATTCCAGAAGGCCCACCACCAATGACTATGAGGTCCCACAAAGTATCTCGTGAAAACTCTGTTTCTATTGATGAGGTTATTGATTTTTGACCCTGTGATTGCATGGTTGTTTATGTCCACATGGTAGCATATTTAGGGGCGTGATATAATGTTTATATATCAAATTAACAGGATAAAATGAAAAAAGTAGAACTCAAAAGTATATTTCACAATAAAGATTTCGGACTTCTTATTATTCGAGTAGTTGTTGGTGCTATTTTTGTTGTTCATGGATACCAGAAACTTGGTGCCATGGCGATGACAGTAGGATTTTTTGGAAAACTCGGTTTTGCACCATTTTTGGCATACCTTGTAGCGTGGGTAGAATTCATGGGAGGTATTTCACTTATCATTGGATACGGTTCAAAGATTGCATCAGCACTTCTTGCTATCGTTACACTTACTGCAATAGTTAAAGTTCATGGTCCAAATGGTTTTTCAGTTGGAAAAGGTGGTTATGAGTTTGTACTCTCACTCTTTGCAGTTACTGTGGGTCTACTTTATACAGGTCCTGGAAAGTACAGTATTGGCGCACGATGTGGTTGTCCTGTAAAAGATGGTGTATGTGCGGCTAATGATGCTGGATGTGACTGTGCGGGTTGTGACAAGAAAGCCTAAGTCTTTATTTGGTCTATTGTTTGGTCTCGAAATAAAGCCTAAAATTATAGCCAAATTGCTTCGGAAAACAGCACCACGTAAATCGACACGTTGGTGCTGTTTTGTCTTTACCTCTGCATGATATGATATTCGAAACAATATGGCATTTTCTAAATCTAATTCTTTTGGTAGTTCAAATGGTGGCACAAAATGGCCAAGCCGAAAAATTCCGTCCAGCAGTTTTGCTAATAGAAGAGGTGATTTTAGTGCGCGAGCAGGCGCTGAATCTTCTGGGGGTGCAGGTTCTACTGGTGGATCAAGTTTTAATTCAAAGTTTTCAAAATATGCCAAGAGTGATGCTCGAAAAAAAATCATAGATGGTATGTCTTTCGAGATTGATAAAGACCAAGGTTTAAAGGATAAGCAAAAAAAGGAAGAGCAAGAAAAAGAATTTTGGAAAAGTTTAAAACTTTCAGATGAGTCTAAAGATGTAATAAATACTTTAGAAAATACAAACGAGAATCTATTTATTACAGGGCGAGCAGGTACGGGTAAGTCAACACTTCTCGGTTATTTTCGTTCGACAACAAAGAAGAATGTAGTGGTGGTGGCGCCAACAGGTGTCGCTGCATTGAATGTCAAAGGTCAAACTATTCATGGTTTTTTCAAATTTAAAATTGGTATGACTATGCATGATGTCAAAAAGATAACAGCCGAGATCGACCAAAAAATGTATCAAAAAATAGATATGCTTATTATTGACGAGATATCGATGGTCCGCGCTGATTTATTTGATTGTATAGATAGATTTCTACGTCTCAATGGTAAAGATATACATCAGCCTTTTGGTGGAGTGCAGATTGTTGTGATAGGTGATTTATTTCAACTTCCACCTGTAGTTGGTCCAGGTGAGGGTTATATTTTTGAGACAAAGTATGAAAGTCCATATTTCTTTGATGCTCCAGCGTACAAGGGTGGCAATTTTCAAATTATAGAACTTACTCATGTATATCGTCAGCAAGACCCCGTCTTTATAGATATCTTGGATAAGATTCGTACAGGTGAGGCGGATATGCAACATGTGGAATACATTAATAGAATGTGTTTAGAAATTGATGGAAAGAAAGTTGTGCTAACAGATGTTCAAACTGAAGATATTGCAGTAGGTGATTCATTGTATGTAAATGATGAGGGTGTGCCTATAGACGGCGAGGAGAGAGACGAGGAAGGAAATATTATCATGCGTGAACACAAGAATCAAAAATCCCAGAAAGATAATGTAAGTCAAAATCAAAATTCTGAGCAGTATTCAGAAAAGCAGAAACTTCTCCAGGATCTCAAGAAACAATTTGATATGAGCGGAATAAAAGGTCTAAGTTTTGGAATGAAAAGTTCAGCAGATACCTCTTCTCAAAACTCTATAACTCAAAATCTGGACACAAACAGTCTTACTGAGAGTATCAAAAAACTCACCGTATATCTCGTAACAACAAATGCTCTTGCTGATAAAATAAATGCAGAGAAATTGGAGGAAATAAAAACTCCATCAAAAACATATAAAGGAGCACTTGTTGGGCGCTTTGAACAAAAAAATACTCCAGCCCCAGAGCAATTAGTGCTTAAACTTGGAGCACAGGTTATGACTTTGAAAAATGATCCAGGAGGAAAGTGGGTGAATGGAGACATAGGTACTGTTGAAAAAATGTTGGATGCCTCAGTTCGAATTAGGTTTGAAGATGGTAGAGTTGAAGAAGTCGTAGGAGACACTTGGGAAATGGTTCGTTATGAATATGATGAAATATCTGATCAGCTTGGTTCAGAGGTAATTGGAAAGTATACTCAAATCCCAATTAAACTTGCATGGGCAGTTACAATACATAAAAGTCAAGGTAAGACGTTTGATACAGCTATTATAGATTTTGGTAGAGGAACATTTGCACACGGACAAGCTTATGTGGCACTTTCTCGTGTTAGGAGTTTGCAAGGCATTACTCTCAAAAATCCACTACGAGCACAGGATGTACGAATTGATGAACGTATTAGAGACTTTCTAACTGGCTCAAGATAGATAACAAAGTAAGTCTACGGGTATAAACAAAAAACACCCCTAGTCGAGGTGTTTTTTGTTTTGGCACTTATAACTTACAAAATGATTATCTAGAAAGATGCATCAATCTTTGTCATATCTTCAGCATTTTCATCTGCAGAGATATTATCTAAATCATTGAGTATGCTCGCATCCTCAACTTTTTTTGCTTGTTCTGCTCGTTGTCGATCTTGAGCTGATTTTTGCTGCATCATATTTTGATTATTAATTTTTGCAGCTTCTTCTTTGAGGTTATTAATCCTACCAAAGCCGAGTACTGCTACTAGTATTGCAATAATAAGTAGAATTACTATTGAAACAATAGAAGTTTTATGTTCAGGCTGTGGACCAACAGGAGCTTGGTACATAGAATTCATTTGGTTGTTTGTTTTTGGATCCATGTTGTTAATTAAATTTAGATAAAGATAAATTCGATATTAATTTGAAGATGATGATGTTGTGACCTGATCATCAGTTGTTACGGAAGTGTTCGAAGCGCTCGTCGAAAGCTCAAGATACGGTCTCAAGTTTTCTCCCACTTTTTTGTATGCGTCAGCTGCTGACTCAATACTTGATTGAGCTGTATCTACCAAACTTTTAAGAATTTCTTTAGATGTAGAAGTTGATGTTTGCTGTGTAGCAAGGTTACGAGTTGCATCTACATCAATACGTGCTTTATTTAAAGCAGCTTTAGCAGTGATTAGAAGTGATGACGCAGTGCTTACGTCTGTGCCTTTTGCTTGAAGTTCTGTAACTTTAGCGTTTAGTCGAACATCAATAGTTGCCAATTTCCCAACCTTTTCAACTAATCTTTTAAAAATATTTTGAAGTGCTGCATCTACTGTAGCTTTCTTTTTGTCATCTAGCTTTTGTCTTTTTTCAGTTCGCTTGGCATCAATTTGTTTTTTTAGTGAATCTTGTCTGTCCTTAATATTTTTTAGCATTGCTTCTCTGTTGGCTTTTATCGCTTCTGTAGTGCTTGCACGGTTAGCTCTCATAGCTTCTGTCGTAGACGCGCGGTTGTCTTTGAGAGCTTTTGTTGTACTGGCTCTACTCATAGAACCATCTTTACCTTCCTCTCGTATAGTGTTCGCGATTCCTTTACTATTTTGTAGAATAGTTCCCCGTGTTGATGTCGCAATTTGTCGGATTTCTTTTCGGACAGTTTGTGCTGTTGTTCGAATTTCTTTTTTATCAACTACTGCATCTTTTCGAAGGGTTGGTCTCGGAGCTCCTTCACTGGTTTCGTCTTGTGCGTTTGCCGTTTGGAAACCACCAAGAGCAAGGACACACATGAGGGTAGCGATCACACCTGTATTAAAGAGGTGATTTTTTGTTGTTGAATGTAAAACGTTCATAATATTATGTTGAATCTATACTGTACTGTGGAACAATTATTTAATAATGTACGAGTATTATTATACTATGTTTATAAAAAAGTAAGAGGAAGTTATCTACTAAATGTGTTTAGTAGGATGAGTAGTAAAGTGAGCAGAGATTAACCTAATTTAAGATTGTTTAGTCACCCTATACAAATACAGTATATTATTGTATATTCTGTGCCAGATTGCACCCTACGTGAGAGCTTTTCAATAAGCCCAATGTAGACAACATAACAACAATAAACGCCTTAAATTGGCTGGAAAGAGAGGTTAGTAATGCAAAAGGATGATAAAAAAACTACTCCTAAGAAACGGACGGAGAAGGATAGGTGGTTCTATAGGAAAATAAACGATTACTTCAATATGAAGGTGGGAGGTCTAAGTTGTTTTTCTAAGAAAACAGGGATTCCTTATCTGACTTTGAGAAAGTGGACTGAGACAAATAGAATCCCTAGGCCACTGTTTGATTTTATGAATTTGTGGCTAAAGATACCTGAAAATGAAGTCAGGAAATCAAAACTCGTGATGATTCCTCAGTTCCGAAGGCGTAAGACAGGCACAGAAAAAGTTCATCTGATTTTGCCTGATGGTTACAACTCAACTTCAGTTGATGCTCTGCGCTTAGCTCCAATTCTGAGGCCAGGGAGATTTTATCTCTTCTATAAAGATCCAAGGCTACCTAAGGGCTATGGTCTAGTTCCAACAGGTCAGGAAGATCTGAGGAGGATCTTTAATGAATTGATTGAAGAGTCGGAACGAAAGGCAGCTTGATGTTCGTACCGAGGTTCACGCCTCCAAACATAGATGCTCCGCTTACGGTTTACCTGAAAGGGTCCCGAGGCGGAGCATTGTTTTTTACTCATAAATCAATCGCCCGTGACATGTAGGTTCACTTTTTATATTACTAATCAAGTCAGAAGGGATATTTTCAATTCTCATAAAAGACTGATACTATAGGCTTCTTAAATGAAATACATAAATCTCAAAAAAATAGAATACGCATATGGAGACCGAACGATCTTTACTGGCGTTTCTTTGAAATGTAATGAAAATGAGCGACTTTGTATTCTTGGAGAAAACGGTGCTGGAAAATCTACTTTACTTAAGATTCTTTGTGGCGAGATAGAAGCTGATGAAGGCGTAGTAGAAAGAAGTGGACACATTCGTGCAGTATATATTCCACAGGAATTTCCTCATGAAAGTGTTAAGAAAACCGTCTCTGAATATATAGAATCAAATATCGGTATCTCTCTTACAAAACGAGTATATAGTATTTCAAAAGAACTGGGATTTGATTTGGAAAAAATTGCACCAAGAGATGACGAAGCCGATTCTGTTTGTGGATCATTCTCAGGAGGTCAGCAGAAGATTCTGATGCTCTCAGTGGCGTTTGCTGGAAATCCAGATTTTATACTTCTCGATGAACCTGAAAACCACATTGACATCGTGAGTCGTATGGTCCTTATTCGAATGCTTCAAGATTATCGAGGTGGTGTTGTCTTTATTTCTCACGATCGACTTCTTATTGATTCTATTGCAACAAAAGTTGCAGAGCTCGCAAACGGACAAGTGCATATTTCAGAAGGTGGGTATGATGATTATATCGAAAACAAAATGGAACGAATTGGAGGAATGCAGAGAGCTTTTGACACAGAAACAAAACGAATCAAACAATTGCAAAATACAATTGTTATTTTGAAACAAAAAGCTATTCGTGGAAAAGAAGTTTCTGCATATCAGCGGAAACTCAAAGAGCTCAATGAACTCAAAGCGAGTCATAAAGATACGGGACGACCAGATGATAAAAAGGCTCGTGTAAAAATTTCACAAGGTGGTGAAGGATTCCATGATGGAAAACTTTTAATGCGCACAACTAAGCTTGGATTTAAATATCCTGATGCGAAAGCATTTACATTCAAAGACGTGTCACTTGAAGTTAGAAGTGGTTCACACATTGCTCTCCTTGGACGAAATGGGGCCGGCAAGTCTACATTCCTCAAATCTTTGACAGGTGACCTTACTCCAACAGAAGGTGCTGTGACTTGGGCAATGGGAACATATGATCCAACGTCTCGTGTGCCAGAGAAGCCTGTAAGTTTCGCGTACTTTGATCAGCATATGCAGTTTGATGCTGATGCAAATCCAGTTGATGTAGTTATGAAAAAACTCAACTGCTTTGATGTTGAAGCTCGATCTGCACTTGGTGCAATGCGTTTTGATCTCAAAAAAATGCAAACAAAAATAGGTTCACTTTCTGGAGGTGAGCGAATGCGATTACGTTTTGCTATTGTATTTGGCCAAAAACCTGATTTTCTTATTCTCGATGAACCCACAAACCATATCGATGAAGTAACATGGGAAGTTTTGTTGCACTCTTGTAAAGTTTCAAAGAGTACAATTTTACTTGTGAGTCACGATTATGAATTTATTCAAGAATTTGCACCTGAGCTGTTTTGGGTAATCGGCGAACAAACTGTAACTCCGCGATGGAAAGATCTGGGTGACCTTCTTGATGAAATGAGTGGCGATGTTAAGGTAAGTGGTATGGTACCTCAAGCTGAGATAAAGGAGGATTAGTATTTGACAGATTTTGAGTGAATCGGTACTATTTTTTTTGAGAAAATGTGAGTGGGCTAATACCCAGTCTTGCAAAGATTCTCATTCGTTCGTTTCAGCTTGGCAATCTTGCTGTCCCAAATCACATAGTCCTATCATTCCTATGAAAAGTAAAACTGTTGGTCTTTCTCGTTTCATTTTTGCGTGTATCTCTGGTGTCGGGCGATTCGTCGTCTCTTCCTGGGCAATTATCTGTTCCATTAATGATCACGTTGATCAGACTGCAAAGAACCTCAGTCTGAAGCTGGACTTTGAGGATAAAGACGGTGAAGAGAGCATTATGGCGTCTTTTACGCTAGGTGCGCTTTGGTTTGTTGCTCTTGCTTTGCTCTGGTTTCTGTTTTCTCTCAACATCTCATTGTTTATATATCCTTCTTTCGGCTATGTACTGCCGCTCTTTGAACATATTAAGACGATGTCAAATTTTGAACGAACTGCGAACACTTGTGCTGTACCTCTGACGACTGTTTATTCCATGATGTTTCTCTTCCATTTTCTGCGTCATGTAGGACGTAGGATGAGGCACTGAGCTATTCCTCAAAACAATCTTATAGAAGTTCGTGAACAACATATCTCCCGACATGTGTACCTGCTTAGGCAGTGCACGGTCGGGGGATGTTTACTTCACATAATTTGACCGTGTAGAATGTCTACATTCACCACAATCATCCACTGAAATACTCAGTTGTTGTTGGCTAATAAATCAAGATGAATTTCCTAGACTATACATTTAAAATAAACCGTCGAGCAAAACGAATAAGCATCACAGTAAAACGTGATGGTTCTTGTGTTGTGAATGTTCCATTTCGTCGTGCTTCTATTTTACAAAACATGCTTTTATCTAAAGCGGAGCATTTTGTTGTGACAAAAAAAGAATGGATAGAAAAGCAGAGAGAAAAATATATAAAACTTCAAAAAAAAATAAATAAACTACGCAAACTACGTGATTTAAATGGAGCTGGAAATGGAGATGTGCATGGAAATGGAAACATAGGTGGAGATGGAAACGGACTAGGGGATTCAAGTTCTAATCCGGCATCTCAGGCGCCAATTTCAGCATCAAAACTTTCTGAAAAAGAACTCAAAGTAAAAACACTACATATTGTCACCGAGCGATTGAAGTACTTCAATACATTTTATAATTTCACATATAAAGATGTGCGAGTAAAAAAAGTTTCAACCAGATGGGGAAGTTGCTCACGTAAAGGAAATTTAAACTTTAGCCACAAGCTTGCATTGCTGCTTCCAGAAGAAATAGATTATGTCGTTGTTCATGAACTTTGCCATTTGGCAGAATTTAATCATGGTCCAAATTTTTGGAAATTAGTTGAGCGGACAATTCCAAATTATCTGCAAATACGAAAAGGGATGAAGGTGGCTATGTTTTAGGTCTTTTTGACCAAAGGTCACAGTTTTTTTATGTTGATTTGTTCAAATAAAAATCGCATAAAAAAATGACCCGCATACCTAATGCACTACTCTTTCAAGTTTTACATTAGGTACACGGGTCGGGTGTCTGTTACTGGACTAGCCGTTTCACCATACTCAAGACTTCCTCACGGGTCATCAGTTGGATTTCTCCTTCCACTGCTGGAGTTGCTTTGGATGTATCTTGAATCAACAAGACTCTTCTCATTCCATTTCTTTTTGTTGAAAGAACCTTCAGATCGTCACTGATGAGAAGGTTAGGGGTCTCTTCTGGTCCCGCAATACCAAGACCTCTGTCTCTTTCAATCATGCCTATCAATTTAAGGCGAAGGTCTCGTTGTGCCCTGAGTTGAATGCGGATTGTTAAGACTTTCTTTTGCTCGATCTGTTGCATGGTGTTTATCCTCAATTGTTGTTGGTTGCGTTGACTACCTTTCAGCTACCAGACGGACAGCTTACTTAGTATTTCCTACTTATTTTACCTACTTGATGTCAACTCCTTCGGGTGTCCACGGGCCTATTGCTAGGTTCGAGGATGCCTTTAGGTGACTAGAGCCATATTTTTACCACATATGTTGCTATTTGACAAATACTGTATCCTAGTGTAAGTTGTAAGGGTAAGTTATATCTAAGTTTTTGCCTACGGCCTATATGGCCACTTTGCGTCACTTTATTAAGCTTTAGATTCAGCGCCTTGCGCAATATATCTAAACTATCGACGCCTATGTTTTGTAATCAGGCGAGGACTTTACGCCTTACACTACATAAAAATGAACAATAATAAATCAAGTTTTTCACGTGGAGCAGGAGCTTCTCGTGGACCAAAGCCGACTTTTCGTCCGGCACCAAAAGCAGATGCGCTTTCATTTGCTAAACAATTTGTACCAAAAGCACACAATTCATCAGTAAAACCACGAACAGCTGGTTATTCATCTGACTCACGTTCAGGTGGTTCTTCTTCATATGCACCAAGAGACAATGCTCGAAGTGGATATAGTTCTGGATCTTCATACTCATCAGGAGGAAGTTCATCTGGTTCACGAGGAGGTTACTCTTCAGCACCTCGATCTGGTGGCTCATCATATGGTGGATCACGAGGAGGATATTCTTCAGGAGGTTCATCTTCATATGGATCATCACGACCATCATTTAGTGGATCACAAACTTCATATGGAACAAGTGCACCTCGATCATCAAGTGCCTCATCAGCACCACGATCAAGTAGTACTCCATCATATGGAGGATCACAAACATCTTATGGAACTTCTTCACGAGGTGGTTCTTCTTATTCATCATCTCCACGAACATCATCAGGATACTCTTCTGGTGGATATAGCTCTGGAGGACGAGGTGGATATTCATCAGGTGGCTCATCATACGGTGGATCACGAGGAGGATATTCTTCAGGAGGTTCATCTTACGGCGGTGGCCGAGGTGGTTACTCATCAGGAGGCCGAGGAGGCTTTGGTGGTGGTCGTGGAGGTTCACGAGGAGGTGGACGTGGACAACACATTGATGTTAACAAATTTATAAATAAAATTGCAGATACATCTCATGTTACAGCTGAGGCAAAACTTGCGGCTGCATACAAACCAACTCATACATTCAACGATTTTAATATTGCAGAAGATATCAAGAAACGAATTGCACTCAAGGGTTATGTAAATCCAAGTCCAATTCAGGATCAGGCTATTCCTGTGGTTCTTGAAGGAAAAGATGTGATTGGTATTGCAAACACAGGTACTGGAAAGACTATGGCCTTTCTTATTCCACTTGTAAATAAAGTTATTGATAATCCAAAAGAAGAAATTCTTATCATGGCACCTACGCGAGAACTCGCTGTGCAAATTGAAGAAGAACTTCTTATTCTTATTCGAGACACAAAAATTTACTCTGTATGTTGCGTAGGTGGTGCTCATATTCGAAAACAGATTATGGACCTCAAATATTTCAACAACTTCGTAATAGGTACTCCAGGACGACTCAAAGATCTTGGTGAACGAAAATATATCAACTTCTCAAAATTCACTAACGTGGTTCTTGATGAAGCTGATCGAATGTTAGACATGGGATTCATTAATGAAATGCGATTCATCATTGGACAAATGCCAAAGACAAGACAAACTCTTTTCTTCACAGCAACTATGTCAAAAGAAATTCAAAACCTTGTTCACGAATTCCTTAACGAACCTGTTACAATTTCAGTAAAAACTGGTGATACTTCAAAGAGTGTTGATCAGGATGTTGTACGAGTTGGACGAGGTGAGAACAAAATGGATAAACTTCATGGGCTTCTTTCTGATACTGAAGAATTCAAAAAAGTTCTCATTTTCGGACAGACAAAAAGTGGTGTAGAGCGAATCACAGAAGACCTCATCAAACTTGGTCACAAAGCTGCTTCTATTCACGGTGATAAAAATCACTATCAGCGACAGAAGGCTCTCGCTTCGTTCAAGGGTGATACATTAAACATTCTTGTGGCAACTGACGTTGCAGCGCGAGGAATCGACGTTAAAAATGTATCTCACGTAATCAACTACGAGCTTCCAATGACATACGATGACTATGTGCACCGAATCGGCCGAACAGGTCGTGGTGGCGCTGTTGGTAAGGCTCTTACGTTTGTTGCAGGACATTAAGATTAACGCGAGCTCGATAATTCTCAGGATACATCGGCAAATTTGGCGGGATAAAACTCGTACTAATTAAACAAAGGACTCACGAAAGTGGGTCTTTTGTTTTTTTTGAGCGTATGTGCACGTGTATGGGTCGTTTACACAAAGTATATACTTTGTGTAAGTGTGGTATATAGACCCTTTGTACTAGGGAGTATGGGCATGATACTATTTATTCAATATGTCCACTGACGAAAAAACATTAGATTGGTACCAAAAAAGAGCAGAAAAATATACAAATCATGTTCGTAATCCAGATGATGCTGTATATCATTCGTATTATGAAAAACCTGCGATGTACGCTTTGTTGCCAGATTTGAAAGGTAAGACAGTGCTAAGTGTTGGATGTGGAAGTGGAGAGGATAGTAATTATTTAAAAAATCAGGGTGCTACCAAGTCTGTTGGAATTGACCTATCAAGCGAGCTAATAAAGATTGCTTCTCAAACATATCCTAATTGCGAATTCAAAACTATGGATATGGAAAAACTAGAATTTGCTGATCAGAGTTTTGATTTTGCGTATTCAAGTCTTGCTATTCATTATATTGAAAATTGGACACAATCTTTATCTGAAGTATATCGTGTTCTGAAACCCGGTTCTCATTTTATATTTTCATGTAATCACCCTGTGCGATTTGCTGCCGAAGTAGTAGAAAATGAAGATCATGAAATTTATAAGGTAGAGGTATTTAAAAATAAAATCACTAAAGAAGCTACGATAATAGGTGATTATTTAAATAAAAATAAAATAGTTGACGTTTTTGGAGAAAATACTGTAAATTTTTGGCATGTACCTATGGGAGAAATTTCGAAGTGTATATATGAGGCGGGATTTTTAATCGAACAAATAGTTGAGCCTTTACCGAAAGAGAGAATGAAGGAATTACGACCAGAAACATACAAAAGGCTTCAAAAGATTCCGGAGTTTATAATATTTAAATTACTTAAAAGATAGAGATAAAAAATGTCTAAACTTTTTATAAAAAATCGAGACAATCTCAGAATTCTTGTAAACATAGATTTACCTGTTGAATTACATGTAGATTTAAATCCACATCCCGCAAAAGCAAAGGGTCTTGCCTTTATTATGCCATCACTTGGAAGTCGTCACGGTAGACAAGAATTTGTTGCTATGTCTGACGTTCTAACTCATTATGGCTACATTGCCATAAGTTTTGATCCAACACATTCATTTGGTAAAAGCGATGGGGATTATGCGGATGCAACATTTACAACGTATGCATCGGATTTGGAAGATGTCATAGAGTGGGCAAGCAAAAACTTACCGCAGTATACGGAACCGTTTATTTTAGTAGGGCATAGTCTTGGCGCTATGAGTACAGTTTATTATGCAGAAAGATTTCCAGAAAAAGTAAAAGCTCTTGCTCCTCTCGCGACAGTGATTTCAGGTAAGTTAAGTCTCGATGCTCGTGGTCCAGAAGAGGTGGAAAAATGGAAGGCCCTTGGGTATCAAGAGCAAAAGCGGTCAAATGGGGATATTAAAATACTTAAGTGGTCGCATATGGAAGACCGTCTAAAGTACGATATGCTTATGAACGCCTCAAAAATCAATATGCCACTTCTAATGTTGGCGGGAGAGTTTGATAAATCTACACCTCCAAACCACGAACAACTTCTTTTTGATGCGGTTGCTACTCCAGTAGGGGATAAGGAATTTCATATTATTAAAAATGCAGATCATGATATTGGGCGAGTAGATATTCTTCCAGTAGTAAAAGAAATTTTTGAAAAATGGCTCTCAAAACTGAATTAGGTACTGCAAAAATTTGCAATAAAATTTATAAAATTACTCGCTAAAAGAAGCCTACGAATGGGCTTCTTTTTTAGTTATACACAACTCCCCTACTCTATTTATTTGACAGGTGAACCATAGTTCACCTATACTATAAACATCCAGAAACATGCAGGCAGAGCATAGAAAGGGAAGGAACTTAACTCTACGCAAATGCCTCAAATCAATTATAAAAATATAAACACCACCAATATGAAAAGAATGTCACTTATGTTTGCAATTAATAGAGAACTTCGATCAATCAACAAAAAGATTGATGAGAAAATAGTAAAAGGTATTTCATACGAAAAAGAATCATCACGACATCGAAACCTTGTATCACAACTTCGACGACTTGAAAGCGAAGCATCGCTTGCACGAACTTTTGCAATGGCAAGTTTCCTTTTCTAGTTCATCTTCACACGGGCTGATACAAAATCTGATACACTTAAAGAAAATTGTCAGACTTAAGGGTCACCAAAAAAAATAGGTCAATAAACTAGGTCAATACAGTTTCGAAAAATCAAATGTCATACGAATCATACAAAAAGAAAATAACAGACTTTTACAAATCGCATAAGCGTGTACCTGGTTATAGTGAGATTATGTCTTTGGTTGGCTTTAAATCTAAAAACGCAGTATATAAACTCATCAACAAATTGGTTGACGATGGTATTTTCGAAAAGGATTCAAAAGGGAAGTTGACTCCCGCAAGGCTCCATGGAGATGTCCCTGTTCTTGGTCTAGTTGAAGCTGGTATGCCAACTGTAGCAGGAGAAGAGATGCTTGACGCAACGAGTATAGAAGATTTCTTGTTAGGTGATTCAAAAGATTCTACATACATGCTCGAAGTAAAAGGTGAGTCGATGATAGAAGCTCATATTGCGGAAGGTGATATGGTCTTAGTTGAGCGACGCACTAATGCGCGTGTTGGAGATATAGTGATTGCTGAAGTAGATGGTGGGTGGACCATGAAATATTATCGTATTGATAAACGAGGAAATCCATATCTTCAGCCAGCCAACAAAAAATTCAAAGATATTTATCCCGAATATGACTTGAAGATTGCCGCTGTGGTAAAAGCTGTAATAAGAAAGTTTTAATCCAGAGACTGTTGACGGGTTACTTTGCTCTGAGTTCATTGGTGGTATACTAGTATTATTATGGAACCAACAAAAAACCCAATCAATAATAATGGTCAATTAGGTGGCAATAATCTCGACCCAGTATTTCAAGGTATGCCGAAGCCTGGACAGACATTAACTTCTACTCCAAAATTTTCAAACCCAACTCCTCCAGTTTCGCAAACTCCGCCGACTCCATCTTCTTCGACTCCATCTTCTCCAACTCCATCATCAGCTATACCTTCTTCACCTTTTTCGGCACATACTCCATCGGCACTTGATCGTATAATGAATCCAAATATTGATAAGGCTCCTTCTGTTCCGTCTCATAACATACCTACACAGAGTACTCAGCAGCAAGCATCAATTTCACCATCATCAACTGTTCAGGTTCCAAATTCTCCTGTTTCTTCCTTCAAACCATACACTCCTCCTGCATCAGTGACACAAACTCCACCAGTTTCTCCTCGTCCTGTGTCTACTCCATATTCTGCTCAGACAGACATGTCACAGTCTAATATGTCATCTCCTTCTATTTCTAATATGGCAAATAAGACATCTACGCCTTCAATGAGTATGTCTACACCTCAATCATCAGTATCAACATCTGTACCAAAAAATTCAGTTGTCTCAAATAATAATACGGCACCAACATTGGGAGCTCTTAAACCAACCGCTACAGGTGGGCACAAAAGTACAATTGTACTAATTATTAGTGCAATTCTTGTACTATTACTTTTAGGCGGTGGAGCATACTATTGGTACATAACAATGTATTCACCAAGTGTTGATGTTACTCAAAACGGCACTTCAAACCAGACAAACGGTGCACAAAATACTAATTCTACAAACAAGCCTACATCTTCATTTCCAGCAGGTGTAACTCGTCCAGTGGCGACATCTTCTCCTGTGATGTCAAATCAAAATGGTCAGACTACAAAACCTGTTGCAAAACCGACTACACCTGCAAAAGTAACTCGAGTGACTACTCCATTTACTGAAACGCAGAGATCAATTGTCATTTCTTATATAGAATCTCATATTAACGCCCTTGCAGTTCCAAAATCAAAAATACCATATGAAGTAACGGATGTAACATTTGATGGTCCAGATAGAGCGTTGGTTGAATATACAAACGGTACAGCTTCTTATACAGCAATTGCTGTTGCAAGTATCGATACAGCTGACAATGTGCGAATCATGAGTTTCGAGCTATTGGAAAAATAGAAAATGAATTATTGGCTTATAAAATCAGAAGGCGATTGTTATTCAATCGATGATTTGAAGAAAGATATGAAGAGCCCATGGTCTGGAGTACGAAATTTTCAAGCTCGTAATTTTATGCGTGATCGAATCAAAGTCGGCGATTTAGCTCTCTTTTATCATTCAAGTTCAACCAATAAGGATTTACCAAATGGTGTGTATGGTATTGCAGAGGTGGCGAGTAGTCCTTATACAGATGAATCTGCATTTGATAAAAAGGACGAGCATTATGATCCTTCTTCTGATAAAAGGAGAGTTGAATCATTAAAAAATAAAATTCCATTTGAACCAACATGGGTGCTTGTGGATTTTGCATTCAAAAAAAAGTTTGATACTCCCTTTACTCTTTCTGAGATAAAAATAGATCCAAAACTTGACGGTATGCTCGTTCGACAAAAAGGAAGTCGGCTTTCTATTCAACCAGTTTCAGAAAAACACTTTAACTATATTGTCACAAAGAGACAATAGATATATCATTACTGTGTTATGCCTCAATATGTATCTCAACATAAATCTCAAGACGCATCATTGCATAATTCAGGAAACTCGCATGACCATCTACCTGAAAAAGGACTTTTGTCTTTTATAAAGACAAAACTTGAGAGTGCTATTAAACCCAATGATATAAAACAAATGCTCCTTCGAGCTGGTTTTGCTGAGGATCATATTGAGAAAGCTTTCTCGTATGTGAATAAAAATTATAAGGATACACATCAAGACTTAGTTGCTGCTAATGATTTTATGCCACCACTTACTAAGGATGGAAAATCATTTGCTGGGATTTTTAGTGGGCATACAATCTCTCACTCAGTTGAACAAAAAGGCCTTTTTGTAGGACGACTTCGCCGAAAAGATTTTGTACTGGGCTTCTTATTTTTCTTTGGTGTTGGATATATAATTGTAGCGTTTAGTGCTTTGATTCTCGCACATTTCACACCAAATCTTTGGCAGTATATGCTAGATACAATTGCGAGTGATCCCAACAATTATTTACTCATGCTGATTCCTGTTTTACTGGCACCAATAACAATAATTTCTCTGTCTCTTATTGTGAGACGTCTACATAACTTAGGTTTACCGGGTGGATTAGCTTTTCTCTTTCTCGTATGGTTTGTACCTTCATTTGGACAAGTATATCCAGTAGGTTTTTTTGCTCTCGATTTGACACTGCTCATTCTCTTTGTTGTTCTCGTTACTATAAAAGGTAATCCTGCACCCAACAAATACGGCCCATTGCCAGGAAGTAAAGGTTCATTTTTCAAAAGAATTTTAAATATTTAATATATAATATAAACATATGGACAACACACTTATACATGCAGATATATTTTTTTTCATAACAACGATAGCATTAATTCTGCTTACTATACTACTTATACTTATTTTGACTTACGTAGTAAAAATTGTAAGAGCTTTTTCATATATTGCTGATAAACTTAAAAAAGAGAGTGACAATGTTGCCGATGATATCGCTGAACTGCGCGAAAGGGTAAAATCAGAAGGTGAGAAAGTTTCAAATTTCTGGAAATTTGCTACAGGTTTTTTTCTTAATAAAGTAACAAGTAAATTCACAGGAGGTTCAAATGCTCGACATGAATCACGTACTGGGCGGAATAAAAAAGCATCACATACTGACAAAGACGAGGAGTAGTCTAATCACGATAGTCTAAGAATTAAATAGTATTGAATTTAGTACATCTATCTTCGATAGGCTCATAGGTAAGATTACAATCCAATGCTTTTTATTGAGCGTGATATACTGTACACGCATGGTCATATGCATTATTCAGGATAATTTTATATTTTCGCAAAAAATCACATGGCAAACAAAAACGCTAAGTCAGGATCTTTAAAATCACCTAAGTCTGGTTCAGGTGCAAGTATCGCAATTATTGGAGGTTTAGTAGCTGCCGCTGCAGGTGCATACTTTATTCATGGAAATAAGGCTGCTCAGAAAAAAATCAAGCAAGTAAAGGGTTGGGCTCTCAAAGCAAAAGGTGAAGTACTCGAACGAATTGAAAAGATAAAGGAAATCGACGAAAATCTATATCAGCAAGCTATCGACGCTGTAATGAAAAAGTACGAAAGCGTTAAGTCTGTTGACACAACAGAACTCGCTCTTGTAGGAAAAGAGCTCAAGTCACAGTGGAAAAATATTAAGCGAGAGCTCAGTGCTGGAAAGAAAGTTGTAAAGAAAGTAGCTGCTAAAGTTGCTAGTACTAGCGCAAAAGCAAAGAAAGCTACAGTAAAAGTTGCAGGGGACGCGGTGAAGGCAGTGCAGAAGTAAGGGTTGGTAGAAACTATATAAAATAAAAAGTAGAAAATAAGAATACCCTCAGGACGAACCGGAGGGTATTTTTGTACACTTGCGTGTACTGGCAGCTTCGCTTTCGCGATTCCGCCGTTATGGCTGGCGTGGGCGCGTTTTTGGGAACAGCGACCATAGACCACAGAGGACGCATATAGTAGTGCAAATGATTGGAATCCAGAAGAGTCCAAACTTGACGATCGTCTGCATGTCTTTGCTTGCGGTGATTTCTCCGACTCCAGCAGAGAAGCCCGTGTAGTACTCGAATGCGAGCACAGCGAGCCAGAAAACCATCCAGCTGAGGTATCTGAGCGCGACACTGTAGTTGACTTCTGTTTGATCAACTGGGTGGGTACTTGCTGGTGGATGGCTTGTGACCCATGGATCTGGGTCATGTGGATATGTGGGCATAATCGGGTTGTTGTTGAGGGTGAGTGTTGGACTGCTCACGTCTTTTCGATGGGAATCGAATTGACGTAAGGATTCTGCACACAGTCATCCAACTAAGATAAATATGTAAAAAATTCTTACGTCAATACTCGCTTTTCAAAGAACCTTCTTTAAAAAATTATAACATGATATGCAGATATGAGCAAATTTAACATAGTCTAATATAAATGCCCTAAAATAGGCTTTTTGTGCTATATTGCATACATAAAACTACTACATATATGAAACACGACACATCTTGGGGAAAGGTTGCAGACTGGTATGACGATTATCTCGGTTCAGAGGACTCTTATCAAAAGAACGTTATTTTGCCAAATATTCTACGTATAGTAAATCCACGTTTTGGCGATTATATTGCTGATATTGCTTGTGGACAGGGATATTTTGCAGAAGCTGTAGCTCTCCAAAAGGCTCGTGTTGTTGGTGTTGATATTTCTTCAGAACTCATTCGGAAAGCTGAGGATCGATTCGCTGAAAAAAAACTCAATAATGCAAAGTTCCATGTTTCAAGTGCTGATGATCTAAGTCTTATCCAATCGTCTACGGTTGATACTGCTATGTGTATTCTTGCTGCACAAAATATAAAGGAGTTAGATAAAACATTCAGTGAAATCGCGCGAATTCTCCGACGGCCAAAAAAACAGGACATTGTTGGACTTTCTATTAAAAATAAAAGAGACATCAAAGATAGCCCTGCTGTAACTTACGGCCGATTGGTGCTTGTTATAAATCATCCATCTTTTAGAATTCCGCAATCGTCTGATTGGTTTTATGATGATCGACCAAGTAGTACAAATCGAGATAGACAAGGGCGAGTCGTGTATCAATACCTGAGTGAAGGTACTATTAAAATTGATATGAATCCAGGTATTCCAAAAGAACGAGTGCGAGATAAAAAATACACAATTTCATACCACAGACCACTTCAAGTTTTTATGAAACTCTTATCGAAGAACGGATTTTCTATTACAAAGCTCGAAGAATGGTCATCTCATAAGAAAAGTCAGGGAGGGCCTCGAGCAAAAGCAGAAGATGAGGCGCGAAAGGAGATTCCAATGTTTATGTGTATTGAAGCAACTTTGGTAAAATAAGAGTGCGACTGATATGAAGGTTGTTCTGTAGTGTGGAGTCTATAACGTAGAGGTTGTGTGCTATGTATGTCTCATGTACCCAAAGTATACACTTTGGGTACATGAGAGGAACACACAAAATAAATTTAAATATCAATATAAAAATAAAGATGTTTGATGAAATAATTTCAAAAATTAAAACAGGAGAAATGAGTGTGTCGACTGATACACGAACTATAAAATCTGGAGATATATTTTTTGCAATAAAGGGTGATCAGTTTGATGGTCATAATTTTGTTGCACAGGCACTCGAAAAAGGCGCTGCAATTTGTGTTGTAAATAATGACTTTAAGTTGTTTCAACCGTTTGAACCGTCTGAATTGTCCGAATTGAACGGTGAGCAACTTTTGAAAGTTGAAGACACTATAAAAGCATTGCAACAACTCGCAACTGAATATAGAGACACCTTAAAAATTCCTATAATTGCTATTACGGGATGCAATGGCAAGACTACAACAAAAAACTTTCTCGCAAGTGTATTGATGCAAAAATACGGCACTAATGAATATGGTATTGAAAAAGTTGCGTACACAAAGGGTAATTTAAATAATTTTATTGGACTTCCACTTGCTGTATTGGCTATTAAACCAACGCATGAAATAGCTGTGCTTGAACTAGGTTCAAATCATCCTGGAGAAATTGAGCTCCTCTGTGATATTTCAAAGCCCTCATTCGGTATCACAACTAGCATTGGGGCTGCTCATATCGAGTTTTTTGGCACGCTGGAGGCTATTGCAGATGAAGAAGGATCTGTCGCGTTAGCACTTCCAAAGGATGGACTATATGTAGTACCAAAGGCTGATCAGTATGCAGAATATCTACTTGAGCGGACCAAGGCTCGCAAAGCAGCTGTAGATATTAACCATATTGAATGCCTAGGAGCTGAGTTTTTAAATTTTCAATCAAAATTGAATCAAATTGGTATTCAAGCTCCTCATATAATTGCCGATGCATTACTTGTTGCTACTATTGCACACGAATTTGGTGTTACTGCTGAACAAATTGTAAAAGGTCTTGCTGAAACAAAAAATGATAAGGGTAGATTTAGTATTTCGAGAGTTGAAATTGTGCATGGAGCGACCGACACAAAAACTTCTGCAACTATTATTGATGACACATATAATGGAAATCCAGATTCAGTTATTGCAGCTATAAAAGCAATGAAAGAACTTTTTCCAAATGAACGAAAAATTATGGTGCTTGGATGCTTGAAGGAGCTCGGTGACTATCTACACACTGGTTATGAGCGAATTGTAAATACCTCAAATGAGTATGGTGTTTCTGAATTGATACTTATAAATATTGCAGATAGTTTTGAAAATGGAAGTGAACCTGCTGAAGATAATGCTCAGACTAGTCTGATTTATGTAAAGGACAATGCTGAGTGCATAGAATATTTAAAGAATAACGCGAATAATAATGACGTGATCTTATGTAAGGGGAGTCATGGAGCTAAAACATGGGAGGTAATTGAGGGATTAGCTTAAAATAAGGCTCAACTTCGTCATTATTTAGTCGACTCGTGTTGTAAAATTTGTTACAATTGAATGAAGCATGCTCACCTTATATCGAATCAGCAAGCTTTGTTTTTATACCATTAAAAACAGGCTAAAAAAAGTTAAGATTGTCCTCAAAACTTCTGAGTTAAACATTTTTGGTAAAATGGTTTGCATCTATCTTGCACTAACTGGTCAAGCTTGGAACAATGCTGAAAAGGCGCTTTATGATTTACGTAATAGAGCTATTGCTAGTGTTTTAATATTTTGTATAGCACTCAATCCGATCGGCTCGATATTATATGCAGACACGACCATATCTAACGGTATGAATGCAATTGACCTTATTGGTCAATACGACGACAGCCTCAGTAATCCGCAGCCAGTGTATACAAAATCTGGAGCGAACAATGGTCCAAACTCGTTAGGGCTTTCTTTAACTGGTACATCAGATATTGCACAGGACACTACCAACCATTGGTTATTTATTTCAGATTCAGGCAACAACCGAGTATTGGTCTATAATCTGACCGCGGGTAATTTGCTTGTGGATCATATTCCAGATTATGTGATAGGCCAGTCTGACTTTCATAGTAATACGTCTGCTATCACCCAAAATGGTCTTGTTGCTGCACTAGTAGGTGTAGAGTATGACAATGTAAATAAGCGTCTATTTGTCGCAAATGGAAATCGTGTAACTATATACGATCTCTCCGGAGGTATCACAAACGGAATGAATGCATCATATGTATTGGGGCAGGCTAGTTTTACTACAAACACATCTTCCGGTTCTCAGTCGGGACTCGCTACTGTATCTAAAATGCGTTATGACCAGGACAATAATTTACTTTATGTATCACAAGGGGGAATTGACAGAGTATCAATTTTTAATGTGAATCCACTAACTATCGCAAATGGTTCAAATGCTGTTGACGCAATAGGTCAGTACGATGATAATTTATCTGATCCACAACCTGTGTACACAAAAACACTTGCAAATGATGGACCAAATAGACTTGGTATAAGTATCGCAGCGAGTTTTCAAGGTTCTGTGACGACCGATTCTGTCGCTCATCTTTTGTTTGTGGCAGATTCCACAAACAACCGTGTTTTAGTTTTCAATCTTGATTCGAGTAATTATTTGGTAGACCGTATCCCGGATTATGTGATTGGCCAATCAAATTTTTATACAAATACAGCCCTTAACTCTCAGTCAGGCCTTAGCGCGCCAAGAGATGTTTTGTACGATGGTGTAAATAAATATCTTTTTGTTTCGGAATCTACAGGCAACCGAGTCAAAGTCTTTGATCTCTCAAGTGGTATCACAAACGGCATGAATGCGTCGTATGTATTGGGACAAACTTTGTATACAACCGCAACTGCTGCAAATACCCAAAGTGGTTTTAGTCTTCCATCAGGACTTACATATGATTCGTCTCGAAAATACCTTTTTGTTTCTGAATCATCTGGTAACCGAGTCAAAGTCTTTGATCTCTCAAGTGGTATTACAAACGGTATGAATGCGTCGTACGTCTTGGGGCAAACTTTGTATACAACCGCAACTGCTGCTGTAACCCAAAGTGGATTAAGTTCGCCTCGTGGCATTGCGTATGATTCTACCAATAAATATTTGTTTGTTGGACAAATTACAGGTCAAAGAGTTTCTGTATTTGATACAACTACTATCACAAACGGTATGAATGCAATCAATGTCATTGGTCAATCGTTATTTACAACAGCGACCGCTGCAACTACGCAGGTAGGAATGAGTGGCCCGTATGGTGTTGCCTATGATAATACAAACAAAAGACTTTATGTTGCGCAGCAAGGCTCGCGTCGAGTGACTATGTACGATTTGTCCTCAGGTATCACTGATGGAATGGGTGCTACAAACGTGTTAGGACAACCGAGTTTTACTGCTGCAGCTGCACTTACAACTCAGGCTTCCACAAGAGATGCGAACGGAGTCCATTTTGATTCATCAAATGGTAGGTTGTATGTGTCTGAATCATCAAATGGGCGAATAAACATTTTTGATGCAAGTGGAACTATTACAGATAACATGAATGCAATTAACTTGATTGGTGCATATGATGATAGTCTCTCGAATCCTCAACCCGCATGGACAAAAGGCACTATAAACAATTCACCAAACCGTTTGGGTATGAGCAATCCAACAGAGGTGTCACTCGACAGAGTTCATCACAGGCTTTTTGTTGCGGACTCGCTAAATTACAGAGTATTGGTATACAACCTTACGGTAGGAAATTTACTTATAGATCATATTCCTGACTATGTTCTCGGTCAGCCTGATTTTCATACTGCTGTTTCAACAACCAATACTGCGGCTGGATTTACTACAGTAAATGATATTTCGTATGATGATGTTAATGATCGTTTGTTTGTAACGGAAGGTAACAGGGTCAAAGTCTTTAATCTTTCAGGCGGTATCACAAACGGCATGGATGCATCGTATGTGTTGGGACAGGCTGGGTTCACTACAAACGCTGCTGGTGTAACTCAGAGTGCATTGAATAGTCCTGCAGGTTCATATA
The DNA here is from genome assembly GCA_021734945.1 of Minisyncoccota bacterium. Lineage (GTDB taxonomy): Bacteria > Patescibacteriota > Minisyncoccia > Phycocordibacterales > CAIZLB01 > VEQN01. The sequence continues at coordinate 1,554 of JAIPIA010000002.1, read as the reverse complement.
TTGACACGGCAAATCAGCTACTTTATGTTGCAGAGACTGGTAACAATAGAGTGTCAATTTTTAATGTTGATCCATCTACTATTTCTAATGGAGCGAATGCCGTTAATGGGATAGGCCAATATGATGATAGTTTATCCAATCCACAGCCTGTGTATACAAACTTGACTATCAATAATGGTCCAAACAAATTAGGTATATCTCTCACAACCGATAATTCAGGAAGTACGGCTTTTGACTCTGTAAATCATCGATTGTTTTTGTCTGATACTGGTAACAATCGTATTTTAATTTATAATCTTGATTCAAGTAATAATCCCGTGGACCATATTCCAGACTATGTCCTCGGTCAACCAAATTATTACACTAACACAGCAGTTAATTCACAGTCTGGCTTAAACGTGCCATCTGCTTTGGCATATGACGAGGCTAATAGTTTACTTTTTGTTGGTGAAAATCCGGGAAATCGGGTCAAAATTTTTGACCTTTCAAGTGGTATTACTGACGGTATGAATGCATCGTATGTGTTAGGGCAGGCTGGGTTCACCACATTTGCAGCTGCAAGTACTCAATCAGGATTAAATGCTGTGAGAGGTCTTGCTTATGACTCAGCTCGTAAATACCTTTTTGTTTCAGAAGCGACCGGTAACCGAGTTAAAGTTTTTGACCTCTCAAGTGGTATTACAAATAATATGAATGCCTCGTATGTGATTGGACAAACATTGTATACAACGGCGACTGCAGCAACAACACAATCTGGTCTCAATGGGCCTCGAGGTATTGCATATGATCCTACTAATAAATATCTGTTTGTAGCCCAATTGGCAGGTAACAGAGTTTCTGTTTTTAATACAACTACTATTACAAACGGTATGAATGCAATCAATGTGATAGGGCAATCAAGCTTTACAACAGCAACTGCGGCAACTACGCAGGTAGGAATGAGCGCTCCATACGCTGCTGCCTATGACGATGCTAATAAAATGCTCTATGTTTCTCAAAATACTTCAAAGAGAGTAACAGCCTATGACTTCTCAAGTGGTATTGCTGACGGCATGAATGCGTCGTACGTCTTGGGGCAGTCAAATTTTACTTCAGCACTCACCTCAGTAACTCAAGCCGGAGCTACGCTATATAAGGACGTTTCTTTTGATTCTTACTCCGGTAGATTGTATGTTGCTGACACTGGAGCTAATAGAATTATGGTTTGGCAGGTATCAGATATATCTCATCCCGGCGTCACAGTTACTCCAACTTCAGGCCTTACAACAACAGAAGCTGGTTCATCAACAACATTTACAATCGTCCTCAATTCACAACCTTCTTCTGATGTCACCATCGGTCTTTCAAGTTCAAACGCTGCTGAAGGTACTGCATCACCAGCATCACTTACATTTACAAACTCAAACTGGAGTACACCACAAACTGTGACAGTCACAGGTGTTGATGATGCTTCTGTTGATGGTGATGTTGCATACACAATCATCACTGGTGCCACTGCGTCATCTGACTCTTCATACAATGGTCTCACAGTCTCTGATGTCTCACTTACAAACA